>CADCII010000022.1 GCA_902801515.1 uncultured Lachnospiraceae bacterium
TCTGATACGGGTCAAGACTATTATCCAGGTCCTGGGGAAGACCGACTGTAAGTTCGGCATCCCCGGAAGAAGCGGTTCCTGCTTCCTCCGCCATCACCACCGTTGCGCCTGAGAAAGATCCCAGTGCACACGCAAGCATCGCGGAAGACAGGAGCAAAGCGATATTTCTTCTGCTCATGAGTGTAATCTCCTTACATTCTGTAACGCTTCTCCCATTATTAAATTGTCGGGGTTATTGTATTAGAAACGGACAGAGAATGCAAGAAGATTACTTTTCTTCTGTCATTTTCAGATCAACAACCCTGCTGCACAACTGATCCACCAGATCTTTATCATGGCTGATCACTATGACCCCGATCCGGTGCTTTTCCGCATAATCGCACAGCAACTCCCATAATCCGGCGCGAGAAACCGCATCCAGCATCGTTGTCATCTCATCACAGATCAGAAATCTTGTTCTTTCGTTCAACACTCTGACCAGACAAAACCTCTGCAATTCTCCACCGGACAGTTCCGCAGGCCAACGGTCAAGCCACTCTTCCCGTATTTCTGCCTGTTCCAAAAGATCCGCCGGTACGCCGCGGGCCTCATCCAGCAATCCCTTCATCTTACGCAGCGGATCCACTGCCTTTTCCGGATGCTGCAGAATCATCTGAACCGGATGATAAGATGCAGCAGATTGTCTTTTCTTATCTGCAGAGTTTATCTCCTGAACCAGATCCCAGTCACCGGAATTCTCCACAAAGCGCTCCAGAAGCACTCTCCCCCGGTCTGGTCTTCGATAACCAGCCAGAATTCTGGCAAAGGTTGTTTTTCCAGCCCCGCTTGGAGCGATCAGGCCAACCACTTCGCCCTCACGAACCTCAAAATCGTTTCCCTTCAGAACTTCTTTCCCATTTCCATAGTGAAAATGAATTCCCTCAGCGCGTAGGCGGACAGGCTGTTCCGGGCGTTCCGAACATGTTGACTCACTCTGAATAGCTGACGTCTGATTCTTCACATGTGGCAGGGCCTGAACCAGTTTTCTTGAATACGGATGTTTTAATCTTATTCCATTGTCTGTGAAGTCTTCCGGAAGCGCAGTCTCTACCGATTCTCCTTCGTAGAAGACAGTGATGCGATCCGCTATCTTAAGTGCCGCTTTAATATCGTGAGTAATCATCAGGACAGATTTTCCTGCATCACGAAGTTTGTTGAAGTCATCCAGGACATCCTGCAGAGCAGCTTCATCCAGACCCGGTGTCGGTTCATCAACAATCAGTACGTCTGCATCCGCAGCCAAAGCGCACACCAGAAGCACTTTCCTGGTCATACCGCCGGAAAGCTGATGCGGATAATATCTGCGGACTTCCGGACCAAGGCCATAGTGAGCAAGCAGTTTATCTATTTCTGAATCACGGATATCTGAGGAGGACTCTTTCTCCATCGAGATCTTAATTTGCTTCTCTACAGTAAGCAGCGGATCAAGATATGTGACAGACTGAGGAACAAGGAAGAGTTCCTTTCCCCTGATCTTCTCCCTGACCTTTTCAGTGAGCCGTTCACCCTTGAATAAAACATCCCCGCTGACAGTTGCATTGTATGGAAGGATTCCCATGATTGCATGTGCCAGCAGACTCTTTCCGGATCCGCTTGACCCAATGATCGCGAGTATCTCGCCCTGATACAACTCAAGATTTAAATCTTTAATTGGTTCCAGTTCCCGCTTTCGCAGACCTCTTGCATACTGTGTAAAGGTCAGATGCAGATGTTCCACCTTAAGGACTGGCTGCTGAGCTGCATTGCCGTCTATGAACTTTTGAGTATCATGCATCTGATCCATTCTTGTCTTCTTTCTCTATCACTTCGCGTTATCAGTTTCTCAAGGTTCTTCCCGATCGCTTCAACCATAACTGTTACTGCCACCAGACTGATCCCGGGGAATAATGCCAGCCACCACTTTCCGACAGTCAGGTACTTCATTGATTCGGACAGGATCACTCCTATCGCCGGTTCGTGAGCCGGAAGTCCGAATCCAAGGAAGGTTATAGAAGCTTCATGCAGGATTGCGTGCGGAAACAGCAGTACTGCGCCGACTGCCAGCTGTGGAAGAATTGCGGGAAACATATGATGAACCGCTATGTACCACCTGCTGCGCCCCAGTTTCTCTGCAATCTGTACATACTCCATGTTTTTCAGCTGCAGGACTTCTGCCCGGATGACACGGGTCAGGGATGTCCAGTGCGTGCAGACGACGCCTGCAACAACTCCGCGCAGGCCGCCCCCGCAGGCAAGTGAGATCAGGATGATCAGGATCGTGTGCGGAACTGACATGACAAAGTCAATCAGCCAGGACACGAGATGATCCGGCACGCCTCCGAATACCGGTGCCATCACACCGAAAAACATTGCAATCACTACGCTCAGTACAGTGGAAATGAGCCCGACCTGCATGCTGATGCTCATCCCTTTTAATGTCCTTTGCAGCATGTCCCGGCCGACCCAGTCTGTTCCGAAAAAATGCTGCAGAGAAGGCGCTGTGAAGATATTATTCAGATCTACAAGCAGATCGTCCTCCACGATCCGGGAGCCGATGACCAGTATTGAGATAAATACAGTTGTGAAAAGAAGGATGCAGCCGATGGTTCGAACACGGATTCCGCCGAAGCCTGTTCCGGAAGCCTTCGGTCTGGACTTAACCGTGATGGTTTCCGGACCGGGCTGGACAGATCTGGTTTTCGGACCGGGCTGGACAGATCTGGTTTCCGGACTGAAATGAACGGAGCGGTTTTCTTTATTCATATCCCGCCTCCTTCATCCTCGGATCAACGACCTGGTACAGCAGATCCGCTATCAGATTTCCGGAGAATACGAAGATCATACTTATGATCACAATTCCCATAAGCAGGGGAGCGTCTCCCTTCAGTCCGGCCTGCACAGCAGCCTGCCCCATGCCCGGATAAGAGAATACCTGCTCAACAAAAACCGAGCCTCCGAACAGTTCACTGAAGGACAAAAACTGCAGTGTCAGTGCCGGGAGCAGCGCATTGCGGCAGACATGGCGCCGGACTATGCTGCTCCTGCTCTCTCCGCGTGCCCTTGCAAACAGGACATAGTCGGAATTCATAACTTCACAGGTCTTCTCCCTGGTATGCAGACAGATCCCCGGAATGCCGGTTATACTCAGGGCAAGCGCGGGAAGGATCAGGTGTCTGATCCTTTCTGAAAATGTGACTTCTGCCTGTGCCACTCCGATCGGCACACTCAGGGCAGACGGCAGCCATCCCAGCCCGACAGCGAAAATCATGATCAGCAGCATTCCGATCCAGAATGTCGGTGTGGAATTCAGGACATTAGCGATGAGGCGGATCAACCGGTCCGCCGGTTTTCCTTCATGCGTGCCGGCAGCAATCCCCAGCCAGAATCCGAGCAGTCCAGACAGGACCCAGGCGGTCATCATTAACGCCAGTGACGTCAGGAACCTGGTTCCGACCACTTCCAGAACCGGTCTGCGGTAGATCATAGAAGTTCCCCAGTCACCTCTCGCAATCGAAGAAAACCAGGCGAAGAATCGTTCTACAGGAGGTTTGTCCAGCCCCCAGTGCTGTGCGATCAGTTCTCTCTGCTCGGCTCCTATGGAAGGGTCAGCTCCGACATACGCAGTCACCGGATCTATGGGTGACAGTTCCAGCAGGGTAAAGGTCAGAATGCACAGGAAAATAAGCAGTGTGACGAAGCGCACTGCTTTGCGGAGTATAAACTTTCCTGTTTTCCTGCTCTCCATAACCTGTTTTTGTGGGAAGATCACGCTTCCCAATGCCACTCAGTAATATTATCAAATATCCTTCCGCCGTGCGGCTGAACTACCGGCTCTCCGAAAGAGAATCCGTCGGCTGCCAGATACACATGGTTAGCGTTGACAAGCCAGCAGTACGGGGCGTCACCGGTAGGACCGGAGTATTCCTGCATAGCCTTCCAGTGTGTCAGTGCCTCTGCCTCATCCATGGATTCCAGCGCCGCATCAATCTCAGCGTCGCATTTCTCATTTACATAGCAGCCGCCATTGTCCCAAGGAACGACACCGCCGGCGTTCGGTCCATAGTAAAGATTGAAAAGTTCTGACGGGTCTCCTGAACCGAATCCGTACATGACTGCTTCTTTATGGATGTCAGGAAGAATTGTATCCCAGGTGACCTTCTCCAGCTGAACATCGAATCCCAGCTGTTTTCCGACATTGACAAATTCAAGCCCGAGTTCCTGACGGTATACGCCGTCAGTGTAGAGCAGCCTGAAAGTGCCCTCCACGCCGTCTTTATCGATGGTTCCGTCCCCGTTCGAATCCGTCCAGCCTGCTTCTTCCAGAAGCGCCTTCGCACCTTCCACGTCTCCTGTCTGCGACTCGTCAAGCACTGTATCTTCATTGAGCCACGGCATCTTTTCAAGTCCGGTTGTTGACACGGTCCCATATCCGTTCAGAATTCCGTCCACCATCTTCTGACGGTCTACCGCCATGTTAAACGCATTGCGAACGGCTGGATCGCAGGTGACAGCATTGCCGATCTCAGCTCCGTCCTTGGCAAGTTTTCCTTCTGCCGGCTGCATTGGGAACGCTACGCCATAACATTCGATAGAAGCTATATTCTCAATGTGTGTACCCTCTGAAGTCACATCAGCCAGCAGACCGTTGATCTGCGCCACATCCACATCACCACTGTTTACAGCCGCGCATGCAGTGTCCATATCCAGGAAAACCAGCGTGAGACGCTTAATCGCCGGGGCATCGCCGTAGTAATCTTCATTTGCCTCAGCAATGACCTGCTGCCCCTTGTCCCACTGTACAAGTTTATAAGGACCTGAACCGACAGGATTGTCCTTAAACTGTTCATTGTAAGAGGCTTCCGGAACTATCCCCAGATAAGCCAGCCGCTCAATGAAAGGAGAGTAAACACGGGTCAGATGGAATACAGCTGTTGTATCGTCAGGTGCCTCGGCGGACTCGATCATAGTAAGATCAATATCTCCGCCTGCATCTTTTGCCGTAAGATACGTGAAGACAACGTCACCTGCCGTTACTTTGCTTCCGTCTGTAAAATAAGCATCGTCGCGGATCGTTACGGTCCAGGTCAGCTTATCCTCGGAAACTTCATAACCGGTCGCAAGGTCATTCTCCCATCCCAGTTCCTTATCTCTCCGGAACAGAGTGGAAAAGAACAACCTCGTGATCGAACCGTGGGATCCTGTTGAAGGATCAAACCCGGTCTCCGGCTCTTCGCCGATCGCCGCAACCAGCTCATTTGCCTCAATTCTTGCCTCTCTTGCGGTACCCTGGGCAGACACGGCACCTGCCCCGAACGGAATTGCACCTGTGAAGGCAAGGATAGCTGAAAGAATAACCGCCTGCAGGTTCTGTCTTGTCCTTTTCATTTTCATCATAATAAGCTCCTTTAATCTCTTTCACGCCTCAGACAACAAAAAAGGTATCTTATTCTCTTCTGAAAATAAGATACCTTCCTGATATCAGATCATACGACTATAAACTGGCTTCCAGAGACGGCAGACTGATCACTTCTGTGACCCGCCCTGGCTTCCTGTCAGGAGCTTCACCTGTGCTACCGCATCTTCTACACACTGGGCAGTTGTCCTGCCTGTGCAGCCTGCAATTATGGTACCACAGCGGTTCATCGGTATCAACACTTTTTCGGCTTTGCTGCGGCCAACCGCCAACGCCATAGCAGGTGTAATCTCTCCGAGAAATGAATCCGCCAGGACGATTCCCACTGCTCCGAGTATGATATCCGCATCCCGGCATGTCACCAGGACAGAATTCTCTCCAGTGGCAGTCTGGTCGGCGCCGGCTTTTCGCATTGCGGCAGTGGCCGCGCTGTTTGTCCCGACAGCAGTGATCCGAATATTGTCCAGGCCCTTCAGCGCACTGACCAGCTGCTTTCCGAGGCCGCCGCCCTGACCGTCTATGACCAGGATATTTGTCACATTTCCCATGCTATTCCATTCTCCTGCGCCTGTATGTTTCCACCTCGCCTGCAGGTCGTACTGCACGTCAGCATATGACCGTGTCCAAGTACGCCATCGGTGTACTTCAATCCATGACTGTGCGGGTTTTCAACCCAGTGCTGCCCGGTAGATCTCTACGATATCCTCTTTGCTCAGCGGCTCAAAGCTGCCGACACTTCCCTTTGCAGCTTTCTCAGCCATCACTTCAAAATGAGTCTCATCGTTGATGCCTACCGCTTTCAGATTCGCAGGCATTCCCATTGTCTCGAAGAAGAACTCTCTGGTTTTGGTGATGGCTTCTTTCGCAACAGCCATGTCGTCTTCACCGGTCAGATCCCAGACATTGCGTCCGTACGCAGCAAAGATTGCCTTGTTGCCTTCGTTGAGGACATGTTCCATCCAGACCGGAGTCAGGATCGCAAGGCCTTCTCCATGGGTGATGTCATAGAACGCGGAGAGTTCATGCTCCATCGGATGTACGCACCATGCCGGCTGGCATCCGTTTGCGATAAGGCCGTTGATCGCGTGGCTTCCTGCCCACATCAGGTTCGCTCTCGCGTCATAATTATCCGGCTGATCAAGGGCAGCCGGACCATATTTGATGCACGTCTTCAGGATTCCTTCCGCAAAGCGCTCCTGTACATCAGAGCCTTTCTCATGGTGGAAATAGTTCTCGAAGGTATGGCTCATCATGTCAGCAGTTCCGGCTGCAGTCTGCTTCCTGGAAACTGTATAGGTATAGGTCGGATCCAGCACGGACATCTTCGGGGTCATAAACGGCGAACCGGTTCCCCATTTCTCATTCTTCGACATATCGGAAATGACTGCGAATGTGTCCATCTCAGAGCCTGTCGCGGACAGAGTCAGGACAGAATAGATCGGGAGCGCTCCTTTGATCAGCGATGGATTCAGAACCAGATCCCAGGCATCACCGTCATAGACGGCACCGGCTGCGATAACCTTGGCGCAGTCGATCGAACTTCCTCCGCCAATTGCAAGGACCATATCGATTCCCTCTGCCCTGCACATCTCCACGCCCTTTCGCACCGTCTCAATACGCGGATTGGGCTCAACGCCTGACAGCTCAAAAACCGTGAGACCGGCATCTTTCATGATTTTCATCGCGTCATCATAGATCCCGTTCTTCTTAATGCTTCCGCCGCCATAACACAGCAGTACTTTCTCTCCGCTCTCCCGCAGCTCATTCAGATGGGAGATCTGTCCTTTTCCAAAATGAATTCTCGTGGGAACAGAATAAGTGAAATTATACATATGATCCTCCTGTGATCCTCATGGTAAGAAACTGTTCAATAACTGCTCTGCCGGATTGTCCCGGCACAGTTATCTTACAGCATGCTGACATCCGGTGCAAAGTATGGGACAGATGTTTTTTCTGGCTTCTGTCTCTTACAGGATACGGGGCAATTCTGTCAGGTACTTCACTGCCTCTTCGCGTGCCTTCGGACTGTCAAGCGTGATCGTATGAAGACCCAGCGCTTCCGCTGCCTGCGTATTGTCCGCCCGGTCATCCAGGAACAGGCATTCTTCCGGCTTAAGGTCATAGCGGTCCAGCAGTATCCTGAAAAACTTCTCATCCGGCTTTCCGAAATGTTCCTGCCACGAGACGGTTTCCCCGTCCAGCAGCGGATAGAAATCTCTCCTGCAGACGTGATGCATCCACAGTGTTTTCGGATAGTTGGAAAGCAGATAGACCCGGTAGCCCTTTTCCTTGAGGGGTTTTATCAGATCCGCCATATCATGAAGCACTACACTCCAGCTGTCTGTATTGTCAAAGAACCACTCCAGCGCCTTCCTGTCATCCGGAAGACGGGCCAGACATGTGCTGCGAATCTCTTCATCAGTGATCAGATCATTGTCATAGCGGATCCACAGTCCTCTCTCCGAATCCGGAACGCCTTCTCCGAACAGAGTCCTGGCAAGTCTCGCCACCCCTTCTTCGTCATACCACTCTCTGAACTTATCTTTCCAGGTATAGTTCAGCAGCACATAGCCAACGTCAAAAACAATATTACGAATCATGATATTCCGGTTCCCTTCTTCTGTCCTGTGTCTTGCATTTATCCTGCACATCGCGTCTGTCTTCTGACTATTATACAGTATGCAGGGGCCGCTGTCTCAACGCAGCGGCCCCTGTGTACATGATCAATCTCTATACTAGTCTGTCAATGTAACAGACGATTATGCTGCAGTATTGACTGCACTTGCGTAGGTGATGATCTCTTCCTCTGTCGGAACAATCGGTTCGTAGTTCTCATCTTCGAGGCGCATCTCAACCATTGCTGCCATATCACCAACCGGGATCGCGGCATATGTGCTGCCCATTAAGGAGTCCTGATACTTATAGCTGACAGTAACATACTTTACAGAATTGCCGTTGTCGAGAGTCACTTCCTTCACATCGGATACCTGAATATCAGAATAATCCTCGTCGCCGTCCATATAAGAAACATCCGTCATGTACCCCAGTGCTTCATCTGCATCCGCATATGTGTAGAGTGAATAGGAAACATTTGTCTTGTAATTCTCATCTGCGAACGCCGCATAGCTCTCAGACGCATAGGAGCATTCCAGTCCTTCCGGAGCGTACACATCAACGGCGAGCTTTTCGCCCTCATAGTTATCATCTTCCAGGTGGTAACTTCCGTCTTCGTTGATCACTGCGCCTTCAGTCGGGGAATAATCTGTGTTACCGGATCCACCGAATAAAGAGCCTGCATCAGTTACGATGGAATCAATAACAGCACTTCCGGACGTTACTTCTGCGGACAGCGCCTCCTCAGGAACAACAACTCCGCCGAAGTCATCATAGGAAATGTTGAACTCTGAGCCAAGTCTGTTGACTGCAAGATCTATGGAACCAACTCCATCAGCTCCCATCATGCTTGCTGCAATCTGTGCCAGCGCGGAGAAATCACTGCCTGCCAGATTTACATTTCCTGAAAGCGGCAGACAGGTCTCTGTGTCATAATAAGAAGTAACCAGAATGTCCAGGCTGGACGCAATAGTTCCTACCATGCCAAGTACGGATTCATCCAGAACTTCTCCTGCGACAGCAGCTCCTTCGGAGATAAGCTTTGTAAGGATCTCACCGTTAATGTCACAGACCACTTCATAAGCTTCATGGCCGTTTACTTCAACAGGTTCGGTTCCAAGCTGACACGCTTCTCCCAGAATCTCCTTAAACTTTGCCATCAGCTCTTTGAGCTGTGCCGCATCCAGGTCAGATCCCTCTGCTGTATTCTGATCCAGGAAAGCATCTATGTCACCACTCATAACCTGGTCCATAGCTTCTTTCATCTGCGCCATCTCATCAGCTGAAACCTCTGATGCTTCCCATCCGGTATCGTCTTCTCCGGAGACGGTATGGACATAGCCCGTTCCTGTGCCGTCTTCATTTTCGACAACATACAGCTGCATGCTTCCGGAACCTTCCTCTCCGGCTCCGGATCCCGAGAACTGCATTTCCATTCCTGCAGCCATCGGCTCCATTGTCATGCAGAACGATCCTGTCAGCTCACCGTTCAGCGGCAGCGACATCGTTGCTCCGTTCTCACCTTCCTGCGTGACAGTTACAGTAATGTCAGCTCCGGCATTGAAGTCTCCGCTGAACTGCTCTACTGTCTTCATGGCCTCAACAGCATTCTTTTCCAGATCCGCCACGGTCATGGCAGAATCAAATCCGGAAAGCATCATCACAGCAGCTGTTCCAACACCAAGTACACCTAAGAGTCTTCTTCTCATTCTTACCCCCTTGATCTGTCTCTGTGTATGATTCATATCTGTATGCATGGATATCTGTAACAATGTATCAGTACATACATATCATTTATTTCTTTCTTGTTCAATAAACTGGTCTTATTTTTTTCTTAGCTTTTCTGCACATTTTTCTGTATTGTATGTATACTGTTATCTGATATCTGCGTAAGAAGAAAAAGACAGCAGTTTATCAAGCACACATTCAAAGGATGGTCCTGCTTTGCATAATACATTTCATCAAAATAAAACCACAGCCCGTGATATGACGG
Organism: uncultured Lachnospiraceae bacterium; assembly: GCA_902801515.1. Taxonomy (GTDB): domain Bacteria; phylum Bacillota; class Clostridia; order Lachnospirales; family Lachnospiraceae; genus Porcincola. The sequence goes on from CADCII010000022.1 coordinate 10,038, forward strand.
AGGGTCCGATCCTGCGCCATCTGATCGCTTTTTCGCTTCCATTGCTTTTCGGCAATATCTTTCAGATGCTCTACAATACGGTCGACTCCATTGTGGTCGGCAACTTTGTCGGCAAGGAAGCGCTTGCCGCGGTCGGATCTACAACCATGATCGTAAACATCATGGTCTTTTTCTTCAACGGTGTCGCGATCGGCGGCGGCGTTGTTATTGCGAATTATTTCGGCGCAAATAAACCGGATCTTCTCCACAAAGCGGTCGAGACCACAATGGCCATCACCTTTCTGTTCGGCATCTTTTTTACATTTGCCGGTATAGTTTTTGTGCCGGCGATGCTGCGTCTCATGGCAACGCCTGAGGATGTGTTCGGACAGGCACAGTTATACCTTCAGATTTATTTTGCGGGAAGCCTGGGACTTCTGGTCTATGCCATGGGAAGCGGGATCCTTCGCGCTGTCGGGGATACAGCCAGGCCGCTTTATTTCCTGATCTTCACAAGTATCTTGAATACTCTGCTGGACCTGCTGTTCGTAATCGTATTCAAAGCGGGGATCGCAGGAGCAGCCTGGGCAACTATCCTGTCGCAGTTTCTCTCTGCGATACTGGTCCTGCTCCTCCTGACAAAGACGGATGATATCTATAAACTGACCTGGAAAGATCTTCGAATTGACAAGGATATCCTGAAGCGGATCATATCGATCGGACTTCCGGCGGGCTTTCAGGCAATGGTCACCTCTCTGTCCAACGTTTTTGTCCAGTCTTATATCAACGGATTCGGTTCTGCGTGCATGGCAGGCTGGGCAAGCTACAACAAACTCGACTCATTCATTTTTCTCCCGATGACCAGTCTGAACCAGGCAGCAACCACCTTTGTCAGCCAGAATATCGGTGCCGGGAAAGATGAACGTGTAAATAAAGGAACGATCCGGTCTCTGCAGGCAGCTGTGATCGTAACTGCAGTAATCGCAGCTTTTCTGGTAGTCTTTGCACCGCAGGCGACTGCTCTGTTCTCAAGCGATAAATCCGTGATCTATTATGGCGTGCTGTTCCTGCGGATGAACACATTTTTCCTTGTCTTCAATGCCGTCAACCATGTACTTGCCGGTGCCCTGCGCGGACGCGGAGACTCCAAAGGACCCATGATCTGTATGCTCACATGCTTCGTAGTGATCCGTCAGATCTATCTTTTCATCGGATCGCGCATCGCATACAATCCCTATGTGATCGGCTTCGGATATCCTGTGGGATGAATGACCTGCTGCGCTGCAGAAGTGATCTACTTCTTTGTCAAATGGAACAAAAGAGGAACCCGGCGTCATTCCTGACACCGGGTTTGATTCATCTCTATACTGTCTCTCCGCTTCCTGTCATTTATGATCCACTCATCCAGAGTAAGTGGGATGTAATCGGAAAACATGCAGAAACAGTTGATCATCTGGCAGGGGACAGAAGCCGGCTCTGTTGGTATTCGTCATGGGTGTTGTGTACGTGCCCGTAGAGCATATACACAAACGGGGCGTCCTTACGCTTTCTGTACTGGCCGTTGTAGCAGAATATCGGGTAGTGGGACAGAATGACTCTTCGCCTGTTGTCATTAATCTCCGCATAGGGTTTGATCCACTCAAAGAGCGACCGGTCAAACTGGCGGTCTTTCAGGAATTCATCATGGTTTCCTTCTATCAGGAATTTTTTGCCATTCAGAAGTTCCAGAATGCGGTTTGTCGTCTTCCCCTTTGACACAGAGAAATCTCCCAGGATGTATACTTCATCCCGTTTCGAAACGTTCGCATTCCACTGACTGATCATATAATTGTTCATTTCCTCATAATCCGCGAACCCTCGCCGGTCCATACGGTGATTCAGGTTCTCGTGAAAGAAATGAAGATCCGAGATGTATAATTTTCTGACCGGAGTCCTCACGACTTCGGATGGTGCCTGCTCTTTCATACTATCCAGGCCTCCCGGCTTACCCGGCCTCTCTTACTGCCGTTTCCTCGTCTCTCGCTCACATAGTAGCATGAAATGAGCAGATGTTAACGGTTTTGGGAGAGTTTTTTCAGAATTAAGGTTCATCTGCCGGCTGTGTTCCCCAGATATACTGCTCCAGCTCAGACACGCCTTCCTCCTGCGGGATCAGGGCTTTTGAAAACTGTGTCTCGTACAGATCCCGGTAAACGCCGTCTGCCTCGACAAGGTCTTTGTGCCGTCCGCGCTCAACGATCATACCGTCCTTGACAACCAGGATCTCATCCGCCGCAAGGATCGTCGAAAGCCGGTGGGCAATCAGAATACTGGTGCGGCTCTGAATGATAGGATCGATTGCTTCCTGGATCTTCTGCTCCGAGATAGAGTCAAGAGCGGAAGTTGCTTCATCGAAAATGAAAATGGTCGGGTCTTTCAGAAGGATTCTCGCAATAGAGATCCTCTGCTTCTCTCCGCCCGACAGTTTAAGTCCGCGGTTTCCGACCTGCGTATCAAGTCCTTTCTCCTGTTTCTGCACAAAATCGTATATGTTCGCCTTCTTCAGGGCTTCGATCATCTCCTCTTCCGAAGCATCCGGCTTTGCGTAGAGAAGATTCTCCCGAATCGTCCCGTTAAAAAGATATGTCTCCTGGGAAACAACTCCGACCTGGCTGCGAAGAAACGCAAGGTCCAGTTTCCTCACATCGATCCCGTCAAATGTGACCGACCCTTCCTTCACATCATACAGCCTGGGGATCAGATTGATGATCGTACTCTTGCCTGAACCTGACGGGCCGACGATCGCAATGCTCTTTCCTGCTTCCAGTCTGAAATTAATATCCTTCAGGATCAGGTTCGGTTCCTCATAGGCAAAGCTCACATGACTGAATTCGATATTGCCGGTTACAGATTCCGGAATAATCGCATCGGGAGCATTCTCGATCTCCACCGGAATGTCAAAATAGTTGAAGATTCTTGTGAACAGAGACATGGACCGGATCCACTCCACCTGGATATTCAGCAGACTGTTCACCGGCATGTACATCTTCCCGAGAAGAGCGACAAGGACCGTGATATCACCGACTGTCAGACTGTGATCATAACGTATCATCAGGATTCCGCCGACCAGATAGATCAGCATCGGCCCTATGCTGGTAAATGTGGTCAGCACCACCCGGAACCAGCGGCCTGCCATACTCTCCCGGATATTCAGGCCGATCATCTTCCTGTTGATCTTCTCGTACCGGTCGTACTCCTGCTGCTCCTTTCCGAACAGCTTTACCAGAAGCTGCCCGCTTACAGACAGTGTCTCATTCAGGATCCCGTTGATCTCGTCATTAGCCGCCTGGGATTCATTTGTCAGAGACCATCTGGCCTTACCCGCACTTCTGGTCGGGAGTGTGAACAGCGGAACAATAATGATCCCCACCAGGGCCAGGATCCAGTTCTTCTGGAACATGGCAGCGGCAGCGATCACCAGCGTGATCACATTGGAAAGGATGCTGGTAAACGTGTTTGTGATCACCATCTGGACGCCGTCGATGTCGCTGGTCATCCGGGTCACAATATCGCCCTGGTTATTGGACGTGAAAAAACGCTGGGACATCTTCTGCAGATGGGCGTACATCTGATTGCGCATGTCGTATGTGATATGCTGCGCCATCCATGTATTGATATAACTCTCCGCAACTCCTATCAGGTTTGCCAGAAAGGTAACAGACAGCGAGAGAACGATATAGAAAACCAGAGCCTTCAGATCTCTTTTGATCAGGCCTTCGTCTATGATCTTACCGGTCAGGATCGACGGCATCAGGCTCATGAAAGACGATACCGCGATGCACAGCAGTACCAGCGCCAGCTGCTTCTTATAAGGTGTCAGATAAGAGAATACCCGCTTCAGCAGCGCAGGCGTAACCTTGGGCTGGCTGGCCTTCTCTTCCTCTGTCAGAAATGCATTTCTCATCGGTCCTCCCGGACGCGGACCATTTCCACCCGGCATGATAATCCCTCCTGTAAATATGATGTTTTATTTTAGGAACTCCTACATAATTATGCAAGGTTCTGTCCGGACGGATAACGGCGGCTTCCCCGGTATTATCCGGTTTCCGCCCGTACTGTTTTGAAAATGATAAAAGTTGATCACTCCTCATACCTTGTAGGTATGACAGTTCTTATTTTTTGAATATTGTATTTTGACCCGTTTTTATACTATAGTAATTCATATTTTAATGCTTTAAACTGTCAGATTTGCATGTGGCTTTCGAAAATAAATGCGGAAAGGAGCAGGTATGGAACTACGTCATATCCGGTATTTTATCGCTGTTGCCGAAGAGCTGAACTTTACCAGAGCAGCCGAGAAATTACTGATCGCACAGCCTCCGCTGAGCCGTCAGATCCGTGATCTGGAAGACGAACTGGGTGCCAGGCTGTTTGAGCGCTCTTCCCATGGTCTGACTCTGACCGCCGAGGGAAATGCATTTCTGCAGTATGCGAACCAGATCCTCTATCTGACCGAGAGGTCAAAGGAGGATATCCTGGAGATGTCCAAAGGCCTGCAGGGTTCCATAGACATCGCTTCTGTAGAAGGTCACGCCCCGCGTATGCTTGCGGAATGGATCGCTGATTTCAGGAATTCATTTCCCCAGATCCAGTGCTCCATCTGGAACGGAAGTACCGATGAGGTTATCTACCGTGTAAGCAACGGCCTGTGCGATTTCGGCATTATTACAGAACCTCATAACGCGGAAGGACTCTGCTCCATTCCGGTATACACGGAGCCCTGGGCTGCATTGATTCCAGCCTCTGATCCTCTGGCATCTATTCCGGGTGATTCCATACAGATTGAAGACCTCAAAGAGCGGGATCTGATCATCCCCTCCCGTGAATCCAGACTCAGAGAGATTCAGCGCTGGTTCCCCGAAGAGAATCCGGACCTCCATATCGCCTGCCGCATCTCTCATATGCTGAATGCATTTGAGCTCACAAGAAAAGGCGTCGGTATCTCCATCTATCCGGTCTCAGACAATCATTTTTCCAATGACCCTGACGTCGTGATCAAACAGATCCAGCCCACCGTGCTGGCTTCCTATATTCTGGTCTGGAACCGTTCCGGCAAACTGTCACAGGTCGCGTCCAGGTTCATCCAGAACGTGTGCGACCTTCTGGAAATATCATTTCCGGACAGTGTAAGCAACTGTTGAGAAAATGAAAGGGGGTATTTCTATGTCAGCTGCACGTACTTCCGCACACAGCAACTACGTTATTCAGTCTGCAAAAAAAGTGCTGATCACCCAGCGCAACATGACTGAGCCCGAAGCACACCGATATCTTCAGAAAATGAGTATGGATGCCGGGAGGAGTCTTGCGGAAACCGCACGGATGGTTCTGCTGTTTGCAGTTCGCTAAAGTATGATATAATTCGGATGTATCAATGCGTTCTATCTCCACAGGGCAGACTGCAGCATGTACAGCGGATTTCTTCCAATCAGTAAAAAAGATATGCACGATCTCGGATTGCCGCAGGTGGACTTTGTCTACGTCTGCGGCGATGCTTATGTTGACCACCCGAGTTTCGGAAGTGCTATCATCTCCCGGGTCCTGGTCTCCCGCGGCTATACCGTCGGAATGCTCTGCCAGCCTGACTGGAAAGATCCTTCCAGTATAACGGAGTTTGGTGAGCCGAGGCTCGGATTCCTCGTGTCCTCGGGCAACATGGATTCCATGGTCAATCACTATACTGTTTCCCGGAAGAAGCGATCTTCAGATGCATACAGCCCGGGCGGCGTTATCGGGAAGCGTCCGGATTATGCCGTCATCGTCTACTGCAATCTCATTCGCCGGACTTATAAAAAAACGCCTGTCATCATCGGCGGGATAGAAGCCAGTCTCCGAAGAATGGGACATTACGATTACTGGTCGGACAAAGTCCGCCGCTCGATCCTTCTGGATTCCGGCGCGGACCTGATCTCCTACGGTATGGGCGAGCACAGCATCGTTGAGATCGCAGACGCGCTCGACAGTGGTCTGAAAGTCTCCGACATCACCTTCATCCGCGGAACGGTCTTCAAGACCAGGGATCCGTCCTACACCGAAGACTCCCTGCAGCTTCCTTCATTTGAAGAGATCAAAACGGATAAGAAAAAATACGCCCAGAGCTTCGCGATCCAGCACAAAAACACCGATCCGTTCCAGGCAAAGCGGCTGTATGAGACCTATGACAACAGTCTGTTTGTCGTACAGAATCCGCCGTCCATGCCTCTGACCCGGATGGAAATGGATGATATCTACGCTCTCCCCTACATGAGAGCCTGGCATCCGGTATACGATAAAGACGGCGGCATCCCGGCACTGGGCGACATCAAATTCAGTCTGACCAGCAACCGCGGATGCTTCGGGGACTGCAATTTCTGTGCGCTGACCTTCCATGAAGGACGGATCGTGCAGACCAGAAGCCATGAGTCAATCATTGAAGAAGCAAAACAGTTTCTCCGGGAGCCGGATTTTAAGGGATATATCTATGACGTGGGCGGTCCCACGGCAGAATTCCGGGCTCCGGCATGCAGTGCCCAACTGAAGCGCGGCGCCTGCAGTCACCGGAAATGCCTGTTCCCTGAACCCTGTCCGAATCTTGAGGTGGATCATTCCGACTACCTGAAACTTCTGAGGAAACTCCGGACACTTCCCAGGGTTAAAAAGGTCTTCATCCGTTCCGGTTTTCGTTTCGACTACCTGATGGCAGACAAGGATAAAACCTTCCTGAAGGAGCTCTGCGAATGGCATATCAGCGGACAGCTGCGCGTAGCTCCCGAGCATATCTCTGAAAATGTGCTCCGCAGGATGGGCAAGCCGAAAAATGAGGTCTACAACGCCTTTTTGAAAGAATTCGAACGCATCAATGCAAAGACCGGCAAGGAGCAGTATATCGTCCCCTACCTTATGTCTTCGCACCCCGGGAGCACCCTGAAAGACGCGATCGCGCTGGCGGAATATATCTGTCAAATGGGCTATATGCCTGAGCAGGTACAGGATTTCTATCCCACGCCCGGAACTGTATCCACCTGCATGTACTACACCGGCCTGGACCCGGAGACCATGGAGGAGATATACGTGGCGACCGATCCTCATGAAAAAGCCATGCAGCGGGCACTGATCCAGTACCGTGACCCGAAGAATTACGACCTGGTGAAGGAAGCTCTTCTGAAGTGTCACAGGGAGGATCTGATCGGTTTCGGCCGGCAGTTCCTGATACCACCCAGGAAGATGAAAAGCACGGAAGGCAAAAGCGAGAACGCGAAGCACAAAAGCGGAAAACCGGCTCGCAAGAGCTCTGGCACAATGCGCAAAACCGAAAAAGCGGCGCGTAAGAACAGCCGGGAACAGAACAACAGAAAAAAGGCCGGACGGCGATGATCCTGAAAGGATCACAGCCGTCCGGTATTAATTTACAATTGTATTATCTGCGGATGACAGTATTACTTATACGCCTTGTACAGCGGTCCGTAAGTCTGGCAGGCTCTGTAATCCGCCGCCTCCTTATCCTTCGTGCCGAATGCGCTCCACACTGCCGGACGGTAGATCTTCTCTTCCGGAACATTGTGCATCGCCACCGGTATACGGAGCATGGAAGCCAGAGTGATCAGATCGGCTCCAACATGGCCGTAGACGGAGGATCCGTGGTTGGCGCCCCAGTTCCTCATGACATCGTAGGCACTGCAGAATGCGCTTCCGGGTATGTGGTCGACCCTCGGTGTAAACCAGGTGCACGGCCAGGTGTAGTCCGTCCTCTTCCACAGCGTATCCGTCACCTCATCCGGAAGCGCCACGGTCCAGCCTTCCGCGATCTGCAGGAACGGACCGAGTCCTTTGACCAGGTTCAGGCGGATCATGGTGACAGGCATCTCATATTTCGTGACAAATCTGGAAGAATAGCCACCTCCGCGGAAATATCCGTTGTCCGCCGGTGCCCAGGTAGTCGCTTTCAGCATCTTCTCCTGGTCTTCAGGAGTGACATCCCACCATCTCTTCGCTTCATGCTCTCCGTCCTCGTTGACCGCTTCCCCGCAGAAGTCAAGCGCCGACGCGCCGGAATTGATCAGGTGCAGGAAACCGTCTGCATCCTTCGCATGTCCCTCGATCTCATAGCCGGTCACCCGCTTTACCGAGTCCCCGCTCCAATAGGTACGGACGTCGGAGAACATGGCGCTGCGTCCGGTCAGCTGTTTCTGAAGCAGCATGCACAGGCCGTTCAGGCAGTCATTCTCCGTTGCAAGGACATAAGGCTCTCTTGCACCTTCATAGTCAAATGTGGTTGAGAGCAGTGCTTCGGGGAAGTCGCAGTTCGGCCAGTGGTCGGTCCACTGTCTCTGTCCCTGGAATCCGCCCACGATCGCATTGTGTCCGATCGCCTCCTCCGGGAACTTCTCCTCAAGGGCTTTATTTCCTCTCATCAGATCCTTGATGATAACATACATCTTCACAGTGAATTTCCACTGCTCATCCTTGGTCCTGCGGTCTTTTCTGATCCATTCTGGATTCTTGTCAAAGTCCTCTTTGCAGTACTTCTTAGTCCACTCCAGAGCTCTCTCATATTCCTCATGGTCGTAGATTCCCTCTTCCATGCGGCGAAGGACTTCCACCTCATCCACCGATTCCACCCTCATGCCCAGATAACTCTCAAAGAAATCCTGGTCCATGATAGATCCGCCGATTCCCATGGTGACCGAGCCGATCTGCAGATAGCTCATGCCGCGCAGAGAAGCCACGGCAACCGCTGCTCTTGCAAAACGGAGCAGCATCTCTCTCACATCGTCCGGTATCGTCTCGTCATCCGCATCCTGGACGTCACGGCCGTACATTCCAAATGCCGGAAGTCCCTTCTGCGCATGCGTGGCAAGGACCGACGCCAGATAAACCGCGCCGGGGCGCTCGGTCGCATTCAGTCCCCACACACCTTTGATCGTATTCGGGTCCATATCCATCGTCTCTGACCCGTAGCACCAGCAGGGAGTGACGGACAGTGTGATATCCACGCCTTCTTTCCTGAACTGCTCGGCACACTGTGCACTCTCCCGGACACGCCCGATCGTGGTATCGGAGATGACGACCCTGACCGGCGTTCCGTCTGCATAAAATACATTTTCCTCAAACAATTTTTTGGCGCGCTTTGCCATGGACATGGTCTGCTCTTCCAGAGAGCCTCTCACGTCCAGCGGTCCCTTGCGTCCGTCAATGATAGGCCGGATCCCGATTACCGGATGGCCACCGACCAGTTTTCTCGTATCTGCCATGTCAACCTCCTTCACCCGCATGCAGCAGTGTTTATCCAGAAGACTTCCGTGCATTCCCCAGAAGGAACGCCTGTATAAAGATTGTAACATGTGTATACAAGAATTGCCATACCGGCAGCCTGATACCTCTAAAGAACAGAAAAGGCATCTCCCATATCCGGATGATGTGTGTTAATATAAAAACGATACATGTTCACACAAGAACAAACTTTTCAAACACTGAAGGAGGTACTGTTATGAGTCAGGCGTCACAGCCCAGGAAACTGTCCCTTGCCGCGCAGATTTTCATTGCTCTGGTCCTTGCAGTTATCGCAGGACTCCTGCTGCAGTCACACGCAGACTTTGCCGCAACCTACATCAAACCCTTTGGAACGATCTTCCTGAATCTTGTCAAGTTTATCGTCGGACCGATCGTCCTGTTCTCCATCATGGCAGGCGTCGTCTCTATGCGTGATATAAAAAAAGTCGGACAGATCGGCGGCATCACAGTTGTTTATTATTTCTGCACCACTGCAGTTGCGACTGCCATCGGCCTGGTTCTTGCAAACCTGTTCAAGAGTGCCTTCCCGGTTCTCGAGACCTCCAGCCTGACATATGAGGCACCTGCCTCTACTGCTCCCATGGATGTCTTTGTCAACATTTTCCCTGCAAACTTCCTCAGCCCAATCGTGGAAGCGAACATGCTGCAGGTAATCGTTATGGCACTGCTGATCGGTTTTGCAGTCATCCTGCTTGGACAGAAAGCGGCCAAGGCCGTAGACGGAATCAATCTCTGGAATGATATCTTCATGAAATGTATGGAGATGATCCTGAAACTTTCCCCGATCGGTGTGTTCTGCCTGCTGTGCCCGGTCATCGCCGCAAACGGCGCAATGGTCATCGGATCTCTGGCGATGGTTATTCTCGCAGCTTACTGCGCATATCTGCTGCATGCGATCGTCGTCTATTCACTGACCGTCTCCACACTTGGCGGAATGAGCCCCATCAAGTTCTTTAAGGGCATGCTTCCGGCAATCATGTTCGCATTCTCCAGCGCCTCCTCTGTCGGCACACTTCCGATTAACATGGAATGCACGGAAAGCCTCGGTGCTTCCCGCGAAGTGTCCTCCTTCGTACTGCCGCTGGGCGCTACGATCAATATGGACGGAACCGCGATCTACCAGGGTGTCTGCGCTGTGTTCATCGCATCCTGCTATGGCATACACTTGACCCCCGCGCAGATGATCACCATCGTCCTGACCGCAACTCTCGCATCGGTCGGAACCGCAGGCGTTCCCGGCGCCGGAATGGTCATGCTGGCAATGGTCCTTGCCTCCGTCGGACTGCCGCTTGACGGCATCGCGCTCGTCGCCGGCGTTGACAGAATCTTCGATATGGGCCGTACCACTCTGAATATCACAGGAGACGCGTCCTGCTCCATCATCGTTTCCAACATACTCAGGAAGAAAGGCGCGAATCTGTAAAAATTCATTTTCATTTACGAAGTAAGGATCTTTATCAGAAGCAAAAACAGCACGATCAGGATGACCGGGCGCACAATCTTCGATCCTTTCTCCATCGCAAGGCCGGAACCGATGTAGCCGCCGGCCATGTTGCAGACGGCTGCAGCAATCCCAAGCGGGATCACTACCTGCCCATGGAGAAGATAGATCACCAGTGAGGTCACGTTGGTTGTCAGATTGATGACTTTGGACTGCGCATTCGCGGACATCAGACCCATTTTCGCGAATACCGTAAATGCAATGATCAGAAAGGTTCCGGTTCCGGGACCGTAGAAGCCATCGTACATGCCGATTATAAATGCGGCGATCGAGGCGACGATATAAGTGCGCAGATCCTCCTTCACAGTCCTGCCGCTGTCCTGAAACAGATTCTTGTTCAGAACGAAAAAAGCAGCGACCGGAAGCGCGATGAGAAGAACATACTTCATCACGCGATCACTCATATGCAGAGAGATCTGTGCCCCCAGTGAAGAACCGGCAATCGCACAGATCACAGATGGAACTGAAAGTTTGAAATCAACCAGCCCGTGACGGATAAAACGCCCCGTCGCGAGGCTGGTTCCGCATGCCGATGACAGCTTATTGGTCGCGATTGAAGAATGGATCGGGAGGCCTGCGAACAGATAAGCCGGCAGCGAGATCAGCCCCCCGCCGCCTCCGATCGCATCCACGAAACCGCCCAGGAAGAGCATGGGGCATACGATCAGAAACATTTTTGGTGTAAGCTGAATCATTTCTGCCCCTCCTTCTGCCGGGTAATCATATCATCTCTCCTGCTCATTTTCCGATAATCCATCCTGGCAGCCAATGAGCGTCTGCATAATACTTTGTCAGTACTTTCTTGCCAGGATCATATAAGCGATCCAGTACACCCCGACGATCAGAGCTACGGAACACAGAAGCACTTGCTGGATCTCTGACTTCCCGAGCACCATGGCAACGACCGAAGCAATGCACTGTACCAGGACCACAATGTACCCGGTCCATGCCCAGCTCTTCATCCGGAGGAACCGGTTGCGCTCATCCCCCGCTTCTGTATCGATCTTTTCCCTGTAATCCGTACTCTTCCGGTATCTCAGGTTCCGCAGGATCTGGAAGATGCCGACTACGATCAATGCGCCGCCCATGCCGGCATACATAGAAGAATCCAACACATCAGCAACCGAAAGAGCCAGCAGTACGATGCCAAGAACCACCCAGAATATGCTGAGCGCCAGCCTTTTGTTATTGTAATACATAATCATTCCTCCTCAAACAAGAATACTTCTTCAATTGTCATTTCAAAAAACTGTGCAATCTTATGCGCCAGCAGGATGGAAGGATTGTACCGGCCATTCTCCAATGAACTGATCGTCTGCCGCGACACCCCCATCTGTTTCGCCAGCTCTTCCTGTCGGATCCCCTTCTCATTGCGGATCTCTTCAATTCGATTCTTCATTGCACCACCTTCCCTTGTTGATATGTAAAGTTTGCTTTACGTCTGTAGAGTAGCATGCACTGCCAATGATGTCAAGCACGCTTTACATTTTTTAGCATGAACAAGTGCCTGTCACTTGTGCAATATTGCGCGAGTGACAGGCACTTGTTCATCCTTGTTCAGTCTTGTTCAATCTTAGATATAATCAGCAGGGCTTCGTGTACGGATAGGATGGTGCCTCAGGGCAGTTCAGATACTCCCTCAGCCGGTCCACTACAAATTCGTGATCCGCGATATGGTACATGTTGGAGCAGCACACTGCTCCGATCACATGCTCCGTTCCTTTGAGCCGTACAGGGAAGCCGCCTCCGCACAGTGCATAATCTGTTTTGGACAGTCCGTTATCTTCGATGGTTTCTCCGTTACTCTCAAGTGTATACGTTCCGCGCAGGGAACTTGCGCCCATCTTTATTACTGTGTTCGCCTTACGCCGCAGCCAGTTGTCATTCAGCGCGGTAGCTGTGTCACATAGATATTGAAAGAGTACTGCTCCATCCGACGATCGGATCGACAGCGCTACATCCAGCGACAATTCTTTCGCCCGCTGTACCATGAAACAGCCCAATGCGTACGCGGATTCATTGTCAAATGTATCAAACCGGAGCATCTCTTCCTGCTTGAGCAGTATATTAATATTTCTTTCCATGTCTTCCTTTCTCAGAAGCATCTGAGCATCTGCCGCGCCAGATCTTATACACTCGTCCAACCGCCGTCGATCACCAGGATTGATCCGCTGGCCATATCCGCGTGCCCGCTCACCAGATAGTGTACTGCGCTGGCGATATCGTCGATCGTTCCAAGCTCGCCTCGCGGGATCCTGGCGAGTACGGAGGCGCGAAACTCCGGCTGGTCCAGGTGCTCCGCAGTTCCGGGGGTATAGGTGAAGGTCGGCGCTACCGCATTGACGATCACGCCCTGTGCGCCCCATTCCAGCGCCAGCACACGCGTCATCTGATTCATGCCGCCCTTTGAAGCACAGTATACAGTCTCCCCCTCATTCGCGACAAGCGAGATCTGCGATGTGATATTGACGATATGTCCGCTCTTTTCCTTAAGCATATGCCGGGCAGCAGCCTGTGAGCAGAAAAATGCGCCGCGCAGATTGAGATCCATCATCGTGTCCCAGTCTTCCTGCGTCACCTCTATGGCAGGGATCGGATGTCCCATACCGGCGCAGTTAATCAGAACATCGATCCGCCCGTAATCCTGCGCAATCTTATCAAAGACCGGTGCAATCCCGGGTACTTTCCTTACATCCAGTACACGGGCATCTATGGTACGTCCGCTCCGGGCATAGTCATCGCGCAGTTTCTGCACGGTCTCTTCCCTGCTGCCGATCGCAATGACCGTTACTCCCTGTTCTGTGAAATAATCGACCAGCCCACGCCCGATTCCGTTGGTGCCGCCGGTTATCACCATTACCTTTCCTTCAATTGAAAATGTATTCATACGCTCCTCTCTCTATCCCGCTTTCTGTCACTCCGCGTAAAACCGGTATACTGTTTTTGAAGAAAATGTCTCTCCGGCATGGAACAGATTGGACGGGAACTGCGGCTTGTTCGGTGTGTCCGGATAGTACTGTGTCTCCAGGCAGAACGCGCCGCGGAAGACATAGTCCGCTCCATCCTTTGTTCCAGTGTCGGTTCCCATGTTGTTGCCGCTGTAGAACTGTACGCCGGGCAGGTCTGTATAGACCTCCATGACGATTCCTGTCCGGCTGGACCTGGCGACTGCGAAAGGCTTCTCAAATCCCGGTGCATTGATCACATAATTATGGTCATATCCGTTTCCGAGACGGATCTGGTCATAGTCGGCGTCGATATCTCTTCCGATCGGTTTGCTGACGGTAAAGTCCATAGGCGTTCCCTTCAGATCACGCAGCTCACCGGTTGGAATGAATGCGCTGTCGATTGCGGCAAACCGGTCACAATCCAGCATCAGTTCCTGCTCGTAGATACTGCCGGCTCCATGGCCGTCCAGATTAAAGTAACTGTGATTTGTAAGATTGAAATAAGTATCCTTGTCGGATACCGCCTCATACACAATCCCCAGATTGTTATCGTCATCCAGAGAATAAGTCACCCGGATCTTCGCATTTCCGGGCATGCCCTGATCCAGATCCGGGCTGTACAGCGTAAATGAAACCTGATTGCCCTCTTCGTCCGGTTCAGCCATCCAGTCACGGTGGAAATACTTGTCATTTCCGCCATGGAGAACATTCGCGCCTTCATTTACATCCAGCTGCCAGGTCTTCCCATTCAGTTCGAACTGAGCGCCGCCGATCCGGTTGGCATATCTTCCGACCAGTGCACCATGAGCTGACGCATTCGCATAATAGCCGGCAGGACTGTCATATCCCAACAACACATCCACCAGATTCCCGCTGCGGTCCGGCACCCGGATGCTGACAAGAGTCGCTCCGATACTTGTCACAGTGACTTCCATACCGCTGCGGTTGGTCAGACAGAACAGGGACGCATGTGAGTCAGCAAATCTCGTTATCTTCATACAGATTCTCCTGTCTTTTTTCCTGTAAGAGAACAAAGAGCCGCCAAGCGACTCTTTGTCCACACACATTTTCAAAAAGGATTATTCCGCTTCGGTTTCTGCTGCAAGAGACTCCTGGGTAACCAGCTGCAGCTCGACGCCGATTTCCTTCTCCACCTCTTCACCGTTCAGATATGCAATTGCGGTATCGATCGTGGTGTCGATGATCTTGACAGGAAGCTGAGCGATGGTAGCGGCCATATCACCAGCCTCTACAGCTACAACAGCGTCCGGAGAGGCGTCAAATCCGACGATCTTGATGTCATCACGGCCGGCAGCCTTGCAGGCTTCCATTGCACCGAGCGCCATCTCATCGTTTGCCGCGAACACTGCTTCGATCTCATCATGAGCCTGAAGCATATTCTCGAATACTGTCATGCCTTCGCTCTTGTCAAAGTTTGCGCTCTGCTGAGCAACCAGTTCCAGATTGTCAGTCTCGTCAATGATCTTGTTGAATCCTGCGCCGCGCAGCTGTGCTACGTTCGTTGCAAGGATACCCTGCAGCTCAGCAACCTTTGCGCCATCCGGGAAGATCTCCCTGATGTATTCGCCGGCCATCTCGCCGCCCAGTTCATTGTCAGAAGCAATATGGCTGACAACTTCGCCTCCGTTGGATCCGCGGTCAAATGTGATGACCGGAACACCTGCTTCATTTGCCTTTTCTACACAGACTGTGGCAGCATCCGAGTCATTTGGCGTGTACAGAATGATATCCGGAGCATCACTCAGGATCGTCTCCATGTTGGCAAGTTCTTTGGCAGAGTCGTTGTCGCAGGTATAGACTTCCAGATCGACTCCGACTTCTTCTGCATAAGCCCTGGCCTCTGCTTCAATCTGTACGAAGAATTCAGTGGTCATGGAGGCCATCAGAAGCGCGATCCGCGGAGCCTCATCAGCCATCGCACTCATACTCATGGCAGATAATGTAAGTGTTCCGGCCAGAACAATACCCAATACTTTCTTTGCTCTCATGTGTCTTCCTTCCTTTCTGTGTTTGTGTTGCATGTACTACGTGTAACTGATAGATCTCTTTATCGCCCTTGAAGGGTGGTAAATACAGGATGAAGCAGATCAGTTGGACTTGGCGTCGATCATGACTGCGATCAGGATGACGATGCCCTTAATTACCGTCTGATAATAAGTACTGACGTCCAGCAATGTCAGAATGTTGTTCAGCATACCGATGATCAGCGCGCCGACAATGGAGAACACGACCTTGCCCTGGCCGCCGCGAAGCGAAGTTCCGCCGATGACCGCAGCAGCGATGGCATCCATCTCATAGGACTGCCCTGCCAGCGGCTGCGCGGAGGAAAGCCTGGAGGTCATGATGATTCCGACCACAGAGGCCAGAAGTCCGCTGATTGCATAAGCAGCAGCTTTGACATTTTTCGTGTTTACACCAGAGAGATAGGCTGCTTCTTCGTTGCCGCCTATCGAGTAAATATGCCGTCCGAATGGCGTATTGTTCAGGACGTAATGCATGATGACAGCCAGGACCAGAAGGATGATGATCGGTACCTGGATTGTACCGAAGAGTTTGCCCCCGCCGATCATCTTAAACGCAGGGTTGCTTACACTGATGGGAGAGCCGGTCGTCAGCAGATATGTGGTACCCCTGAAGATCGACATGGTCGCCAGAGTAACAATCATCGGCTGCAGGTTCCATCTGGAAATGAATATGCCGTTCAGCGTTCCGATCGCCACGCCGATCACCAGCGCCACGATAACAGCGAGGACCGTGCTGTGCCCGGCTCTGAGAAGCCATGCAGCTGCAGCACCGGAAAAAGCAAGAGTGGACCCGACTGAGATGTCGATCCCGCCTGTCAGGATAACGGTTGTCAGAGCAAGTGCCAGGATCGCGTTCATGGATGTCTGGTTCAGAACATTCATAATATTATTGACCGTGAGGAACTTCCGGCTGAGACATTCTGCCACGATGATGAACACGATCATGATCAGTACCGGTCTGTATTTAGCCCAGATTTCAGAAAGCTTTTTTGTATTCATAGTGTTCTCTCCCATCATTTCATGACTGAGACATAATGATGCTCATGATCTTTTCCTGTGTCGCTTCCTCCCGGGTCAGTGTTCCCTTAATCCTGCCTTCATGCATGACCAGAATCTCGTCACTGATCCCCAGCACCTCCGGCATCTCAGAGGAAATGAGCAGGATTGCCTTTCCTTCCTGTTTCAGCCGGTTCGCCAGAATATAGATCTCTTTCTTCGCGCCGACGTCGATTCCTCTGGTCGGTTCGTCGAGGATCAGCACATCCGGCTCCGACATAAGCGCCTTTGCAATGACGACTTTCTGCTGGTTCCCGCCGGACAGGTTCCTGACCAGCTGGCGCAGACTCGGAGTGCGGACGTTCAGGTCTTTCCGGTACTGCTCACAGACTTCATTTTCCTTCTTCTTATTGATCCTGGTCCCGGAAGTGAATTTGGACAGAGAGGAAATCGTCATGTTCGTCTTCACATCGCTGCCCAGAATGACGCCGTCTCCTTTTCGGTCCTCTGAGACATAGAAGATGCCTTTGCCGATCGCGTCATTCGGATTCCGGATCTCAACATCGCTGCCTTTGAGCCGGATCTTTCCTGTCTCATGCGGATAGACGCCATAGATCGTTTTGGCAAGTTCCGTCCGTCCGGCGCCGGCCAGTCCCGCAACTCCGAGGATATGCCCCTTTTTCAGGACAAATGAGATATCCTTTACATATTCGTTGGACAGATTTTCTACCTGAAGAATCGTCTCATCCGTATCCAGAGGATCGACATAGGGGAACTGATCCGTCAGTTTACGGCCAACCATCATGCTGACCAGTTTTTCGTTATCCAGTTCGCTGACAGGCACTTCATCGATATACTGTCCGTCGCGGAAAACCGTGGCTCTCTCACAGATCTCAAATACTTCCTTCAGGCGGTGGGTGATATAGACGATACCCTTTCCCTTCTGCTTCAGATCCCGCACGATTCTGAACAGGCTGTCAACCTCTTCATCCGGAAGCGCGCCTGTCGGCTCGTCCATGATGATGATGCGGGCATCCAGGGAGAGTGCTTTCGCAATCTCCACCATCTGCTGCATGGCGATCGACAGTCCCTTGATCTCTCTCTCCGGATCCAGAGAGACATTGATCGAATCGAGCAGTTCCCTCGTCCTGGCAATCATTGCCTTCTTGTTCAGGCCGCCTCTGCCGTTTTTGATCTCCCTGCCGAGAAAGATGTTTTCGTAGATCTTCATGTGAGGGATCAGATTCAGTTCCTGATGGATGATGCTGATCCCCTGCTCGGCTGCATCCCTGGAATTCCGGAAAGCAACCTCCCGTCCTCCGTAGGTGATCGTTCCCTCATCCCTGGTATAGATCCCTGTCATTACCTTCATCAGAGTGCTTTTTCCCGCGCCGTTCTCGCCCAGGAGTGCCATGGCTTCGCCGGCATAGACGTTCAGGCTGACATCCTTCAGGGCCTGCACGCCTGGAAAAGCCTTGCTGATACCTTCCATTCTCAGCAACAGTTCTCCCACAATTCATTACCTCCGCATAACAGGTCAATCGTTTGACTAATTCCGTAAAAAAACAGGGCGCTCATCTTTCACCCCGAAGCCGGTGCGGGATCTCAGACAGAATCCCGCACAACCAGCACCGGTTTCAGCTTAACACTGTTTATAGCGTCCTTTTTGTCAATCATATCCAGCAGCATGGACGCTGCTTTTTCTCCTATTTCAAATCTCGGCTGCTGTACAGTCGTAAGCGCCGGGATCGTAAACTGTGACAGCGCGAGGTCATCAAACCCGATCAGACCGATCTGTCCGGGGACATCGATGTCCAGATCATGCAGAGCCTTAAGTGCACCGTATGCGACAAAGTCAGCACCTGCGAAAATCGCGTCACACGTATCCAGCCTCCCGTCATAGAACAGGTCCATGACCGCTTTATATCCATGCTCCGGACTGATCTGTGTCTCGTAATAGATCAGGCTCTGCTCCGGGTCAAGTCCGGCTTCCACACATGCTTTTTTACAGCCTTCATATCGTTCTGCCAGAGAGATCCTCTGCGGAAATCCGATAAAAGCTACTTTCTTCTTTCCCTTGCGGATCAGGAATTTCATTCCCAGATAACCGCCCTGGACATTATCCACAGAAACTGTGAAGGTCTCTTCAGACCCGATCCGGTCAACACTGACGATCGGAATCCCGTATTCACTGCATTTCGGAGCGACATTCTGTCCGGTCCCCAGCAGGATTACACCGTCGATATTCCGGTTGGTCAGTTCCCGCAGGTTCTCCTTCTCGATCTGTCCGTCGCTGCGTGAATTCGATACGATGCTGGAATATCCTCTGCTTCGCAGAACATTCTCCATTCCGGACAAGATGTCCAGATAGAAAATGTTCGACAGATCAGAGACCACGATCCCGATTGAATGAGTCACCCGCATTTTCAGACTGCGCGCAATCAGGTTCGGCTGGTAATTCAGTTCCCTGACGGCAGCCAGAATCCGCTCGGCTGTCTCCGGCCGGACTTTCTTTTTCCCGTTCAGATAATAGGAAACGGTGCTGGGCGATACACCTGCAAGTTGTGCCACGTCTTTTAATGATGTCATATGCTTTTTCTCTCCAACCAAATCATAGCATGCGTCATTTTGTTAGTCAATCGTTTGAACATCTTACCGTTACAAGATGCATTAATAGGCAGATTATACAAATCTGCCCAGGGTCAGCATAAGTTCTGCCATCCTCCGGATGCAAATCCTGCTGTCCTGCACAGAATACAAGATAACACCCTCCCGAAACCAGATGCTTCATGAATTATTTGTGCATAAATAATACGGCATATGCTATATAATAGAATAAAGTTGATCTTATTACAGAGAAACATTTTCACTTATATTTTACATCTTAATCATCGCTTATAATCATCTTCCGACAAAACATAACACTATCCATTGTCACCGAACATACCTTTCAACTGTTACTGCAGAAAACGTTAATATGCGAGGAGGCTTTTATGAAGAGATTCTTTACTGCGATTCTGATACTGATCCTGATCACAGCACACTCAGTTCCCTCCTGTGCAGAGCAGGACAACTGGCTCTGTACGCAGTGCGGAGCTGATGCCTCGGGCAACTTCTGCAGCAACTGCGGCGCATCAAGAGAGTCTGCCGCGGCACCAACAGAAGATCCTGCAGCCGGGGATTCAGAAGAACCTGAAGATGAGGATGCAGAAGATATCATCGTATTCGGATCCTATGAGCAGGATAATGATATCTCTGACGGCACGGAGTCTATCTCATGGAGAATCCTGAAAAAGGAAAATGACAAAGCTCTTATCATAAGCTGCGACGCTCTGGACTGTCAGCCATATAATCAGGAATACACTGATATTACGTGGGAGAACTGCTCCCTGAGGGCATGGCTGAATGACTCCTTCCTGCACAGTGCATTTACAGATGATGAGATCTCCCGTATTCAGACTGTAACTGTCACGGCTGATCCCAACCCTGACTATGATACAGACCCGGGCAACGATACAAAGGACAAGGTCTTTGTGCTGAGTCTTAAAGAATACGGAGAACTTTTTGATTCAGCCGATGACAGAATATGTAAACCGACAGACTATACAATAGCGATGGGGGCGTATGTAAACGGTGATCTGAACATCTGCTGTCCCTGGGCCCGCACTCCGGGATACGATGCTTCTTATGCAGCAAATCTTTATTCTGACGGAGATTTCTATACATCCGGCGATAATGTGGACAGTTCCATCATAGCTGTCCGCCCGGCTATGTGGATAGACTGTACAGGCTTATCAATTGCAGAAGAAACTGCACAGTCTGAGACTGAAGAGCCAGTAGCTGAGGCTACGGTTCCAGAAACCGAGGCTCCTGCCACAGAAGCTCCTCTTCCCGAGACCGAAGCTCCTGCCACAGAAACTCCTCTTCCCGAGACCGAAACTCCTGCCACAGAAGCTCCTGTTACCGAAACCGAAGCTCCTGTCACAGAAGCACCTGTCCCGGAAACTGAAAATCCCTACATTGAGGAGCAGGAGCAGGGGAGACTGAAGCTGGTCGATCTGTGCTCAACACTGTTTGAAGATCAGGTCGAAGTGATCGATGCAGATCCTCATTATGGTGCGAAGGTCGTAGTTGCCTTGTTTAAGAACCGGACAACAGATCACCCGGATATCTCATGGCATGCTCCGAATGATGAAAACCATATGGAGTGCCTGCCGCAGGAAAGGCTTGCGAAAATACTGGATGAGGCGGATACCGCCATCCTGGTCTATCCGGAATATACCTGGGTAGGCAATTACACGACCGGCGGAGCTGCGAACCGGACAACAACAGAGGTTGCCGTAATCGACCTGCATCAGATGAAGAGATTCAGAATCTACGATGTGGCGACAACCGAGCCCCCGCAGACAATCTATGCCGCTTTTGGCACCGGTGCCAGCGGGGAAATGAAAACAGAGGACGCAATGCGCTATATTGCGAATCAACTGAACGCACAGAGTCCTGAAGACTATGCTCCGAAAGTATATGGATCAGATGCTCCAGATATCTCCGAGGACCAGATTCTAGAGGCGCTTGGCAATGATATCTTCCGGTCAACCTTTGAAGCACTCTCTCAGGGAGAAGAGATCGTAAACGGAACCCATTCTGACGCAGCGAAAGGACTTCAGGAAACACTGAATGAATTCGGACGCAATCTTGTAGCAGACGGTGCCGCTGGCAATATGACATTTGAAGGTCTGCACCAGGTGCAGGAAGCACTTGGGCTGGAGATAACAGAGAGTGTCAATGGAGATACTTATCTGCAGCTTCTGAAATATCTGCTCCTTGATACGGATGAGGCGATGGCTGCATCCGCACTCGGTATCACAGACAGCGGCGAAGCTGATTATCATCGTGCGAATGTCCTGAAACTGAAGGGACAGAATTATCTGGCAAAGCTCAGATATGAAGAAAGTGCCTGGGGCGACTGGGAAGAAAAAGCTGCCGGGTGTGTCCTGCCATGGCCGGAAAATGGAAAAGTCTACCAGAACCAGAACATCCAGGGTTCCGATGTGGAACTGGTCGTTCATAGAAACGGCGATGAAGAAACCGCCATGCAGGTTGACATCTGTACACTGGAAAATGAAGTCATTTCCAGCCTGTTCATCAGCGGAAGCGGAGAGGCAACGGTCTACCTCCCCTCCGGAACATTTATGATCAGGAGCACTGACGGAAGTGAGTGGTATGGGCCCGGAGATGCTTTCGGCGGAGAGCATTCATGGTCAATCATGACTTTTAATTCCGATGAGGACAGTTCTGAGCAGGTACCTTATGTCAATCTTCCTTCCGGTTCCTGGATGATCACAATCAATGCCTCTGAATATAACCCCGACTCAGAAAGCATCGGATCCATGTCCGTAGAGGAATACCTCGAATGGGCAAGTCAAAACTCATGAATCAGCACTTTATTCCGCTTTATCACAGTAGATCTGAATTGCTCTGTCGACAAAATCTGCCGTGCCTGCGCCGCCGTACTCATCGATATTCTGAGTAAAATCTCCCCCTCCGGAATACATCTTTCCGAGCCCCCTCAGAATCCTGGTGGTGCAGGTATACATATTCTCAGTGATAAAATCCTGTATCCTCTTAACAAGATCCTGCGCCTCAGGTGATGCAGGATCTGAATCTTTTATGCTGCCGGCTTCTTTAAAGAGCAGCATAAACCGGTCAGCCAGAAGATTGTCCTCTTCCTTCGATCTGTTCTTCATTTTCTCCTGCATCTGCCTGTATTCCGGCGTATTGCCGTACAGTTCTTTTGCCTGTCTGGAATATTCATCCAGTTTACTTCTGTCAAATGCTTTAAAATCCATATTTTTCACTCCTGTCAGCTTTATTCCAAGCGCAAAGTTCATCAGGTTTTCTATGTGTTCCTTCTTCAGCCTGAGAAGCTCTATCTGCTGCTCAAGCGCTTTGCTTCTGTCAAAATCCGGACTGTCCATGATTGCAATTATGTCTTTCAGCGGAAATTCCAGTTCACGAAACAGTAAAATGCATTGAAGGCGCTCCAGCTGTGCATCGTCATACAGCCTGTATCCCGCATCGGTGTATCCTGCCGGACGCAGAAGGCCGATCCTGTCATAATACTGCAGGGTGCGTATACTCACCCCGGCAAGCCTGCTCACTTCATGTACTGTCATCATATGCATATCCTCCATCTTCAAGACATGCTCAGAATAAACTATTACGCAGCGTAAGAGTCAATACTTTTTCGAAGGATTTTGCAGGAAAGCTCATATGATTGACAGGACCTCCTGATCAGGCCTGTATGTCCTTGTGCATGTATTTCACGAAAGCGGCAATGATCCCCACCGCACTGATTACTATTCCGACCGCGACCATGCCCAGGTTCAGTTTTCCGGCAGATACGATATCCGCCCCCGTGCAGTATCCGAAAGGAGTCAGATAGTTAAGGAATCTCACCGACTTTGAGATATTGGCGATCAGATTCATAAAATACAGGATCGCGACCAGTCCAAGGCCTGTTCCCATACTCCCCTTTCGCATGAAAGCTGAGATTCCAAAGCAGATGCATGCAATCTCCAGCTGCATGAGGAAATATCCCAGGTGCAGGAGATTCAGTTCTCTCCAGGGAACCGCTTCTCCGATTATCATCACTGACATAACGGAAACGATATAGATGATCACATTCAAAACTGTGATCTGCAGGAGTACTGCAGCCAGTTTTCCGGCCAGGATCTTTGCACGGCTTACCGGATGGGTCAGCAGAAATTCTGCTGTCCTGCCTCTCTCCTCCTTACTGAGGATATCAACGGCGCACAGAGCGGCGTAGAAAGCCCCGCCAAGCCCCAGAACATTGCCGCATTCAATGGCGTAATATCCGGGAAGCGACCCGAAGTTGAGCCGGTCCATACCGAACGCAGCTGTAAATGCTCCCATGGAGGCGAACAGTTTACTGATCCCCTCCATCTGACCTTTCATTTCCGGGAACAGGCATATGCAGACTGCCATCAATATGCCGATTGCTGCGGTCCAGACCAGAAAAGACGTCCTTCCCTGGCGCAGTTCATGTTTCATGATTGTCATTGCGTCCCGCCCCCTTCCTGGTAATAGTGAAGAAAGATCTCTTCAAGATCCGGCTCCGATACACTCAGATCACTGACGTCACCTTCCGACAGCCTTCCAAGCAGCAGGTTCATATCCCCTCCATAGAGAAAGCTTACAGAGTCCTCGGTATAGTGAAGATCTTTGATTCCGTCCAGTTTTTCCAGATTCACTCTTCCATGTACGGATACACGCCTTGCGCTGGTCTTTGCCAGTTCCTCCACGCTTCCGCAGGCAATGATCCTGCCATCCCGGATCACAGCTGCCCGGCTGCAGTTGCGCTGGATCTCTGACAGGACATGACTGGAAAGAAACACTGTCACCCCTTCCCGGTTCCTCTCCTGTATGATATCGAAAAATGCCCGCTGCATGAGCGGGTCCAGGCCGCCGGTCGGTTCATCCAGGATCAGAAGTCTCGGCCTGGCCTGCAGTGCACATACGATCGCCACTTTCTTACGGTTGCCAAATGAAAGCTCATCCACCTTTCTGGACGGATCAAGCTGCAGACGGTCGCACAGTTTCTCCGCTTCCTGCCTGCAGTCTTTTTTCCGCAGATCGGCGGACAGTTTCAGGATATCACGGACCCTCATGCCGGAATAAAACAGCGCTTCCGAAGGAAGGTATCCGGTCTGCGCCAGGATCTCTTCCCTGTTGAGCGTAATATCCTTCCCCAGGACACTTGCGCTTCCTGATGTAGGCGAGATCAGTCCCAGCAGCGTTCGGATCGTGGTCGATTTCCCGGCACCGTTGGGTCCGATGAACCCGAACAGTTCACCTTCTTCAACAGCCAGGTTCAATTCGATGATTCCTCTTGCCTTACCATACATTTTTGTAAGGTCCTTTGTCTGGATCGCCTCCATGGTCATTCCTCCCTGCGCAGATAGACACTTTTCCAGAAATCCATCATCCTGCTGAAATCTTTCTCCATCTGCCCGATATCCACATCACCTTTCTGCATCACTTCCCACAGATATCCTTCTGACGCCCAGTACATCTCCCGGTACATCATCCCGATATCCAGGCCCGGGATAAACTGGTCCGGATCCAGGTTCAGGCGGGTCATGTCCGCCTTCACGCTGAAATATCTGTGATAGCTGTCCTGGACATCAGCACATACCTCCGGATCTTTCTCATAAAATGCTCTTATAGTGAAGGTCCCCATATCCGGGTAGCAGCGGATGATCTCCATCTTTGCCCGCATTCCCCGTTCCATGCTTTCAAACAGTTCCGTCTGTCCGTAGCAGCCAAACTTCGTCAGGTATTCGATCGTCGTCTCGGCGCATTTATCCCAGAGGAACAGATACAATTCTTTCTTGTTGCTGAAATAGTGGAACAGCAGGGACTTGCTGATCCCTGCCAGAGACGCGATCTCGCTCATGGGGCTGTTCTTGTAGGAATTCTGTGAAAACACCCTGTATGCGGCGTTGATGATCGCCTGCTGTTTTTCTTCCGGCAGATTATAGAATTTCGGATTCATGGTCTCCTCTTTCATGCTGTTTCTGCTTGTTTACAAGTTCTCCATTGGCGTACTTTTGCCCGTTAACCGAATCGGTTAATGACATGTTAATTCCGTTGACCGATTTTGAGAAGACCCCTCGGAAAAAATCCCGAAAAAAGACCAGGGAAACAATTGGCCTGCATTGTTTCCCTGGTTTTATTTATATCAATGGCAACAGTAACGCCATCCTCACTCGTGGAAAATACTTCCGGACAAGTTCGTATTAAAAGCACTTCTCCTTACGCTCTTTCTTGCACCGCTCAATATTACCGCAGCGATAGCAGAGCTCATTATCACACAAACCGTCATTTTCAAAATAAGACAGAATGTTGTTAACGGTTGTCTCCGCGATGTTATTCAGTGCTTCCTCTGTCAGGAAGGCCTGATGAGATGTAACGATTACGTTTGGCATAGAGATCAGACGGGCAAGCAGTTCATCATTCAGGATATGACCGGAGCGGTCTTCAAAGAAGATGTCCGCCTCTTCCTCATAGACATCCAGACAGGCCGCACCGACTTTACGGGCTTTGATGCCTTCCAGCAGTGCCTCCGTGTCAATGAGTCCGCCTCTGGAAGTATTGATGATGACGATACCCTTCTTCATCGTTTCAATAGCATCTGCATTGATCATGTGCCTTGTCTCGTCAGTCAGCGGACAATGCAGTGAGATGATATCACTGCTCCGAAACAGCTCTTCCAACGATACATACTTGATCCCACTGTCCTTTGCCGGGAAGAGATCATAGGCGATCACATTCATACCAAAGCCCCTGCAGATATCGATAAAGATCCGCCCGATCTTGCCGGTACCGATCACGCCCACAGTCTTTCCGTGAAGGTCAAACCCCGTCAGCCCATTCAGAGAGAAATTGAAATCTCTCGTGCGGATATAAGCCTTATGAATCCGCCGGATCGATGTGAGCAGCAGTGCCATGGCGTGCTCCGCAACCGCATAAGGTGAATATGCCGGAACATGGACGACATGTACCTTTCCATACGCAGAATGAATGTCTACATTGTTGTAACCTGCAGAACGAAGCGCGATCAGCTTCACACCCATCCCATGGAGCTGATCGATCACTTTCGCATTCACGGTATCATTCACAAAAACGCATACCGCATCACAGCCCCTGGCCAGTTCCACGGTGTCCTCGTTCAGTTTGGTTTCAAGGAAACGAAACTGCATATCATGCAGCTGCCCGTAATGCTCAAACGACGGTTTATCATAGGCTTTCGTGTCGAAAAAAGCAACCTTAATCATATGATCCCTCCTTACCCGGATGTCTCATTGCTTATTTACTTAGTCTATTATATTACCATCACGGGAAATCGTCACAACCTGCCACGGTATAAATTTGCCGCTGTTTTTCAGTGCGTTTTCTGCTGCCCGCTGCAGTCCGCCGCAGCAGGGAACCTCCATGCGGACGATCGTTACGCTCCTGATATCATTATTGCGGATGATTTCCGTCAGCTTGTCTGTATAGTCCACTGCATCCAGCTTCGGGCAGCCTATGACTGTGACTTTACCGCGCATGAAATCCTCATGCATGTTCGCATAGGCATATGCCGTACAGTCGGCAGCGATCAATAATTTTGCACCTTCAAAGAAGGGGGCCTGCGTCGGTACAAGTTTAATCTGACAGGGCCACTGGGCGAGGCGTGAGACACCCTTTCCGGCTGTCACAGGAGTATTATCAGCCTCTCTCTTCACAAACTGCATCATCTTCGATCCGGGACAGCCCCCCTCATGGTCCTTATGTTTCAAATCACTCATTTTCTTTATCTCCTGTGCCTGCTTCACCGCTGCCTCATCATAGGCTGGTGCTTCCCGCTCTTCAAATGAAATAGCCCCGGTTGGACAGTTCGGCAGACAATCGCCAAAGCCATCACAAAAATTCTCCCGCATAAGCTTTGCCTTGCCGTCTACGATATCGATGGCTCCTTCATGACATGCCTCAGCGCACCGCCCGCAGCCATTGCATTTTTCCTCATCTATATGGATAATCTTACGAATCATTGTGAAATCCTCCTTCTTTGTTCTGATACCATTGTAGCAAGAACAAAACCCAAAATCTGTATCTGCAGATACACTCTTAGACGCAAATAAGTGTATACTTAAAGCAGTTCATCAGGGAGGGGAAAGACGATGGATTACTCTGTACTTGAAAAAAGCATTCTGTTCTCAGGCATCCCGGCAAAAGAGCTTCGCAATGACCTTGAGGCTGTGCCGCATCATGTTCAATGCTATGCCAGGGGCGAAACCATATTTCATTTGATGGAAAATGCAGACAGGGTTGGCATTGTTCTGGAAGGGCGGGTGCAGGCACAAAAGCCATTCCCGAACGGAAGTCAGATTAACGTTACTGTCCGTAATCCCGGAGAGATGATCGGAGCTGCTGCAGTGTTTTCCCGAAATCATACATATCCTTGTGATGCTATATCACTGGAACCAGTCACGATTATGATATTTCACAGGGAGGAGATCCTTCTGCTCATGCAAAAGGATCTTCGGATCATGGAAAACTTTATGACAGAACTTGCCACCCCTGCCTATATGCTTCAGCAGCGTCTGGAACTGTTCTCCTATAGCTCTATAGCGCAGAAAGCCGCCTTTTATCTGCTGTTTCATGCAAGACAGTCCGGCAGTCATATAATCAGGATACCCCGTTCTGTATCCAACTGGGCAATGATCATGAATGTATCACGGCCCTCTCTGCATCGGGAGCTGAAAAAGCTGGAAATGGCCGGGATCATATCATATGCTCCGCCAAACATTGAAATCCTTGAGCCTGAAGCATTACAAAACGTACTAAGCAGATAGATCTTACTCTTTCATCACACTGCAGGCTGCTTCTCCGGATGGAAATCAGATAAAACCGGTTTACTCACCGGATCACGGCTGTACCGTTCAGATCGTCTGTCGCAGTCACCAGAACAGTATAGCTGCCAGGATCAATGCCGTCCACTTTTGCCGAATCTTTTCCGCTTACAGTAATCTCCTGGGCATCTTCCGGAAAACTATCCGCATCATATTCACCCTGTGCATACCGAACCCCGATCTTCCCGTTATCTTCAAAATCAGCATCTACAGTGATGCTGTTCCCCTGAATCGTCATATGACTGAGGGCACTGCTGCCTTTCTTCGCAGATTCAGCGGTAATTGAACTCTGCGTATCTGAGCTGCTGCTCACCTCAAACACAGAAGTCTTCTTACTGCAGCCAGCAGCAAATATGGCCAGGATCAGACAAATGACAGGGATTATAATAATACTTGTACGTTTCATAATTGTTCTCCTCTTTCCTCGCACCTCAATGATGCGGCTCATAGTGCGACGACAGGCTGCTGCACAGAACCGTTGAACTGTAGCCTGTTCGGCCAGGTTTTTGTTTGTTTCTGACTTAAGTATATACGCACCTGCTCAATTAATCCATGCACAAGTCAAACGGCCTGTTCCAGTTTCTTCACTATGAAATATAAACCTGATTACACTTCTGTGTTTTTATTTTTGTTTACACTAGATTAATCCTGTGCGATAATCTGTTTGCACAGGTTCTGTAGTGAAAGGAGAGGTAAAGATGATACTTAAGAGAAATAAACTATTCGGATATCTCTTTATTATTATGCTCATCTCAGGTTTACAAGTCACTGTCGCTTATGCAGGTACGAACGGCTATACTCAGGCACAGGCTGTTGCCTGGGCAAACAGCCAGGCAGGACAGATACTGGATTATCCAGATAGTGGGCTTGACGATCCGTGCTTTGATTTAATCTGCTACTATTATCAGGAATTAGGTCAGGCAATTCCCTGGATGAATGCAGATCAGGATGGCAGCGGGGGAGATTTTTGCCCAAGTGAATGGCAGTATACGGATTCTCCACAGCCGGGTGATGTGGCAATCTGGCTCAGTGATGGCAACGATCATGCTGCTATTGTAACTGAGATTCGTGGCTCTCAGATGGTTTGCGCGGAGCAAAACTATGACGGCAAGATGTCTGTCACTACTAATTTACATAATATTGATGCTTATACTTATATACGCCCAGATTTTCCTTCAAGTCAGGGTTCACCAATAAGCGGTGGTTTCAAGACCGTGTCGGATGGAGATTATCATATTGTTTCTGCACTAAATGCTAATATGGGAATCGATGTGGCCCTTAACGGTTCTGCAAATGGCACTAATGTCCAGTTGTTTTCTAATGTGACTGATCCCAATCAGGTATTTACTGTAAAATACCTCGATAATGGTTTTTACAGGATAACCCACAAAAGTTCAGGAAAATCTCTTGATGTAGCTGGAGCAGGCCTGGAATATGGGACAAATGTTGATATTTATAGCCCCAATGATACGGATGATGCTCAAATGTGGAGAATAGACCCTTCAGATGATGCAGGATACTTGACTATCACGGCGAAATGCAGCGGATTATGCCTTGATGTTGATGGAGCAATTGCTCAGAATGGCACAAATATAAAAACATTTGTAAGTAATGGAAACATTGCCCAGAAATGGAAGTTTATTGCAGTCGGTGAAGATCAGACTATAGCAGACGGGGATTACCATATCGTATCTGCGCTGAATAGTGACATGGGCATAGATGTGACTGGAAATCACAGTGAAGATGGCACAAATATCCAATTGTATTCAAACGCAAATGATATAAACCAAGTATTTACTGTAAAGTACTCAGGAGATGGTTATTACCAGATCATGCATAAGGGCACTGGGAAATGCATTGATATGTTTAGAAATGGTGCTCTTGCCAACACTAATATTAATATTTTTACAAATAATTCAACCGATGCTCAGAAATGGATAATAAAGGATGCCGGAGACGGATACTATAACATTATCTGCAAGGGAAGCGGACTCTATATAGATGTCGATAATGGAAGTACTCAAAATGGAACAAACATAAAGGGTTATATTGGGAATGGGACTGACGCACAGAGATGGGGATTTGTTCCTGTTTATAATACCGAATCCCAGACCTATAGTTTATATAAGAAGTATTTCAAAGATTTAGCAGGCGCTGCGTTCAATAGTTTTCAGCTGAAGAGTAAGAAGGTCGATGAGACATCCATCAAGATCGGGTGGAAGGCAGTTCCAGGTGCAGCCGGGTATGTTATCTTTGCCGCACCGTCTGGTTCGAAGTACAGTGAGCCCATTGACATCATCGGGACAAGTTATACCCAGAAGAATCTGCAGAAGGGAACCTATAACTACTTTGTAGCTGCCCACGATAAGAATGGCAAACTCCTGGCATTCTCCGAGCCGATCCA
>CADCII010000023.1 GCA_902801515.1 uncultured Lachnospiraceae bacterium
CTTGCATGTGTTAAGCACGCCGCCAGCGTTCATCCTGAGCCAGGATCAAACTCTCGATAAAAATTTGATCAAGGTCTTAGAATCGTCTGCTGACTTTTCTTATCCTTGTCCTTACTGTTTTTAAAGGTCAGTTCCTTAAAATAAAACTTTTAAGAATCTTCAAGGTCGTTTCACTGTTCAGTTATCAAGGAACTCTTTTGTCTGCCCGCTTTTCGGGCGACTCGATTAATCTACCACTATGGCAGGTTTATGTCAATACTATTTTTCAGAAATCAGAAAAATTTTTAGGCAGTGCTGACGTTATACGTCTGCACTGCCTGATTGGTCAATTCAGCAATCTGATTTTTCATTTTTCATAGATACAGATTCTTGTCTTCGACGTTGTATTCTTCATGATCCGTATCATATTGATCTCAGATACAGCAACACACCCATGAGTATATGTTTTTGCGCCCATGCAGTGAAGGAATATACCGGATCCTTTTTTATAGATGTGCTTCCTGTTGTAATTGATGTTCAGGGCGTAGTTATATTCCGGATTGCAGTAGAGCAGATGCTCGCTGTTTGACGGTGCGTGTCCGAGTACACGGGAGTCCACCATAGTATTGTAAGTACCCATCTCACCGGACCAGTACAGGTAGCGGTTCAGTTTTGTGTACTTCAGCCCTTTCAGTCCGGGATTTTCTTTTATACCAAAGCCTTCCGTCAGTCTGAAGGTTCCTTTCGGCGTCTTTACGTCTCCTTCGCGCTGCTTGCCAAGTCCGTTCAGTCCGACATATGCTTTGCATTTCAGAAACTTCTTCCAGTAATGAGTTCCGTTCCTGCGGGTTTTCTTGCGAAACATGTAAAGAGTCGCATTTGTCCCGCCCTCGTATTTTACAAAAATCAGCCGGTTAGTGTTCTTCTTCTCCGCATACTTTCTCTTCAGCTGTTTCCATTTTGGATTCGCTGCCGATGCAGGCATAGCTGCTGCCAGCGCAAGAATACATATCAGTGACAGGAACAACAGCTTCCTGACAGACTTTTTCCTGATACTGTTCATATTACAACTGCCCCCTCACTTATTTTACAAATCCCTTGAGGTTATCTTACAGAATCCCCTTGAGAGCGTTGGCTGTGCTCTTCATAAGGAAATT
This sequence comes from uncultured Lachnospiraceae bacterium, assembly GCA_902801515.1. Taxonomy (GTDB): domain Bacteria; phylum Bacillota; class Clostridia; order Lachnospirales; family Lachnospiraceae; genus Porcincola. Next base: position 1,137 of record CADCII010000023.1, read on the forward strand.
GGTATTGTAAAGCGTTTCCAGTACCGGAGTATTGTTTATCTCGTCCATAAGCGTCTTTCCTGCCGGAGTCGACGCAAACACGGAAATGATCAGAAACAGCACCCACACGATCAGTATACCCTGCACAAATCCTGCAACGAGTCCGAGAAGCCGGTTTACGCCTCCGATGATCGGCAGTGCCGTGAATACCGACAGCGCTCCGAAGATCAGGCGGATGATAATCCAGGATACCAGCAGAGTGACCAGGAACGCCAGGATGTTCAGAATCAGATTTGCGATATAGCTGATCACATATGATCCGAAGTCTGTTGCGCCAAGCTTCTGATAGCCCGTCGAGTTGTTAAATGTTTCCATCTGTTCTTTCAGGAAGTCCGGGATCGGCAAGTCCTCAATGAACTTGATCTGTTCTGAACGGTCCATCCCGGATGTCAGCCGTGACAAGAGTGACTGGCCGTTCTGTGTGCCAGCTGTTTCTCCCGCAGCCGCATTCACGGTCGAATCTGTCAACAGAACAGGATTCGAAGCTGTGCCATTCCCGCACACAAGCAGGCAATACGGCGCTGTACCCTGCGCTGACATCAGCCATGCCGGAGACAGAGCGCCGGCTGTAGCCCCGATCAGCTGCTGAGCATAGCTCTCCAGTTCTGCATCAGAGAGTGCATCTATAACCGACGGATCATATCCTCTTGCCTGCAGTTCTGCTTTGATCTTATCACGGTCCAGTCTTCCACTGCCGTCATCAGCAGTCACAGCCTGCACAACAGACTGTCCGTCTGAAATGGCAGAAGTTCCGTCTCCCAGCGAATCAACAACCACATTTCTCACGAGGTTATTGCCGATTGCTTCACACTGATTGCGGATCGTCGTATAGACTGCTGTCTGACGCAGAGCAGATGTGATTGTCGGAAGAAGCAGGCTCACCAGAACACACGCCAGTATAAATGAAACAATGCCCGCTATCTTATTTACGAATCCTGACAGAAACCCTGACAGTGTACAGAGTCCTATGATTATACATGTTACGATCAGTACTATGGGAATGCCGTTCAAAGTATCAAATCCTCCGTTTACTTATTCTGCCCGGATCCGGTACATTCCGGAATTCGTCAGTATCGTGTACTTGCGGAATCCTGGGATCTTTACAAACTCGGCGATCTGCCTGTCGCAGTCTGCGTCAAGTCTTTCCACGCCGGTCGGCGTGAATGCCATGATGTGCCCGCTGTCATTCAGAAGGATCTCCCCGGAATCCATCTTAACTTCCGAGTATCCATGGGCAAATGTATAATCCGCGGTTATCTTTCCTGAGTAGTTATAAACGATCATATGATAGCGTTCCGTCGCCGAATCGCTGGACAGGATAACTCCGATGTATTCATCATCATTAAACACACTCAGTATTTCTCCGGAGATATGTATGGACTTCTTTTCATCCGGATGTTTGGATGTCGTAAATGTGATAATGTCCGAATCTCCTGCGGCAACCGGGATCTTATCCGACGCATAGCAGACATACGGGAATATTTCATCCCGGTATTCTGTCAGAGACACAAGGTGGGAATCATCGGTCTGTGCCGCGGATGAGAAATTATAGAAAGCGATCGAACTGTCCACTGTCCCGGAACCGATCTTTGCCAGGGAGACCATGAGGTTCTGCGCATCTGATGACAGATCCATTGCCAGCGGATAACCCTGATCCTCCAGTGTAGTCTTAACTTCCGCAAGTGTAGTTCCGTCAGTGCTTGTCAGACGTATCCGGGCGTCTTCTCCGTCCTTCAGCATCAGGGCAGCAACGCCATTCTTCGCTATTTCAGCGCGCATGATCGGAAAGTCTGTCTGATAAGAGCCGAGCACTCCGTCCGAATTGAACACCTCGACTGTATATCCCTGCTGCTCAAAGATCATCATCGTGTTTGAGCAGATACTGGTTACCGGTGTCTCGATGGTGTAGGCAGTACTCCACTTAGTCTCATTTCTGCCGGTGACATATGTGACACCGTCCGATCCGTATTTCACGAATCCGCTTCCCAGTTTCTCATATCGTGTTCCGACGATGTCCTCAACTTCATAGGAGTCTGTGATCGTATAGCCTGTATACAGGTGCCGGTGGCTCATGACAGTATATGCAAAGACCGCAATGATCACCATGGCGGCAATGATCATGTACAGTAATTCTGCACTGATACCTGCCCTCTGGCGGGTATCATCGGCATATTCATCCCCTGACACATAATCTTCTTTCCGGTCATAGTCTTCCCAATCTTCCTCTTCCTGATCGTCCCACATGGTACGAAAAGAAAGCAGTTCTATGAGATTCTGAAACCGCTCCTTCATATATCTGTTCCTGCTGTATGCCTGTTGCCTGTTACAGTTCCACTCTTCCGTCAAGCGCTCTGAGAAGAGTCACTTCGTCAATGTACTCCAGGTCGCCCCCTACAGGGACGCCGCTGGCGATCCTTGTCACTTTTATTCCTGTGGGCTTGACCAGTTTGCTGATATACATCGCTGTTGTCTCCCCCTCAAGGCTGGATCCGGTCGCAATGATCACTTCGTCAACGTCCCCCTGCAGCCTGTGCATGAGTTCCTTCAGACGGATATCTGCCGGTCCGATCCCCAGCTGCGGATTGATCACACCCTGAAGGACATGGTACACGCCCTCATAGCGTCCCGTCCGTTCATATGCCGCAAGGTCCCTGCTGGTCTCCACCACCATGATCGTGTGATGGTCGCGTTTCATATCCGCGCAGATCGGGCACAGTTCCTGATCGGTCAGTGTACCGCAGTCTCTGCAGTAGCGTACATGCTGCCTTGCATCTGTCAGAGAAGCGGCAAGCTGTTCCACTTTCTCCTGCGGCATGTTTATTATATGAAATGCAAGCCGCTGCGCTGACTTCTGGCCGATTCCGGGCAGACTGCCCAGCTGTGCGATCAGATTATTGATCTGACTTCCGTAGTAATCCATATCAGAAACCGAATCCGCCCATTGAACCCATGCCGCCGGCAAGGCCGCCCATAGTCTTGGCTGCGTCATCTTCTGCCGCACGCAGTGCTTCATTGGCTGCAGCGATGATCATGTCCTGGAGCATCTCCACGTCATCCGGATCCACCGCATCGGGATCGATCGTGACTTTAGTCAGTTCTCTCTTGCCGCTGACGGTTACTTCCACAGCTCCGCCGCCGGCCTTCGCAGTATACTCCTTCTCTTCGAGAGCTGCCTGCTGTTCAGCCATCTTCTGCTGCATCTTCTGTGCCTGCTTCATAAGGTTACTCATGTTTCCCGGCATCATGCCGCCCGGAAATCCGCCTCTTTTTGCCATAGCCAACCTCCTGTTATTCAATATCTATGGGAAAATCCACCCCACTGTTTAACAACTCTTCCTGTTTTGATTCTACTTTGATCAGTCCTCTCACTGAACTGTCAGAGGCATCCGTAAACCTCACTTCCGGACATACTCCGTACTTGTCCGCGATCGCTTTCCTGACCGCATCCAGCAGATCCTGGTCATAGGCAAGCGAATCATACCAGTTTCGGCTGAGCGGAAGATACAGTGTCTCGGGATCGTCCGGAGAGAAAAACGGTTCACAGCAGCTGGCAAGGATCTGTCCTCTCACCTGCCGCGTTCCCTCCTTCGGGAGCGAGTTCATGGTCTGTTTCCACTGTGCAGCGATCTTCTGGAACAGCGAAGGCGCGATCGCCTTGACCATGTCTTCTTTTCTGGTGACGGGTTCTGCCTCCCCGCCTGCCTGCCCGCCTTCAGGGGCGGCAGGAGAGCCTGACGGCAGTGTGCCTGCGCTCACTACAACGCCTTCTTCCAGTTTCTGCTCGATCAGGGAGATCCTGCTCATCAGCGCGTCCATGTTGCCCGGTGATGTCTGCGGCCTGCACAGCCGGATCAGAGCGATCTCCGTAAGGACTCTTCTGTTCGACGAGTTCCTCAGTGTATTGGACAGGTCAGACAGCACTTCAATGAAATACATGACCTGTTTTTCATTTATCTCTTCCGAGTCCTCCAGCATCTCCTCCCGGTCTTCCTCTATCAGGTCTTCCATCATGCCGGAGCCTGCTGATGCCTTGAAAATGAGCAGGTCCCTGAGATACCAGGTAAAGTCGGAAGCAATCTGCCGCACGTCTCTGCCGTCCATAAGCAGCTCATCCAGCAGACCGATCAGGGAAGCCGCATTGCCGCGGACGGCAAAACGCATCATCTTCCTGTATACATCCGTGTCCACAGTTCCCAGTACTTCCAGGACGTGGTCATAGGTGAGGACTTCTCCCGGGAAAAAAGAAGCACACTGGTCGGCGATGCTCAGGGCATCACGCATGCCGCCCTCGGCACGTCTTGCGATCGTGTGGACCGCTTCATACTCAGCCTCGATCCCCTCTGTATCCAGGACTTCCTTCAGCCGGTCCTCTATGATCTTTGTCGGGATTCTGCGGAAATCGTATCTCTGACATCTGGACAGTACCGTGGGAAGAAGCCTCTGCGGATCTGTAGTCGCCAGTATGAAGACAGCGTATTCCGGCGGCTCTTCCAGAGTCTTAAGGAACGCATTGAACGCTTCACTCGTCAGCATATGGACTTCATCTATGATATAGACTTTATAGCGCCCGTCTGTGGGAGGATACGCGATCTCAGAGATGATCTGCCTGAAATTGTCGATACCTCTCTGGGAAGCAGCGTCCATCTCGATCACATTCATGGAGATCCCGGCCTGTATCGCCCTGCACGCCGCACATTCCGTACACGGATTGCCGTCTACAGGGTTCTCGCAGTTGATCGCTTTCGCCATGATCTTGGCGCACGTAGTCTTACCCGTTCCGCGGCTGCCGCAGAACAGGTACGCATGGGCGATCCTCCCGGTCCTGACCTGATTGCGGAGAGTTCGGACGATAACCTCCTGCCCCTTCACATCGTCGAAGACCTGCGGACGGTATTTCCGATAAAGCGCCTGATAATTCACCCAGTCCCTGCCTTCTTAAACAAAATGAGATAAATACCGCCCCGGTAATAGGCCGGCGCGGCATACACAGTTACCTGTTTCCTTATAATACTCTATCCGGCCCCAATCGTCCAGCATGGATAAAAATCATAGCCAAATAAGGAAGACCTCTGCAGACTGTTCTGAAGTCTGCAAAGGTCTTCTGCATCAAGTCTCTGTTATATTGTCAGGTCAGTCACCGAAACTGATTCCCAGTCTCTTTGCTTCCTGTACGAACTGGTCATCCTTCTCAACGACTTTCAGCTTTCCTGCGGAATCTTTCAGTTTCACGCGGACAGTCTTGTCATTCCGGATACCGATCATCTTGCCAAAGTCTTCATCCAGGAATGCCTGCGCCGCAGCTGCGCCAAGTCTGGTGGAAAGAGCTCTGTCATACGGACACGGAGCTCCGCCTCTCTGGGTATGGCCGGGAACCGTGATACGGACTTCATTGCCGCTCTTCTTGAGGATCTGGTCCGCGAGTTCATAAGCGACCGACGGATAATTATTCTTCTCCATCTTCTTCTTATAATCCTTCTTGGAGAGTTTTAGATCCTCTGCACATACCGCGCCTTCTGCAACCGCCAGGACCGTGAAGCCTTTACCGCTCTTGGTACGATTGTCGATCGCTTCCATGACCTTGTCGATATGATACGGAATCTCCGGGATCAGGATAACGTCAGCGCCGCCGGCAATTCCAGCGTACAGGGTCAGCCAGCCGACCTTATGTCCCATGACTTCCACGATGAACACACGGTTATGGGATGCAGCGGTCGTATGGATGCAGTCGATCGCTTCTGTGGCGATATTGACTGCGCTGTAGAAACCGAACGTCATGTCCGTTCCCCAGATATCATTGTCGATAGTCTTCGGAAGATGAATGACATTCAGTCCTTCCTCACTGAGAAGGTTTGCAGTCTTCTGGCTTCCGTTACCGCCGAGAACAAACAGGCAGTCAAGGCGGAGTTTATGATAATTCTGCTTCATGGCCTCAACTTTATCCAAGCCCTTCTCATCCGGTTTACGGATATCCTTGAACGGAGTTCTGGAGGATCCAAGCATGGTGCCGCCCTTTGTCAGGATTCCGGAGAAATCTTTATTGGTGAGGAGTCTGTAATCACTGTAGATCATGCCATGGTAACCATTGATAAAACCATAGACTTCCAGCTCATCCAGATTGTTTGCAAGTGCCTTGACAATGCCTCTCATGGTTGCATTCAGCGCCTGGCAGTCGCCCCCGCTGGTAAGAAGTCCGACTCTCTTCATAATTCTTCCCGCCTTTCTAATTGTTAATCACACAAAAATGACGCCGCCGAAGCGTATCAAACATGGTTAAAGTATAAAACGTTTGATAGCAAAGGGCAAGCGTCATTTAAACAAGTTCGGCTTGAAAATCCGTATTACTATTCAGTTGAACAGGACTATATCATCCTTCGGCGGCTCCGTGCTCTTAAGGTGTTTTGCATGGAGCACCGGACCCTCTCCGTTATATTCGGGAACAAACTCATACTGCACCTCGGCAGTGACTTCGATCCACTGCTTCTGCCTCAGTTTGTCCGTGTGCCTGGATCGGCAGATAAAGCCGATGAACCGGATATCATTGACGCAGCAGGTCATTGCATTGCGCCCCGGAATAAAGCTGTTCGGCTGGAATCCATTCGGGATCATGACCTTCCCTTTAAAATGAACGGTCTTTCCTTCATACCGGTCTTTATTCTCCATCGCATCCAGATACCAGAGCCCATACTCCTCATCCGGAATCTCGATCGGATCCGCATTCAGGTCGAAAGGCGGCTGTGCCTTGCCGATATCGATCTGCTGGCCTTCACTGTCCTCAAACGCAGTGACCGCCTGGGTGTTCACTGCCTTGACAGTCCTGCGGAACTTCTGAAGATCCATATCTGTCGTGCAGCGGTTGAAGATGACCAGCTCAGTATCCATGAAGATGTTGCTCATCATCTGGCGCATATTCTGCAGGTACACCTCAAAGGTAGAGCCGTCGACCAGCGTGATGATCTGGGCAAGTTCCCACCGCTTTGCCATGGGACTGGATGTAAACTTCATCGCGTCCCAGGTGCCGTTGAACTCAACAAACACTCTCCTGGGCTTATGCCTGCGGTGGAGAATATCCAGTTTTTCAGGAGCCAGGTCTTCCTCACTGTCGATCTGCTCGATATAGATATTGTGCCGGCTCAGCTGCGCCTCATCGTATTCCTCTTCGCCCTCTTCACACAGAAGGACCAGAGTCTTCTCGCCGTCTGCAAAATCCGGGCTGTCCAGAACTTCTTTTATGAAGGTGGTCTTGCCGCTCTCAAGAAAGCCGGTGATCACATATACAGGTACTTCCAACATGTTATTCAAGTGTTGCGATCTGCAGGGCAGAGGAAAACAGGACCGGCTGCCGCATGCGCAGCATGAGAGCAGACGGGCATAGTTTTCCTTATGTCCTGCAAAGCAGGAACCTCCCCTTCAGCCGGGAACAGGAGCATCGAAGATGCGGCATACGCACGAAGTGCGGATGGTTCACGGATTGAAGGTGAGGAGTCTGCAGATCGCATTCTCCTTCCTACTTAATTAAAATATCTCACAGTCCGAACAGTTCCTGGATCCTGTCTTCCTTCAGGCCTGCTCCGATAACAACGATACGTCCGGTATAGTCTGCAGCACCGGTGCGGATCTCAGTTTCTTCCGGAACCATGTCGAAATGGATCCATGTGCCGTCCTCACGCGGAACCATGCCCTTGGAGCGAAGAATGAATCCATACTCATCTTCCGTGGAATCCGCAAGAGTCTTCAGGATGCTTCTGATCTCATCATCCGTGTATGTCTTCGGTGACTCAGCTCCCCAGCTCTGGAAGATCTCATCCGCGTCATGTCCGCCATGGTGATGATGGTGATGGTGATGATGATCATGGGAGTGATAGATTACTGTTCCGTTTTCATCCGCCTCATGTTCATGCTCATGGTGGTGATGCTCATGCTCATCTTCGTCATCGTCGTCATGATGGTGGTGATGATGGTGCTCATGCTCGTCCTCGTCATCATCGTCATGATGGTGGTGATGATGGTGCTCATGCTCATCCTCGTCATCATCGTCGTGATGGTGGTGATGGTGGTGATGATGGTGTTCATGCTCGTCCTCGTCATCATCGTCATGATGGTGGTGATGATGCTCGTCTTCGTCATCATCGTCATCATGGTGATGGTGATGTTCTTCTTCCTCTGCCAGAAGAAGGTCTGCCAGAGAGACGGACTGCACCATAGCATCGTGGATCGTCTTTCCGCTCAGTTCATCCCACGGCGTGGTAATGATCGTCGCTTCCGGATTCTTCTCACGGATCATCGCGATCGCTTCATCGATCTTCTCCTTCGTTGCATTCTGAGTTCTGGAGAGGATGATCGTGCCTGCGCTCTCGACCTGGTTGTTGTAGAACTCACCAAAGTTCTTCATATACATCTTGACTTTCTTGACGTCTGCCACTGTGACCAGTGATCCGATCTCAAGATCGCAGTCCTTACCCACACGCTCCACTGCATCGCGGATATCGGACAGTTTGCCAACGCCTGAAGGTTCGATGATGATATGATCCGGGTGGAACTGCTCCACAACCTTCTTCAGTGCTTCGGCAAAATCGCCGACCAGGCTGCAGCAGATGCAGCCGGAGTTCATCTCTGTAATATTGATGCCGGCTTCCTTCAGGAACCCGCCGTCAATTCCAATCTCGCCAAATTCATTTTCGATCAGAACGACCTTCTGCCCTGCAAAAACGTCTGTGATCAGTTTCTTGATCAGAGTAGTCTTTCCTGCTCCGAGAAACCCTGAGATAATGTCAATCTTTGCCATTCTGTATCCCTTCCTTCTGTAAAATAATAGAAACAGAAACCTGAAAACGCTGATCTCTGTAATTAAATTGAACGCAATCAATCTGCGAATTGTATTATAGTATACAGTATTTTCATTTTCAAGGGGTGTCTCAGGCAGGTTTCGAGTCTCCTATGAGGTCCTCTGTATGTGTATCCAATATATAAAAAGGAGAGCCCCCACTCCGGAAAGCTCTCTTTACAATATCATCTGTATATATTTTCTTCAGTGTTCCAGTTTTCCCAGGAACGCCTGCATCCTGACATGCTCTGCTTCAAACACTTCATCAGGAGTTCCTTCCACTTCTACGATTCCCTTGTCCATGAAAATGACATGGTCCGAGATACCTCTCGCAAAGTTCATTTCATGAGTGACGATCACCATCGCGATATGAAGGTCTGCCAAAGAACGGATGACCTTCAGGACTTCACCGGTAAGCTCCGGATCCAGGGCGCTGGTAGGCTCGTCAAAAAACAGGATCTTCGGATTCAGCGCAAGAGCTCTTGCGATCGCCACACGCTGCGACTGTCCGCCGGAGAGCTGGCAGGGATATGCGTCTGCCTTGTCCGCAAGCCCCATGCGGTCAAGAAGCGCCCGGGCTTCTTTCTCAGACTCTTTCCTGTCACGCTTCTGGTTGTGCACCATCGGATCCATGATATTCTTCAGGACCGAGTAGTGCGGAAACAGATTGAAATTCTGGAAGACTAGTCCGAAATAAGAACACACTTTGCGAAGCTGCGCCCCCTTCGGATATACCTTCGTTCCGTTCTCTTCTACCCATGCGACTCTCTCGCCAAGATAGCGGATCTCACCCTTATCGATGGTCTCCAGCATTGTCGCGCAGCGGAGCATGGTCGACTTTCCGGATCCGGAAGGTCCGATGATGGACAGGACCTCACCCTCATCCACTTTCAGCGAGATGTCTTTGATGACTTCGAGATCGCTGAAGCTCTTACTGATATGGTTCATCTCAAGTAATGCCATAATGCTCTCTCCTCCCGCGTCAGGTGTAATAGTTCAGCGCTTTCTCGATCCGCTCCATGAGGAACGCAACCACCGCATTGAAGACATAATAGAATATCGCTGCCGCAATGAACGGCATGAAGCTGGTCTCCTTTGCCGCAATCTGCTTGGCGATCGTAAACATCTCAGCGTACGCAAGCGAAAACGCAAGGGATGTATCCTTGACCAGAGTGATGACTTCATTGGTCACTGACGGCAGGATGCGCTTTACGACCTGCGGGAATATGATCCTCATGAAAGTACTTGATCTGGAATACCCGAGCAGTTTCGCCGCTTCATACTGCCCCGGGGGCATGGACTCAATGCCGGACCTGTAGATCTCCGCAAAATAAGCGGAATAGTTGACGGAGAAAGCGATTATGATCGCTGTAAATCTCCACGTGCTTCCGATCTTCAGGTTGAACAGATAGTACGGTCCGAAATAAACTGCAAGAAGCTGCAGCATCAGCGGCGTACCGCGCAGTATGGATATGAAGACCCACACGACAGACCGAATAATCCTGTTCTTACTCATCCTTCCGAACGATACCAGCAGGCCAAGCGGAAGTGAGAAAAGCAGTGTCAGCAGGAAGATACTGATCGACTTCATCAGTCCTCCGGCAAGCTGCTCCATCATTACCTGAAAACTCATATGTCCTCCGAACAATTATCCTGTCTCTATTACATAAAGAACTGACATGGCTCAGGGACTTCCCTCATGAGCCTGTCAGTTCTCCATATCCCAGATTATACAGAGGCCGCCTTCAAGACGGCCGGCTCACAGATTACTCTGCCTCAGTCTCAGTCTCAACTTCGAGGTCATCGCCAAGTTCGAATCCAAGGCTCTCGCCCAGGCATACCATATCGGCGATCTCATACTTTTCTGCCAGCTCATCGAAGATTCCTTCGTCATACAGAATCGCAAGGTCATCATTGATGATATCTGCCAGATTCTGGTTGCCCTTCTTGAATCCAACCGCATACTTCTCCGAATTCAGGGACTCCTCCAGGATAGAATATCCTTCACGGCCCTTGATCTGGTACTGTGCAACGCCTACGTCGATCGCAACTGCATCCAGGGATCCTGCCTGCAGTTCCGCAAAAGCGGTATTGTAATCAGCAAACTGCTGAAGTTCTCCGAATGTCGCTGCAAGGTCAGCCTGGTCGCCGCCTTCTTCCAGAAGTGTAAGTGCTGCGGAATCTGCCTGAACGCCGACAATCTTTCCTTCCAGGTCTTCAAGAGAAGCAATACCCGCATCATCGGATACGCAGATAACCTGGCTGTTGTCTACATACGGAACTGAGAAGGTGTAGGAATCTTCTCTGCCGTCCATGGTAAATCCATTCCAGATACAGTCAATGTTGCCTGAATTCAGTTCCATATCCTTGGAATCCCAGTCGATCGGTGTCTTGACCAGTTCCCATCCCTCGATCTGGCAGACTGCCTCAGCAAGTTCCAGGTCAAATCCGGTATAATCTCCGTTATCATCCATATAACCGTACGGCGGATACTCCGCGTCAAAGCCTACGACCAGCGTCCCCTCTGTCGCAAGACCATCAACTCCGAAAGATTCTGTCTCGTCAGCCATAGCAGCAAATCCCAGAGAGGAAACTACCATAACAGCACACAGCATACCAGCAAGATACTTTTTCATAAATGAAACCTCCGTTAGTTATCTGATTCTCTTCTGTGGTATCGCTTTACCACGATAAAGTGGTGAAACAGAAAAATCGTACCATGAAGGCAGTCTGCTGTCAAGAGTTCGAAGATTTTGCAAAAAAGCACCCGGGCCCTGTGAAAAGGGACCCGGGACTCTTAACAATCCGTATATCAGGAATCGACTCCTACGACCTTCTCGATCGCGTTCAGGATGTTCTCGTATCCTGTGCAGCGGCACAGGTGGCCGGAGATCAGTTTGCGGAGTTCTTCCCTTGTGTATTTTCTTCCGGATTCGACCAGTTCCACTCCTGTCATGATCAGGCCGGGAGTGCAGAAACCGCACTGAACCGCAGCTTCATCGATAAATGCCTGCTGGATCGGAGTCAGTTCTCCGGTCGGACTCTTCAGTCCTTCTGTCGTCAGGATATGCTTTCCTTCCGCCCACATTGTGAGATACAGGCAGGCATCGATCGCAACTCCGTCGATCAGGACCGTACAGGCACCGCACTCTCCGACGCCGCAGCCTCTTTTCACGGAGGTCAGGTTCAGTTTCTCGCGCAGGGTCTCAACCAGGCTCTCTCTTGGATCTACCGCCAGCTCAACTTCCTTTCCGTTGACGGTCATATGCACTATATTAAGCATCCTTGCCACCGTCCTTTCCGCGCGCGATCGCTTCCTTCAGTGCGCGCTTTGCCAGTTCCGAGATCAGCTGCATACGGAATTCCTTCGATGCTCTCCAGGAGGATCTCGGATTGACCTCTTCGAGCACATGCTCCCCGATCAGGTCATAGATCTGAGGATCGTCCACTGACTTTCCTGCAAGCAAAGCTTCCGTATTTCTGCAGCGGATCGGAGTCGGCGCGGCAACGCCGTACCCGATACGTGCCTCCTCGATGGTCTTCTTATCTTCACTCAGTTTCACTCTTACGCAGCATCCCAGTGTGGCGATCTCCATGGAGGCTCTCTTTCCGTACTTCATGTAGCAGCCTGTGAATCCCTGATAGTCTTCCGGACGGATCAGGAACGCTATGCAGACCTCCGCATGCTCCCGGACGGTTCTGCCGGGACCGGTATAGAATTCTGTGACCGGAACCTCCCTGGTCCCGTCCGGCCCCTGAAGGACCACAATGGCGTTGAGTGTCTGCATGGTCGCAGCGCTGTCCGCACTGGTCGCGCCGTTGCACACATTTCCTCCGATCGTTCCCATATTGCGGATCTGCGGTCCTCCGACCGTGTCAACCGCCTCTCCCAGATACGGAATGCATTCCTGTATGATGGGATCATTTGTGAGGTCCGTAAAACAGGTTGCGGGACCGAGCACAAGTGTGCCGTCCAGAAGGCGGTCTACTCCGTGCAGTTCCGGGATCTCATGAATGCTTACCAGAGTCTCCCCGGCGCCCTTCCCGCTTCTGAGTTTAACCAGGACATCGGTTCCGCCGCTGATGATCTCCGCGTCCTCATGTTCCTGCAGGAGGCGGATCGCGTCTTCGACAGATCTCGCTTCAAAATAATTACTGATATCGTACATGGCTTCTCTCCTCAGCTTTTGTAAGCAGTATTTTCTCAGATCAGTCCTGCTTCCTTAAACGCGGCTACAAGTTTCTGCTGGGTCATCGGGATCTCCTTCATGGAAACGCCGGTCGCATGCAGGATCGCGTTGCGGATTGCCGGCGCCACCGGTATTGCAGGCGGCTCGCCCAATGCCTTATTGCCGTAGGGTCCCATCGGGTCATCCATCTGGATGAACTCAACATTCAGTTCCGGTACATCCATCGCAGTCGGGATCTTGAAATCAAGCAGGTTGTCGTTGAGCGGCATGCCCTTATCGTTGTAGAGCAGCTCTTCCGTCAGCCCGTAGCCAAGGCCCATCGCCATGCCGCCGTGTACCTGCGCCTCGGCAAGCTGCGGGTTCAGCAGGGTACCGGAGTCATGGACATTGACGATATTGTTGATCTTCACCTTGCCCAGCGGCATATCGACCTCCAGATCCACGAAGCAGCATCCGGAAGCAAATGTGTTTTCCTTGCAGTGGCTGGTGACTTCCGCAGTGATATGTTCTGAGCGGTCCAGCGAATAGAACGCGTTCATTGCCAGCTCTTCCATGGACAGGAGAACCTTTCCGGGTTTCACATCCTTTTCGACGCCCGTATCACGCAGGATGGACGCCTCACCATTCGGCAGATCATGGATATCGTATTCCTTGATATTCCCATCCAGGAAGTCTTTGTAGATCTCGCTCTCACCCTTTGATCCGTCGTTGCGGGTATTGTCGATGTAGGCTCCGCCCAGGGCAAGCTTCTCTTTCAGTTTCTCAGCTGCATTCTTCTCACGATCTGCTGTGTCCGGAGCCGGAGCGCCGTCGCCGGTATGAATCTTCTCACAGATATTATTCTGGTATATCATCAGTTCTTCCGCAGGACGGCCGAGCATGTAGGACGCATAGTCCAGGATCCTTGCACGAAGCTCCAGGGCACATTTCTTCACGGCCTTGCCGGTGACGAAACTCTGGCGGGAAGCGTATGCTCCGGTATCGAACGGCGCAACATCCGTATCCTGCGTAGAAATGATAAACACGCGGTCCATGGTGATGCCGGTCGTCTCGGACGCCATCTGGGAGAATACTGTATCTGCTCCCTGTCCGATCTCTGTCGCGCTCAGTTCGACCTGTATCGATCCATCCTGATTGAGGATCATGCGGGCGCTGGATGTCTCAAGAGAGATCGGATGAACTCCAACCTTATACATAAAGATCGACATACCTACACCGCGGCGGACAGGTCCTGTCTGGTTCGCATATTCTTTCCTCTTTTCATCCCAGTGAATGTGCTCTGCTCCGCGCTTCATGCATTCTTTAAGACTGTAACTGTAGTACGTTATTCCATTGGATGCGACAAATCCCGGCGGAACACAGTTATCCATGCGGAACTTCAGAGGATCGAAGCCGCCTTTATAACAGATATCGTCCGCCAGGGCATCTGCAAGGAACGCAGCCTGCGGAACACCGTATGCTCTCATGGCTCCGGCCACTGCCGAAGTGGTGTATACGGAAAATGCATCTGACTGACAGCCGTATTCTTCATGGAATATATCCTTGAAGTTTGTTGCCATGCCTGCTGTAACAGCATGGCCGTGAGACGCATACGCGCCTTTGTTTGTGTAAATAAATCCTTCGCGCGCCAGCAGTTTCCCGTCTTTTGTAGCAAGAGCTCTCAGAACACCCTTGGCAGCGTGACGGGTCCTTGTCATGGCTATGCACTCTTCTCTGGACAGTTCCAGACAGACCGGACGTCCGCCGCACTGGATCGACAGCCATGCGTTCAGCGGCTCATCCAGAACATCCTGCTTGTTGCCGAACCCGCCGCCGATGTACGGCTTGATCACACGGACTTTACCGACTGGCCATCCGAGCGCCTGTGAGATCACGCGGCGCATGATATGCGGAATCTGCGTGGATGCGACCACGGTAACCTTACCGTTCGTATCGACATACGCCCAGCTCGTGCACAGTTCGATATGGCAGTGCGAGATCCTGGGAGTACGGTAGGTATCGCAGATCTCGATCAGATTCTCCTCGCCATATTTTTCAATCGCTTTTTTCTTTGCTTCATCATAATTAAAGTCCGGCGAAGTCTTCATAGAAGAGTGCACGAAGATATTGTCTTTCCGGATATCCGGATGCAGGGGTGTCGCCCCGGGGGCAAGTGCCTGCTCGACCGTAACGATCGGTTCATATTCTTCGTACTCAACTTTCACCAGGCGGGCTGCTCTCTCGGCCGCCACATTATCCACTGCCACAATAGCAGCAATCTCATCGCCCCACTGGCGGACTCTGGCGTTGAGCAGCTTGCGGTCCGGAACATCCTGATGAGCTGCTTCGACCGACCAGGGATGTCCTGCAGTCGGGAACTGCAGATCCGGCACGTCAAAACAGGTCAGGATCTTCACGACCCCCGGAACCTTCTCCGCCTCTGAGATGTCGATCGATTTGACCAGGCCGTTCGCTATGGTCGACCGGACGACCTTTGCCTGCAGACAGTCTTTCGGCATCAGGTCATTGGTATATTTAGCCTCACCCGTAACCTTGCCCCATGCGTCTACACGCTTGAAACTTTTTCCGACAGTTTCCATACAACGCACCTCCAGATTATTCTTCCTGAAAGATCACTCATCCACTGCCTTTCTCGCAGCATATCCTACCAGTTCCATCACTACTGCGCTTCCGAGCGCTCTGGCTTTATCTGATATCGTAAAGCAGTTCTCATACTGTTCCCTGCGGGGATCGATATCAGCGATCTTAAATCCTTCACTTACAGGATATCCATCCCGGATCAGCCCTCTCAGAAGGCCCGCAAAAGAAGCCTTCACCGGAACGCTGTCCTGATCCCCGGTTTCAATACAGGCGATCACCTGATCCTGCTCCACCTCATCTCCGATCTTAGAAACTGCACGCAGAACGCCCGCTGCCGGACTGTGGATCACGCGGTCCGCCGAATGGCCGGCGATCAGTCCGGGAGTTCCCGTATTGGGAAGAGCGCTGCCCTCCCTGATGGGTCTTGCAAGAGTATGGCCCCGCATCGTCTCAATCACGACATCGCAGTCCTGTCCAGCAGTAAATCCGGGTCCCAGCGCCACGACAAAAGGCGCCATATCCTTAGTCGTTCCCAGATTCCTCTTGGCCAGGATCGCGTCCACGACCGCCGTCAGAAACAGGTGCCGTCCCCCGCCTTCCAGTGTTGTCAGACCTGTATCCCACTCACTGTACTTCTCTTCTGTGTCAATGATATCACGAATCGCGCGCCCCTCAGGGTCCACCAGCATGGCGATCCCGTCCTCAAACAGGAAGTATTGTGCCTGGTCCAGATTCCGGGCAAGCCGTACTGTGATATCCTCTACTGTGGCAGTGCCTTCATAGACAGCCTCCGAAAGTGACACGGTTCTGCGTATCGCGCTGGGGTGCTCACTCTCGAGGATCAGCACCGGAAATCCTGCACGCCGGAGCGCCCATATGACGCCTGTCGCGAGATCTCCTCCTCCCCGCACGATAACCAACTGATCTGTAATCATAAAAAGTACTCCGGTAAATCACGCTTCACATACTGACCCTGGTTTTCCAGAATCACTCTGCCGTCTTCTGCGACCTTCTGCCCGCGCAGATAGACCTCGTCAATAGTTCCGGTCAGTTCCATCCCCTCAAGCGGTGCATAGTCGCATGCAGACACCTGTGTTTTTGCACTGACTACTTTGCTCCGGTTCGGATCCAGGATGACGATATCCGCGTCCGACCCTTCCTGAAGAACGCCTTTCTTCGGATACATTCCGTAGAGTCTTGCCGGGTTCTCCGACAGTACCTCGCACATCTTCTCTTTGGTAATGCGTCCCTTGGCAACGCCCTCTGAAAACAGGACCACGCCTCTGGTCTCCGCCCCGGGCATTCCCCCGGGTATCTTCCGGAAGTCTTCACTGCCCAGCCGTTTCTGCTCAACCGTAAATGAACAGTGGTCCGTTGATACTGTCTGGATCTCTCCGTCCGCAATCCCCTTCCACAGCGCATCCTGGTCAGACTTCTTTCGCAGCGGCGGTGCACAGACATATTTGGATGCTTCGTCATAGTTCTCATTTTCATAGAGAGAATCATCCATGACCAGATACTGGGGGCAGGTCTCCACATAGACCTTCTGTCCCCTTGCTCTTGCAGCGCGGATCTCGATCAGTCCTTCTTCACATGTAAGGTGAACGTCTATGACCGGCACATCGGCGACTTCCGCCAGATGACAGTACCTTCCGATCGCTTCTGCTTCTGCAGCGGCAGGTCTTGTAAGATAATGAGAACTCACCTTTTTAAGCTTCTCCGGATCGGCGGCGTACTCTTCCCGGAGCGCGTCGATCAGTCCGCTGTTCTCACAGTGACAGCCAGTCGTCGTCCCACACTCTCTCAGTCTCTGAAGAACCTTCAGGATCGTGCAGTCATCGATCTGCGTGTCATAGGTCATGTAGATCTTGAAAGTGCTGGCACCTCTGTCGACCATGTCCTGCACTTCCTTTGAGATGGAATCATTCCACTCTGTGATCGTCTGGTGGAAGCCATAGTCGCAGGAGCAGCCGGCGGAAGCCTTCTCAAACCAGTTGTCAAGTCCTTCATTCAGCGTCTCTCCGGGGTAAGCAGTTCCGAAATCCACTATCGTAGTAGTGCCCCCGGCAACTTCAGCCTTTGTCCCGGAATAAAAATCATCAATCGTGACTGTGCCTGCGACATGGAGATCAAAATGTGTATGCGCGTCTATAAATCCCGGAAATACAAGTTTTCCGGATGCATCTATGATCTCGCAGTTTTCCGGCGCATCTATCCTGTCAGCAATCCTTGCAATCGTCTCACCGTCGATCAGAAGATCCGCTTTTCTGCTGCCGCCCGGATATACCAGGGTCCCGTTTTTGATCAGTTTCAAATGACCCACCACCCTTTCTTCTTTATTATTTATTACCTTAAGTGTAGCACTCAAGGTAATTCTTTTGCAACATTAACAAAAAAACACTCGGTCTGTCTGATTCATTGGCAATTTCGTCAACAAATCCTCTTGTTCAGCCAAGTTTTCTGTAGTAGAATCTGCGTATAAAGTATCAAACTTTTTGATAGATGTAAATCAATTTGTCAGATATCACTCTTGCCCTGCCAACTGCACTGACAAACCGGAGGGAGGTACCAGATGGAACATATGGATAAGCGGACTCTGAGCCGCATGATTGACGCAGCGATGCACCGGATCCCGGCGGATCTGGTCATCTACAACTGCAATGTTGTTGATGTATATACCGGCACTGTAAGAAAAGACTCGATCGCGATCACGGAAGGGCAGATCATCGGTTTCGGAGATGATTACCGCGGCCAGGAGGAATATGACGCGAAGGGAGCTTACGCCGCTCCCGGTCTCATCGACGCGCATATTCACATTGAATCTTCCTACACATCCCCCGAAGAATTCGGCCGGATGGTCGTCCCGAGAGGAACGACAACCGTCATCGCGGACCCACACGAGATCGTTAATGTATATGGTCTGGAAGGGTTCAACTATATGATCCGTGCCGCGGAGAAAACAGAGCTCTCTGTGCGGTACATGATCCCCAGCTGTGTACCCGCGACTCCCCTGGAAGACTCAGGCGCTATCATCAACGCGTTTGATATGCAGTGGCCGATGGGAGACCGCCATGTCCCGGGACTTGGTGAATTCATGAATTATCCGGGCATCATCAACAAAGGGGATGACGAACTCAATAAGATACTGGTCGCGAAAAACATGCACAAGGTCATTGACGGCCATGCGCCGTATGTCAGCGGAGCTGAGCTGAATGCATATGCAGCGGCCGGAGTGCACACCGACCACGAGTGTACGACCACCCAGGAGATGATCGACCGCCTGGAACGCGGGATGTATGTGCAGATGCGTGACGGATCCGCATGCCACGATCTGAAGTACCTGATTCCGGCGATCACGCCCTTCAACTATAAGAGATGCCTGCTCTGCTCGGATGACCGTCAGCCCAAGACGATCCTGGAAGACGGACATATCGACAATCATCTCAGAATGCTGGTCAAGGCCGGCATAGATCCGGTCATGTCACTGTGCATGGCAACTCTGAACTGCGCAGAATGCTACAAACTGGAAGACCGCGGAGCTCTTGCCCCCGGCAAGAGAGCCGACATCGTTCTGTTCGACAACCTGGAAGACTTCCATGCGCAGACCGTATTTATCGAAGGCAAGAAAGTTGCCGAAAACGGAAAGTACCTGCTGCCCTTCGAAAAGGCTGCCATCTTCTCCGTGCGCGGTTCGATGCATGTGAAACCGTTCACCGTCGACCAGCTGAAGATGCATCTGACCAGCGATCATGTCCGGGCGATCGGGATCGTCAAAGACGGAGTATCGACCACTGCAGAGACCGTTACCATAAAGAGAGATGAAGAGGGAGATTTCATTTTCGAGCCGGATAAGAGTGTCGCAAAGATCGCTGTCCTTGAGAGACATCACAACACCGGCAAGATCGGTCTGGGATTCCTGAAAAACTACGGCATCCAGAGAGGCGCCGTCGCTCTGTCCGTAGCACATGACTCACACAATATCATATGTGTGGGCGTCAGCAATGAAGAGATGTATGTCGCGATCAACGCGCTGATAGAGCAGGAAGGCGGATTCGTCCTTGTTGAAAACGGAAAGGTGATCTCTTCCCTTCCGCTTCCGATCGCAGGCCTCATGAGTGATCTTCCGGGCGAAGAAGTTGCGAAACGGCTGAAAGAGCTGCATGACACCGCTTACGAGAGACTGGGCGTCAGCCAGGAAGTCGAGCCGGTCATGACGCTCTGCTTCATGAGCCTGATCGTAATTCCGGAACTCAAGATCACGACCCGCGGTATGTTCGACGTAACGAAGTTCGACTTCGTCCCGCCCGAAGTGGACTGACGGATTTATCTAACATCTATATCCAGGACAGCTGTTTCAGCGATCTGGTAGCGATAGATGTCATGCGGATACTGCTTCATGATCCTCATGGCCCCTCTGTCCCCGGAAAGACCAAGCAGCTGTCCTGAAGTTTCTTTCAGACGGAATGCTCCGGGATTGGTCATGATGTGTTCAGGCATGGACTCCATACATCCGTATCTCTTTCCGGACCAGAGAAACTGGTGCACGTACCTGCGGATCTCATCGGAAGGAAGGTAAGGCATGTCCGCCGCAAAGAAGATGACCGCTTCCGTATCCTCTCTTCTAAGCGCCTCCTTCGTCCCGATCCGGATCGAAGCCGAGATCCCCTCTGCCGCAGAGTCGTTGTAAAGCGCAGTGATCCCTTCCGCATTCATCGCGTCCATGATCTCCGGATACTGCGTCACTACCACAGTCCGCTTCTTCCCCAGAGCCCGGGTTACATGGTTCAGCGCGCGGAGATAGAGCAGCTGCCCGTCAAAATCCTCCAGCAGTTTATTTCCGCCGTATCTTCGTCCGAAACCTGACGCAAGCAATACTGCTGTGACAGGAAGCTCCGGCAGCCTGGCAAGATCCGTCCAGTGTTCCGGTTCATATTCACTTGGAGAATAGAACACTCTGGCATGCGGATATTTCTCCTTCAGAGGTCGGATGTAGAACATATCTGCGATCTCTTCCAGCATCTTATCCGTAACGATCCCGGAGGGGAGCTTTTCCGTATCAAAGCGGTGACAGACCGCATCCAGCCTCCGGCCGTCTGCCTGTCTTCCCATGATCACTGCGATCTCGTCAGTATTCTCCGGTATGACCGGCTCTCCTTCGCGCGGGATCTTAACCGGCATGCAGTGGCTTCCGTCTCCTTCGACAAGCACCGCATCATATTCCTCCAGTATAAAATCCCACACTTCAACCGGCGGAGCAGACAGTTTTCCGCTCTCTTCCAGGGTGCCGGCATAGTCAATCCCGCCTGCGGCATGGAATATATAATCTCTGTGTGCGCCGCTGCCGGAAGGTTTTGCAGTCTCCGGTTTCCAGATATGAGTGGTCGTTGTCACGGCAGCGCGCATCCCTCTGCACACAAATTCCGCTGCCCGGCGTTCCAGATATGTAGTCTTCCCACCGGCACCGACAGCCGTTATGATGATTGCTCTTTTGTGCGCCATAATCCCTCTTATTCCAGCCTCTTCGAAGATCAGGTCAGTTTCCTGATAAAATGACCTTCCACGCGTATGTTTTCATCGAGCAGAATGAAAGCGGCAGGGTCATGTTCCCGGATGACCCCGAGCAGCTTCGATATCTCATATTTGCTGATCACCATGATAAATACGGACTCATCTTCATTCGAATAGCGTCCGCTTCCGGCCAGCCTGGTCAGGCCTCTTCCGGTGGAACCCATGATCGCAATCTCCAGAGGTTCCGTATCCTTCAGTTTCGTGATCACTGTCACCTCGACATTGATATTCTGTGTATGTACCCTGTCGCAGGCAGTTGACTGGATCACGGAGTTGATCAGAGAATAGATCGCGGTCGGAACGTCAAAGATTATAAGGCAGATGCTGTACAGAATAACATTTGCCGAAACATTTACCGAGCCTACAGAAAAATGTCCCATCTTCTGGACTACGATCATTCCGATCAGGTCCATCCCTCCGCCCGAAGCGCCTGCCCGAAGGATCAGGCCGGCTCCCGTTCCGGCAAGTATGCCCGCAACCAGAATATTCGCAATCGTCTCTTCCAGCACAGGGGCCTGGGGAATGGGGATCAGGGTCAGAAGCAGCGTGGTCAGTGACAGACTCAGAATCGTCTTGACAGCAAACCTCTTTCGCATGACCTTCAACGCCAGGATAAGTCCGGGCAGATTCAGCAGATAGTTCAGAATTCCGGCAAGGTCCAGTTTCATTGAAAGGATACCGGCATTCTTCAGCAAAGTTGTGATCAGCTGAGAAAAGCCCATGATACCGCCCGAATACAGGTGTAGCGGACGCAGAAAACAGTTTACGCCAACTGAATAAATGGCCGCTCCGAGAAGAATCAGCGGAAGCCGGAGTCTTTCCTCTTCCCAGAAGGGCTGTTCTTCATTTTTCCTCTCAAGTTTCCTGACTTCCTGTTTCACTGAACTCATATCTGTCTACCATCCTCTTCAAGCAGCGGCTCAATTGCAGAAAATGATTCCTCCAGGGTTGGGAACACGCCAAAACAGATCCCGGACAGTTCTTCATCCGGCTGCGACATGTCCGGTATCATGACTATATTGACACCGGCTTCGTGCGCGCTGACGATCCCATTGGGCGAGTCCTCAAACGCGATGCATTCTTCCGGTTTCAGGCTGAGTTTTCTGCACGCGTACTCATAGATGTCCGGAAACGGTTTTCCGCGCCTGACATCCTCCGCACATACGATCTCATCAAAAAACTGCCAGAGTCCGGCCTTCCTGAGCATCGCTTCCTTGTCTTCCATACGCGACTGCGTCACTACCGCTTTCCTGACATGGGGGTATGCGCACACCTTTTCCAGAAATCCGGTCACGCCATCCTTCAATTCGGGATCGTGACTGACAAGGTACGGCTTCATGATCTCCTTGCGCCTTGCTCGGATCTTGTCATATACCCCTTTCTCCCCGAGGCTGCCTTCAAGCCGCTCCCTTGCTACCGTCGAATCACAGGAACGAAGGGCAAGGAGCGTCTCATGCGGGATACTGAACCCACAGTCCTCGCCCGCCTGCTTCCAGCAGCGGTAATAGACCTTCTCTGAATCAAAGATCAGACCGTCCAGATCAAACAGCAGTGCCTTAATCTTCATATCTGTCCCATCCTCTCTGATACGGCATCACGCCAGGTTCCAGTCCCGCCGCAGTATATCACACTGAGACAGTACACTGAGCGTACGGTCATGGGTTACGACCGGCGATTCCTTCAGCCCCTTCCTGATACAGTCATTAACATGGCAGATCTCATACTGGTAGCCCTCGTCGACAAGGCCTTCCACCTTTTGATCCACCGGAAATGAATATTCCTCTGTTTTTTCTCCATGGGTCACCAGCACCCTGTCCGGACTCCAGAAACGCGGAACCGTAATATAACCGTCTGTACCGTAGATATAAGCCGTATCCAGCATGTCCGTCCGGATGCCGCTGGACATGACAGCCAGTTCTCCCCGGTCATACTGTGCGACGAACGCAGCCTGCTCATCCACCATAAGATGCAGATGATCGGTGTTTACCGATGCAAGGCCGCGGATCGATACCGGGTCTTTGCCGTATACGATCTGTGCCATGTGAAGATCATACACACCCACATCGAGAAGACCGCCGCCCGCATTTTCAGGCCTTACCAGCCTTCCCTGATATTCATCCGGCACACGGAAGGAAAATGAGCAGTTCAGCGCGCGCACTTCTCCGATCTGTCCATCCGCTATACACTTCTGAGCGAACTTTATAGCAGGAAAGAAATAAGTCCAGCAGGCCTCCATCAGGAAAACGCCGTTCTTCTTCGCGCACTCTGACATCTCCCTGAAGTCCCGGGCACTGACTGCAGCCGGCTTCTCCACCAGCACATGCTTCCCGGCATTCATAGCCCGGATGGCAAGCTCCTTATGGGCATCATGCGGAACCGGAATATAGACAACATCAATATCCCCGCATCCGAGCAGTTCATCAAAGGACATGACCCTGCCGATATTCCATTTCTCAGCCATTGCCTTAGCGGTCCTGACTGTTCTGGAAGAGACCGCGCAGATCTCCATATCATCATGCTGGAGCGCACCCGGCAGCCAGCGGTTCAGTATCACGCCTGCTCCCAGCAGCCCCCATCTGATCTTTCTCATTTTTACCCTCCTGCAGCCTGCAAGCAGTTTACACTTCAAGAAACGCTGATTTATTAAAAATCAGCGTTTTCGATATACTTATATTCTAATTCATATCATCTGACTTAGCCAGTTCTTTTGGTCTGAGAATCGGACCGGTCACGGTCTTTTTCTATACTTCTGATCGCAGAACGTTTCATCAGGCGGTAGATAATATAGAAGACTGCTTCCAGAATAAGCAGGACCAGAACCGCAACCAGGATATCTCTGACCAGCACCCGCAGTGCATAATCCGCGATCATATAATTGCCGTTGAAGTCATAATGCAGAAGCGGCTCGATGAGAACGCGCTGTTCCTTCAGCGGATCTGAAACCATCCTGATCTCATCCCCGAGGATCTGTGTCTGCCTTGTAATCTCATCATACGGTTCCCAGTCATATTTCTCAGTTCCCGGGTCGGAAGTCTTTGCGAAATTGACCCACATCTCCTGTACCGTGCGGGACAGTTCCTCATCCGCTCTTTTACCGGTATATATTGTGTCATCAACATTGCCGAAGACATAGGCAAGTTCCACCGCATGGCAGGCACCATAATGAGGAATGTCGGATTCCTTGGTCCAGTAATACATATAGACCTTCCCGCCATTTCGCTCATGAGCGGACGCCTGGCTGATCGCCGGAACCCTGAACAGGAGGTCATTTAAAAACTCCGTGGAATTCCAGAGCAGGTTATCATTCTGCAGAGCCATGAATGCCCTTGCATATCCCTTTTCTTCATCAGCTATCCTGTTAACAGTACTCTTATAGAAAAGCGGGACCGCAGCCTGATAGATCCGGAAGCCTCCGACCTCTCCGATCCAGTATCTCGTCTCATCCGCGTTGGTGCCGATCAGCATATCCACATCTGCTGTTATCCCCGAATCATATGCCGCATGCAGGTCCTCCGGCAGGATGATCCCGTCTCTCTCCGGGAAATTGTTGTAATCATTCAGATCTTCATTGATCTCCATGATCTGCTCTTCGCTCAGGGCTACAAGATCGTCCATAGACTTCGCGCCGGTCTTCTTCAGCAGCTTTTCAGTCAGCAGCTGACACTCTTCCCTGCTGTATGTGAACGCAGGCGAACCGCTCTGCGCGATGATCCTCTTGAACAGGCCCTTCGCATCGTCGATCAGCGGGAGCAAAGATACACTGCTGCCGCCGGCAGACTCTCCGAAGATCGTCACATTATCCGGATCTCCGCCAAACTGGCGGATGTTCTCACGGACCCACTTCAGGGCACAGATCTGGTCCAGCAGGCCAAGATTGCCGCTGCCAGCATATTCCTCTCCCCCCTCAACGGAAGAAAAGTCCATGAATCCCATCAGGCCAACACGATAGTTGACCGTTACCAGGACTACATCTTTCTGCGCACGGGCAAAATTATGCCCGTCATAGATCGGGTCTGCCGTCCCGCCCCATCCGTACGCGCCTCCCGGGAAGAACACCATAACCGCTTTTCTATCCGCATCTTCCGAGCTGTCAGACCAGATATTCAGCGTCAGGCAGTCCTCGCCCTTCGCATAGAAAGACGCCCTCTCCGATTCTGCTTCCGTCTGGATACAGGACTTTCCGAAATAAAATGCCTCATATGTTCCATCATCTTCCTTCGCCAGAACAGGAGGCTTCCATCTCAGTTCCCCGACGGGCGGCTCGGCATATGGAATCCCTTTATAAGCACGAACTCCATCTGCTTCTCTTCCCACAAAGGTCCCGTTGCTGCACTTAACCGCAAGTTCCGTATCATAATCCCGGCCGTCGATCTGATGGTTCTCGCCATACATTGCAGCCATCTCTGTCCCCAGCAGGTCCTTCTCTTCCTTCGACCTGTAGCCGTCGGCAAAGACAACCCCCAGGATCACTGCTGCAAGCATAAGAAGCCATCCCAGAAACCACAGCCGGAGATGTTTCTTTTTCTTTTTGTTTCCGTTTTCTTCCTTCATAACCTGTAACTGCTTTAATCTATTCTGTCTTTTCTTTACATCTGTGTCATATCTGCCGCACTGATCCATCACGTCCCGGCAAAATTTCGCCCGCACCCGGCATCTGACTTAAGCCGCGGTTTATTCATTTACTCCAGGCAGATCACACTTCCTGCAGATATATAGTGCAGCGCATCGCCCATCAGTTCCTTCAGGAATCTGTACTGTTCCATGCCTGTACAGTGCCCGGTATAATAAACTGTCCTGTATCCGAGCAGCGCGTCAGCTGCCTCCCGCAGCCTTTCTCTGCCTGCGTCATCCAGAGCAATATCTTTAAAATGAAATCCGCCCACCAGTACATCCGGGGCAAACCAGTGCATAATGTTCAGAATCCCCCTGTGGGAACAGCCGCTGAACAGACAGCGCATCCCGCCCTCTTCCACCAGCAGATACTGCTCATGGCAGAAGTCTTCCGGACACAATACTCCATCCTTCTTCACACAAAGACCACTGCTGTCAACAGACGTTACTGTCTCCCTGCCATTGCCGGAATACAGAGTGATCCCCTCATCCACTCTGCATTCATCGCCGGCAAACAGGATCCTGCCGGATTCTTTCAGCCGGCAGTCCAGACCGATATACCTGTCAGCTCCGTGGAAATGTTCCTCAAAAGCATGACAGTTCACATAGACAGGCGCTTTCTCGTTGATCTCAAGAAAACGCGTCAGCCCGCCTCCATGATCATAATGACCATGGGACAGAACCGCAAAATCCACGTCCCGAAGATCAACGCCAAGCTTTTCCGCATTCCGGGCAAAAGCGTCTGACTGTCCCGCGTCAAACAGGATTGTGTGCTTCCTGGTCTCAATCAGCAGACCGATCCCGTGTTCCGATGCAAAGCCGTCTCCACAGGAAGTATTCTCAATCAGAGTGGTAATCCTCATAAGCACCTCTTATTCCAGGATTGATCCTGCAGCTGCCGGATACCGCCTCCTATAGAAAACATACGGATTCCATGCACAGTATCCATGCGATTGTGTTATAATCGCTGAAGCTGCCTGACGTTGTGTTCATTTCATTATAATACAACTTCAGTGGGGTGTCCCCCGCCTGTGCAATTACCGTCTATCAACAAGGAGTCTGGAAAATGGATAATCAGAAACTGCGTATCGCTGTATACAATTACCGCGATTTTGATGAAGCTCAGTTTTTTACCAAATTTGCCGAGACATATAATGCAGAATACGTCATCATCCGTGAATCACCCAGTCCGGAGAATGCCCGCCTTGCCGAAGGCTGCCAGGGCGTCACGGTGATCACGACCGCGATCACTGAAGAGATCATCCGGATCTGGAAGGAAGTCGGAGTAAAACATATCTCCACCCGCACCATCGGATACGATCACGTTGACCTTGAAGCCGCCAGAAAATACGGCATCACCGTAAGCAACGTCTCATACTCTACGGGAAGTGTTGCGGATTACACAGTCATGCTGATCCTGATGGCGCTTCGCAAGATGAAGATGATCATGAGACGTGCGGACGCCATGGATTATTCCCTGCCGGGAAGCCTCGGAAGGCAGATCGGCGGAATGACCGTAGGCGTGGTCGGCACAGGCCGCATCGGCGAACACGTGATCCGCAATCTGAGCGGTTTCGGCTGCCGGATCCTCGCCAGCGATCCTTATGAAAATGAAGCTGTCAGGCAGTATGCCATATATGTCGACCGTGAGACCCTGTTCCGCGAAAGCGATGTGATCACATTCCATGTTCCCGCGCTGGAGGAAACACACCATATCGTCAACCGGGAAACACTCGCCATCATGAAAGACGGCGTCGTACTGGTCAACACCGCCCGCGGGAGCGTCATCGACACAGCCGCGCTTCTGGATGCACTGGAGAGTGGAAAAGTCGGCGCAGCTGCGCTGGATGTAATTGAAAATGAACTTGGAATCTTCTATGGAGACTATAAATATAAAGTGATCGGACACCGCGAGATGTCGATCCTGAAAGACCTGCCGAACGTACTGATGCTCCCGCACATGGCCTTCTACACAGAGAACGCCGTCAGCGACATGGTCGAGCACAGTATCGCAAGCATCGCACTGGAAGCACGCGGCGAGAGAAGCCCGAAGCGGGTGTGCTGAAACATACCGAAGAGGAGTCATTTCATAATGAAACTTAAAAGGTGCCATGGACATGTCCACGGCACCTTTCGTGTTCAGCGGAGAGAGTGGGATTCGAACCCACGCGCCCAAAAAGGACGACCGCATTTCGACTCGTTATGACCACTTCGATATCTCTCCGTATTCAATTGTATGCCCGCAGCATCCGGCAAATCACTCCTGCGGAAATACTACGATATTGTATCATAATATTCCACGAATTCAAGAGTTAAATCGAGTTTGCTCCGGCTACAGTTCGACCGAAGGCGCGTTCCGCTTATTGTCACGCAGTCTCCGGAAAAATGAACTCAGCATACTGCTGCACTCTTCTTCCAGGACCCCCCTGGTGATCTCCACCTGATGATTAAACTGAGCAACCTGCAGCAGATTCATTACAGAACCTGCACATCCTGCTTTCGGGTTCATGGCACCTATGACACATCTGTCGATCCTTGACTGAACTATTGCCCCGGAACACATCTGACAGGGTTCCAGCGTTATATAGATAGTACAGCCCTCCAGCCGCCAGTCCCCCAGTTTTTTTGAGGCTTTGCGGATCGCATTCATCTCTGCGTGAGAGATTGTATTCAGGTCCGTGTTGCGCCGGTTATACCCGCGGGCAATGATCTTCCCCTCATATACGATCACACACCCGATCGGGACCTCGTCAAGCTTCTCGGCTCTTCGTGCCTGCGCAATGGCAGCTCTCATAAACTTTTTATCCGCTTTTTCATCCGGAACTGCACTCATCACGCTCATCACAGCCTCCTGATCCGCAAGTCAGAAAAAAGGGCAGTTCTCTCGGAACTGCCCGTAGTATTCTAACCGTGCGCCTCCCTTCGACAGCACCCCACAGGCGCTTCCTTCACAGCCGGCTCTTCCCAGGCGACCTCGCGGCACACAGAAGATTCTGCTTAGTGCTGCTCCGTTCCCGACCTGACACGGTTCACAGAAATCTGTTGCGCAAGACCCAGACGTCAACACCACTTATGAAGGGCTGCCCCACAGAGAAACGGCCTCGGTTCGGCATCACCCCTGCTGTAGCGGATTGCAGGTACAGGGCACCGCTATCTCCCCGGCTGCACGGTATTACATACTATACTGATTTCATTTCGTTTTGTCAAACTCGTCAATCACTGAGTATCCTGGACATAATCCGAACGAAGTCCGAGTGTCACACTGAAATCCTTCTCCACGTATTCACCTTCTTCATTCTGGATCGACATAGTAACTTTCACAGTCTCTCCGCCTGCATAGTACGGAAGCAGTTCCTGAAGTTCAGTCATGTTCTCTATCTTCTCACCGTCGAAGCCGGTGATGATCATGCCGGCAGTGATACCCGCTTCGCTTGCAGGACCATTCTCACTGACATCTGTCACATAGATTCCTTCCGGAATTCCGTAAACCTGCGCGACGTTGCTGGTCACATCCTGACCAACAATTCCCAGATACGGCAGCTGGTCATCGGCAACCAGATCGCGTGTCTTCTTGTTCATCAGATCACGGATGATCGGAATGGCCTTGGATGTAGAAATTGCGTAACCCATGCCTTCAACGCCGCTGGCTCCGGCTTTGACAGAATTGATGCCGATCACTTCACCCTTCATATTCAGAAGAGCGCCGCCGGAATTACCCTGATTGATCGCAGCATCCGTCTGGATCAGGTCAGTATAATCATTGTATCCAAGCCCGTCACTGACTCTGATGGTACGTCCCAGCGCAGAGATGATACCGGTCGTAACAGACTGTCCGTATCCGAGAGCATTTCCGATCGCAACGACCTGCTCACCGACACGTACATCTTCAGAATCCGCCACATTGGCGATACGGATCTGATCCATAGTCTCTTCCGGGATATCTTTCAGCTTAACAGCCACGACTGCCAGGTCATCCGACTCGTCTTTGCCCTTTACAACTGCCTCGACCGACTCTTCATCAATGAATGAAACCGTCAGCTCCTGCGCATCCTCAACCACATGGTTATTTGTAACGATCAGAAGTTCCTCGTCATTGTTGCCCATGATAACGCCGGTTCCAAGAGATTTGCTCTCATACTGGAAATTGCCGCCGCGGAACCAGTCCATAACTTCCTGAACGGAAGTATTTGTGATAGAGACCATTGCAGGCATAACGCTGGCGGCAACCTCAGCAACACCGGAATTCAAAATTGCTTCATCCGTTACATCCACAAGATCCGCTTTGGCTATGTCTCCAGTCGGAAACTCCGTCTCGGATTCTCCTGCCTGGGCTTCATCATCAGCCGCATCCTTGTCTTCTTCAGCAGCTTCATCTTTTTCATTATCCGAGATCTGAAGCTGTGTATCTTCCTGTGACGCGGAGAACGATGCCATTCCACCGGCCGCAACACCAATCGTAACTGCTGCCAGAATACCTGCCAGAACTGCTTTCTTCATAAATATCTACCTCCTCAATAATTATCCATATGCACTGGATGTCAGCGCCTACATTCTTCAAGCTCCTCTGCATCCGGTTCACGACTCATCTTCAGGCACCTGTATCAGTACCCTGTCTTTATATCTGCATAGGATACGAGTGGATTATTACCGAAATATGGAGGAAATGTGGAATAAATGTGAAAGCAGAAACAACTGTCTCAGGCCTGTCCGCCAGGTCCGCTCCACGGCATCTGCTCCATGTTATCCTGCGGCCTCTGATTCATATCACCCTGTGGTGCCTGACCATTCATCTGCGGCATCTGCCCCATATCACCCTGTGGTGCCTGACCATTCATCTGCGGCATTTGCCCCATATCATTCCGATGCTGTCTCCTGCCGCCACTGGGCATCTGTCCCATGTTGTTCTGCGGCATCTGTCCATTTCCTTGCGGCATCTGTCCGTTTCCCTGCGGCATCCGGTCATTGCTTCTGCCTGCCGGATTACAGTTTCCTGACGGAATGTCCATATTTCCCGGAGGGTTCATCCTGCCGTTCTCATCCATCTCAGGCTGAACCGGCTTTCCGTCTTCATCTGTCTCAGGCTGTACCGGCTTTCCATCTTCATCCGTCTCAGGCTGTACCAGCTTTCCATCTTCATCCGTCTCAGGCTGTGCCGGCTTAAAAGCCCCGTTCGGAGCTCCGGATTTCTTCGCTTCTTCCGCGGTATCTTCCGTCGTCTCCCCGGCAATGGTCAGTGTCGTTGCCGTTTCCTCAGCATATGCTGCCATACCGTTCATTGACATCAGCATCGACGCTGACAGGATCCCTGCAAGGATCATACTTCTTTTCTTCATAATATTTACCTCCTCTATCAGGTTGTCTGTTTCAGCAAGGGTTTGTTTCCTGCTGGTGACAACACTGTAAGGGAGGTAAATTAATCAGACGTTAGTCGTATGTTAGCCCAACGTTAATCTTTCTATTTTTTATTATCCGGGATATCAATCACAAATTCGATCACATTATCCGGGCAGAAATGAGCGCTTGCCTTCCCACCGTTATGTTCCGCGATCGCTCTGACAACTGCAAGTCCGATGCCTGAGCCGCCCGTCTGCCTGCTGCGGGAAGTATCCGCACGGTAGAACCTGTCAAACAACCTGTCAGGATCAATATCCGGCAGTTCCTCACAACTGTTGCTGAACTTCATCCGGACCAGTCTTCGCTGTGTCTGGAGAGAAACCGAGATCTCTCCATTTTCCTTTCCATATTTCACGGCGTTATCCATCAGTAGCTCAAGCATCTGCTGAAACTGCTCCCTGGAAAATGTGATCTGTATGCCCGGATCGATCTGTGTCCGGATCTGAATGCCTCTGAGTGACGCGCTCTCCCGGAAGACACGCACAGTATCTTCCAGCATCTGAGACGCATCGAAAGTTGTCGATATAAATGAATTCTTTCCCGATTCATCCATTTTTGACAGCGTCAGCATCTGCTTTGTAAGATCTGACAGCCGAAGTGCCTGCGAACGAATATTGTCAAGCCATTTGGTCTTTCCGCTGTGCAGTTCCTGCACGTCTACATTGGATATGATAACTGCGAGCGGAGTTTTCAGTTCATGGCCTGCATCCGTAATAAACTGACGCTGCTTTTCTATATTCAGTGCGATCGGAGCAATCGCGCGGCGTGACAGATAGATTACAAGCAGGAATACCAGCAGCCATGTCCCAATCCCTACCGCACCTGTTATCAGAAGGAGACGCAGAATAAATGAAGTCTCCAGGCTGACATCCAGAAATGCATACATCACGGAACCGTCATCCAGCTGCTCTGCCTTATATATGTAACTCCCCGTCTTTCCTGTCTCAGTTTTCTTTCCTGTGATCTTCCTGCCGTCATCAGCCGCCGGCTCACGCATCTTGATGCCGGACTCGCGCTGTTCGACGTCAGGTCTTTCTGAAAGCTCCGATTCAGTCTCTCCGGTCACTTCAACGCCAAAAGCATCATCCGCATCCTGAAGCAGAGCAACTATATTATTCCAGGTAAGATCATCCGCATGAGAAGAATCGATAGAAGTCACTGCGCCATTCTCATTTACATGAACAGTAAAGTAACTGCCATAGATATCTCCTTCCGCATCCTTTCTTTCCCTCTCATCACCCTCAGGACCCGGCATACCGGGAGCACCGGTCCCTGCCATGGCCGGGATCTGTCCAGTACTCCTGTCCATGATCCGGTTCAGGACAGACTGGCTGTCCTTCCTCGACAGTCCGATGTTGACAATATTCAGGACTGCGAGAAATAAAACCAGCAGAATCGTAACGACCAGCATGGTTGTCCCGGTAAATTTGCGCTGTAGTTCTCTGACCATTTTATTTATCCCAGACAAGCGTATAGCCAATATTTCTGCGCGATCTTATCTCAACTTCCGAACCCAGTTCCTCAAGATGCCTGCGCAGGCCGCTCAGATAGACCCGGACCGCATTCGCATCTGTCTCAACATCATACCCCCATGCGCTGATGATCAGATTATCCGCGCTCTGATATATCCCCGGATTCTTCATCAGCGCTTCCATCAGCTGAAACTCCCGGTTCTGAAGAGAGATCGACTTCGATCCGCAGTGCAGTGTGACATCAGACGGATCCAGCCGAAGATCCCCAACTTCCAGAATTGCCGGCATAAAACTGTCTCTTCTTCGAAGCATCGCACGGATTCGCGCCAGAAGCTCTTCCATCACAAATGGTTTCGGCAGATAATCATCCGCTCCCAGATCAAGCCCCTGAACCCTGTCCTGCACTTCAGCCTTGGCTGTCAGAAGAAGAACCGGGGTGCGCTTTCCCGAAGCCCTCAGCTTGGTAAGAACAGTCAGGCCATCCATTCTTGGCATCATGATGTCCAGGATAATCCCGTCATACTCTTCACC
Organism: uncultured Lachnospiraceae bacterium; assembly: GCA_902801515.1. Lineage (GTDB taxonomy): Bacteria > Bacillota > Clostridia > Lachnospirales > Lachnospiraceae > Porcincola. The sequence continues at coordinate 34,343 of CADCII010000023.1, forward strand.
CAGAGCGTACTCCAGCGCATCCTGTCCGTTATCAACCGTATCGACCTGATATTTATGATAAGTAAGGATCTCTGTAACAGCGTCCGCCATGGCCGCTTCATCTTCCGCATACAACAGTCTCATCAGGAATCGCCTCCTGTCTCATCTTCATCGGTGAAAACAGTCTTCAGGTCGACATCCTTGTATCTCTCCCAGTAAACATTCTTCGCCAGATACCCACGGGTGATACTGCGGGACATCGTCTTATCAGGCATCTCATAATGCATGCACCAGTAATACGCAGCATCATAAGCTCCCTGCGCGTCATCAGAGACACTGTGCAGATATTTCAGCGTATCCCTGTATCCCGTGTAAAGTTCCTTCCTCATAAAACGGAGCTGTCCGGGAAGTGTCTGCCACTTATCAGGCGTAAACTCTCTCAGCCTCGTCCACCTGCTATTATGCCACTGACAAATCCCCACGGAAGTTCCGCCGTCTCCGATCGCATTGGTACGGAATCCCGATTCACAATACACATTCGCCAGCACTCCGCATGCGGCAGCCTTATTAAACCTAAGAACCTGCGTACAATACCTGAGCACCTCCGCTTCATTTACCTTCGGAGGCGCCGACTCGATCATCTCAAAAGATACCGCGTCCTTAATTACCTCAATATACGGCATATCCGTCTGCAGATTTAACTCCTGCATCGCATATTTATCCTGATCAACAGACGGCGTGAAGAAATAATAATTCCGGTCTGTTGAATTGTAATCGTCATCGTAACTGTTCCAGGACACACTGACCGTCTCCGAATCCTTTTCCTCCTGGAAATAAACCTTCAGCTGCGTCGGAAACTGAGCCGTAAGCTGTTCCAGCGACGGCTTATGTCCCATCTCAAAATGAATACTTGAGATACATCCCTTATCCTTAAATCCGACGATCAGTTTCTTAGCCTTCTTGTCTTTACCGGATCCCTTCTCCTGGCCTGAGGCTCCGGAAGAATCAGAATGCTCCTCCACAACCTCGATCAGACCGTCGATTGCAAACACATCCTCACTGACAGCAGCCGTATCGCCACTGTCCGCAACTACAGATATACCTGGGTCTTCGGTACTTCTCTCATCAGGAACCACCTCAAACTCCTCCGCATACACCATGCTGCCCACAGCAAACGGAAGCTCACAGTCAGCAGACAGCCCGGCACAAGCCAGCGCCATCATGACAGATCCGCCTGTAACTAGTTTTCGATAAAAGCGATACATAACAACACCCACTTTGCAAACTATTCGTATATTACCAGGATCATATACGCTAAACATTATACAGACATTAGTCCTGCCGGTGCAAATTTCTTTTCCAAAGAAAGAAAAAGTACTTGCATTTATCATATCCCAGTGTTAATATTATAGGGCTTGTTAAAGACAGGCGAACAGAATAACGATGCGTGGCTCAGTTTGGTAGAGCGCTGCGTTCGGGACGCAGAGGCCGCTGGTTCAAATCCAGTCGCATCGATACAAGATCGGGAGTGCCGACAGGTACTCCCGATTCTTGTATTCATGGAATTGAATTACACCAGCGGCCTTCAGCAGCACGGGCGCCCGTTCGGGCGCAGAGGGCCCACGAGGTCCAGTGGACCTCGGGTTTGGGCCGACCGGAGCGGAGCGGAGAACGCTGGTTCAAATCCAGTCGCAACGATACGGAAAACGGATACCGAAAGGTATCCGTTTTCCGTATCGTTATGGTTTGTTTTTTTCCCCGCAGTGTGATATCGTTAAGCCGTTCAAATAACTGGTAAAAAAGCTGACTACCATTTGTTAGGACCGGGAGAATAAACAGCGTATGTTATTTTCCAGCAATGTCTTTCTTTTTGTTTTCCTGCCTGCGGTTCTGATCCTGTATTATCTACCGCACTGGCAACTGAAAAATCGGAATATTCTGCTGCTGGTCGCAAGCCTGCTTTTCTACGCATGGGGAGAACCTTTCTATGTTTTCCTGATGCTTGCTTCTATATGCGTAAATTACCTTCTGGGCAGGCTGACGGGCAAAAAAGAAAACAGAACGGGACGCGGAACGCTGCTAATTGCCCTGTTCTGGAATCTCGGTGTTCTGTTTTTCTTCAAATACTGGAACTTTGTCTCACAGAATCTGAATCTGCTCCTGCATACTCATATTCCCGGCATTACTGCGAAGATGCCGATTGGCATTTCTTTTTTTACCTTCCAGGCTATGAGCTATGTGATCGACGTTTACCGGGGTACGGTTCAGGCACAACAGAACATCCTGGACCTCGGTCTTTACATTTCGTTCTTTCCACAGCTGATCGCCGGACCGATCGTCCGCTACAACACAATCGCCGATCAGATCACAGCCCGTGAAAGCAGCCCGGAGCTGGCACGGGATGGCATCCTGCGCTTTGCGCAGGGTCTGGCAAAAAAAGTGGTGGTGGCGAACAACCTGTCGATCCTGGCAGAGACTGTGTTCGCGTCTGCTGCGGGACGGGAACTGTCTGTTCCGATGGCGTGGATCGGATCCCTGGCCTACACGTTTCAGATCTTCTTTGATTTTTCCGGCTATTCCGACATGGCCATCGGGCTTGGACGGATGTTCGGATTCCGTTTCGAAGAGAACTTCCATTTTCCGTACATTTCCCGTTCCATCTCGGAGTTCTGGAACCGGTGGCATATCTCTCTCGGTCGATGGTTTCGCGACTATGTGTATTTCCCGATGGGGGGATCGCGTGTTGACAGGAAACGGCTGGTCGTCAATCTGATGACGGTCTGGCTGCTGACGGGTATCTGGCACGGCGCGGCATGGCAGTTTATCGTGTGGGGTGTCGGTTACGGGGTCCTGATCTCACTGGAAAAACTGAGTGGGATCCCGCGCAGGCTGAAAAACCGGACGGCAGTGTTCCTCTATGCTGTCTTTACCTTCCTCGTGGTGAATTTCGGCTGGGTACTGTTCGGCGCACAGGGTCTTTCGGCCGGTCTGTATCAGATTGGATGCATGTTCGCACGAGGCGCTGTCGGCAGCGGAATATCTGAAGCAGCGTTCGCACTGGAAGAAAACTGGTTTTATTTCCTGGCTGCGGTCCTGTTTTCCCTCCCACTTCCCAAAAGGATGGCGGAAAAGCTCGTATCCGGCAGGGAAGACAGCGCCTTTGCTTCCTGTCTGCGAACAGTCTGGATTCTCGGGCTGCTGCTTTTGTCTGTTTCATTCCTCGCCATGGGCGCACATAATCCCTTTATTTACTTTAACTTCTGATATATTTTTCCGACTTGCAAAAAGGAGGTGCCGGACACGAAGAATATGCGAAAAACAATGATCCCGGAGATAGTTGCCTTTTTTCTGTTGCTCGGCATCTTTTTCCTGCTGGGGATCAAAGGATTTGCTGGCGGCTGCCTGAATGAGGCGAGAAGCTTCGCCGCAGGAAAAGGTCTCAGCATAGAACGATTAGAATCGTATTACAACGAACGGGTTCCACTCAAGAACGCGCTGATCACCCTGAACGGCGGGTTCCGACGGGTGCTCGGCCAAAGGGAAGTCAACGAGCGGTATCGGCTGGAGAACGGTCAGCTGACCTATGTGATCCCGGAACTGGATATGACGGCAATTGCTGAGAACACGGTGGAATTTCAGAAGGAACTGGCTGCCCACGGGATCCCCATGGCATATATCAGTGCGCCGTTCAAGGTGGATCCGAAGGACAAACAGCTTCCGCCGTCTGTAAAGGATTTCAGCAATGAGAACGCTGACCGGTTCCTGGCCGTCCTGAGAGAAAACAATGTTCCTTTCCTGGATCTGCGTGAGAATTTTGCTGCTTCGGGAAAAGAGCATTGCGACTGGTTTTTCCCCACGGACCATCACTGGACACCGGAAGCGGGACTCTATGCCGTCCGGGCGCTGACGGAATTTCTGGCGGAACAGGATAATGCCTTCACGGTGCAGCCCGCAGTCCTTTCGGATGAGAACTTCATAAGAACAAAATATAATGATATTGTTCTTGGAAGCTGTGGCCGAAGGACAGGATCTTGGTATTCAGGCTTTGACGATATTACCGTGCTGGAACCTGCTTATGAGACAAAGCTGCATTTTTCTGCTCCTGATGATGGAATCGACCGCACGGGATCTTTTGCTGAAACAATATTCTTCCCGGAACACCTGACAAAGAAAAACGCTTTTAAGAATGACGCTTACGCTGTCTATTGTGGAAGAAATTATAGCAGAATGAAGATTAAAAACCTGACAGAACCCAGAACTTCGGACACAGCGCCGACAGGGAAAAAGCTGCTCGTCCTGCAGGACTCCTTCGGCCTTGTAACAGCGCCTTTTCTGTCACTTGGTTATCAGGAATGTACATTTCTTGATTTGAGACAATTTCACGACAATCTCATGAGCTATATCGATGCTTATGAACCGGATATGGTTCTGGTGTTTTACAACCCCGGTGCGTTGGAGGATAACAACTGGAATATGTTCGATTTTCTGGGTTGACTTTTCCTTGACTTGGAGCACATTTCTCCCAAAGCACGGAGGAACTCCAGGTCAAGAACGATTTCACGCTCATCACGGGAAGTCAGCGGAAATACAGATATTTATGAACTACCCACAACCGACTATCGTCGGATGGAGTTCCTATGCTGGCACATTCCCGTGCCAGTCCCTGTGAGGGTCGCTTACGCGATCTTCACAGCATATGGCGTGTCCACGACGCCTCTATCCCATCCGGTTCCG
>CADCII010000024.1 GCA_902801515.1 uncultured Lachnospiraceae bacterium
TTTGAACCCTCGCGCCGCTGTTAACGACCTGCACCCTTTCCAGGGGTGTCCCTTCGGCCAGCTTGGGTACTTCTCCAGAAATACACTTGCCCGAATCAAAATCGGTTATTGTATTGTATGGTCGAATCACATTCTGTCTCCGACCTAGCGGAGAGGATGGGATTCGAACCCATGCGCCCTTGCGGACAAACGGTTTTCAAGACCGCCTCGTTATGACCACTTCGATACCTCTCCAGAGAGATTATTTATCTCTTCTGATTCCGTTTCCCCGAAATCAGCGCAAGAAATATATTATCATCCGATTTTCTAAAAGTCAACGCTTATTTTCATATATTTATGAGTAAAATGAATGATACTCTCCAGGTATTTTTTATGGCGCAAAACTGGTATTGCGGTATCGTTGACATTGATAATCTTGTTGTGATAAAACCATCCCCATAAAAGCAAAGGCGCTTAGGAGAAATCATTCTCCGAAGCGCCTTTCTCTTTATTACAACTGCGCAGCCGGCTCAGGCGGGCCACGGTTGTACTCCTGTCCGGACAATGGGAGCGTCATATTGTTTTGTTCAGAAAAGGAGGGGAAGGTATGAATCAGGATATCTTAAGTGCGATTAACGGAGAAGTATTCGGAGTATGGTTTCTGATCGGGGCCGCTCTGGTCTTCTGGATGCAGGCTGGTTTTGCCATGGTGGAAGCCGGCTTTACCAGAGCCAAGAACACAGGCAATATCCTTATGAAGAACCTGATGGATTTCTGCATCGGCACTCCGATGTTTATCCTGATTGGTTTCAGTCTGTTTCTCGGAGAAGACATTGCGGGAATAATCGGAAAACCAGGTTTTGATATTTTTACAGACTACGCTCATTTTGACTGGTCTAATTTTGTTTTTAATCTTGTCTTCTGCGCAACGACGGCAACTATCGTGTCAGGTGCCATGGCAGAGCGCACGAAATTCTTATCCTATTGCATCTATTCGGCTGTGATCTCTGCGGTTATCTACCCCATCGAAGCCCACTGGACCTGGGGCGGCGGATGGCTGGCACAGATCGGTTTCCATGATTTTGCCGGTTCCAACTGTATTCACATGGTCGGAGGCATCTGCGCACTGATCGGTGCAGCTATCCTCGGGCCCCGTATCGGTAAATTCTCAAAAGACAAGAGCGGCCGCATTACCAAAGTGAATGCTTTTCCTGGCCACAACCTTCCCATCGGCTGTCTGGGCGTCTTCATCCTGTGGCTTGGCTGGTACGGTTTCAATGGTGCAGCAGCAGTAACAGTCGAGGAAATGGGATCTATCTTTGTCACTACTACTATCGCTCCGTCTGTTGCCACGGTAGTATGTATGGTCTTCACATGGATCCGTTATGGGAAGCCCGATGTGTCCATGTGCCTCAACGCTTCCCTTGCAGGCCTGGTTGCCATAACCGCACCATGTGATGTCTGCGACGCCTTCGGTGCAATCGTAATCGGTGCTGTATCAGGTGTCCTCGTTGTGTTTGGCGTATGGCTCCTGGACAATGTACTTCGTGTGGATGACCCAGTCGGTGCGGTAGCCGTGCATTGCCTCAATGGAATCTGGGGAACGATCGCTGTCGGTCTGTTCGCAACCTCCAGTGCACCGGCATATGCAAGAGGGATAGGTGACGGAGCAGGATTTGGTGCCAACCAGATTGCCGGAGCCGGTCTGTTCTACGGCGGCGGTTTCAAACAGCTCGGAATCCAGTTCATTGGTATGGGAGCCACTGCAGCATGGACAGCAGTTGCCATTACGATCGCATTTGTTGTGATCAGAGCCATCTTTGGACTGCGGGCAAGCGAAGAAGAAGAGATTCTCGGCCTGGACAGCACAGAGCACGGACTTCCTTCAGCTTATGCCGGATTCCAGATCGTGGACCTGTCCACCGGAATGCAGGTTAATGAAAACACTGACCTTGGAGAAGATTCCTACGAGAATGCCAGCGAATTCAAGAAAAACGCAGCAGTCCCTGTCGTCCAGTCTGCTCCTGCCGACCACGAAGCAGTTACCGGCATGTACAAGGTAACCATCATCGCGAAACATTCCCGCTATGAGAGGCTGAAGAATGCGTTGAATGACCTTGGTGTAACCGGCATGACTGTCACCCAGGTTATGGGGTGCGGTATTCAGAAGGGTGCAGGCGAACGTTACCGCGGAGTTGAACTGGATGTAAACGTACTGCCTAAGATGAAGGTTGAGGTGATCATCGGAAACATCCCGATCGACAGTGTAATTGAAACAGCGAAGAAAGCCCTGTATACCGGCCATATCGGCGATGGCAAGATCTTTGTTTACAATGTCCAGAGAGTAATCAAGGTCCGCACAGGCGAAGAAGACCTTGCAGCTCTGAAAGATGTTGAATAAAGATTGTAGATTTATTATTTGAATAGGATTGTCAGATATTTATTATAGATATTGACTCCTGTCGATTTTAACAGGTACAAAAAGAGACTGTCGCATTGACGTTGATATTCTGCCCTGCAGACACCACGTCAATTGCGGCAGTCTCTTATCTATATTTATATTTTTTATTTATATGTTCCCCTTCATCAGACACATTGCAATATCGATGTCTTCCGGCGTTGTGATCTTCATATTCCTGTAAGAGCCCTCGACCAGTTTCACCCGTGCGCTGCTCTCCAGTTCCACAACCATAGCATCGTCTGTCACAGCTGTGACTCCGTCTTCAATCAGTTTTCTATAGGCATTGTATACCAACGAAAATGAAAACACCTGAGGGGTCTGCACCTGCCACACCAGACTGCGGTCAGGAGTCTGCTCAGCATACCCTTCAGCATCGGCGATCTTGATGGTATCCTTCACCGGCATACCGACCACACACGCACTGTACTCCCGCGCACACTGCAGGGCTCTCTCCAGTATCGGCCGGTCGATCATAGGACGGGCGCCGTCATGTATAAAGATGATCGGTTCCTGAGCCCCGTCACTGTCTTCATCGACAGAGCCACTTCCTGACTGATCCGCTGCGGCAGTCACGTTACTCCCGGTACTTGTCCGGTCTCCGCCCCCGAGAATTTCTCCTGCCGCCTTCAGGCCTTCCCAGACTGAGAGGTAGCGTTCAGCGCCTCCCGGCACGATCCGGCGTACTTTATCATATCGATATTTCTCGATAATCTCGCATCGACAATATTCGATATCTTCAGGAGACGTCACCAGAATGATTTCATCCACAGAATCGAACTCCTGGAATGCCTTCAGCGACCAGGCTATCACCGGCATACCGCACAGTTCCATGTACTGCTTGGGTATGTCAGAATGCATCCTGCTGCCTCGTCCCGCAGACAGTACTATGGCGATATTCTTTTGACCCTTTTTTCTGTCCATCACAGTCGCTCCTCTTCTGCGTTTCAGGCAGGACTGTCTCCGTTTTCTGAATATTCGTCTTTCTTACCGTTCTCCCAGTTTCAGGTTCGGCACTGCGTTCAGACTCCAGTCAGACCGAATGCCTTTCAGATAATCATAGTATGCCGCAGCTCCGATCATGGCTGCATTATCCGTGCACAGAATCGGGCTGGGGCGGTAGAATTCCACATGCCTGCGCCTGCATGCTTCTTCCATGGCTGCACGCAGTGCTGAGTTGGAAGCGACGCCGCCTGCGATGGCAAACTTTTTGAAGCCGAATTCATTTACCGCGTGCATCGAATGTTCCACCAGTACGTCGACTACTGACTTCTGGAAAGATGCCGCGACGTCGTTCACGCTGATCTCTTCACCCTTCATACGTTTTTCATTCAGGAAGTTCAGTACTGCGCTCTTGAGTCCGCTGAAGGAGAAATCATATTCCGAGCCGCGCACTTTCCCATGAGGGAACTCTATCGCCAGCGGATCGCCTTCCTTCGCCGCTTTGTCGACCTTCGGTCCGCCGGGATATCCCAGTCCTATAGCGCGGGCAACTTTGTCAAATGCTTCCCCCGCGGCGTCGTCGGCTGTTTTCCCGAGGATCTCATACTCTCCGTAATCTTTCACCAGCACCAGATGCGTGTGGCCTCCGGATACAACCAGGCATCCGAAAGGAGGTTCCAGTTCTTTGTTCTCTATATAGTTGGCGGATATATGTCCCTCGATATGATGTACGCCGATCAGAGGGAGATTCCTCGCCCATGCGATCGCCTTGGCTTCCGCCACCCCTACCAGCAGAGCGCCGACAAGGCCAGGACCGTAGGTCACGCCGATGGCATCGATGTCGTCCAGTGTCATCTGTGCCTTATCAAGTGATTCCTGCACGACCTGATTGATCCGCTCAATATGTTTCCTTGAAGCGATCTCCGGGACCACTCCGCCGTACAGTGTATGAATATCGATCTGCGAAGAGATCACGTTGGAGCGCACATCACGCCCGTTCACGACAACCGATGCTGCCGTCTCATCGCAGGAACTTTCTATTGCAAGTATCTTAACGTCACTCATTTTCTTCAAAATCCAGTTCTGTGCTCATTCCATCCTTACCCATCACTGTGCCAGGGTATATGCTCTTCGCTTCCTTCAGATAATCCTCCGGATGCACCAGTGACGGACTGTAATGCGTCAGCCACATCTGTTTCACTCCGGCATCTGCCGCAATCTGCGCCGCCTCCCGGATCATCATATGCCGGTGGTCGCGGGCATTTTCATATTTTTCCGGCTCTCCGTACATTCCTTCGCAAATGAACAGGTCTGAGTCTTTCGCATTTTCCGTGATCGAAGATGTCGGGCGGGTATCTGTCACATACGTGACCTTCAGCCCCTTCCGCTGCGCGCCGAGCACCATGTCAGGAGTGTATACCTTTCCGGTCTCAGGGTCAGTCATGATATTGCCCTTCTGGAGAGGATTCCAGAACTTCAGCGGGATCCCCGCACTCTTCGCACGCTCTACATCGAATTTTCCCGTACGGTCCAGTATCACACTGTATCCGTAACAGGTCACCCTGTGGTTCACCTTGAACGCCCTGAGGCGATATCCATTCAGCTGGAACTCCTGCTGCGGTTCTTCAATCTCGATATACCGGATCTCAAACGGAAGCTCCGGGGCGATCACTCTGAGCGAGTTCACCACACGCACCAGTCCTTTGGGGCCGATCATCGTAAGCGGCTCTGTCCGCTCCGCATTTCCCATCGTAAGCAGAAGTCCCGGAAGTCCCCCGATATGATCCCCGTGAAAATGAGTGAAGCAGATCACATCGATGGGTTTGAAACTCCAGCCCTTCTTTCTGAGCGCGATCTGGGTTCCTTCGCCGCAGTCGACCAGCAGGCTGGAACCGTTCAGGCGCACGATCATGGAAGTTAAATGGCGCCAGGGCAGGGGCATCATGCCTCCGCACCCGAGCAGACAGACATCTATCATTTATTTCAAACCTTTCATTTTTATATATCGGACTTCTTTTTATGTATCGGACCTCTCCGGCGTCCACAGAATCAGTGCGTCCTCGCGAGGATTCTCATAGTATCCTCTCCGAAGTCCTTCCTGCCGGTAGCCCAGTTTTTCATACAGGGCAATGGCCGGAGCGTTGGAAGCTCTCACCTCAAGGGAAAATCGTTCCACCCCCGCCCGGTATCCATCATCCATAAGTTTTCTCAGAAGTTTCTCACCGATCCCGGATCTGCGAAGTGATCCGCGAACAGCGATATTAGCGATATCGGCAGTCTCAAAAGACCGGATATATCCGCAGTAGCCGGCGACTTCTCCGTCCAGGATCGCAGTCAGAAAATGATAATAGTCCAGGTCGAGCACGTCCCGGAAGATACGCTCCGACCACGGGGCCGGGAAGCATTCTTTCTCAATCTCAAGCACTGTGGGAAGATCCGCCAGACTCATAGGACGGATACGCAGGCATAAGCTGCTTTCGGTCTGTCCCGGCTCTCCCGCGGTTCTTCCTTCAGCCTTTTCCATTTTCTTTCTCCGCGCGGATCCGTTCCGCCTGTGAAACTCTCAGATATACCGGACGGTGCTGAGCCGCAGATTCCATTTTCTCTTCACCAAAGACCCTTGCCAGATCCATCGCGCGGGCTGCGACTGAACCAGCCTTCTGCTCATTGAGATGTGCCGGCGCATAGCTGTGGACAGCTGTCAGGTTCTCCTCGATCAGGCTGCGGTATGACACTGCGCCATCCCCCATAAGGAGCACTTTCCGTCCAAGCTTCTTCGCAAGAGCATCCAGTCTTGCGCACAGTTCTTTCACATCGACAGGCTCCTGATCCATAAGGATCTCCAGCGGATCTTCCCTGTTTCCGAATGTATCCTCGTTGCCTTTCTCTTCCCTTTTGCCGGCAACATCACGGAACGAATAGATCCCGGCGAATACCTGGCTTCTCCTGGCGTCCATCATTGGCGCAACGATACAGTCGGTGCCATAGAAATTGTAAGCCATCCCCTCCAGTGTCGGGACATTGATCAGCGGCCTGTCAATGGCCATTCCGATCCCTTTGGCTGTCGCGGAGCCGATCCGAAGTCCGGTAAATGAGCCCGGCCCTCCGGCTATCGCCACTGCATCCACACTCTCCAGGTCAAGTCCCAGCATGGTCCTGACCTCATCCATCATCGGAAGCAGTGTCTGGCTGTGTGTTCTCTGATAATGCACGGTATACTCCGCAGTCAGCAGGCCGTCCTCCAGGACCGCCACCGACGCCGGCATACCTGAACTGTCAATTGCCAGTATCTTCATAGTTCTCTGCCTTCTATAATCAATACACTCATCTCTTCGGATATCTCAGGAAACTGTGATCCTTCTGTAGTCAAATCCCTTCTGAAGATCTTTCTCAATCTTCACTCCGGTCACAATCTCGGGAGGAAGTTCTTCGATCAGGTCCTCGATCAAATCCGCCCATTCAATCAGGCAGACGCCATTTCCTGAGACATACTCGTCCCAGCCCACTTCCAGCATCTCTTCGCTGTCTCCTATGCGGTAGACATCAAAATGATACAGCGGGATCCTCCCATCCTCATAGACCTGCAGGATCGTAAACGTTGGACTGTTCACTGAATCCTGAACTCCCAGGCCTGCAGCAAATCCCTGTGTGAAAACGGTTTTTCCAACGCCCAGGTCACCGATCAGTGTGATCACCTGTCCGGGCACGGCTTCCTGGCCCATCTCATATCCCGCCTGCCAGGTCTCCTGCGCACTGCGGGTCTCAATCATTCTTTCCATAATAAATCAGTTCTTTTCAAGAAATGAAAACGCGTCGTCTGCGTTATGGATGAACTGCATCAGCATGTATGCACAGTTTGCGGCTACACGCTCCTCGCGAAGGATCCTTCTTGCTTCCTCGCGGTCCGCCAGCACCACATCCAGTTCCTCGGATTCCTCAAGGCCGTCCCTGCTGATGGTTCCTTCGCAGTAACCATAAACAAGATTGCAGCTCTCATCGGTCATGCCTACTGAATTGTAGAAAGCTCTCTCATACATAGGATCTACGTCCAGCGGAGTGAAAGTCATGCCGGTCTCTTCCTTCATCTCACGCACGGCAGCCTCCCTGTAGTTCTCATTTTTCTCAATCAGACCAGCAGGCAGTTCGTAGATATAGCCGGCGATGGGATACCGGTACTGGTGCACCAGAACGACCCGGTCCTTCTTCTCTCCCGCAAGGCTGAATATCACGACGCCGTCGGGTGTGTTCTCTCCTGTTGAGAGGTCAAGCGCTTCAATGTTCGCGGCACGTGAGGCCATGAAATACCGTCCCTTCCTGCCGGTGCGCTTTACTGTGGAAAGCTCGTAGTAATTCAGAAACCGGTTGTTCGTGATCTGCGTAACCTTTTCTACATTTGCCATATCTCATCCATTCCTTTCTCCATCCGATGGACATATGGCAGTATTATCGGATTATCACGCCTGTTCTGTCAAGGGCTGAGGTATGATCAATTCCTCCTTGCCTGCAAACCGGCACTCTGTGAAGAATTGATGAAGTTTATAATCCTGCGATTGTCTTGTTTCATGCCAGGTGATAAACTTGAAAACAGTTATGAGATATCTATAGATATGGAGATCAGATCTTGAACGAATCCGAGTATCAGAATAATAATGCAGAGCCGGATAATAACGGCAGGCCTGATAATAGTGCAGGGCCGAACAGTCCGGATGACTACAGCAGGCTGAAGGGAACGGTAGCAAGACGGAATATGGCTACCGCGTCATTAGTATGCGCAATCATCGCACTTGTGACGATCCAGTTCTTCTTCATTTCCCTTCCGCTGGGCGGAACATCCGTGATCCTTGCGCTGCTCTCCCGCGGGAGCGGAAGAACGCATGGCAGAGCCCGTATTGCCGTGATCGGCGGTACTGCGGCCTTGGTGCTCAGTTCTCTGATCACTGTATATGCAGTCCGTCAGGTATATACCAATCCTGCGCTCCGCGCCCAGGTAGAACAATTGTACAACTACTACACCGGACAGATCCCGGGTATCACGGATAAGGCAGCAGAATCCGAAGAAGAAGAGCCTCTCTCTGAGAGTCCGCAGGAGATCCTGCAGAATATCCTTTCAGGTGAATATCGTGAGCACCAGGCTCAGCAGCAGATATCCGGTTCCAAGCCTGAAGGCATATCAGATAACGGGGGGGTCTACATATGATAAAGAGAAGTCTCTCCCAGATACGCACAGATTCCAGGGATGCACTGGCAGGCAATTACAGTGTGTGCTTTATCGCACTGTTCTTCATGTTCATAGCCGACATAGCCATCTCGCAGATCATGTATCTGCTTCCTCTCAGAGGCGCACCCGGAGTCTTCGTAATCCTGACAGATGTCATTTACAGCATCCCGGGATCTCTGATCATGACCATGCTGCAGGCAGGATTCCTGTTCCTGTGCCTGAACGTTGCCCGCTACGGACATCCGACATTCAATGATACCCTGCTGGCATTCCGCTATGATCCGCCCAAGGCAGTCGGCCTGTGTCTGGTCATCGGCGTGATCGATATCATCTGTTCGCTGCCCTTAAGCTATGCGTTAACTGATTTCATAATCGAACTTACTCCTGCGATCCAGGGCAGCAGAGTATCATCCCTGCTTCAGAGCCTTGGCTTTGTCATACTCGGTGCACTGTTCTCCATGGTACTGCGCGTGATATTCGCCTATCCGTTCAGCCAGGCACTGATGCTCTACATCGATCATCAGGAATTCTCAGGTACAGAATGCCTGATGAAGAGCCGCGAACTGATGCGGGGCCAGATCATCCGTTATCTGACTCTGGAACTTTCCTTCATCGGATATCTCGCACTGGCAATCCTGAGCCTGGGCATCGGCCTGATCTGGGTCATCCCTTACATGAACGTCTCCCGGGCTAATTTCTATATGGATCTGACCGGGACGTACAAACCTTACTAAGACACTTTATACATTCTTAAATTAACATTGATATATGCCGCGGGTCAGAACCGGAGTTTTTCTCCGTTCTGACCCGCGGTATTTTTGCCTTATGTCTTCACGCGGGTCTAATCTTTCACTTTTCTTCATTCTGACCCGCGCGACTTGCCTTTCAATTTTCTTCGCGGGTCTGTTCCTTCGCTTTTCCCCATTCTGACCCGCGCGGCTTGCCTTTCAATTTTCTTCGTGGATCTAATGCTTCGTTTTTTGCCATTCTGACCCGCGCGACTTGCTTTTCATTTTTCTTCGCGGGTCTGTTCCTTCGCTTTTCTTCATTCTGACCCGCGCAACTTGCTTTTCATTTTTCTTCGCGGGTCTGTTCCTTCACTTTTCTTCATTCTGACCCGCGCGGCTTGCCTTTCATTTTTCTTCGCGGGTCTGTTCCTTCGCTTTTCTTCATTCTGACCCGCGCGACTTGCTTTTCTATTTTCTTCGCGGGTCTGTTCCTTCGCTTTTCTTCATTCTGACCCACGCGACTTGCTTTTCATTTTTCTTCGCGGGTCTGTTCCTTCACTTTCCTTCATTCTGACCCGCGCAACTCGCTTTTTAATATTTAACGCGGGTCAGAACCGGAGTTTTTCTCCGTTCTGACCCGCGTGACTTATTTCTATAATTACTTCTTCAATTCTTCCTTGATCGCTGCCAGGAATTCATCATACCCTTCAAACGCCTGAAGATCCGGATTGTCTTCGATGATCTTAGGAGTGCTGCGGAACAGGAAACCTGTCCGACTCGCACGGATCATGTCCAGATCGTTATAGGAATCGCCTGCGGCGATGGTATCGTATCCGATAGACTGCAGTGCTTTGACTGTGCTCAGTTTAGAATTCTCGATGCGCATCTTAAAGCCCGTGATCTCGCCGTCTTCCGCCACATCCAGCGTATTGCAGAACAGGGTCGGACGGCCAAGTTTTTCCATCAGAGGAGATGCGAACTGCTCAAATGTGTCGGAGATCAGGATGACCTGGGCGACAGAGCGAAGTTCATCGAGAAACTCACGCGCGCCTTCCAGCGGCTGGATCTTTGCGATGGTCGCCTGAATCTCTTTCAGTCCCAGTCCGTGTTCTTTCAGGATCCCAAGTCTCCAGTTCATCAGCTTGTTGTAATCCGGCTCATCCCTTGTGGTCCTCTTCAGTTCCGGGATACCGCTTGCTTTGGAAAACTCGATCCAGATCTCAGGTACCAGGACCCCTTCCACATCAAGGCATACTATATTCATTCTCTCCTCCTCTGCACGGCTGCGTTAAAGCGCCCTGCATGCTTTCTATTGCTGCAAAAATTCAAATCTGCACTGCAGTTTCTGAATATCCGGCGGTTTTCTTTTCCGCCGTTTTCATCTCCTGAATGATCTCAGAACTTCCCGCCTCCGCCGCCGGCTGAATGACCGCCGGAAGTAGTGTGGACCGATGATATATGGCTGGGACCTCCGCCGCTGCCATGATGATCATTGTCTCTCGGGATCAGTCTGCGGCTGACGTGCCTGTTGATCAGGTTATCCTGTTTCACACGCAGGTTCAGATGGACGTTATCCTGTACCTTATAATCGTTCTTCTCCGGGACTTTCATCTGATAGCGGCGCTTTGTTGTCATGAACATCGACAGGAATCCCAGAAGTCCGACGCCGGCTGACATCAGGGCTTCAAAGGGAGATATGGATTTCGGCGGTTCATAAAAAGTATAGGTGCCTGTCTCCACATCATAGAGAGCAGTGCCCTCCTGAACGCCGTCATTAATGTAGGTCTTTGTATCTGACATCATGCTGGAGAGCGTCCCCTCCCAGTCACCGTTTCGCGCATAACTTCCTGCATTGCTGACCAGGGTATCGATCCTGTCGTCCGTCAGGATATACCTGAGGTCGCCATAAGTTGCGACATAGTATTCACGGTTATCCAGATCCAGCAGATAACAGCCGCCGGCAAAGTCTTCAGCCAGAGCTTCAAAATAATCTTCTGCATATGAACCTGCGCTCTTGCCTTCGGCATCATCAGTAGTGACAACACGAAACTCCATTCCGGTCATTTCAGCAAGTTCTGTTGCCTGTTCCAGGAGCGCTTCTTCCTCTGTGTCTGTCAGAACGCCTGCCATATCCTCAACACTTGCAGTATTGTCCGTACTGTATCGGATGGCCGCACATGAGGGAAATGAATACAGCGCAGCTGCCAGGAGGGTGCAGGCTAAGGCCCTGCAGAATAATCTTTTTCTGATCATAGCCGCCTCCTTACAGTACGAAATAAGACGCCAGCAGGCAGGCCCCCGCCAGGATACCGCCGATTATCGCGGATACCCCTGACAGCTTCCTGAAATCGATGGGAAGTTTTCCCTTGATCTCACCAGTCTGGCCGTTCATTGCATAGTAATATCTCTGCCCGCTGTTGGATCCATACGTCAGAACCCATACCGGGAGAAGAAGATACTGCCACTTCTCTCTGACCGGATGCAGTGTCCTGTGATCTGTGGTTACGGAAGTATATCCCTTCACAGTCCCTGCCATCGCTTTCTCTGCGTATCCGCGTGCGGCTGTCTGGAGTTCCTGCGAGACTTCACTGGTCTCCACATCTCTCTTCTGTGCCACGAACCCCTGCAGATAAGGCATGGAAAACTGCGTCGCCTTGTCGATCTCAAACGGACGGACCGCATCGATCAGGTTGCGGTCACTCTCCTTCAGCGCATTGCGGGTTATGTTCTGAACATGGACATTGCCGCCACGCTCGAAAGAATAGGTGCTGGTCTCGGTATACTCAAACATACCGCTGCGCCATACACGGACATTCCTTGCGTGACCGTCAATACCGCCCTCGACCTCACAGTCGTAGATCCAGAACGGATAATAAACTCCGGAGAGTTTTTCGATCTGTTCCTCATTGAAGAATGCCTTCGGAACGAACTTCTTCCCCCTCACATATTTCAGGAAACGTTCGGTTGCCTCCTTCTTGTCAAACTGGAACGGGATGATCTTGTCCGGAAGGAACTCACCGGACACCCTGCCTTCCAGAACGACCGGATTGTGGCAGTAATAACAGAATGTGGCTGCAGTGGTCTCATCCGTGACAACCTCGGCTCCACAGCTGGGACAGGTATAAACCACGACCGTCTTCTTACCCCCGGCTGCTGTCTGAGACCCCGCCTGAGATCCGGCTCCAGCTGCCGACTGAGTTTCTGCCTGAGCTGTTTCCTGAGACCCTTCCTGGGATGTTCCTTCGCCGGATGGCTCTTCGTAATACCCTTCCGCAGGTTCCGCTGCCTGGGCATCTTCTGCACCCACGGCTTCCTCATAAACCTGATCCGAGGCTCCTGCCTTCTGCAGTTCGTCCAACTGTGCCTGGGTATAGTCCGACAGGCAGAACTCACACTTAAACTTCTGGCTTGCCGGATCAAATATCATACCGCCGCCGCAGTTCGGGCATTTGTATGTAATTGTCGCCATAGGCTCACCTCTTAAAAAACGGCCGCCGACACTTCAGCCGGCGGCCGTATAACCGATCTGTTTATTCAGGTTTCTTTGTTCCGCAGTTCATGCAGAAGTTTCCGCCGTTCAGAGTTCCGCACTCAGGGCAGAACCACTCACCCGGCTGCTTCTGTCTCGGGCCTGCTCCTGCAGCTGCCTGGGGCTGCTGCGCTGCCTGCTGCTGCATCTGAGCTGCGTTGTTCGCGCTTGCAGTTCCCATGAAACTGCCGGCGGCATTCATGCCCATTCCCATTCCGACGAAGGCAGCACCTGCGCCTGCGGGGTTGGAACCTGCATCCTGAAGTCCCTGTGCTACCGCACTCTGCACAAATCCTTCACGGATCGAAGGATCCTGCATCATAGCACCCTGGTTGCGCATGTTGATCAGCTTCTGGGACTGCTCATCATAAGAGATGGAGCCGATTCCGACAGAGACGACTTCGATACCGCGAAGTGCTGTCCAGCTCTCGTCCAGGACATCTGCCATATACTTCGACAGAGTCGTTCCCTTGGAAGCGACATAGCTGATGCGCTCGCCGTCTGCGCTCATCTGGTTGATCGCAGCCTGCAGAGCCTCAAGGAATTCATTGAGATACTGCTCATTGATATCCGCAACATCGACCTTGGCCGCATTGCGCGGGCACGCATTTGCATAGAACAGAAGCGGGTTCGTGATCTGGATCGAATAGGTTCCGAACGCACGGATGAACAGCTCCGCATTGTAGAAGTTGTCAAAATAGTTGACTGCGTTGCGGGTACCGAACTTGATGCCCTTGATCTCCTGCGTATTGATGAAGAAGACTTTCTGGGACTGCGGGCTGGTACCGTTGAACTTAAATCTCTCCCACACATCCTTCAGGCTCTCTTTGAACTGCCCCTGGAACAGGGACGGCATGGAAGAATTGTCTACGATGAAATAACCCGGCTCTGCGCAGTAGTCGATGATCTTGCCGCCGTCGACAAGGATCATGAACTGATTGTCATAAACATGAATGCAGGATCCGTTTGAAATAAGATCGCTTGAAGTGAATCCGCTCTTATTTTTGATACGTCCCTGAGTCATAAGGGTCTGCGGCCCCATGTTGAATGGCTCTACAACTTCCTGAAACTGATCACTGAGCGCACCTGCTACAGATCCCAATCCAGCTCTGATTAATCCCATAACATACCTCCATTTGATTAGTGTAACCCTGTGATATTACTGTTTATATCTAAGCAGGTCTCCCCGCTTTCTTACTGTTGATTATTCAGCTTAATCCTGCACCTGTGCCTTCCGGTTGGGTCTTCCCAGCGAATCCCATTTCAGGTAGGCGTCGATAAACGGTGTAAGATCTCCATCCATGACAGCCTGCACATTTCCGGTCTCCCAGCCGGTCCGAAGGTCCTTGACCATGGTGTATGGCTGGAATACATAAGAGCGGATCTGGCTGCCCCAGCCGATCTCCTTGACTTCACCGCGGATGTCTGCCGCCTTCTCCCTGTTCTCCTCCATCTTCAGCATCAGGAGTCTTGCCTTCAGCATCTGCATGGCCTTGTCCTTGTTCTGGAACTGGGAGCGCTCATTCTGACAGGTGACTACGATTCCTGTCGGAAAATGAGTAATGCGGATCGCGGATGATGTCTTGTTGATATGCTGGCCGCCGGCGCCGCTGGACCGGTAGGTGTCGATACGGATGTCCTCGTCGCGGACTTCGATATCCACATCCTCCTCGATATCCGGCATAACGTCGCAGGATACGAAGGAAGTCTGGCGCTTGCCCGCCGCATTGAAGGGGGAGATACGCACCAGGCGGTGAATCCCCATCTCACTCTTCAGATAGCCGTATGCATTTTCACCATTCACCTGGAAAGTGACGGACTTGATGCCCGCTTCGTCTCCGTCCAGCAGATCCAGGACTTCCATAGAGAATCCCTGTTTGTCGATCCATCTGGAATACATGCGGTAGAGCATACCGCACCAGTCGCAGGCCTCGGTTCCGCCAGCTCCGGAATGGAGTGTCACGATCGCGTCATTGCGGTCATAAGGTCCGGACAGGAGTGTCTGGATCCGCATGGTTTCAAATGTCTCCATGAACTCCTGCATATCGTTCTGGACGTCAGGAAGGACCGACTCATCATCGTCTTCATTTGCCATGTCGATCAGCATGAGTGTCTCTTCATAGAGATTCTCCAGCTTTGAAAAAGCCTCCATGCCATTCTTCAGGGAACCGAGTTCCTTCTGCATCTTGGACGCAGATTCCGGGTTCTCCCAGAATGAAGGCTCTGCCATGCTGCGCTCCAGTTCCTCCACCCTCTTCTCCTTGGAATCCAGATCGAGGGAAGAACGCATCTGTGAGAGCGGCTCTTCGTATGTCTTTAACTGGGCCTTCAGTTCATCTAATTCAAGCATAATTACGCTCCTGCCTTACCGCCGGCCATATCTGATCTCATATGGCACTGCTTATACTTCTTACCGCTTCCGCACCAGCACAGGTCGTTCGGGTAGATCTTCTTCTTTTCTCTCTTCTTCGGAGCCTTGACTGCCGTGTCATCACGGTTGGTGCCGGTCACCTTGGCGACTTCTTCACGCTCGACCTTCTCCTGGACCTTGACGTGATACATCATCTTCAGAGTATCTTCCTGGATCGATGTGGTCATGGCATTGAACATGTCATAGCCTTCCATCTTGTACATGACCTTCGGATCCTTCTGTCCGTAAGCTGCAAGTCCGATACCCTGGCGAAGCTGATCCATGTCGTCGATGTGGTTCATCCAGTGACGGTCGACCGATCTCAGAAGAACGACACGCTCGATCTCACGCACATCCATGCCGGCTTCTGTCAGTTCTGCTTCCTTTGCGTCATACAGCGCATTGGCGTCAGCAATCATCTTATCCTTCAGCTGCTGTGTGCTCAGTCCGTTCACATACTCTTCGGTGATCGGAGGAAGCGGAATGATCGGGCGGATGTAATCATTGAGTTCGCGCAGGTTCCATCCGGATCCCTCATCCTCTCCGGCAGCACACAGATCCACATAGCTGTTGATCGTATCATCGATCATCTTGACGACCGACTCACGCATGTTTTCGCCGTCCAGGACTTTACGTCTCTCAGCATAAATAATCTCACGCTGTTCGTTGTTGACCTGGTCGTATTCCAGCAGGCTCTTTCTGATCGCAAAGTTGTTGGACTCGATCTTCTTCTGCGCTTTCTCGATGGCGGAGGACAGCATCTTGTGTTTGATCTCCTCGCCTTCCTGGACTCCCAGGGTCTTGAAGGTCGACATCATCTTCTCAGATCCGAACAGTCTCATCAGATCGTCTTCCAGGGAGATGTAGAACTGGGATTCACCCGGATCACCCTGACGGCCGGAACGGCCGCGCAGCTGGTTGTCGATACGGCGGGACTCATGGCGCTCGGTACCGATGATCTTCAGACCGCCTGCAGCCCTGGACTCTTCGTCCAGTTTGATATCCGTACCACGGCCTGCCATGTTGGTAGCGATGGTAACTGCACCGTGAACACCGGCGTCCTTGACGATCTCAGCTTCGAGTTCATGGAACTTCGCGTTCAGGACATTGTGCTGGATGCCTTCACGTCTCAGCATGCCGGACAGCAGTTCCGAGACTTCGATGGTGATAGTGCCGACCAGAACAGGCTGCTGTTTCGCATGAGCTTCCTTGACTGCCTCGACGACTGCACGGTACTTTTCCTTCTTGGTCATGTAGACCGCGTCATCATGATCAACTCTTGCGACCGGCTTATTGGTCGGGATCTCGATAACGTCCATTCCGTAGATATCACGGAATTCTTCTTCCTCAGTCAGAGCGGTACCGGTCATGCCTGCCTTCTTCTTATATTTGTTGAAGAAGTTCTGGAACGTGATCGTAGCAAGAGTCTTGGACTCTCTCTTGATCTTGACATGTTCCTTCGCCTCGATCGCCTGATGCAGACCGTCGGAATAACGTCTGCCGGGCATGATACGTCCGGTGAACTCATCAACGATCAGGACCTCATCGTCCTTGACCACATAGTCCTGATCCCTGTGCATCAGATTGTGGGCACGCAGAGCCAGGATGATATTATTCTGGATCTCAATATTCTCCGGATCCGACAGGTTCTGGATCTGGAAGAACTTCTCACAGCGGGTGATACCCTCAGCCGTAAGAGTGACAACCTTGTCCTTCTCATTTACGATAAAATCACCGGTCTCAGTGATCTCTTCGCCCATGATAGCGGTCATCTTCGTGACTTCGCCGCTCGCTTCACCTCTCTTGAGCTGACGTGCGAGAATATCGCAGGTCTCATAGAGCTTGGTGGACTTGCCGCTCTGTCCGGAAATGATCAGAGGAGTACGTGCTTCATCGATCAGGACCGAGTCGACCTCATCGATGATGGCGTAGACCAGATCTCTCTGGACCAGTTTCTCCTTGTAGATGACCATGTTGTCACGAAGATAATCGAAGCCGTCTTCGTTATTCGTGATATAGGTGATATCCTTCGCATACTCGGCTCTTCTCTCATCCGACTCCATGCTGTTCTGGATGCAGCCGCATGTCAGGCCGAGGAATTCATGGACCGGGCCCATCCAGTCACGGTCACGCTTAGCCAGGTAGTCATTGACCGTTACGATATGGACGCCTTCGCCGGTCAGTGCGTTCAGGTATGCCGGAAGGGTCGATACAAGCGTCTTACCTTCACCTGTTCTCATCTCAGCGATACGGCCCTGATGCAGGATGATGCCGCCGATGACCTGAACCCTGTACGGTTTCAGTCCGATGACTCTCCATGCAGCCTCCCTTACCGTAGCAAACGCTTCCGGAAGGATATCGTCAAGACTCTCTCCATTCGCATACCGCTGCTTAAACTCAGCAGTCTTACCTTTAAGTTCTTCATCTGTGAGCTTCGAATAGGAATCCTCGAGGCCCATGACTTTATCGACGATCGGCTCAATCTTCTTCAGCTCACGCTGAGAATGTGTGCCGAACAGTTTTTCCATAAAACCCATATGTACAATACTCCTTTATCTGCTTTATGATCATGCTGTCTGTGCCGCCCTGTCAGAAGGCAGGATACCGCATAATCAGAGTTATTTTATCATGCACAGGGCAGACTGACAACCAAAATAAGAGCCGGCAGATATTTCCTGCCGGCTCTAACTATTCTCTATATAAAGGAGCGTACAGCTTTTTATATTCTGCCTTTGCTCCTTATTCTCATATTATCAGAATTCAGGCTCGATCAGTCCGTAGGTGCCGCCCTTTCTCTTGTAGACCACACTGACCTGCTCATTTTCCGCGTTCAGGAATACGAAAAATGAATGTCCGAGCAGTTCCATCTGTACGCATGCATCTTCCGGATACATCGGCTTGATGTCAAACTGCTTCGTGCGGACGATACGGATATCATCCGTCGGCTCTGTATCATTCTCAAGGAATTCCTTCTTGAAACTGCCGTCCTGGTGACGGTCGACCAGCTTCTGTTTATACTTTCTAAGCTGTCTCTCAATTACCTCCTCAACCAGATCGATGGAAACATACATGTCATTGGAAACCTGTTCGGAACGGATCACGTTGCCTTTGAGAGGAATGGTTACCTCAATCTTCTGGCGCTCCTTCTCAACACTCATGGTGACATGAACCGTTGTCTCCGGCGTGAAGTAGCGTTCAAGTTTTCCCAGTTTCTCAGTAACTGCTTTTCTCATGGAATCAGTCACTTCCAGGTTCTTCCCGCTGATAATAAATCTCATAAGCATACCTCCTTTGGAAGGAATTGTTGTTGATACAAGTATAGCACACGGTGAAGTGACAAACAATAAATTATTATCGCTTACTGCATCCGGCGCAATACTTCCCGGTACGGCATATTTCCGCCGAAAATATCAAGGGCGCTTCCGATGGTCACATCAACTCTCCCTTTTCCGCGGTCTCTGAGGTTCTCAAGATCATCAAAGTCCGCGATCCCGCCTGCGTAGGTGGCTGTGATCGGTGCTTCCGCCAGGATATCAACCAGTGCAAGTTCCGGTCCCCTGCGAAGGCCTTCCGCATCAACTGCATGGATCAGGAACTCTGAGCAGTTACCCGCCAGCTCTCTCAGAGTCTCATGGGTCAGTTCAACATTGGTGAACTTTGTCCAGTGATCCGTCACAATGTAATAAGAATCACCACTCTTCCTGCAGCTCAGGTCCAGGACCAGACGGTCCCTTCCCACCGCGTCTGTCATCTTATTCAGATGCCGTTCATTGAAGAATCCGTCCTGGAACACATAGGAAGTCACAATGACTTTGGACGCACCGGCATCAAGGAACTCATCTGCATTATAGGGCGTTATACCCCCGCCCACCTGGAACATACCCGGAGCAGCCTTGAGCGCTTCAAACGCCGCGTCTCTGCTGGGCTTGTATTCCGGTGAACTGCCCCTGTTCAGGATGATGATATGCCCGCCGGTCAGATTGTCCTGTGCATAGAACCTGGCAAACCATGCCGCGTCATGCTCAGAGACAAAGTTTTCCTGCGCTTTGTCTGTGCTCTCCTCAAGACTAACGCCAACGATCTGCTTGACTTTTCCGTTATGAATATCGATACAGGGTCTGAATTTCATGTTACCCTCCTCTCAGAACAGCCCGGATACTGCTCCGGTTTCTGTGTCCACGTCGATCCTGCGGTAAGCAGGATTGGATCCGGTTCCCGGCATCATGGAGATTGCGCCTGCCATCGGACACAGGAATCTTGCTCCGCCGTATTCCAGGATGTCGCGGATCGGGAGACGCCAGTTCTTCGGGACGCCCTTCAGATTCGGATCATGAGACAGAGACAGATGTGTCTTGACCATCATGGTCGCATAATCAGCGTACTTCGGATCGTTCTCGAAGCGTTCTGCCTTCTCAAGAGCGAGCGGCTCCCAGTCGACTCCGTCAGCACCGTACACTTCTGTGGCGATCTTCTCAACTCTCTGGCGAAGCGGCATATCAAGGTCGTAGAGATAATGCAGTTCAGTCGGTTCTTCGCATGCATCGACGACTGCCTGTGCCAGTTCCAGCGCACCCTCTCCGCCGTACTGCCAGTGCTCGGACAGTGCGCAGCGAACATTGTGTTCAGCGCAGAGTCTGCGGATCAGTTCCACTTCCGCATCCGTATCCGTATAGAACTTGTTGATGCATACGACCGGTTTGATACCGGACTTCTGCACATTTTTCACATGATGGAACAGATTCTCGCAGCCCTTCTCCAGAAGCTCCAGGTTCTCGCTGGTGTACTCCTCCGGAAGCGGTTTTCCGGGCTTGACCTCAGGTCCGCCTCCGTGCATCTTCAGAGCACGGATCGTAGCTACCAGGACTGACACATGCGGCTTGAGGCCGGACAGACGGCACTTGACATTCCAGAACTTCTCAAATCCGATATCCGCTGCGAAGCCGGACTCCGTCACATGATAGTCAAACAGCTTCAGTCCCAGCCGGTCTCCGATAATGGAAGACTGTCCGATCGCAATATTGGCAAATGGGCCTGCGTGGACGAGGCACGGCTGGTGTTCTACCGTATAGCAGAGGGTCGGATTGATAGTATTGCGCATCCAGGCCGTCATGGCACCGGCAACTTCCAGATCTTCTGTAGTGACCGGATTTCCATTTTTATCATAGGCAAGAACGATCTTGCCGATACGCTCACGAAGATCCTTCAGATCTGTTGCAACTGCCAGGATCGCCATCAGTTCGGAAGACACCGCGATATTCGTGCGTGTCCTCATCCGGTAGCCCATCATCTTGCCTTCGCCAAGGCCGATCTCCATATCACGGAGCGCCTGGCAGCAGAAGTCCATTACGAAATTCCACTCGATTCTCTCGGGATCGATGTCCAGACGTCTGATGCCGATCTTTGCAAGACGCTCGTCATCATAATTGCGCTCATGCTGCATTCTCGCGTTCAGCGCGACCATGCCGAGATTATGAGCATTGGTAATATCATTGATATCCCCAGTAAGTCCCAGTGAGAACTCAGTCATCGGGATCAGCAGGGCATTGCCGCCGCCTGCAGCGGTCCCCTTGACATTCATCGTCGGGCCGCCGGAAGGCTGACGCAGACAGCCGCCTGCATTCTTGCCAAGCTTGCCGAGGCCTTCGATCAGTCCCAGAGAAGTGGTTGACTTGCCCTCCCCCAGCGGAGTCGGCGTGATGGCAGTCACTTCGATATACTTTCCGTCAGGCTTATCCTTGAGACGGTTCATGATCTTGATGAAATCCAGCTTCGGAGTTCTTCCATAGGGGATGATCTCATCCTCCTGAAGTCCCATCTTCTTACGGAACTCTTCTACGGACGGAAGGGTCTTCTCTGCCTCTTCTGCGATCTGCCAGTCTTTGTACTGAGTAGGGTCAAGCATGTCGTTCCTCCTGTTTATTTGCTGCCACAGGTCTGAATTGCTTGTCAGACCTCTTCTGACCCGCACTGCCATTCTGCTTTTTGCAGCTCCGGGTCTTGATTGTTTACCGGGTTAAGAGTTACAGCGTCTCCAGGTCTTCCTGCCACAGTGCACAGACTGCGTCACTGGGCATGCGCAGGTCGCCGCGCGGGCTGACTGCGACAGAACCGACCTTCGGGCCGTCCGGCACGCAGGATCTCTTGTACTGCTGCGAGAAGAATCTCCAGTAGAACTTCTTCAGCCACTTCAGGATAGTCTCTGCGTCAAATTCTCCTTCAAATGCATTCTGCGCGATCCTGTAAACTTTGTGCGGCGCAAAGCCGAAACGAAGTATGTAGTACAGGAAGAAGTCGTGCAGTTCATAAGGGCCGACCAGGTCTTCAGTCTTCTGCGAGATCTCACCGTCTTTGGGAGGCAGAAGTTCCGGACTGACCGGCGTATCAAGCACATCCATCAGTACACTCTGCAGTGTCTTGTCATCGCAGGTGTCCGCGTAATAGCGGACCAGGTGGCGGACCAGCGTCTTCGGTACGGAGCTGTTGACTGCGTACATGGACATATGGTCTCCATTGTAGGTTGCCCATCCGAGAGCAAGTTCGGAGAGATCTCCGGTTCCCACAACGATGCCGCCGGTCTGGTTTGCCAGATCCATCAGCACCTGAGTGCGCTCTCTTGCCTGGGAATTCTCGTACGTGACATCTGTCACTTCCGGATCGTGTCCGATGTCTGAGAAATGACCCATAACTGCGTTCTTGATGTTGATCTCTTTCAATGTGCAGCCGAGAGTGACAGACATGGTGCATGCATTGTTGTATGTGCGGTCGGTGGTGCCAAAGGCAGGCATCGTAATGGCATAGATCCCCTTGCGGTCCAGTCCGAGCAGGTCAAATGCCTTCACTGCTGCCAGCAGTGCCAGTGTTGAGTCCAGTCCTCCGGAGATTCCGATGACTGCCGTCTTTGCTCCGATATGCTCCAGCCTTTTCTTCAGCCCGAGAGCCTGCAGCAGGAAGATCTCTTCACAGCGGGCTCTCCTGTCATCAAAGGCTGACGGCACGAAAGGCCTGGGATCAAACCTGCGGGTGAGTTTCACGTCATCAACGTTCAGATCGAATATCGACGATGTGAATTCCCCGGCAAACTTCGTATCATATGTTGTCAGGCGCCTTCTCTCGGCACGAAGCCTGTCTACATCGATCTCGCCGTAAGTGATGCCGGTGGTAAACCTGCCTGAATCCGCCAGAAGCGCACCGTTCTCCGCAATCATCCTCTGACCGCAGAAAACAAGATCCTGAGAGGATTCCCCCTCGCCCGCACTGGCGTAAATATAACCGGAAACAAGCCGCGCAGAAGTCATTTTCACAAGATTCCTGCGGTACGCAGTCTTGCCAGCAACCTCGACCGAAGCAGACAGATTGACGATCACATTTGCCCCCGCCAGAGCCGCGAGGGTTCCGGGAGTATCCGCGACCCAGAGGTCTTCACAGATCTCCGCTGCAACCTTCAGGCCGCCCGGAACCTGCTCTTCCTCACTGTCACAGATAAACAGCTGATGAGCACCGAACGGAATCAGATCACCGTCAAACAGAATCTCCCTGGCCGGACCAGTGCCTTCTGTAAAATGTCTTCTCTCATAGTATTCACTGTAGTTGGGGATATTGACCTTCGGCACAAAACCGAGCAGTTCCCCGTCCGACAGCGCTGCAGCAACATTGTAAAGTTTGCCGTCCACCTCCAGCGGAAGTCCGACAAATGTCAGCGCCTTGATCCCGGCGCTCTGCTTAACGATCCTCTTCAGCGCAGCCCTCGCCTTCTTAAGCAGACTGCTCTGCAGGAACAGGTCGCCGCAGGTGTAGGAAGTCAGGACCAGTTCCGGAAAAACTATGATCTTCGCCCCGTTCCCGGCAGCTTCCCTGTACAGGCTGATCACCTGCTCCGTGTTGTAATCCACATCCGCAACTCTGATCTTCGGAGTTACCGCCGCTGCTTTTATGAATCCATCTCTCATATTCCGCCCTGTGGTCTCCCACAGCCTCCATGTGCTTACGCCGGACTGATCAGTGCCTGCCCCGGGTCTGTATCTTAAGTATCTTCTCAAGATCCGGAATCTCGAACCTGTAATCTTTGCCGCAGAACTGGCAGCCGACATCAATCGGTTTCCCGTCATCGATCATCTCCCGGATATCCTCCGGTCCGATGGAAATGAGCGCTTTTTCAATTCTCTCTTTCGAACAGTTACACCGGAACGAGACTTCATTTTTCTCCATAACCTGAAGGCCGAAGTCTCCGAGAAGCTCCTGCAGGATATCCTCCGGAGTCATTCCCATTTCCAGCATACTCGTAACGCTGGCGACATTCGCAAGCTTCTTCTCCAGCGCATCGATCACCTCGTCCGGAGTCGCGGGAAGAAGCTGGATGATAAATCCCCCTGCCTGCTTCACGCTCCAGTCGCGGTCCACCAGAACGCCCAGCCCGACCGAACTGGGAACCTGCTCTGACTCTGCGAAATAATAGGTCAGGTCTTCCGCGATCTCGCCGCTGGGCATATCAATCGTCCCGGCGAACGGCTCCTTCAGCCCAAGGTCCCTGATCACTGTCATTGTACCACGTCCGACGGCACCTGAAACATCAAGCTTCCCATTTGGCTTCAGAGGAAGCTGCACATGGGGATTGTTGACGTATCCTTTCGCATGAAAATGAGAATCCGCAGTGACTGTAATGCCGCCTGCAGGACCGTCTCCGCGAACCTGGATCGTGACAAGAGCCTTGTCTTCCTTCAGCATGCTTCCGATCATGACGCCGCCGGTAAGAAGGCGCCCGAGGGCCGCCGTGCAGACCGGTGTCGTATCATGTGCCTGCCTCGCGTCTTCCACCATCTGTCTGGTCGTCGCAGCAAATGCACGTATCGCATCATTCGCGGCAGTCGCACGAATCATATAGTCATTCATTTATATATTGAACCTTCTTTCTATATATAGAAACATTCATCACACCAGCTTCAGCAGTCCGGTCAGTATACCGCCGATCACGCCTGCGCAGTACAGGATCGCGATGATCTGCAGAGTCTCTTTCTTCTTCCGGTTCGTTCTGAACAGGATCAGAATGCCGACTCCCGCACCGACCATAAGCCCGGACATCATGGCTCCTGCGCTCATTGCGCCGTCCAGATACATCGTCGTCAGAGCCACAGACGCAGCACAGTTCGGGATCAGTCCGATCAGGCCGGCAAGCAGTTCCCCGATCACAGGCTGATTGAATACCAGGCTCTGAAGATTCTCCGTGCCGATTCCTTCCAGCACAAGCGCCAGCACCACAGAGATCAGGAAAATGAACAGCGTGATGTGCAGCGTATGCTTCACAGAAGACCGGAAGATACTCTGCTCACATTCACAGTGCTCTGCCTCACAAAGCCCGTGAATATTCATCCCGATCTTACGCAGATTCAGCCAGCGGAACAGAAAGTCCACCACGAATCCGGCGATCACGCCATAGCACGCTTTGATCAGAAGGATCTTCCCGATCAGCCTGACATCTACCCGGTTTGACAGAAAGATCGGCAGCATCTCATCCGATGTAGAGAGAAAGACTGCGATCAGCGTACCGACCGTGATCACACGTCCTGCATAGAGGCTGGCAGCTGCCGCAGAAAAACCGCACTGCGGGAATGCCCCCAGCGCGCCTCCGAACAGCGGTCCCATTTTATCCGCTCTGCGGATGATCGCACGGGTACGGTCAGAAGTCCTGTGTTCGATATACTCCATCAGGAGATATGTGATAAATAAAAACGGAACCAGTTTTACAGTGTCAAGTGCTCCGTCAACAATAGCATCCCAGAAAATCATATATTGCACGTATTGCCTTTCAGAATAACTTCTATATGAATTACTTTTACGTTCATTTTCTATATATCTTATTTTCAGCCTAACGCATCATCTCATTATTGCAAGCCCCCTGTCAAGTGCAAAGAGGCCGGCGGAGCTTATTTAGCGGCGATACGGTAATCTAGCGGTATGAATGCGGTAATTTTGCGGTTGCATTTTGGTTTTTCAGGTGTTATACTCTAGGAAGGCTCTAGGAAGGCGTACTCTAGGAAGGCATCTAAGAAGATCTGGCAGAAAGGAATTGCTCGGGGAGGTATGGACATGACGATTCAGGAAATGATCAACCGCAAACAGGAACTCGGTTATTCCAATGAACAGATTTCCGCACTGTCAGGCGTTCCTCTTGGGACTGTAATCAAGATCTTCTGCGGGGTGACGAAGAATCCACGCAGTACTACTATCCGGGCACTCGAAAAAGTACTGGCACCATCCCGGCCTTCCTTTTCTTATGAATACCCCGATGACAGGCTGGAGTACGATGCTTCTTCCAACAGCATATTAAAGGAAAGTGTTCGTTATGAAGCAGCAGCCCTGAGAAATGACCACAAATATACAATCGATGATTATTATGCTCTTCCGGATGATCAGCGGGCAGAACTCATAGATGGCATATTCTATGACATGTCATCACCGCGGGTCATTCATCAGCTTATCATCGGCGAATTATATCTGCAGCTGAAGCAGTGTGAAAAGAAACATAAAGGAGCCTGCCGGGTCCTGCTCTCGCCATGCGATGTGCAGCTCGACTGCGACCAGTACACTATGCTCCAGCCCGATCTGCTCGTGATATGTGACAAGAATAAGATAAAGGAAAGAGTCTGCTATGGCGCGCCTGATCTGGCAATAGAAGTATTGTCTCCGTCATCCCGCAGCCGTGACTGTGTGCTGAAGCTGAACAAATATATGAATGCAGGGGTTCAGGAATACTGGATCGTAGACCCCGAGTATCTGAAGATCATCGTCTACCGGCTGGACGAAGAAAAACAATTCCGGGTCTACTCTTTCCATGATACAGTTCCGGTCGGAATATCCGATGGTTCATGCAGCATAGATTTTCAGGACGTCTTCGATGAGATACAGGACCTGCTATGATCCGGACAGCGCCTTCCCACCGACTGCATACTGAATGTCCGGCCGCCTTCTCAATGTCTGGCCGCCTTCTCAATGCCCGACCGGAAAACTGCCGCTCTTCGCGCCCGGGCAGTAGTCCTGGTTCAGAACTTCGCCCGCAAGCTGCCTGTATGTCTGCAGGTCCCGGGCTTTGCGGATCTTTCGTACCTTCCGCTCATTTCCGGGGAAAGATGCTCCAAGATAGTCCCAGATCTCGAGCATACGGCAGATCGTCGGATGCTCCTGACCGTAACATTCATACCAGGCATTGCACAGGTCATCATGGAAACGGATCAGACGCTCATGCTCTGACTGTACGCGGCTAGGCTGCGTATGACCTGACTGAGTATGACCTGGCTGCGTATGGCCTGACTGTATGTGCCCCTGCTGCATATCCGGATTCAGGTCTGCTTGTATCTTCTCCGCCAGCATGGGATCTGCAACAAGCCCCCGGCCGATCATGACAGCTGAAAGGTCAGGAAACTCTTCATGCAGTTTCCTAAAGTCTTCAATACTGCAGATATCCCCGTTGTAACAGACGGGGTGAATAATCCCGTCATAAAATCTGCGGAAAGCTTCCTTGTCAGGGATTCCGTTGTATGCGTCTTTGCCCAGTCTCGC
Source organism: uncultured Lachnospiraceae bacterium (assembly GCA_902801515.1). Classification (GTDB taxonomy): domain Bacteria; phylum Bacillota; class Clostridia; order Lachnospirales; family Lachnospiraceae; genus Porcincola. Next base: position 26,815 of record CADCII010000024.1, read on the forward strand.
ATGGACCTGGACTTCCGCGATCGGATAACGATTGTAGATACGGATCAGCTCATCAATCTGATCTGTGCTGTTCATTCCGATCCTGGTTTTGATTGTTACCCGCAGGCCGCTTCGGCCGCTCTGTGAGGTCTCACAGGCACTTCGGGCTTCGCTCTGCGCGCCCTCAAGAAGTCGGCTTCCCGCTCCACCGCACGCTTCTGCTTCCATCCCGGTAAACAGATGCTCCAGGAATTCGTCCAGTTTCCCGGTATCTTCCAGGATGCCCGCTCCCTTGCCTTTTGTGACAACTGTTCTTGCCGGGCATCCGAGATTCAGGCTCACCTCGTCATAACCTGCGGAGCGGATCATTTCCATATAGAAAAGAGTGTCCTCCGCACCGGCCGGAAGAAGCTGCGGCACCATGCAACTCATCTCATTGTGGGCAGGATCCATGTCCCGCTTCTCGCCGCCTTTCATGGCACGTGTCTGATGCACGCTGATAAACGGCATATAGTAACGGTCCACTCCGCCATAATGTTTCAGATGAGTCATGCGGAAAGGCCAGCCGGTCACCCCCTGCATCGGTGCAGAATAAATCTTCATTTATTTGCGGGAGTCTTCTCTCCCAGAAGGCCCATGACCTTCTTCTCATTGTAGCGCGTCATCAGAAACGCAGCTGCAATACACAGTACGGTAGATGACAGAGCCGCGATACGATAGCCCATGCCGCTGCTTCTGCCGATAGTTGCAAAAGACGTGAACAGGATCGCTGCCAGTGACTGTCCCAGTTTCATAGCGAAGGTACGGGCTGCGAAGAACATGCCGTCATGGTTCTCACCGGTTGTCACTTCATCACTCTTTGCGATATCCGCGACAACAGTCTGCGGAAGGATACCCAGGATCGCCATGGCAGGCGCAGCCAGCACCATGACCAGAACACCGAAGATCATGCCCTTGTTTGTTCCGGCCTGACCGCGGGACAGAGCAGTCACCAGGTAGACGACAGAGAACTCGAAGAAGGCAAATGTGATCAGGCTCTTCTTGGTAAATCTCTTGGTCAGTTTGCCGACAAATACGTACAGGCATACAGACAGCAGGGTCATGCCGATGTACAGGACCGTGTTCATAGTCTCAGGCAGTTTCATCAGAGAAGTGATGAAGAATGTCAGGCCCGACTGGAACATTGTGATCGCCACCCAGTAACAGATATCCGAACCGACAAAAACCCTGAAATCTTTATTTGCAAAAGTCTTGGTGAGGGAGGAAAATGCATTTCCCTCGACCGGTTTCACATCGACGTAATCAAATTCGTTGATGGTAAATGTGGGTACCAGCAGGCAGATCAGTGCGATGACTGCGAGAATGATAAATGTCACTCTGATCGCCATGACTCTTCCGAGCGACGGTGTCAGGGCTCCCCAGATAAACGGGCAGGCATATCCCAGTGCCGAGCCGAAGATGAATGTAAATGAGATTGCCGTGGAGATGGCGGTGAGTTCTTCCTGAGAACCGGACAGTTCGGCGATCAGGGCATTGTAAGGCGTGCAGTAAACAGTCATGAACAGATAGAACAGCAGCATCATGACCAGGACCCAGATACCGTTGACCGGGCTCGTCTTGTTGACCGGCGTCCAGTAGATCAGGATCGTAGCGGCGGTAAGCGGAAGGGCAGCCCTTCTCATGAACGGCAGCCTGCGCCCCTTCGGGTTCCTGCTCTTGTCAGACAGGTTTGCAATCCACGGATCCGTGATCGCGTCAAACAGTCTTCCCAGTGCATAGATACCGCCCAGAATCGTGACCACGCCAAAGACCACGCGTCCCTGAGGAAGGAATACCGTCTGACCAGCGTCCAGCATCTCCTGGTTCGGCTCATAGAAACTGATGACCCAGTTCGTCACCAGAGCCGACAGGGTACTCCACCCAAGCTGACCGATTGCAAACATCCAGATGACTCTTTTCGTAAGTTTCTTCATGTCTCACGCCTCCACGCAACAGTTTTTCAATAACAACAGGCATTGAACCTATGATACCACAGATTCAATGCCTGCTCGATTCTATAACCGGATAAATTCATCACGCCTTTGCGCAAAATCGTCCCATCTTTTACAGATTTCTCTCAATTACAGATTTCTCTCAATAGACTGCAACATACGGGATAGAGCTGATGCCATATTTCATAGCCAGATCCTGGTTGTCATCAACGTCTACCGCATAGAAGGAAGCCTTGCCTTCCATCTCTGCAGACAGTTCTTCCAGAACCGGTCCAAGCATACGGCAGGGGCCGCACCAGGTCGCGTTGAAATCTACAACTGCTACACCACTCTTGATAGCGTCTTCAAATTCCGGGCTGTTGATCTTCTTAACACTCATGATAAATCTCCTTTTATTGTTGTTGCTTGTTGTCGCCTATTATTGCCTGTTTTGCCTGTTTTACTTGTTTTGTTTATTTTGTTTGTTTTTGTATAAATGAACGGTTTACTATGTCTATCTATTCTTATGTATATTTCCGGACAGTTTATTTCCGGATAAAGAATATTGTAAAGGGTGTCAATTCTGGCTGTCAATGTAGGAAACCGCACTCAGCGCCGCCACATTTCCCTCGCCGGCTGCCTTGATATACTGATACGGCGTTCCGGTGATATCGCCCGCTGCGAACAGCCCCGGAAGGTTCGAAGCCATCTTCCTGTCAACCTTCACATGATTACCGTCCAGCTCCAGTCCGGGAACCAGCTTGCCGGGAGATACGCTCTCCCTCAGAAGGAAGATTCCGTCAGACACGACCTCACCCTGGTCAGTAGTCAGGACCATCCTGCCATCCCTTCGCACGATCCCTTCCGGCTTCGCGAGCATCACTTCGATATTCCCGATACCGGGAAACAGCTCCGTACCTTCAGCAGGCATCTCATCCTTCTTGTAGACAGGAATGTAAGTCACCTTGTCCGCAAGCTCCGACAAAAATCTGGCATCGGCCTCTTCCTTCGGCGCATATCCGACTATGACAGCCTCCTTGCCGCGGTACAGAGTCCCGTCGCAGGTGGCGCAGTAACTGACGCCTCTTCCCAGATTCTCATCCTCACCCGGCAGAGGTTTGCCGAAACTGACACCGATCGCCAGTATTACACTCTTCGCTTCGACAAAATCCTGATCGATCTGCAGGCTGTAGAAATCACCCATCGCATAGATCATCGCAACCTTGCGGTCCGTGATCTCGATCCCCATCTGATCCAGATGCTCCCGCAGCTTCTTCGCCAGCTCCGCACCCGGGATATCCGGCAGTCCCGGATAATTCTGTATACTGTGCGCCTTGGCAACCTTATCAGAGATATCCGCACTCCCCAGAAGAAGCACCGACTTATTTCTCACCTTCGCAGTGATCGCCGCAGAAACACCGGCCGGCCCCGTACCGATAATCGCCACATCATACCTGTCAGCAAACATATCTTTCCCTCTCTTCAAACAGACAAGCCACCGTCACAACCAATGAACCTTCAGAATCAGCACCCCGTGATTCAGCGGCGGTTTATTTGTTTCAAATTAGATTGTGTACAATCTTTATGGTTATAATATACATGACTCGAGCCAGCCTGTCAACCCTCCATATACAGAAAAAAATTTGAGCAGGTGTGAACAGGTGTGAACGAGTGACAGGCACCTGTTCAATATGAGCGCTGGACTTTTCTTATAATGTGTCGGATAATGGGGATGGTTTACTTGTCTAAACTGCACAATGCATTGCTGCAGCGATAGTATGACTATGCGAGGAGACGGTTATGAAATCTTCCAAGTTCCTGCCCGGCTATTCGGATCTGGAGAAGTCCTGGGTTATCTATGATGTCGGTAATTCTGCTTTTACACTGATGGTGTCGACGCTCATTCCGATCTGGTTCAATACGCTGGCGGAGCGTGCGGGTATGAGTTCGGTTGATTATCTGGCGAACTGGAGTTTTGCCACTTCGATCGCTACTATCATTATGGCGCTATGGGGGCCGATCCTGGGCTCGCTTGCTGACCATAAGGGGTATAAGAAGCCTTTCTTCACCGCATCTTTGCTGATCGGTGTTGTGGGCTGTGCGTTCCTGGGGCTTGTGGGAATCCTGCCTTTCCCGATCGCTGCGGGATGGATGATCTACCTGGTCGTCTACATTGTCTCCAAGGTTTCTTACCAGTCGTCGCTGGTTCTGTATGATTCGATGCTTGTCGATGTGACTGAACCTGACCGTATGGATCTGGTTTCGTCAAATGGATTTGCCTGGGGCTATATCGGCTCCTGTATTCCGTTTATCATTGCACTTGTGCTGTATCTGCTGGGTACGAAGGGCGTCATCCCGCTGAGTCTTGCGATCGCAGTTGATTTCATCCTGGTCGCGCTGTGGTGGTTTGGCATCACCACTCCGCTCCTGCGCCTGTACCGCCAGAAGTATTATATAGAAATGAAAGGGTCGATGGTCACTGAGAGTTTCGCCCGTCTTGGAAGGACTCTGACGGAACTGTTCCGGCACGACCATAAAGTCCTGTTCTTCCTGCTTGCGTTCTTCCTGTACATTGACGGTGTCTACACCATCATCGATGAAGCGGTTGCTATCGGGACAGCACTCGGCCTGGATCAGATCGGCCTGCTGGTTGTCCTGCTCCTGACACAGGTCGTGGCATTCGCATTTGCCACACTCTTCGGGAAACTGTCTTCCAAATATTCGACAGTCACTCTGATCTCTGTCGCCATCATAGGTTATTTCGCAGTCGCGATCTATGCACTGTTCATGCATACCCTGTGGCAGTTCGGGATCATGGCATTTGTCGTAGGAATGTTCCAGGGCGCGATCCAGGCACTCTCAAGATCCTACTACGCCAAGATCATCCCGCCCAATGTCAGCGGTGAATATTTCGGCCTCTATGACATCTGCGGCAAAGGTGCAGCATTCGTCGGAACCATGCTGATCGGCATTACCACCAAGCTGACCGGCAGTGTCAACATCGGTGTCGGCACTCTCGCATTCCTGTTTGCGGGCGGCCTGATCCTGCTGCGCATCGCAGACCGCATGCCGGAAAGCGACACGAAATCAATCTGACATTATGCATAAAACCATCTGCGGCATTTACGCATGAAAATGAACCAGGCTGACCTGCGATTCAGGCCAGTCTGGTTTTTTAAATTCTTATTCATTAATGTCCCGGCAATTCTCTTATATCTGAGCAGTTCACTTATGCCCGGGTGATCTCAGCCCTTCAGCCCTCTGGACTGGCGGTCCATGTCCTCAACCACGATGTCATAGATCTCACCCAGAGATCTGCAATACTCCAGAACCTTCCAGGGCTCATTGGTATGATAATGAATCTTGATCGGGTCTCCGTCTCCGCCTACCGCGAGCAGGCAGTCACCCTTGAAGTTCTCGGTGAAATAATCCGCAACTTCGTCTTCATCCAGATCGTCGCCATCGATCAACAGCTGTGTATCATATCTGTATTCAAGCATACTCATCAACCTCTCTAAAAAATGAATCTCTGCGCGTTTTTCATTTTCCTGAAACAAAACACACTTCAGAAACCGCCCCAATCATACTTCGGAGAATCGAATCTGTCAATGACATCGTTCCTGTTACAGGCAAACCGGCTTTCATTTTCAGGATGAAAGCCGGTTGATAAAATCATATTCTCTTGTTTATTTCCGAAAGACCTTACAGTCTCTGAGACTTCTCAATATCCAGGAAATACTTATAAGTATCCACAGTCAGCTCACCGCATGCAGCCTCGTCGCAGGCAATGATCGCACCATTGTGCATCTGAAGCGCACTGCAGGTCCATTTCTGGCTGACACCGCCCTCAACTGTAGCGGCAAGAGCACGAGCCTTATTATGACCGCTGATCAGAACCAGGACTTCCTTCGAATCCGTAACCGTTCCGATGCCGACAGACAGCGCCTGAGCCGGAACCTTCTCCGGGTCATTTCCGAAGAAACGGGAATTCACGATGCGGGTATCCGTCGTCAGATCACGGACACCGGTGCGGGAAGTCAGTGAAGTATACGGCTCGTTGAACGCAAGATGGCCGTCAACGCCGATGCCGCCCATGAACAGATCGATGCCGCCGTAGGAAGCAATCTTCTCCTCATAACGAGCACACTCACCTTCCGGATCATCCGTCATACCATTGAGAATATTGATATTCTCCGGCTTCATATCAACAAGATGATCAAAGAAATTATCATGCATAAAATACCAGTAGCTCTGATCATGCTCATGAGGCAGGCCAAGATACTCATCCATATTGAACGTCACAACATTCGCAAAAGAAACCTCACCGGCCTTATTCTTCTTGACCAGCTCCTGGTACACACCGATCGGAGAAGAACCGGTCGGCAGTCCAAGAATAAACGGACGATCTTCCTTGTGAGCATTGATCTTAGCCGCGATATAATCAGCAGCCCACTTGCACATATTCTCATAATTTTCCTGAATAACAACTCTCATAACTAAATCAAATCCCTTCTATATGGTTTGAACAGGTGCCTGTCACTTGTTCAAGTTTGCACCAGTGCCTGTCACTTGTTCACTTTTGAACAGGTGCCTGTCACTTGTTCAATATTATCGTTTGGTATATATGTGGTAAGGCATGCTCTGTTACAGTGTTGATTCTGTTTTTTAACATGCTCTTTTACGACTCACAACAGCCGCGGCAGCATCCGCCGAGTCTTTCGATAACTGCCGACCTCGTCAACCTGTTACGGTCCTGGCGCTAACAACACTTCCACCCTCCCAAAGAAGTGTGGTTTTAATGTCATGCTGTGTCCTGTATCTGCAACGCCTGAGATATAGCGGCTATACCTGAACCTGCATAACATGGGTATTCTACTGCGATACGCCCCGGAACGCAAATAAAATCGTGCATAAAAACAGAAAACAATACTACAGCCTCTGCGAATCAAGTTATTAATATGATACAATGGACAGGCGACTATCTGAACGAGTGACTGAACGAGTGACTGTGAACGAGTGACAGGCACTTGTGTAATTAGGCGCTTATGCAATTAGCACCGATGTAATTAAAGGAGTTATCTATGAAGCTATTGATTGTCCGGCACGCTGATCCGGATTATGACGTTGATTCACTCACCGAAACCGGCTGGCGCGAAGCAGAGGCGCTCTCGGAACGGATTGCCAAACTGGACGTCAAAAAGTTCTACTGCTCTCCTCTGGGACGTGCAAAGGATACTGCTTCACTTACTTTGAAGAAGATGGACCGGGAGGCAGAGATCTGCCCCTGGCTTCGGGAGTTTTCACCGCCTCTTATTAAGTACCCCGGAACCGGTGAGGAACATATCTGTTGGGACTGGCTGCCTGCTGACTGGACGGTCTGCCCTGAGTTGTATGACCGGGATAAGTGGATGAACCATCCTGCCATGGTGGAAGGTGAAGTACGGGAATATCACGATTATGTGGTCTGTGAGCTGGATAAATTGCTTGCCAATCATGGTTATGTGCGTGAGCAGGGCTATTATAGAGCGGTCTCGCGAAACCGGGATACCATAGTTCTCTTCTGTCATTTTGGAGTTGAATGTGTTCTTCTCGGTCATATGCTGAATCTTCCGGCATTTGTTCTCTGGCATGGAACGGTAGCCGCGCCGTCTTCTGTGACTACTGTTTATACGGAAGAGCGCCGGGATGGTATCGCCTCGTTCCGCATGCAGTCATTTGGGGATATCAGCCATCTCTATGTAGAAGACATGGAACCTTCATTTGCAGCCCGGTTCTGCGAAACATGGGACAGTCCCACCGAGCGGAAAGACTGATGTTGCACGAGTGACAGGCACTTGTGCAAAATTGGACGAGTGACTGGACGAGTGACAGGCACTTGTGCAAAATCAGGCACTTGTTCAGGGAGTGAAGATGGATAATACGAAGCTGTTCAGTACGCGAGGGGCAAGTTATGAGCATGCGCGTCCGGGATATCCGGATGCGCTGATTGATTATCTGTATGGGGAACTGGGCTTCTCCGAGGCGAATGCTATTGCTGATGTGGGGTCGGGAACTGGAAAGTTTTCCCAGCAGCTGCTTGAACGTGGCAGCCGGGTATTCTGCGTAGAACCTAATGATGAGATGCGGGCGATTGCCGAGAAAAAGTTAAGCCGATATGAAGGTTTTATATCTGTGAATGGCACTTCTTCTGATACGGGTATCCATGAAAAGGTTGATGCGATCACTGCCGCACAGGCATTCCACTGGTTCGAGAGAAATGAATTTCACAGAGAGTGCAGGCGTCTGCTTGTGCCTGGGGGAAAGGTCTGCCTGATCTGGAACCTGCGGGTACCAGATTCGGATATTACTGTCGCCTGCCGGGAGGTTTTTCATAAGTACTGTCCAAGGTTTATAGATTTCAACATAGGTATGAAGGAAGACGCGCCGGAAGTGTTTGAGTTCTTCGGCGGACGAGACCATTGTGATAAGACAGTTTTTGAAAATGTGCTGTCATTTGATGAGGAGTTGTTTGTAGAGCGCTATCTGAGCAGTTCCTATTCCCTTCGCGATTCTGATTCATGCTACGAAGAATGTATCCAGAGTGTAAGAGATATCTTTGCTCGTTTCTCTATAGATGGTCTGGTCGAGGTTCCGAATCAATCGATCTGCTACAGCGGGCAAGTGTGATGCCAATTGCGATCGATGTGATGAGTCAATGATAAAGCAGGAGCTGCCGCAACGTGCGGCAGCTCCTGCTTTATTGGGAGGGAGTTCTTCGGGATTTCACCCGTTGAAGACTGTATGAGTTTATTAGTTTATATCGATCAGATCAGGAATCCTGCGTTGACCCATCCGCAGCGATCGTACTTCGGGCTGTAGACGAATACGTAGCTTCCTGC
>CADCII010000025.1 GCA_902801515.1 uncultured Lachnospiraceae bacterium
AACATATGCCACACTTTCCGGGACGATCACTGCCTGAATTTTATTATTCTTGTAGAAGAAGTAGTGATTCAGCTCTGTGACGGCAGCAGGGATCCTGACTACATTGTCAGTTCCGGTATAGCTGTATCCGTAATCATTCTCGGTATAGCCCGGAATATTGATCGTTTCTGAAGGATCAGTATCACTGTCTTCACTGTCTTTCCCGCTGGCCTGAACATATACAGGCAGCAGCAGGGTGACCAGCAATACTGTGAAGATCAGAAAGAACCTTCGTACAGATTGATTCCTTCTTTTGAACATTTTTACTCCTGAATATATAAAAAAGATTATTCTTTGTATATTTTATTTTACATGACATAATACCACAGATTCGCTATAATGAGTATAAATCATATTCATTTTTTAAGAAAGTATTTTATTTTTTAACAATTTGTTAATTTGGGAGGTTTTTTATGAGTACTTTTTGGGCATGGTTACTATCACTTATTCTGTCTTTCGGGGCAGGAGCGGCAGTCGGCAGGAATTACGAACCGGATACAGAACTTGAGCAGAAGGTACAGGGCCATATGGACGTGATCGTCGATGAGGCGGCAGGGATCGTGGACGATGTATCGGAGGCAGCAAGAGACCGCAGAGAAACGCTCGAGTCAGAGCTGAAGGACAGCGAGACATACAAGAAGGCAGAGGAGATCGTCAATGATGTGCAGGAGATCGCTGACAATACCGCTGCCGATATCGATGCACACTTTGGAACCGGCGAATCAGAGTCTGAAGCATAATGCTTATATTCAAAATGGCCTCTGAAGATATTTGACTGATTCATTCTGATCTATGCTGCAGATAAAAGACATATATAAAGAATACAAGACGGGTACGCTTGTCCAGAAGGCTCTGGACGGCGTATCGTTGTCTTTCCGGGAAAATGAGTTTGTGGCGATCCTGGGACCGAGCGGTTCCGGGAAGACAACTCTGCTCAATATTATCGGGGGACTGGATCACTGCGACAGTGGAGAGATGCTGATCGATTCTGTTCCCACGGACAGTTATAAGAGCAGGGACTGGGATGCTTACAGAAATCATTCAGTCGGTTTTATTTTTCAGAGCTATAACCTGATCCCTCATCAGACATTGCTGCGCAATGTGGAACTGGCCCTGACACTTGCCGGAGTGAGTCGGGAAGAAGGCAGGGCAAGGGCTGAGGAGGAACTGGACAGGGTGGGTCTGAAGGAGCAGATGCACAAGAAACCCGACCAGCTGTCCGGCGGGCAGATGCAGCGAGTCGCGATCGCCAGGGCTCTGGTGAACCATCCGACAGTTGTGCTGGCCGACGAGCCGACAGGTGCGCTGGACAGTGATACCGGAGAGCAGGTGATGAAGCTTCTCAAAGAAGTGGCGAATGATCATCTGGTCGTGATGGTGACTCACAACCCGGAACTTGCCGAGCGTTACGCAACCCGTATCATCAAACTGCGCGACGGCAGGGTGAAGAGTGACAGCGATCCGTACGATCCTGAGCATGAGGAGGAGATAGAGAGATCAGACGCCGGAGCAGCTGACATGCCCCGGGAAGAGACGAAGAAGAGCACTGTATCGAATGCGAGAAAGCCGTCGATGTCATTTTTGACTGCTCTGTCTTTGTCGGTGTCGAATCTGCTTTCGAAGAAGACAAGAACCTTGCTGGTTGCATTTGCCGCGTCCATCGGGATCACCGGCATCGCACTGATCCTGTCACTGTCGACCGGTGCACACAGTTATATCAACCGGATGGAGGAGGAGTCTCTGAGTGAGTACCCGCTCCAGATATCTTCGTCCACTTTTTCCATGGAATCTTCCATGGCTGCGATGATGCAGATGCGTTCGGAGATGATAAGCGAAACAGAAGGAGATGAGATCAGCGAGCAGCAGATACTCGGAGGCGTGTTTTCGGGCGCAGGTACCAACGACCTGGCGGCCCTGAAACGCTGGTTTGACAGCGGGTACAGCGGAATCGAGGACGTTACGCGCAGCATCAGCTACACTTATGGGATCAGCCCGCAGATCTACCTGAAGGAAAGAAACGGATACAGGCAGGTCAATCCGGACCAGACAATGTCAGCGCTTGGCCTGTCCATGGATGACAACCTGTCCGGCATGATGGCACTGTGGAGCGGCAATGACGTATTCTACATGCTTCCGGAAGAAGAGAAACTGTATCTGGAATCCTATGATCTTCTTGCGGGACACTGGCCGCGGGATGAGTCGGAATGTGTGCTTGTGCTGATGCCGGGCGGATCGGTTCCGGACTATCTGCTCTATACCATGGGATTGAAGGACAGGACACAGCTCGACCAGATGATCCTCGATATGAAGACCGGTACCAGGACGGACACCAGTCTGGACACGTCAGGCAGATATGACCCTGAAGAGTTTCTGGGGATACGGTTCAGCGTCCTTCCCGCGTGCAGACGGTTCTCCTATGAAGACGACATGGGGATCTGGATCGACCGTGCAAATGACGAATCTTATATGCAGAGCCAGCTTGATGAAGCTCCGCAGATCGAGATCACAGGTGTTGTGGCTTCTGAGGGAGGCTCACTCGGCATACTGGAACCCGGCATCAACTACCGCGGAGAACTGATGCTGAGCCTGATCGGCGAGGCTGCCTCCAGCGATATCGTTCAGGCGCAGACTGCGGATCCGGATACAGATGTCCTGACAGGGAGTTTATTTGGCGAAACAAATGACAATCTTTTCTCCGGCCTCACCGATATGATGGAGATTCACCCAGAGAATCTTCCGGACGCGGTCTCCGTAGACTGGGAAGGGCTGGATGGCGTTATGGAAGAGCACGGAAGGCTCACGGCAGTCCAGACAGTGAGGATCATCCGTGAACTCAGCCGGACAGGCGAGTCGCCGACTCTTCAGGAAGTGATCGGGGAACTGATGCCTGCTGTGATGGAACTGGTCACGGTGGATGAAGAGAAGATCGGAGAAGTCATTTCCATGGAGATGGATGAGGCACGCATGCAGGAGATGTACGCGGCCGCGGCACAGGCCGGCAGTTCCACCTACAGCGGAAACCTGATCCGGTTTGGCTACGCAGACCCCGAAACTCCGGGCATGATCACGATCTATCCGAAGGACTTCGAGAGCAAAGAAGAAGTGATCCGTATCCTGGACGCCTACAACAGCGCCATGAAGAAAGAGGGACATGAAGAACAGGTAATCTCCTATACCGATTATGTAGGATCCCTGATGTCTTCTGTCACAACAATCATCGACGTCATTACTTATGTACTGATCGCGTTCGTTGCAGTATCACTGGTGGTTTCGTCGATCATGATCGGCATCATCACCTATATCTCCGTACTTGAAAGAAGAAAAGAGATCGGCATACTTCGTGCGATGGGCGCGTCACGACGTAATATCACACAGGTATTCAATGCGGAGACATTTATCATCGGAATCCTGGCGGGAGTGTTCGGCATAGTCCTGACACTGCTGCTCCAGATCCCGATCAACGCAGTAATCCACAGTTTTACAGACCAGCCCGTGAACGCTTATCTGCCTGCAGGGGCAGCCGTGATACTGGTTGTGCTGTGCATCGTACTGAACCTGATCGGGGGATCCATACCGGCCGGGAAGGCATCCAGACAGGATCCCGTCGCCGCCCTGCGCAGCGAATAAACAACGAATTTGATGGATGAGGAATGAGATATGAAGATGAAGTACAGAGAAGACCGTTATGGCAATAAGTTATCCTGTCTCGGTTTTGGCTGCATGCGTTTTCCGCGCTCCGGCGGCAGGATCGATATGGAGGAGACGGAGCGGGAACTGATCCGCGCGTATGAGGCGGGTATCAATTATTTTGACACTGCCTATATATATCCTGGAAGTGAAGCTGCGATCGGGGAGATCTTTGAGAAGCATGGGATAAGGGAGAAGGTGCGCATCGCAACAAAACTCCCTCATTATATGATCCGCTCCGCAGAGTCGCTTGATAAGTATTTTGATGAACATCTGAAGAGACTACGCACAGATTATGTCGATTATTATCTGATGCACATGCTCAACGACATATCAGCGTGGGAAAAACTGAAAGCACTTGGGATAGAAGAGTGGCTGGAGAAGAAGAAAGAGTCCGGCCAGATCCGTCAGGTGGGATTCTCCTATCACGGCAATTCGGACATGTTCTGCAGGATCATCGACGCTTATGACTGGGACTTCTGCCAGATCCAGTACAATTATATGGACGAGCACTCCCAGGCGGGGAAGGAAGGACTTCAGTACGCCCATTCAAAGGGGCTGCCGGTCGTCATCATGGAACCGCTCAGGGGAGGAAGACTGGCCAGGTCACTGCCGGCACAGGCGCGGCAGATTATCCACAGACACAGTGTCCATCACAGTCCGGCAGGCTGGTCATTTCTCTGGCTCTGGAATCAGAAAGAGGTGACTGTAGTACTCTCGGGAATGAATTCAATGGAGATGCTGGAGGAAAATATACGGACAGCATGTCATGCTGCTCCGGGGATTCTAACAGACGAAGACCTGAAGATGCTCGGAGACGTGGCAGGAGTCATCAATTCAAAGATGAAGGTCGGATGCACCGGATGCCATTACTGTATGCCGTGTCCGCACGGGGTAGACATACCGGGAACATTCTCCGCCTATAACCGCTGCTACAGCGAAGGCAGGGCAGCCGGCTTTAAGGAATACTTCATGACTACAGCGCTCAGGAAAGACAGCTCCTCGGCATCACATTGCGTTGAGTGCGGTGCCTGCGAGCGGCACTGCCCGCAGCATATACAGATCCGGGAACAGCTGAAGAACGCCCGCAAAGTACTGGAAAATCCGGTATATCACATCGCCCGCAAAGGAGTGCAGGCATTCCGCCTGTACGGGTAAAACAGGTGCATACTGAACAAGTGACTATTGCACAAGTGCCTGTCACTTGTGCAATTTTGAACAGGTGCCTGTCACTTGTTCAAAAATTAAGAATTTCCCGTGGATTTTGCAGCTGGTTATCGTATATACTTGTGAATGTGAAAAATAAAACAGCTTACCGCAATCGTTTGCGGGCATCAATAAAAGCTTAATTTTGGAGGAATGAAAATCATGGCAAACAATTCATCAAAATCACTTAGCTTTGGCAAGGCCAGCTATGAGACACTGGCGGAAGGAAGAGGCGTTTCTGCAGCTACGTACAACCTTATCATGGGCGGTATGGTGCTTTACGGAATCGTGATAAATATTATCATGTGTATGACCTGCACTGAGTTCGCATTGTCAATCAATCCGATCGTTATGCTTGTCGGATACTTAGTACTTGTACTTGCCGGAACCTTTATCATCCACCGTGCGAAGTCTTCAGTGATCCGTTTCGTAGCATATAATATGATCGTCGTACCGCTTGGCCTGGTTCTGTCAATTGTCGTCCAGTCTTACGGCGGAGTGGAAGCAGCAGTTGTGCAGCAGGCGTTCCTGTACACAGGTATCATTACCGGCGCTATGGTCATGCTCAGCATTGCTTTCCCGAAGTTCTTCAGCAAGATCGGCGGAATGCTTCTCGGCTGCCTGATCGGTATGATCATTGCTTATCTGATTGTATGGCTCATGGGAATCAATACGATCATCATCGCTTACTTCGGAGCTGCGCTGTTCAGCCTCTACATCGGATACGACTTCTGGAGGTCCCAGCAGCTTGCGCCTACGGTAGGAAACGCAATCCTGTCAGCATGCGAGATCTATGTGGACATGGTCAACCTGTTCATCAGACTTCTTGAGATCTTCGGAAACAGCAAGAGCAGCAACTGACACAGACAGCTTCTGCAAAAAAGAATTTGATTTAAAGATAGATCCAGACCGGTGCGGGATGAAAAATCCTGCACCGGTTTTTGCATGTGCGAAGAATTTAATACATGAAATTATTAAAGTGTAAAAGTTTTTAGTGTCTATTTTCGCAGAATCAGTTATAATCAGTGTAATGCGTTTTATAAGACTGTGTTTTTTATGAAAATGAATCAAGAATGGAGGCGGAAAGATCTATGAAACAACTTATGCTGGGCAATAAGGCTGTTGCCCGGGGACTCTATGAAGCGGGATGCTGTTTTGCGTCCAGTTATCCCGGAACCCCCAGCACGGAGGTGACGGAAGAACTTGCGAAATACGATGAAGTATACTGCGAATGGGCCCCGAATGAGAAGGTTGCGATGGAAGGCGCGTTCGGTGCGTCACTGGCCGGATACCGGTCTTTCTGTGCAATGAAGCATGTCGGCCTGAATGTGGCAGCGGATCCGCTCTATACCATGTCCTATACCGGAGTAAATGCAGGCCTTGTGATCGTCGTTGCCGATGACGCGGGTATGCATTCCTCACAGAATGAGCAGGATTCCAGGCATCATGCAATCGCGGCAAAACTGCCGATGCTGGAGCCTTCGGATTCTGCTGAAGCGCTGGAATTTACGAAGCTGGCTTATGAGATCTCAGAGAAGTTTGACACGCCGGTCCTTCTTAAAATGTGTACGCGTGTCGCGCATTCCCAGTCGGTAGTGGATCCGGGAGAGCGCAGTGTCCCTGTAAAGTCCTACGAGAAAAACATCGCGAAATATGTCATGATGCCCGGAAACGCTAAGAAGAGGCATCCGATCGTTGAGGAGCGTACGCGCCTGCTCAAGGAGTTTGCGGAGACTTCATCTGTGAACCGTGTTGAGATGGGCGGAACACAGCTGGGGATCATCACATCCTCCACCAGCTACCAGTATGTGACAGAAGTATTCGGAGATTCCGTATCCATCCTGAAGATCGGTATGGCCAATCCGCTTCCCGATAAACTGATCCTGGACTTTGCGTCAAAGGTTGACCGGCTGGTCGTGGTCGAAGAACTGGATCCGGTCATGGAGAATCACTGCAAAGCACTGGGTCTGGATGTACAGGGCAAAGACATCCTGCCCATTATCGGTGAATTTTCCCAGAATCTGATTGCAAAGGCACTAGGCGCAGAAGGAAAGAAAGGCATCACACTGAATGAGACTCTGCCCATGCGTCCTCCTGTAATGTGCCCCGGATGTCCTCACAGAGGGCTGTTCTATACCCTGAAGAAACTGGGCTGCACAGTGCTCGGAGATATCGGCTGCTATACACTGGGAGCGGTCGCGCCTCTGGCATCGATGGAGATGACACTCTGCATGGGCGCTTCCATTTCAGCCCTGCACGGCTTTAATAAAATGGGCGGTGAAGAGAGCGAGAAACATACCGTATGCGTCATAGGAGACTCAACATTTATGCATTCTGGTATGACCGGACTTGCAAATGTTGCGTATAATCAGAGTAATTCGACGGTGATCATCCTGGACAACTCCATCACCGGAATGACCGGTCACCAGCAGAATCCGACCACAGGCTACAACATCAAGGGCGATCCTGCAGGGAAGATTAATCTGGAAGCGCTCTGCCGCGCCATGGGATATAACCGGGTGGCAGTCGTGGATCCCTACGATCTGAAGGCCTGTGAGACAGTTATCAAAGAGGAACTCCAGGCAGCGGAACCGTCCGTCATCATCTCGAGACGGCCGTGCGCGCTCCTGAAATATGTGAAGAGAAAACCGGCTCTCAGAGTTGATACTGATAAATGTATCGGCTGCAAGTCCTGCATGAAGATCGGATGTCCTGCCATCTCCATCAAGAACGGAAAGGCCAGAGTGGACGAGACACTCTGTGTCGGCTGCGGCGTCTGCACGCAGATGTGCAGACCTGGTGCTCTTGCGTCTACAGGGAAGGAGGAGTCGTAATGGATACGAAAAATATTATGATCGTCGGCGTCGGCGGCCAGGGATCGCTCCTTGCCAGCAAGCTGCTGGGATATCTCCTTCTGAATGAAGGCTATGACGTCAAGGTCAGCGAAGTTCACGGAATGTCCCAGAGGGGCGGCAGTGTTGTTACCTACGTGAGGTACGGCAGCAGGGTCGCGTCTCCTGTCATCGACGAGGGAGAAGCGGACTTCATCGTCTCTTTTGAACTGCTTGAAGCTGCCAGATGGCTTCCGTTCCTGAAACCGGACGGACAGGTCGTGACCAACATACAGCAGATCGATCCTATGCCTGTCGTGACGGGTGCCATGGAATATCCGGAGGATCTGGTCAGGAAAATGAGAGATGCAGGAGCGAAGGTTGATGCAATGGACTGCGTCGCGCTCGCGCAGGAAGCGGGAACTGTGAAAGCAGTCAATCTTGTTCTTCTGGGAAGGCTGTCTCACTATTTCGATTTCCCGGATGAAGTGTGGCAGAAAGCGATCGAAGCATGCGTCCCGCAGAAGTTCCTGGAGCTCAACCGCAAAGCATTTGAACTTGGGAAGAAAGCCTGACAACGTGCAGAACCTCTGCTGCCGGAATGACCGGCACAGAGTAAGTTTTAAGTAACAGGAAAGGAAACAAGGAAACACAATGGAGAGATATTTTCAGAAAGAAATGGAGTGTGCCGACCGGGAGACGATGCGTTCGATCCAGAACGAGAAGTTCCTGAAGCAGGTGAAGCATGTATGGGACAATGTTCCTTACTACAGGAAGAAGATGGAAGACAAGGGAGTTACTCTGGATGATATCAAGTCGATCGACGATATCAGCAAGCTTCCGTTCCTCTCCAAGGCAGATCTTCGTGATGCATATCCCTACGGACTTCTCGGGACACCGCTGAAGGACTGTGTCCGGATCCACTCCACTTCCGGAACCACCGGAAAACGTGTCGTGGCGTTCTATACGCAGAATGACGTCGACATGTGGGAGGAATGCTGCGCCAGAGCGATCACTGCTGCAGGCGGGACAGACGAAGATGTCTGCCAGGTCTCTTATGGCTATGGCCTGTTCACCGGCGGTGCCGGACTGCACGGCGGCTCCCACAAGGTAGGCTGTCTCACCATTCCGACATCCTCCGGCAATACAGATCGCCAGATCATGTTTCTCAATGATCTGCAGGCGACCATCCTGTGCTGCACTCCGTCCTACGCTGCCTATCTGGGCGAGCGGATGAAAGAGATGGGGCTGGGGCCGGATGACATCCCGCTCAAGGCAGGCATCTTCGGGGCGGAAGCATGGTCGGAGGAAATGAGACAGGATATTCAGAATACCATGGGTATCAAAGCCTACGATATCTACGGACTGACTGAACTGTCCGGTCCCGGCGTTTCCTTTGAGTGCTCTGAGCAGAGCGGCATGCATATCAATGAGGATCATTTCTACGCAGAGATCATCGATCCAGATACGGAAGAAGTCCTGCCGCTGGGCAGCGAGGGCGAGCTCGTATTCACCTCACTTGACAAAGAAGCCTTCCCGCTTCTGAGATACCGTACCAGAGACATCTGCTGCCTCTCCAGGGAGAAATGCTCCTGCGGAAGGACTCTTGTCAAGATGATGAAGCCTAAGGGACGCTCTGACGATATGCTTATCATCCGCGGAGTAAACGTCTTCCCGTCACAGATCGAAGCAGTCCTGCTCAATCAGGGCTACGCCGCAAACTATCAGATCATTGTTGACCGCGTGAACAATACCGATACGCTGGATGTACATGTTGAGATGACTCCGGAGATGTTCACGGATAATCTGGGTGAGATCGACAGACGCCAGAAGGCTCTTGTGGACGGAATGAAGTCCATGCTCGGCATCAAGGCGAAAGTGACGCTGGTCGCGCCCAAGTCCATCACCCGTTCAGAAGGCAAGGCTGTCCGCGTTATCGACAACAGAAAGATCTGATCATTGCAGCAGGATAACTGACTGCTCCGGATAAGGAACGAAACAGAAGAGGAGCAGGCGAATATACAGAATCAGGAGGGATTATCCATGGCTATCAAACAGATATCCGTGTTTCTGGAGAACAAGCCGGGCATGCTGGACGCAATGACTGCAGTCCTGGCGGATGCGGGGATCTCGCTTCGCGCACTTTCACTGGCCGAGACGAAGGACTTCGGTATCGTCCGGATGATCGTAGCTGACGTGTATCAGACTGCCAACGTGCTGAAGGAAAATGACTATATCTGCAGCATGACCCCGGTGGTTGCAGTCATGATCCCGGACGTCGTGGGCGGACTCAACAAAGTCCTCAATGCACTCACCGCGGCAAAGGTCAATCTGGAATATATGTATTCCACACTGACCGGAAAGCAGAGCGGGAACGCCTACATGATCCTGCGTGTGGAGAATATTCTGAAGGCAGAAGAAGCCCTGAGGGCTGCCGGATTCAAACTGGCAGACCAGGACAGCATGTCAGAGCTGGTATAATAAACTTTCATTTACAGATACAAAGCCCCGTCTCATTCAGAGGCGGGGCTTCTGCGGGCATGGTTCAGACAGAGGTAAGGATAGGACATATGAGGATCAGAAAAACAAAACCTGAAGATATCAGCCGGATCATGGAGATCTACGCATACGCCAGAAAGTTTATGGCTGAGCACGGCAACCCAAACCAGTGGGGACCGACAAGATGGCCTCCGGAGAAACTGATCCGCAGTGACGTCAGTGAAGGCAACAGTTATGTCTGTGTAAATGAAAACGATGATGTCATCGGCACGTTTTTTTTCATTTATGGAGAGGATATCGAGCCGACCTACAGGGAGATCACAGATGGGGAATGGCTGGATGACAGCCCCTACGGCGTCGTCCACAGGGTTGCCTCTGACGGATCGGAGAAAGGAGTCGGGAGCTTCTGCGTAAACTGGGCGTACGAACAATGCGGCCATCTGCGCATCGATACCCATGGTGATAATAAAGTCATGCAGAAGATGGTAAAGAAACTTGGATTTATCCACTGCGGAACGATCTATGTGACAGAGGATAATTATCCGAGACTTGCCTTTGAGAAGTCGGAAAAGATCCTGAACGGCTGCGCAGACTGAGACAGCACAGGCCGATGTAATGTCGGTTCAGTCCCTGGTGAGCTTCCGGATCCAGCTGCCGTAATTTGCCTTGATGAAGGCAGGAATGCATTTGAAGACCTGGTCCGCGTTCAGGCAGCAGATGACAACCAGAGGAGAAGCCTTCACGACAAAAGCCATGAAGAGTGAGAGCGGGATCACGATCCCCCAGATACTGATCAGGTCCATCCTGACAACGAAGCCGGGATTCCCTCCGCCCCGGATGATACCGTTATTGGTGGGCATCTGGTAGGACATTGTGACAGCGACGATGCTCAGCACGATCAGGAAAGAATCCGCCATCGCCCGGGTGCTGTCTGAAAGGTCATAGAGTGACAGGACAGGAATCCTTATAAAGAACAGAAGAATACCGCAGAAGACGCCGATCATCAGAAAGATTTTCTGAAGGAGAACGGCGTCTTTTTTAACCTGTTTCAGATCTCCCGCGCCGATCGTCCTGCCGATCAGGATGGCTGCGGCAGCTGATGCTCCGGAGGGCATGGCCTTCACCAGCAGGAACAGCGTAGAAGCGGCGCTATTTGCAGCGATGGCTTCCGGTGTCATATGGCCGAGGATGACTGTCTGCATGGCAGTGTTAAGACCCCACAGGCCTGACACGACCATCATAGGTGCCGTGATTCGGATGTAGTCCATATTAAGCATAGGATCGGTATGGAGAAGATCTGCTGCTTTCATCTTCAGATTCATTTCTCTTGTGAACAGATACCACAGGGCGACTGCTGCTTCCAGGATGCGGGCGGTCAGGGTACCGATCGCAGCACCGGCAATACCAAGACGCGGAGCGCCAAAGTGCCCGAAGATAAGTATATAGTTGATGCAGCAGTTGACGATCAGAGTCTGCACGGACAGGTTGAATGCAATGCGGACAGTTCCTACACTGCGCATGGAAGCAAGGCACATCTGTGTCACGGCAAAGAAGAGATAGGAGAAGCGGATGATATTCAGGTAGCGGATCCCTTCGGCAGTGATTGCCGGGTCCGTTGTAAACAGATGAAGGACATGAACCGGGAAGAGGGAGACTGCAAGGAACAGCGCAAGCGCAATAACGAGTGCTATACGTATCCCGAAGGCCATGATCTTCTTCATGGGATCTGTCTGATGCCTGCCCCAGTACTGGCTGCAGATCATGACGATCCCGTCGCCCAGCGCCATCAGCAGCTGCTGGTATACAAACTGAACCTGGTTCACCGCGGCAGCTCCGGACAGAGCTGTCTGGCTGAACGAGCCCAGCATGATATTATCTGCAAGATTCACTCCCAGCGTGATCACATTCTGCAGCACAAGCGGCAGGCATAGTGCGAAGAACATCCGGAAGAAAGAAGTCTGTGTTGTGTCAGATTTAACTTTCATAGGTATATTATGACTCAGGATCAGATTTGCATAGCTGGGATCGGGTTGTATACCGATTTTGCATATATGATCTGAGCTTTTCAGAGCATCTGGTTGTACTGTTCATCCGGCACATAGTGCACGATCACCTGAATATTCTGATTGTAGTTTCCGAAACGGTCCCCGTAGAGCGCAATCCCACCCGGATGTTCTTCCGAAGGATGGGATTCGATCCTGAAGCGCATCTCCCCGTTCTCATCCAGGAAAGGCCAGTCATTTCCTGTGCCTTCAACTTTCACACCGTCGATGAAGATCGCTGAATTGTTGATGACAAGCATCTTCAGGAACCCATGCTGGCGCATGGGAGAGACATTCCATGCCGGCGTATAGATACCGTGCGTGACGCTTCGGTTCTCCGTTCCCGCGATCCAGTTGCCGATCGACTGTCCGTTCAGATAATAGTCGACATCGGAGGTCAGGTTTTCCTCTGATCCCTGCTCAGCGCAGGACATCTCCACGCTGATGGTTAGCTGGACAATACGGTGGTTCTCCGGGAGCAGGTTTGGGATCCGGTATTCGATATACCCGTCATGAAGCCAGAACATCTGCGCGTCCAGCCTCTCCGGATAGGCGAAGACCCTCGGATCATCGACAGCTCCGACAAGAGCGGTTCCCGTGACAAGTCCGCAGCCAGCATGTACAGAATAGTCTGTGTAATGACCGATCTGAACTTCTGTCTTATAGACATTGGCACTGTTCTCCTCAAAGGAAGGATATACATTCAGAAGGATCTCATTATCCTTCAGAGAGCAAACCTTCTGCAGTCCTCTTGCTGAATGCTTCATTTCCACCCGGATCAGACCCTGCTGCTCCAGCATGCGGATATGGGCGGTCAGGGCACCCTGGGTCACCCCAAGTTCCTGCGCAAGTTCGCCCAGGTTCATCTGTTCATTTGCCGAGAGAAGGGACAGGATCTGCATACGCACTTCAGAACCAAGCGCTTTAAATAACTCCAGTCCTTCTTTAAGGCCATTTATCCGGCGCATAGGCCACCCCCTCTGTCAGTCGCTGTAGACAATACGGAATTCAATATCCTGGTTATAGTTGCCGAAGTCCCTTCCGAAGATGGTCAGACCGCCCACATGGCGGGCGTCGTCCGGAACCTCCAGACGCAGATACATGGGTGCTTTACCGTTGACCTGCAGCTGCTCAATAGTCACATCCGACAGCTTATGGTCGTCGATCCATGTACCGTCGTTCCGGATCAGCAGTGTCTTGAGAAGTCCATACTGGTTCCAGTTGGGGAACCACCAGTCCGGCGTGAAGAGTCCTGGAACATCTGCAAAGTCTCCCGGGCTGGTCCAGACCCCCAGGAGCGTATCATTCAGATAAAAATGAATATCGGACGGCCAGTGCGGATTGCTGCCCGGCGCCTCGGAACTGAGCTCCATGGAAACGGAGATCTGTTCGATGCTGGAGCGGCGCGGGATCACGCAGGGGATCATGTATTCCACAAATCCTTTGCCAAGCCACAGGATATCCGCTGTAAAATGTCTGGAGTCCGTGAAGTAGCGGGGGTCGTCCACCTTACCGATCAGCTCGGCGGGAGTAGAGAGCCCGCAGGTGGGGTAGACACTGCAGCGGGCATACTGTCCCACACGCAGGTGTGAATGGAATTCGTTCTGCGGGCGCTGTCCCCTGCCCAGGACAAACAGCAGTTTATCCAGATGTGGCTCGCATATACGCACATTTCCATGTTTCTCAGGGTCCGTGTTGACCCGCAGAAGGTCGCAGGCCTCGAGCTTGCGCACGTGGGGCGTCAGAGCACCGTTGGAGATCCCCAGAGACTGGGCAAGGTCATTCATGCTCATCCTTCCGTTTTGTATAAGAAGGTTCAGGATATCAATCCTGGCTTCTGATCCCAGCGCGCGAAAGACTTCCAGCGCTTCGTCTGTATTTTTTATATATCTCATAACCGTATCCCACTTCCTGTCCATGCATGAAGCGATGCAGAATCTGCAGTTCCATCCGGCCGGCAGTTAAGAGTGTATGGCCGGATCTTCAAGTCTGTCAGTATTATAACACATAAGCTGTTTATTTTTTAAACGATATGATTAAATAATAATAAATTATTTTTACTAATACTAAACCAATAAAATTAAAATGTGCATTATGCACAAATTAACTAGTGTATAATTGTGCATAAGTGATGTATACAAACTATTCATATAGATAAAACTAAAATATTTTAGATTCTAGTATTGACAGGAGCATACAGACATCCTATAGTGTACCCATCAGGGCGGAAGTGAGAACGCCGCCTGAAACCCGCTAACAAATAGAAGGTTTGTGTTACAGCGTCGGAGGGAGACGCAGAAAGGGAGGCTTATCAATGAAGAAGAGATGGCTCGGGATCGCTCTTGCAGCGATGATGGTCGCAGCTATGCCGGCAGGCGTTATGGCTGATGAGGCAGCTGAGGGCGAAGCTACTGCAGTTACCACAGTAGGACCGGAAGATGGAACTCATTTTGAGATGTGGTCATTCGTAGACGTCCACAATGAGTTCTATGGCAAGATGGTTGAGAAGTGGAACGAGGAGAACCCGGACAAGCAGCTCAATGTCACATTCAGCACCTATCCGTATTCGGATATGCACAACAAGCTCATGATGTCCCTGCAGGCAGGCAGCGGCGCGCCGGATATGTGCGACGTTGAGATCGGACAGTTCCCGAACTACACCGGAGTAGACACACCGCTCTATGCACTGAACGATGCACTGGCCCCCTACGAAGCAGACTGCGTACAGTCCCGTCTGGATGTCTATTCCAAGGCAGACGGCACCCGCATCGGCGTTCCGACACACGTAGGCGCTTCTGTTATGTACTGGAACGCTGAGATCTTCGAAGAATACGGACTGGATTACAAGTCAGTCAAGACCTGGGATGATTACACCAAACTCGGCGAGCAGCTGAGAGATGCTTCCAATGGCGAAGTTTTCCTGACCTCTGTTGATACAGGCGGAGTTGACTGGTTCTGGGTTGCGATGGCTGAGTACGGCGAAGACTGGACCGGCGGCCCGGACGGAGAAGTCAATGTTGAGCTTGATTCCGTCAAGAAGATGATGGAGATGCAGAAGGGCTGGCTTGATGATGGCATCGCAATGATCTCCACCGACGGACATGTCGACCTTGAAGCCGGATTCAAGAACGTTATGGAAGGCAAGATTGCTTCTTTCCCGAAGGCAATGTGGTACATGAGCCGTTTCCTGAACTACATGCCCGAGATGGAAGGCAAGTATGACATCACTACGATCCCGGTATTCGAAGAAGGCCAGAAGTGCTCAGTCGGTATTGGCGGAACCGGTACAGTTGTAACAGAACAGTCCGCAGATCCGGCACTTGCAGCTGAGTTCCTTGCATGGGCGAAGCTTTCCGCTGACGGCGAAGCTCACATCTGGAATGACCTTGGATTCGATGTCTGCAACAGCGCTCTGTGGTTCGACGATGCATTCGCATTCGATGAGGCGAATCCGTACAACACCTTCTTCCGTGTGAAACCGTACGAAGTCCTTCAGCAGCTTGCTAACGATGATGCGATCGGCACGATCTACACCACCACAGTTTCTCCGACTCTGAACGATTATATGTGCACCACCACTCTGAACGAAGTCTACGAAGATGGCATGGATATCGACGAAGCTCTGGCAGAGGCTCAGGAGTACATCGAGATGGAGACCATGTAATCAGATCTGCTGATTCCTGAATCAAAGCGCCGGCATATACAGCCCCCGCAATAAGATAGGATGAACAGTGAGGGGAGCTGGGAAGTCCATTCCCGGCTCCCTTTTGAACGGGGTATTGCAGCCCCGCCTCTCACAGGCTACAAGGAGAACCTGATATGGGCAAATTCAAGAAAATCTTTTATTCACAGAAGGTCGCACCTTATGTATTCGTCCTTCCGTTCATTCTGAGCCTGATCATCTTCTGGGCATATCCACTGATCAGTGGTATCGTGATGAGTTTCCAGGAGATCAACTTCGGGAACAGAACATTTATCGGACTTGCGAACTATGCGAAGCTTGCGAAAGATAAGTTCTTTGCGATCGCAGTCGGGAACAGTGTGGAGTACATGATCCTCACATTGATCCTCATGATCCCCATCCCGCTGCTTCTGGCAGTTCTGATGGAGAGCCGCATCACCAAGGCGAAGGGCGTGTGGAAAGTCATCATGTACATCCCGGCACTGACATCTGTTGTTATCTCCGGTATGCTGTTCCGTATGATGTTCTCTGAGTCTGCAGGATCCCAGATGAACCAGCTGATGCTGTTTCTCGGAAAAACACCGATCGCCTGGCTGAAGGCAAAATGGACCGCGTGGATCGCACTTCTTCTTCTGTGTATGTGGAGATGGACCGGCGTCAACATGCTGTATTTCGTATCCGGACTGAAAGCAATCGACGGATCGATCTACGAATCCGCTGACATCGACGGCGCTAATGCATGGCAGAAGTTCTGGTATCTGACCCTTCCGCTGATCAAGCCCACCACGATCTACGTCATAACGATCTCAGTCTATGCAGGACTGTCCATGTTCCTTGAGAGCTTCATGCTGTGGAACGGAAACTCGTCACCGAAGAATATAGGTCTGACGATCGTCGGATACCTGTATAAGAGAGGTATCGAAAAGAACGACCTGGGATATGCGTGCGCAGTCGGCATGGTGCTGATGGTCATAGCGCTTGCGATTAATGTCATCCAGCTGATCGCGACCGGCACATTCAAGAAGGAGGACTGACATGGGAAAGAATAAGACTATGGAATCAAACCACCGTGTCGCCTCGGTTCTGGCAACCGGCCTGTTTGTGCTCCTGTGCGGATTCATCGCATTCCCGCTGCTGGCAGGACTTCTGGCTTCCTTCCGTCCCGGACGTGAACTGGTACAGAACGGTCTGGCTATCAACTGGGACTTCAGGACAATGACTCTGGACAACTACAAGTATCTGTTCGGACTGGGCGGAGACAACAGTAAGGTAGACTCTGCAAAGTACTTTATGTGGTACAAGAACTCACTGATTCTGACAATCCTCACCGTCGTACTGACACTGCTTGTCTGCTACTTTGTAGCGTATGGTCTGACAATGTACAAGTTCAAACTGCAGGGCTTCCTGTTCTTCATGGTCATCGCCACCATGTGCGTACCGTTTGAGATCCTGATGCTCCCGCTGTACCAGGAAGTCACGACTCTTCACATCATCAACACAAGAGCCGGCGTCATATTGCCCGGTCTGTGCGCTGCCTCGACCATATTCTTCTTCCGGCAGTACATGCAGAGCCTTCCGCATGAGTTGCTGGACGCAGCCCGCATCGATGGCTGCACCGAGTACGGCATCTCTGTGAAGATTATGATGCCGATCACGAAACCGGCATTCGCATCCATGGCGATCCTGTGCGCAATGGGATCCTGGAACAACATGCTGTGGCCGATGCTTGTATTCCGTGATACCAACAAGTTTACACTGCAGATCGGTTTAAATACCCTGTTAACACCTTACGGCAACAATTATGACCTGCTGATCGCAGGTTCCATGTTCGGCATTATCCCGATCCTGGTGATCTATCTGATCTTCCAGAGATATCTGATCGAAGGAATGACCTCCGGTGCTGTCAAGGGATAATCAGACAGAGGCCGACCTTAAACTTAGCAGAGAGGAGACAGCAGCAGTATGGCTGAGTATTATATCAATGCAGCACAGAAGATGGGGAAGATCAACAAAGAGATCTACGGACACTTCTCCGAGCACCTGGGACGCTGCATCTATGAAGGAATGTATGTCGGTGAGAATTCCGATATCCCGAATGTCAATGGTATGCGCACAGACGTCGTGGAAGCTCTGAAAGAGATCAGGGTACCGGTCCTGCGCTGGCCCGGCGGCTGTTTTGCTGACGAGTATCACTGGAAAGACGGGATCGGCCCGAAAGAAAAGCGCAAGAAGATGATCAACACCCACTGGGGCGGTGTGGTAGAGGATAACAGCTTTGGTACGCACGAGTACATGGAGCTGTGTCGGCAGCTGGGGTGCGAGACCTATGTGAACGGCAACCTGGGCAGCGGTACTGTTCAGGAGATGTCGGAATGGGTTGAGTACATGACCTTTGAAGGCGTTTCCCCGATGGCAGATCTTCGTGCAAAGAATGGACACCCGGAGCCCTGGAAAGTGGACTTCTTCGGTGTCGGAAATGAAAACTGGGGATGCGGCGGTAACATGACACCTGAGTTCTATGCCAACGAATACCGCCGCTACCAGACCTACGTGCGCCAGTACAGTGGAGGGGCGGAGACAGACCGCAGTATTGACAATCCCCAGATGATTCGCAAGATCGCGTGCGGCGCGAACGTAGCCGATACCGAATGGACACAGGGCGTGCTGAAGACACTCTTCAGGCACTGCGATCCGAGGTTCCATGGCAATACGGAGGGGCTTTCCCTACATTACTATGTACATCCGGAAGGATGGGACATCAAAGGAAGCGCCACCGAATTTGACGAGAAAGTCTGGTACAAGACACTGGCAAAAGCGCACTACATGGAAGACCTGATCAACATGCACGGCGCGATTATGGACCAGTATGATCCTGAGAAGAAGATCGGAATGATCGTCGACGAATGGGGGACCTGGTTTACAGTGGAGCCCGGTACAAATCCGGGATTCCTGTACCAGCAGAATACGATGCGTGACGCTCTGGTCGCAGCCATCACCCTGAACATTTTCAACAAGCACTGCGACCGCGTGAAGATGGCATGCCTCGCACAGATCGTCAACGTTCTGCAGTCCGTCCTCCTCACAGAGGGGCCGCAGATGGTCAAGACACCGACCTGGTATGTATTCCGCATGTTCCGGGATCACCAGGATGCGCAGCTGGTCAGCAGCTGCATCGAGACGCAGACGATTGGAGAGGAAGCGCAGTACATGGTTCCAAACCTGACGGAATCAGCTTCCGTTGACAAGGATGGAAGACTGCTGATCACGATCGGCAACCTGTCTGCAGCCGAAGATTATCCTGTGAATACCCATATTACCGGCTTCGATGCAAAGAAGGTATCCGCGCAGATCCTTGCGGGACAGATGACAGACAAGAATACTTTTGATGAACCGGATACGGTGAAGACACAGTCCTGCGCGCTGGAACTTAATGAGGGAAATCTCTCCTTTACCCTGCCGGCGCACAGCGTCATTACGATCACACTGGAGCAGTGACACCATCATAAGTAATTTGAACGACATCCTGCGCCAGAAATGGCCGGATGCCGTTCTTTATTTGAAGTTCGGTTTGAAATTCGATCAGAACGGGAGAACAGGGATATGACAATGATAAGAAAACTGACCGCAGCGGTACTTACACTGTGCCTGGCAGCTTCTGCCTGCGCTCCGGCAGCGGCTGAGACGGAAGCAGAAGAAATGACAGAATTGAAGAAGACAGCCCATGTCTGTGTGCATGACCCGTCCATCTTTGAGGATACAGACGGTTCATTTTATGTGCTGGGTTCCCACACAGCTTCCGCCTCTTCGGAGGACCTGATCGAGTGGAAGCAGCTGAACTTCGACTATGGAAACGGTATGGGCGTTCCATTTTACGGAGACCTGAAGACTACGCTGGAAGAACCATTCCGATGGGCAGGCTGTGACGACGGAGACTGCAGCGGAGGCTATGCCATCTGGGCACCGGACATTATCTATAATCCGTACTACGAATGGGAAGATGGCGAGAGTGGAGCATACATGCTGTATCTGTGCTGTTCCTCAACGTGGAGACGCTCTTGCATCGCATATCTTGTATCAAAAGAAATGAAAGGCCCGTATTCCTATGTGGATACGATTGTCTACTCCGGTTTCACCAAAAACGGGGAGACTGACGGCAACAGCAGCCGTGACACGACCTGGGACAATGACTATCTGAACCTGAAAGGACTGACAGAACTGGGCTCGGAGAACGGCGGAATCGATGAGATCAGCGACAACTGGTTCAATGTGGACGGAAGCTGGAATCATCTGTACGCGCCAAATGCGATCGATCCGAATCTTTTCTTCGACGCGTCCGGAGAGAAACTCTACATGAGCTACGGATCCTGGTCCGGCGGAATGTTCCTTCTGGAACTTGACCCCGCTACAGGCCATGCCATTTATCCGGGAGTAGACGGAACGGACGAGGCAAGCGGCAACTATGTGGACCGTTATTTCGGCGTCCATCTGATCGGCGGCGACCATCAGTCCGGTGAAGGACCGTACATTTCCTATGATAAGGAAACCGGATATTACTATCTGTACTGCACCTACGGCGGACTTGCGGCAGAAGGCGGCTACAATATGCGCCTGTTCCGCTCGGAAAATGTGACCGGCCCCTATCTGGACGCAGCCGGAAACAACGCAGCGGACAACCGAAGGAGCGGGGACAAGTACGGCATCAAGCTGATCGGCAACTATTCTTTCTTCGATCAGACCGGTATGCGCGCAGCCGGACATAACTCTCAGTTGAATGCATCCGACGGAAGCAGATACCTGGTATATCATCAGCGCTTTGATGTCAAACCTCAGCTGGAGGCACATGAGGTCAGGGTACATCAGCAGTTCACGAACGAAGACATGTGGCCGGTGACCGCCGTGTATGAATACCGGGGAGAACAGCCGCAGAATTATGCGGATGAGGATGTTGCCGGAACCTATGAGTATGTCTGCCACGGCAATAAGACTGACGGCGACATGCTGCAAACGCAGATCGTCATCCTGGAGGAAGGCGGCAAAGTAAGCGGCGCAGTGGAAGGCACCTGGGAGAAATCGGATTCCGGCAAAGGATACGATTATGTCACGATGGTGATCGGAGATGTCACCTACAAAGGCATCTTCTTCCGCCAGCACAAAGAGAACCAGGATACGGAACCTGTCATGACATTTACTGCGATCGGCGATGACAACACCTGTATCTGGGGAAGCATGGCCGGAGAAGACAACGGTGAGATGTATGCCGGCATGGCTCTGGATTCTCTCAAGAAGGTCATCATCGATACCGTGAAAGAGCACGGAACACTTCCGACAGAACTGATGAACTGCACTATCGAATGGAAGTCTGCAGACGAGAATGTCATCACGTCGGATGGACAGGTGCTTACACCTGCCGAGAAGACTAAAGTCGATCTGACAGCAGTTGTCACCAGCGGCGACACAGTTCTCGAAGAGACTTACCACGTAACGGTGAAGCCATGAACCAGAAAGCACACTGTGTGAAATGCCTTCTTCAGGAGATTGATGAAGAAGAATATCTAAGCAAACTCAAGCGAGTGATCCTTATGATGAAAGCCTCCGAGCGGGCGTCTGATGAGGAAACCAACAGGCGCCTGCTCATCTGCAAACAATGCGACTACCTGGAACGGGGAACCTGTCTGGCCTGCGGCTGCTACGTGGAACTTCGCTCCGCCATGCGGCACGGCAAGTGCCCCTATAAAAAATGGACCCTGAACAAGTGATCTTGCACAAGTGACAGGCACCTGTTCAAAATTGCACAAGTGACAGGCACCTGTTCAACATACTGAGAAGAGGAATCGAATTATGAATGCCGATAACTATAGAAAAACAAAATGGAACAAACCCTTTATCGCACAGAGGGCGGATCCGTACATCCTGCATGCACTGGATGGGAGTTTTTACTTTACTGCTTCCGTACCTGCCTATGACGAGATCGTGCTGCGTCATTCCGATACACTGGACGGTCTGAAGGATGCGGAAGAGATCAGTGTCTGGAAGAAGCATGAGTCCGGGATCATGAGCATTCATATCTGGGCACCGGAGCTTCATTATCTTCGCGGGGAATGGTATATCTACTATGCCGGCGGGGACAAGGATGATGTCTGGGCAATCCGTCCGTATGTCCTGAAATGCACCGGCCAGGATCCGCTGCATGACCCCTGGGTTGAGATGGGCCTTCTGGAAAGAGTGGATGCATTCTGCTTCAACGAGTTTTCGCTGGACATGACCGTATTTGAGCACAGAGACCGCATGTATGTGATCTGGGCGGAGAAGGTCAATATCGGGAAGCGGATCTCCAACCTGTATATCGCAGAGTTGGAGACTCCGACAAAGCTCAAGTCAGAGCAGGTCCTTCTGACAACGCCGGACTATGACTGGGAGAGAGTTGATTTCTGGGTAAATGAAGGCCCGGCTGTGATGAAAGCTGACGGGAAGATTTTTGTAACTTATTCTGCAAGCGCCACTGGAGTGTGTTATTGTATGGGTATGATGAGCGTTGCGGAGGATGCGGATCTCCTGGATCCCAGAGTCTGGACGAAAGAGCGCTGGCCGGTCCTTAAGACCGACGAGGCATACGGACTGTTCGGTCCCGGACATAATACCTTCTTTACAGATGAGCAGGGCAGACTCGTCACATCCTACCATGCAAGGCCATACGATGAGATCGTCGGCGATCCGCTGTACGATATCAACCGGCACACATATCTGATGGATGTTCCCGTAGTAAACGGAAAACCTGTCTTCAGTTACGAGAACAACCGGATCAACCCGTAAACTCTAAAAGAAGGAGAATGCAGGATGGCAGTAAAACAGGCAAGGATCAGTATCGATCGTGATATCGAAGTATCGAAAGTGGATGAACGTATCTACGCTTCATTTATCGAACATCTGGGAAGGGCAGTGTACGAAGGAATCTATCAGCCCGGTCTGGCTGTTTCCGATGAGGATGGCCTGCGCAGGGATACCCTGGATCTGATCCGGGAGATCAATGTTCCGATGGTGCGTTACCCGGGCGGAAACTTTGTCTCCGGATTCAGATGGGAAGATTCCATCGGACCGGTTTCGGAGCGTGCGCACAGGATCGATCCTGCCTGGTACGTGATCGAGACAAATGAATTCGGCCTGCATGAATTCATGAACTGGACAAAGAAGGCTAATACAAAACCGATGTACGCGATCAACCTCGGGACCAGAGGCATCGAAGAGGCCAGAGCCGTAGTCGAGTACTGCAATGTGAAGGGCGGATCCTATTACAGTGACATGCGCCGCAAAAACGGTGCGGAAGATCCATTTGACATCAAACTCTGGTGCCTTGGAAATGAGCTGGACGGTCCCTGGCAGATGGGCCATAAGACCGCCACGGAATACGGTCGTATTGCTGCAGAGGCAGGGCGCATCATGAAGATGGTGGATCCGTCGATCGAATGCGTCGCCTGCGGATCTTCCGGATCGGGAATGCCGACATTTGCTTCCTGGGAGGCAGAAGTCCTGATGCAGTCGTACGAGACGACCGATTATCTGAGCCTTCATACCTATTATGGAAACCGTGACAACAATACCCCGGACTTCCTGGCATCCACTGTGGACATGGATAACTTCATCCGCTCTGTAGCTGCGGTCTGCGATTATGTCAAAGCAGTCAAACGGACCGACAGGCAGATCAACCTCAGCTTCGATGAGTGGAACGTCTGGTATCACTCCAATGAAGCGGACAAGAAACTGGAAAAATGGATCCAGCATCCGCATCAGCTGGAGGACATCTACAATTTCGAAGATGCTCTGCTGGTCGGCGGCATGATGATCACCCTGCTGCGCCATGCAGACCGTGTGAAGATCGCATGCCTGGCTCAGCTGGTCAACGTGATCGCACCGATCATGACGTCGGATACCGGCGCCTGGAGACAGACGATCTTCTATCCGTATATGCACGCCAGCACCATGGGACGCGGAACCGTCCTGAACACGATGGTGAAGGTCGACACCTACGAGTCAAAACACGGAGACGCTCCGTACATCGACTCCGTAGTAATCAAGGATGAGGAAAATGAAACCCTCACGATGTTTGCGGTCAATAAAGATCTGGAGAATTCCTACGACGTGACCATGGATGTGCGGCAGTTCGAAGGATATGCCGTGAAAGAACACATCCTGCTGACACATGACGATCTGAAGGCAGTAAATACAGAGCAGGATCCGGACCAGGTGAAACCGGTATATGTCCAGACAGATAACATCGATGCCGGTACCCTGAAGATGCGCTTCCCGGCAAAGAGCTGGAATGTGGTACGCCTTCAGAAACAGTAACAGAAAAAGAAAAATGAGTGATTGAACAGCGGAAGCGGATCTGGGGACAGTATCCGCTTCCGAATGTATTTTATGCCGGAATCTGTACAGTTTGTGACAGAAGTCCTGTATTCATAACTGTTTGCCGGTAAGAAATGAGATATTGTTCCACAGGTCTGTAAAATTGTGATATAGTAGCAACATATATTATTGAATACAACATCACTTCGCTCTGCGATGGAACGCCCGGATCTGCTTTGAGCGCTGTCTCTGAAGAGTGATGTGATTTTATTTTAAATGCACTGGCGGAGGATAGATTTTGAGAAAGATATTTGGACTGACATACGGGGGCCTTCAGAAGAAGATGGTCAACCTCGTAATGGGAATACTGCTCATAACGGTCGGCGTATTTGCCGTGCTTGCATTTTTCCAGAGCAGGATGCTGACAGACGTGGTGGAAGATACCCGTGTTGAACAGGAGCAGGCAATCTCCAAAACATCGGAAGATACTATGCTTCAGGTCATGGAGGGTTCACTTTCCAGCCTGACAAGTCTCCAGGCAAGTACCGCAGATAATGACTTCACGGAAGTTGTACACAATGTATCCATGCTGCAGAGTATGGCAGCAGGACTGTGGAAGATGCGGGATTCGGTTGAACCTGTATCAGTCAGTCTGCCTGATCCGGCCAATGACGGCACTGTATCTGCCATGGCTCTGAGTGAAGAGGGAGTCGACCCTTCGAAGTCAGAATATATTGGTATTATGGGACACCTGAGCATCCCCATGACTTCGATGGTCAGCAATTCCGATAAGATCAGTGCATGTTATATCGGATTTGAGGATGGTACGCATCTTGCTATTGATTTGACTTCTTCCAATAAACTGGACGCGAATGGAAAACCGATCCCATTTCCGGTGAGAGAGAGACCCTGGTACACAGGAGCAGTGGAAGAGGGAGGTATCAGTTTCACGGGAATCATTCCGGACGCGTTCAGCGGTGATCTGTGCATCACCTGTTCCGCACCGGTTATCGTGGACGGCGAACTGATCGGCGTCGCGGGAGCTGATATCATCCTTGAAAGTATGGTTGATGTCATCAATAATTCGAGTAATGAGATAGGATTTGCATTTATCGTCAACGATGACGGACAGGTGGTGCTGGCTCCTGAGAATAACTATCTTTTCTCCGCGGAGACTGCTGATAAAGCACAGGATCTGAGACAGAGCAGCAATAAAGAAGTTGCTCAGTTCGTCACAGATGCGCTGAACAGTGTTACAGATCTGAAGATCATCACGATCGGGGATAAAGATTATTATCTGGCCGGCGCTCCTATGCCGACTGTGAAATGGGCTCTGATATCAATTGTTGACAAAGAAGCTACGCAGGTTCCGGAGAAGCTGCTGCTGGATGAGTATGGAAAGATCAACCAGCAAGCGAGCGGAAGGTTCAGGGCAGGTACCGGAAGGACGCTGCGCACCGTCATCCTGGTGATACTCTTGATCGCTCTCATCGGATTCTTTGCTGCTCTTCACGTATCACGCAGGATCGTCAGACCGATCGAAGAGATGACGAAGGATATCAATATCAGCAGTCAGACCGGCAAACTCTTCGAAATGAAAGATTCATATAGGACAGATGATGAGATCGAAGTCCTTGCGGAAGCCTTTGATGATCTGTCTAAGAAAACAAAGAGGTACATCCAGGATATCACAAGGATCACCAGGGAGAAGGAACGTGTCAGTACGGAACTGCACATGGCAAACCGGATCCAGAACAGCATGATCCCGAACGTATTCCCGCCGTTCCCGGGGCGCAGAGAATTTGATATCTATGCGTCCATGGAGCCTGCAAGGGAAGTCGGCGGCGATTTCTACGACTTCTTCCTGATCGATGAGGATCACCTGTGCCTTGTTATGGCGGACGTCAGCGGCAAGGGCGTCCCTGCGGCACTGTTCATGATGATATCGAAGGTTATCCTTCAGAGCTGCGCGATGCTCGGGCAGAGTGCTGCTGAGATTCTGGTCAAGACCAATGATGCGATCTGCTCCAGTAATCAGGTTGAAATGTTCGTCACAGTCTGGACAGGAATCCTTGAGATCAGCACCGGCAGGATCACTGCCGCCAACGCAGGCCATGAGTATCCGGCCGTTATGCATAACGGAGAATTCACTCTGCTGAAAGACAAGCATGGACTGGTCATCGGCGGAATGGACGGAGTCCAGTACACAGAATATGAGATTGACATGAAGCCGGGCGATAAGCTGTTCCTGTATACGGACGGCATTCCGGAAGCTACTGATAAGGATGAAAAGATGTTCGGAACCCAGAGGATGCTGGATGCTCTGAACAAAGATCCGGGAGCAGATCCCAGACAGATACTGGAAAATGTCAGAGAAGATGTGGACGATTTCGTAATGGGTGCAGAGCAGTTTGATGATATGACAATGCTCTGCCTGGAATACAAAGGAATCTCCGGAAAGTGATCCTGAAACATCAAATAAGAACAGCGTGCGGAATCAAATCGCGACGCTGTTCTTTTCATTTACATATCAGGATCCCTGGCGGACCTTTCTAAGATCCAGTTTCCTGGCCGGAGACCGGCCGAGCCGCTCCATAACGGCAGAGATCTTATCAGCTGCAGTGAGCATGACACCCTCATGGTATTTGGGAGGAACCGGGGTCAGCGGCCACATATGGCGCCGTACCGAATTTTCGATGATGTCATCATATTCATCCTCACCGATCATATTCCGGATAACTTCCAGAGAATCCTCCGGGTGTTTTCCAAAACACTCAAAATCATTTTTATATTTCTCATGACGCCCCATGATCCCGAGATCGTGGCAGAGCGCAGCAACCGTCAGAGAACGTTCCTGTACCGGAATATGCATCTTCTGCAGGATCGCACTCATATGGAGACACACAACAGCAACGCCAAGAGAATGCTCGGCAACCGTCATGCACTTATGGTGCGTTTGTCCGAAAGCACTCTGAAACTCTTCAGAACAGAGAATATCATCCCCGTATTGATGTAAAAGCGATTTAATCTGATCAGACATCCTGTCTCCTTGTATCACACTCACAAATTTTTAATAATATAGCCCCGTTCCAATGTAGTTTCAAGAACCACATTGTTAAAAGTCTGTGAAAAGTGAGTTTGAACAGGTGCCTGTCACTCGTTCAATATTAAACAGGTGCCTGTCACTCGTTCATATCAAGTGACAGACACCTGCGTAAATCCTGCTGTGTTCAGAATGCTGCGCTGACGCAATACGGTTCATAGTATACCAGGTTTATATTGTGCGCGGCTCCATACTGAATGGTCTTGTTATACTCACGGAAGCTTTCTTCGATAAAGTTAATGAAACGTCTGATGATATTCTTTCTCTTCATGATTCTTACCCCTTTTCTCCATTGTATTTAAACTCTGTGTGATTATCTGCAGAGTTCTTTTCATAAGTACGTGCCGGTATCCTGTTTACTGTGCCGGTCTTCTGTTTTTGTTCAAGTACTCATACGTATCAGGAGAGAAAAATCCACGCAGTCTCATGACGCATCACCTGTCTGAATGCCTGTACAAAGCCTTTCAACCCCCTTCCCGAACATTGTTTATCGTAAGACTGGCAATAAAACTCCATCCGATGCGACATAAAAGCCTGGATTCCGGGGATTTTATATCTTCCGCTTAAGCATCGGTTGGGGATGAATTGCCCGGGATATCACGCCAATTCCTCTTCTTTACATATCTTCCGCTCTTGACATATT
>CADCII010000026.1 GCA_902801515.1 uncultured Lachnospiraceae bacterium
ATCCCAAGACCCCTTAGAGAGAATGAGGTAGATAGGACAGAGGTGGAAGTGCAGTAATGTATGGAGCTGACTGTTACTAATCGGTCGTAAGCTTGTCCTGGGTATAGGTTCAAAAAGATGTTGAAGGATTAGATTTTCGTGTGCGGTTTTCAAGGTATAAACCTTGTAAGGCCCAGTGGCTCAGTTGGTTAGAGCGCCGCCCTGTCACGGCGGAGGCCGTCGGTTCGAGTCCGATCTGGGTCGTTCGATGATATATAAGGGCTATTAAATATGCCGATGTGGCTCAATTGGCAGAGCAGCTGATTTGTAATCAGCAGGTTATCGGTTCGAGTCCGATCATCGGCTTTATATATGGGTGGTTTCCCGAGTGGCCAAAGGGGACAGACTGTAAATCTGCTGGCAACGCCTTCGGTGGTTCGAATCCACCACCACCCATTTTTTAATATCGCGGGGTAGAGCAGTCTGGAAGCTCGTCGGGCTCATAACCCGGAGGTCGTAGGTTCAAATCCTTCCCCCGCAACTTTTTATATATGCCCCGGTAGCTCAGTTGGTAGAGCGGAGGACTGAAAATCCTTATGTCGGCGGTTCGATTCCACCCCTGGGCAGAACAAAGCACTCCTGTAAAACGCAGGGGTGCTTTTATTTTACCGGAACACACAGATCCCTGATCACTATGCTCCAACAGGATTAAAAAACGCCAGACTCAGAAAAAGGAGTCTGGCGTCATTTTTATCTGGGTGTTTTGAAATACAGGATTTACACGCGGATCGCGGTCTTGAGGGCGATCTCCATCATTTCGTGGAAGCTTTCACGGATCTCCTGCGGATTCAGGTGGTCTCCGGTGAAAACATGATCGGAGATCTGGAACATTGCCAGTGCCTTCTTGTGGAGGCGCATCGCTGTCAGATACAGACCCGCAGATTCCATTTCCACGGCAAGGATGCCGAGATTTTTGGCTTTCTCATTTATCTTCATATCCGGATCCGGATAATAGAAATAATCGGAAGAGAGAACACTGCCGATAGAAGTCTTTACATTCATTTCATCAGCGATATTGGCTGCGTCGCGAAGCATCTCCCAGGTTGCGCACGGTGCTACATGGCCGGGCATTGCCAGACAGTCTGAATATGCGGAGTTGGTGGTGGCGGTCATTGCGAGAACCAGGTCACGGACCTTAACATCGTCGGCAATCGCGCCGGCGGAACCGATCCGGATGATCGCTTCTACACCGAAGAAGCTGAACAGCTCCGTGGCATACAGCGTGATGGAAGGGATTCCCATGCCGCTTCCCATGACAGACACTTCTTTGCCTTCATACAGACCTGTGTAGCCGTACATTCCGCGAACATCGTTAAACAGAACCGGATTCTCCAGATAATGCTCAGCAACATACTTTGCACGGAGCGGATCACCCGGCATCAGCACACATTTCGCAACGTGTGTACCGTCTTTGACTTCGATGCACTGTGATGGTGATGTCTGACCCATAATAAGATACCTCCTGTGAATCATTTCATAATTATAATTAAAAAGTTCTGATCGGAATAATTTGTTTTCACTCCTTAACAGAATTCTCAATTGCTTCCTTCAGCGCTTTGGACAGCTGATCTGCGCAGCTGGTGCGTCTGGGGCCGCAGGTATTGCCCTCGAGAATCTCAGCGATGCGGGATGCAGGCTGGCCTTCCACCAGTTTGGATACAGCCTTCAGGTTGCCGTCGCAGCCCCCGTCAAAATGCAGGCCGCGGATACACTTCTGCTCATCAAGATCAAAGTGGATCCATGAGGAACAGACGCCTCTTGTCTTATAATCAATATGCATAGTAACCTCCGTGTTGAACGAGTGACAGGCACTTGTTCATGCTTGCCTAGTCTTCTTCCAGTACCTGGAATTCCAGGTAATCGAATTCAATCTCTTCGCCGACAAAACAATCCTGCGTAAAGCGGCAGCGTGAGTGCTTCTTAAAGTCGCGGATCGTGGATTCCAGCCACTGCGGATGTGTGAGATCAAATGCAGAACAGATCTCATCAAGGGCGTGGAATACTTTGTGTGTCCGGGTATCCGTAGAGTAATCCTCTACGGTATAGTCGCGGAGCATGTGGTTATTTTTCCATTCTCTGGCCCAGAAAGTCATGTGTCGGTTCCTGTAATCTGTTTTGCCTTGCACGAGTGACAGGCACTTGTTCATTCCTGCACGAGTGACAGGCACTTGTTCAATTTTCGAAATAGCTGTAGATGAGCTGTGATACTTTGACGACGTTTTCGTTGGCTGTGTTTTCGTCGGTCCAGCCGTGCGACAGTACTACCAGGATGTAGTCGGCGGAGGGGCCGTAGATTACTGCGGCGTCGTTGGCGGTGTCGCTGGTTTCGCCGGATTTGTTGCCTACTTCTACGCCTTCGGGGACTCCGCGCGGAATTTTGAACCGGGTTGCCTGTTCGAGCATCATCTGTTCGATCTCGTTGCAGACTTTCCTGGATATGAACTGACGGTCGTATATGTCTGCCAGCAGCTGTCCTACGTCTCTTGCCCTCACCATGTTCTGGTGGTTTTCATCGAGTGTTGCCGCGGGATCCTGGAAGCCATTGTATATGACTGTCTCAGGTGTGTATCCGTGGCTGAGGATGAAGTCGTTGACTTTGCTTACGCCTGCGGCAAGGTCTCCGTTCCCGAGTATTTCCAGCAGACGGTTGGATGATTCGTTGCTGGAGTTTATGATCATATTGCGCAGGAGATAAACGGTGTCTTCATTTCTGGGCACAGTCCCGGCGGCGAATGCTTCGTAGACGGTTTCCATAATGAAGAGTTTCATGACGCTTGCTGAATTCAGGGGCTTGTCGTTCATGACCATGGTCTGGCCGTTCGACAGATTCTGTACGTAGACAGACCATTCGCCTTCGAATTCCGATACCAGCTGTTTTGTCTGGTCATAAAGTCTGTGCATATCCTTCGCCAGCACAGGGAGCGGATAGGAGCGAAGCAGGCGGTAATCGTACAGGTTGAGCCGCGCAATGTTTGTGCCCCGCATCTCAGGTACGGTAAACATGCCGTGTCCCGGACCCGGCAGTGTGGATCCTTCCGCGTCTTCCGGAGATGCCTCACCTTCGGAGGGGTTCTCTGTCTCCGGCGCCGGCTGCTCAGCCGTGCTGCCGTCATCTGCAAGAAGAGCGCTGCCGACTTCGACCGGCCACACTTCTGTTATGGCTTCTGTTTCCTCGATCAGTTCGGACTCAGTTTCTTCCACGAATTCTGTTTCGGGTTCATCCTCGAGGAGATATTCTGATTCTCCGGTCAGCAGGAACTGGGTGTGATTCAGTGTGCTGTGGACGGATTCTACCTGCTGTTCATGCAGGATGGACTGTGCCGCTGCTTCCACCTGGGCACGGATCTGACGTGCGGCCTTCAGGGGATCCGCACAGACGGGTATATTCATTGCCAAAGTCTCAACGTCCGGTGAGTCCGGAGGTATGGAGACAATTTCCGAAGCTGCCGTCAGATCCACAGATGGGAGTGTGTCCTGGGGAAATGAGATTCCTTCAGCAGAAACAGCGCTGTCATCGGGTGATGTTTCGGCAGCCGGTACATTCATCCCTGTCAGCGCGGTCATGATCGATAATCCAAATAATAAATGTTTCTTCATGTGGGTTATCATATCATGAAGAGACACGGTTTTCCATAGCAGGAATCAGGTATCCATGGTATGATTATAGAAGTTGTTCTTCAGATATGGGCATACCCCATAAAAGAGGAGTGCCCCGGGAACGGTTTCCCGATCCCGAGGCTATTATGAAAAAATATCATATGTCTTTTAATCGATTGATTCTCGCTCGAACTTGTATAAATAAGTTAGCATCGATATATGAACAAACATAAGATGAAATGTAAACAAGTCGTGAACATTTTCGCATTTGCTGCAGAATGACAGAAAAACACTAGAGGAGACAAGCATATGGCTGAAAAGCGTACGGTTTATATTGTTGGTCATAAGAACCCGGACACGGATTCGATCTGTTCCGCGATCTCTTACGCATACCTGAAGACGCAGACGCAGGAGAAGCGCAGGAAACTGCTGAAGATGGCGGAAGACCCGCAGACAGAAAAGACGATGAAAGAAGCGGCTCCGGAGCCTGAAGATGAGAAGGATATCCTGGGTCTCGACAATCAGTTTGTTGCATGCCGGGCCGGAGCGCTTTCCGCTGAGACCCAGTACGTACTCGACAGATTTCATTTTCAGCAGCCAAGGTACCTGGAGAATATCGGAACCCGTGTGAAAGATATGGAGATCCGCAAGACGCCTGGCGTTGACGGCAAGATCTCGGTCAAGGATGCATGGGAACTGATGAAGACCCAGAATGTATTCACGCTGCCGATCATTGACAGTGAGAATCATCTG
This sequence comes from uncultured Lachnospiraceae bacterium, assembly GCA_902801515.1. Classification (GTDB taxonomy): domain Bacteria; phylum Bacillota; class Clostridia; order Lachnospirales; family Lachnospiraceae; genus Porcincola. The sequence goes on from CADCII010000026.1 coordinate 4,390, forward strand.
AAAGGCCTGGTCACAACCAATGATATCGCCAAGTCTTACATGGATGAAAATGATCCGGCCATCGTGTCTGTCGCAAAGACGCCTTACGTGAATATCCTGAAGACTCTGGAAGCGACCATGGTCGTTGGAGATCCAAACGCGAACTTTGAGCATGGTAAGGTCGTTGTCGCGGCTGCCAACCCCGATGTCATGGAGAATTATATTGAGTCAAATGACTGTGTCATCCTGGGTAACCGCTACGAGTCCCAGCTGATGGCAATCCTTGCAGGCGCCGGGTGCATCATAGTCTGCCTGGAGGATTCGGTCTCCAAGACGATCCAGCATATGGCGCAGGAGCACGGGACCACGATCCTGGTGACAAAACTTGACACATACAATGTCGCCAGGCTGATCAATCAGTCTATGCCGATCGACTTCTTCATGAGATCAGACCGGCTGATGACATTTGAAATGAATGACTATACGGATGTGATCCAGGAATCGATGCTGAAGAAACGCTACCGGGACTTCCCGATCCTGGACAAGAACGGAGTCTACATCGGCACGATCTCCCGCCGGAACCTGCTGGGTGTACGCAAGAGAGCGCTGATCCTGGTGGACCACAATGAGATCGGTCAGGCGGTCGATAATGTGGAGAATGCGGAGATCCTGGAGATCATAGATCACCACCGCCTCGGTTCGCTTGAGACCGTGAATCCGGTTTATTTCCGAAATGAACCTGTGGGATGTACAGCGACGATCGTCTGGCAGATGTTCCACGAGAAAGACATCGAGATACCGGAAAATATCGCCGGCCTGCTGTGCAGCGCGATCCTGTCGGATACGCTGGCGTTCCGGTCACCGACCTGCACGATGCTGGACAGGCTTGCGGCAAAAGAGCTGGCTGCGACTGCGGGAATTGATCCCGAAAAGCATGCGAAGGCTATGTTCACAGCGGGCTCCAAACTCAGGGAGAAGACGCCGGAAGAGATCTTCTATAACGACTTCAAGACATTTGACAATGACGGCACGATCATGGGGATCGGACAGGTCACTTCCATGAGCCAGGAAGAGCTGGACGAGATCAAAGACCGGATGATGCCGTTTATCGAGAAGAAATACAAGGAAAAAGGCCTGGATATGGCACTGTTCATGCTCACGAACATTATCGATGAGAGTACGACGATGCTGTGCTACGGCGACGATGTGGACGATATCATGCACAGTGCTTTCGGCGTCCGTGTGAAAGACAATATAGCGGTCATGAAGGGGATCGTCTCCAGAAAGAAGCAGGTCGTCCCGAGTATGATGGATGCCCTGAACTGCGACCAGGAACTGTAACCGGCGTTCTGGCAGAAAAATAAACTGGGGAATTATCATATGGAACAGAAAGAAGTCTGGCGCCCCGGCAATATGCTGTATCCGCTTCCGGTGGTCATGGTCAGCTGCGCAAGTAAGGGGCAGAGGCCGAATATTATCACGCTTGCCTGGGCGGGAACGGTCTGCTCGAGCCCTGCAATGGTCTCCATCTCGGTGCGCCCGGAGCGCTATTCACACAGCATCATTGAGGAGAGCGGAGAGTTTGTCATTAACCTGGTTACTGAGAAGCTGATCCGCAGTTGTGACTGGTGCGGAGTGAAATCCGGAAGGGACGTGGACAAGTTTAAGTTCTGTCATCTGACGGCCCGGCCGGCAGAGAAGCTTGAGGATGCGCCTCTGATCGAGGAGAGCCCGGTCAATATAGAATGCAGGGTCACCCAGAAGATTCCGCTGGGATCCCACGACATGTTTCTTGCCGAGGTCGTGTCTGTGGACATAGACCCTTCCTATATGGATGAAAAAGGAAAGTTTGAGCTGAACCGTACAGGGCTGGTCACCTATTCCCACGGAGAATACTTTACGCTGGGCAGGAAAGTGGGATCATTTGGCTACAGCGTCAGAAAGAAGAAATAACAAGAGAAAGAAATAAAGAATGTATCATTTACCGACTATTAACAAAACTGGATTAAGCAGGACAAACCGCCGTTTCCGGAGGCTGATTTTCGCCGCTGCGGCGGTATTGCTGTGTCTTCGATCTCCTGTGAATGTCCATGCAGCGGAACTTGCAGATCTCATTGAGGAAGAGTCAGATTCAGAATGGGCTGCGGACAGTGTGGTTCCGGAAGACGGCCTGGCTGGGATCAACGGAATCGTGAGCGAGACTGAGACAGGGTCCGTGAGCGAGACAGAGGCAGAAGCGGCGGAGACAGAGTTCAGGAAGGATACTGTCCCGGACGATAACGCGCGAGGCGGCATCCGGATAAGCCCCGGCCGTATCATCCGCCGCATCTGTGAATACTGCAGGGGGCTGGACGGCAGGTGGGAGGACCAGGAAGATACGACATGGTCGATCCAGGTGAACCTGACGACAAATACCGTCACAGTGTATCGCGGGAAAGTCGCGGTCAAAGCATTTGCCTGCGCAGCAGGGCTGAGAGAGGGATCGACGCCCGTCGGAAACTTCCAGCTGAAGGATAAACTGCGGTGGCACGAGCTGGTAGGACCATCCTGGGGACAGTGGTGTTCGCATATCACGGGTGACATCCTGTTTCACACACTTCCGTACTACAGCAACAGTGACAACTTCACGCTGCGCCCGGAGGAATACAATCAGCTCGGAGAAAACTCATCCCACGGCTGCATACGCCTGGCAGCGACCGACGCGAAATATCTTTATGACAACTGCCCGGTGGGAACAGGAGTAACAGTCTTCAACGGAACCGTTGAAGATGATCCCCTGGGCAAGCCGATGCCGCTGTTTGCGGGGAACTGGACAGGGGTGTATGATCCGACAGACATCACGATCGCCCAGGAAGGCCGGACCTCTGACTGGATGTGGGAGATCTGGAGCAAACCGATGAAAAAGTTTTTCAAACTGAAATAAAGGTGAACAAGAACATGTGAACAAGTGCCTGTCACTCGTTCATGAACGAGTGACAGGCACTTGTCTGAGATGGGAGATACATATATGTCAAAAATTGGAGTTCTTGGCGCCGGTACCTGGGGTATGGCGCTGACGAGGATGCTGGCAAATGAAGGTCACGAGACGATGGTGTGGTCGGCTCTTGAGCAGGAGGTCGATACATACAGTTCGACCCGCAGACAGCCGAATCTGCCGGGGATGGTCATCCCGGATTCGGTTCTGTTCACGAAGGATATTGCAGAGGTCTGCAAGGGAAAGGATATTCTTCTGTTTGCCGTCCCGTCGGTGTTTGTCCGCTCGACCGCGAAGGCGGCTGCGCCGTTTATTCCGGACGGCCAGATCATAGTGGACGTTGCAAAGGGCATAGAGCCGAAGAGTCTGATGACGATGACGCAGGTCATTGAAGATGAGCTGAAAGATAAGAGTGTCCGTCTGGTGGCGCTGTCCGGGCCGACCCATGCAGAAGAGGTCGCGAAGGATCTTCCGACTACGATCGTTGCGGCGAGCAAAGATGAGGAAGCGGCTAAGATCGTACAGCATGCTTTCATGAATGACGTTATGAGAGTCTATACCAATGAAGATGTGCTGGGCGTTGAACTGTGCGGCGCCATGAAGAATATCATCGCGCTTGCGAGCGGCGCGGCTCTGGGCCTTGGATATGGCGACAATACGAAGGCTGCCCTGATCACGAGGGGCATGCATGAGATCACGCTGCTTGGAATGGCAATGGGCTGCGACGTGAGGACGTTTTACGGACTTGCAGGGATCGGCGACCTGATCGTTACGGCGACATCCGAGCATTCAAGAAATAACCGCTGCGGCCATCTGATCGGCCAGGGCGTAAAGCCGGAAGATGCGGTGAAACAGGTCGGAATGGTGGTAGAGGGCATCAATGCCATCCCCGCGGCGCTGGAGCTGCAGCAGAAGTACGGAATCGACATGCCGCTGGTAGACGGGATCGATGCCGTTGTCAACCACGGAGCAGATCCGAAGGAAACCGTCCGTGCGCTGATGACAAGGGCACCCCGGTCTGAGCTGGATTACAGGAAGTCCTGAGATATTGAGGTTGACTTTGTGAGGGGAACTGGAGATAATAGGTAATGTGCTTTATCGAAGTGAAGCGTTGATAGAGCAAAGTCCTAAACAAGGAGGAGTGAGTATGAAAAAAATAAAAGGAAGAAGGAGAGCTCTTGCGCTGCTGGTACTGGCACTGTTTGCCGTCCTGTGCATGGCTGTCCCGGCACTGGCAGAGGAAGGTGAATCGTTCGCGGATACCGTCGCGAATACGTCGCACTATTACAACACGTTCTGGGCGCTGGTCCCGTCGCTGGTTGCGATCATCCTGGCGTTGATCACGAAAGAGGTTTATTCCTCTCTGTTTATCGGAATCGTGTTCGGTGCGATCCTTGCAGCGAACGGAAACTTTGAGATGACGCTGAATACCGTATTTACCAACGGTATCGTTGCCTCTGTCGCAAATTCATACAACGTCGGTATCCTGGTCTTCCTGGTCATTCTCGGAGCGATCGTCGCCATGATGAACAAGGCCGGCGGTTCAGCCGCATTCGGCCGCTGGGCACAGGTTCATATCAAGAGCAGAAGAGGCGCGCAGCTCGCGACGACCGTGCTTGGCTGCCTGATCTTTATCGATGACTATTTCAACTGCCTGACTGTCGGCTCCGTTATGAGACCGGTCACAGACCGTCATAAGATCTCCAGGGCAAAGCTTGCATATCTGATCGACGCGACAGCAGCTCCTGTCTGTATCATCGCCCCGATCTCATCCTGGGCTGCGGCAGTCTCAGGTTTCGTAGAGGACGGAAGCGGACTGGCTCTGTTTATCCGCACGATCCCGTACAATTTCTACGCGCTGCTCACCATTGTCATGATGCTGACGCTGACTGCCAAGGATATTGAATTCGGTCCGATGGCAAAATACGAGAAAAATGCGAAGAAGGGTGATCTGTTCTCCGGCGCAAACCCGTATGAAGGTGTGAAGGATGATGTTCCGGAAGGAAAGGGCAGGGTCATCGATCTTGTACTTCCGATCCTGGTACTTGTAACCTGCTGCGTAATCGGAATGATCTATACCGGCGGATTCTTCAGCGGAGCAGACTTTATCACCGCATTCTCCGATTCTGACGCGTCCGTAGGTCTGATGCTCGGATCTGCATTCGGACTGCTGTTCGCCATCATTTACTATGTGGCGCGCAAGTCTTTCAGTTTCCGCGAAGCAATGAACTGTGTCCCGGAAGGCTTCAAGGCCATGGTCCCTGCTATCATGATCCTTATCTTTGCATGGAGCCTTAACGGCATCACTTCTTACCTTGGAGCTGACCTCTATGTAGCAGGCCTGATCGAGAATTCCGCCAAAGGACTGCAGATGTTCCTGCCGGCGGTAATCTTCCTGATCGGCTGCGGACTCAGCTTTGCGACCGGTACCAGCTGGGGAACCTTCGGTATCCTGATCCCGATCGTTCTGAGAGCATTCCCGTGGTCTGCGGGAAATCCGATCTCCATCGTCTGCGTGGCAGCCTGCATGGCCGGCGCAGTCTGCGGCGATCACTGCAGCCCGATCTCTGATACAACGATCATGTCATCTGCAGGCGCGCAGTGTGAGCACGTGAACCACGTATCGACACAGCTGCCCTATGCGTTAACCGCAGCTGCAGTATCTGCAGTAGGATACCTGCTGGCAGGAATCTTCGCAGTAAAGAACATCCCGCCGGTAGTGGCGCTCCCATTTGCCATCCTGTTCATAATCATCGTGGTTATGGCGCTCGGAAAGAATACGGACAACGCAGCCGAAGTCTGATGAGAGGCAAGAACCGCACGCGGCAATCCCGCCAGACGGATAACTGAAAGAACAAAGAAAAGACTGTCCTGTGGAAATGAACTCCGCAGGGCAGTCTTTTTGCTTGCATTTTGGCCGGAAGATGGTATGATAGTCCTATCTGAAATACAACATATCAATATTCATTTCTACATAACATATTATAAGTGATATTCAGCCTTAATCACACAGAGGACCCTTCTATGATCCATCCATTCCTGTCTGCCCAGCTGACACTTCTTGTCTTTGTCTCTGTCTGCGCTCTGTCAGATTACCTGACGGGCCGGATCCCTAACAGACTGATCCTGTGCGGCCTGCTGTGCGCAGCCGTCGCCCGGGCCGGGACACTCCCCGACAATGCAGATTCTCTGCTGCCTTGCCTGAGCGATATGGCATCAGGCTTCCTGCTTCCGTACCTGCTGCTTGGAGCTCTGGTTTTCCTGAAGATGCTCGGAGCGGGGGATGTAAAACTGCTCTCGGTGATCGGCCTGCAGCTTGGGCGGCGCGGGAGCCTGGCTATGATGTGGTACTCCCTGCTCATGGCGGCAGGCATGTCAGCTGTCCTTGTAATGAGAAGAGGCAATCTCGCTCAGCGGCTGGAATATCTGTACCGGTATATAGGACAGGCGGCAGTGAGCGGAAAGCCCGGATCCTACAGAGACCCGTCGGCAGGCTATACAGAATCCGGAGAATTCGCGTTTGCGGTCCCGGTTTTCCTGGCGCTGGTCGTATACATCTCAGTGGGAGTGACCCCCGCCTCTATAGGCGGTGGGTAACTGGCAGACTTGAAGACCGGAACGGCCGGCTGGTGATGAAGAAGGGCGTGCTGGCCGGGTATGTGAACCGAATCGGGCGTTAAAAACCGATTAAAAATATAGAAAGGGGATGTTGCTATGAAGAAGAAAAGAGTATTCGCGATCTGCGACCTGGAGGAAGCCTATGTTGTCAGGCTGGCGGATTATCTGAATTCAAAAGGAATGCTGCCCTACCAGGTGCTGGCGTTTACGAGCCTGGAGAGCCTTAGCCGGTATGCACAGGACAATGAGATCGAGATCCTGCTGATCTCGACGGACGCCATGACGGACGAGGTCCGGGAAATGAATGTCCGGCGGGTGATCATTCTGTCTGACGGCGAAGAGCCAGGACTTGACCGGGAGGAGGCTGTCATCCGGAAATACCAGGATTCTGACAGTATTGCCAGGCAGGTTATGAGTTTCGCGGGAGAGACAAAGGCGGTGGAACTGCCTGAGAACTGCAGGATCCTTGCTGTCTGGTCGCCTGTCGCGCGCTGCGGCAAGACGCTGTTTGCACTTACACTGGCGCAGACGGCAAGTGAGGAGGGAAGGACTCTGTACCTGAATCTGGAGGATTACAGTGGGTTTGAGCCGCTGTTCAGGACTACATACCGGTCAGATACTGCAGATCTTATATATGCGTCCAGAGACAGGACACAGAACCTGGCGGTGCTGCTGGAATCCGCAGTACAGACTTTCGGCAGTCTGGATATTGTGCCTCCGGCATTTTTCCCGGATGATATCCGGAATATCCGTCCCGCTGAATGGCTGGAGTTCATAACGGCTGCCGCAGCAGCAGGAGATTACAGGACGATCGTCCTGGATATCGGCACTCAGATGCAGGATGTGACGGACCTGCTGGAGAGATGCACAAGATGCTATGTTCCCATCCTGACTGATCCCATGTCACGCGCGAAGGTCAGCCAGTTCGACAGGAACATGAACGCTCTGGGCAAGGAAGTACTGCTCTCGTCAATGGTCCGGATCTATCTGCCGGAGGTGACGGTCCGAAGCAGCGGTGCGGCGCTCCTGGACGATCTTGCATACGGCAAGATGGGACAGTTTGCACGCAGGCTGCTGGATGAAGAAGCGCAGAGAGCGGCATAAAATATCCGGCCGAAGCCACAGGGTGGTTTCAGCCGGTAGGATTTACGTATTTCCGGGTAAGTTTTCCCGGTTTCATTTATTCTTTACGCGTTTCCGGTTATGAGCCCCATGATGATGTCGATGGCGGAACTCTGGGAACTCTTTTCCATAGCTGACCTGTAGGTTTCCCTGTCAGCATTCAGCTGACGGAGAGAACGCAGCAGACTTTCGGGGGTCAGGTCTTCCTCTTTGAGAACCATGCTGTATCCCTGCTTCTTGTAAGAATCCGCATTCAGGATCTGATCGCCGCGGCTTGCTGCTGCGGAGAGCGGGATCAGGAGGTTCGGTTTGCGCAGTGCCAGGAGCTCGCAGATAGAGTTTGCCCCGGCTCTGGACAGTACAAGGTCAGCAAGCGCAAAGAGGTCTTTGAGTTCATCCTGGATATATTCAAACTGGACATATCCCTCACGACCATCCAGAGAGGAATCCAGATTCCCCTTGCCGCACAGATGGATGATCCGGAATTCTTTCAAAAGTTCGTCAAGGTCACTGCGAAGAGCGTTGTTGATCGCGACCGAGCCCTGGCTGCCCCCGATGACAAGAAGGGTCGGTTTGCTGCTGTTCTCCCAGTGAAGAAGCTCCAGCGCTTTCCCGCGCTCTCCGGTCAGGAGTTCCTGGCGGATCGGAGAACCGGACAGGACAGCTTTACCTTCCGGCAGATATTTGAGGGTCTCCGGAAATGAACAGCACACTTTGTCTGCTGCGGGGATCGCCAGACGGTTGGCAAGTCCGGGCGTCATATCTGATTCATGGATGATCGTGCGGATATGAAGTGCGGAAGCCGCACGCACGACAGGAACGCTGACGAATCCGCCCTTTGAGAACACAACATCCGGCTTAAGGCGGGACAGGATCTTCTTAGCCTGGGCGTAGCCATGGATCACACGGAGGGGATCCGAAAAGTTCTTCCAGTCAAAATATCTGCGCAGCTTGCCGGAATCAATGCCATAATAAGGAATATTCTGTTCTTTGATCAGCCTCTCTTCGATCCCGTTGTAGGAACCGATGTACCAGATCTCATATCCGGCCGCTTTCAGAGAAGGAAGCAGTGCGATATTCGGTGTGACATGTCCGGCAGTTCCGCCGCCGGTCAGAACAATCTTTTTCGACATAAGGTCAGGTTCTCCATTCTTTCAAAATGTCCGGCAGTTCCGCCGCCGGTCAGAACAATCTTTTTCGACATAAGGTCAGGTTCTCCATTCTTTCAAAAGGTTTTTTAGCGGTACATTCACTAATCTTACGCGATTTTCCGCGAAAATCAAGTTATGTGTAGTGAAAAAGACTGCGGTCAAAAAGCCGCAGTCTTCTTCTCTCTGACACTTGTGCTATTCATTTGCGGGAGATGCGAGAGCAGAATAATGTTTCAGCCTCACCCGCATCTGGAGGTAACGCCACATCTTAAGAGGGTCGACAAGAAAATGCTTGATTCGGAATCCGTACAGGACTGTGAAATAAATCCGGTGGTTGATGCACCACTGGCAGAGTGTCTCGCTGTTCATCGCTGGCAGAGTGTCTCGCTGTTCATCGGACAGGTTTTCATATTCTGATCGAGAATTCTGAACGCCATCGCATCCCGCTCTGAATATTCCGCCGCGACGATCGGATAGTCCAAATCTTTGATGTAAAAGTGAAGACCTCGCAGGCCTTCTTCACGGAACCCCAGGACTTTGTTGACAGCTTCCATGATCCTCCTTCCACGGAGATCATGCACGGACCTACCTCCCCCACCCGATATTTGGAGTCGGTGCATATCCGTTCGTTGAGAAACATCCATCCTACAGTTATAAAGTCAGTGTAGCATTAAAACTGGGCAGTGCCTATAGCATGCCGGCTGTTTTGCGAAAATTCTCTGAAATGACCAAAAATGACAGACATTTCTGTCGTTATACACAGAAGAAGCGCTTGAATTTATAGAAACCTCAGTTGGATTCTGTCTGCGGATACGATAATATAGACAGGATTGATGGTGCACATATGCCTGATAATCCCTGGCCGGCTTTTGACCGGCGGATCATAATAGTCATAATATATGAACAGAATGCCTGCAGAAGAGTACACTGCAGATTAAAATATCAGGGGGAATTATGAAAAGACTTGCATGGCAGAGCGGCCTGCTCGTGGTGGCTGCAATACTGATCTGTGTTTTCTGCCGTCTGCAGAATAATACGTACACAGCCCGTATTCCGCTGACCGGTCCGGAAGCCGAATCCGCCGGATCAGCGAAGCTGCGCATGGTCCCGGAAGAGGGAGACGAGAACAATACCGGTTCGATTATTTTTGAAGAGCCAAGGCCGGAGGATAAGTACGCCGAGGTACGGATGAAGCCCGGGCAGAGAGGCTATGTCTGGGCACAGATGCAGAATGAATCCGGAGAAACCCTGTCCTACAGCAGGTATCATGTCAGCATGTTTGGAACGGTCTATGACTACAGCACCGGCGGATTTACCGGAGACTCGGTCGTAATGGTCGTGATGGCAATCTTCTGCCTTGCGGAAAGCCTTCTGCTGCTGCTTGCGTTCTTGAGAGCGAAAGGTCCTTCCTTCTATGCCTATTCCACGATCCATACCGCCGGTTTTTCTCTGTTCATGCTGCTGACGGGGATCACGATCCTGTCCGGGACGATCCGCCACCTGACCGATCCGGCAGATTACCCCATGCTGTACGTGTATGAACTGGTTATCACGGCCAGCTACCATTTTATACGGATGGCACTTCCGCTCATTCTGCTTTTCGCAGCATCCATGACCATCAGCAATATTGCTCTGCTGCGGCATGAGAGCAGGCGGCTGAGAAATGTGCTGGGAATTCTTATCAGTCTCTTTATGGCAGCAGGAGCGGCACTGGCACTGTGGATGTACAGTCTGAACTTCTCCGGTTCAGAGACAGAGTACTGGGTCCGGATGACAGTGATGACTGTCTATGCGACAGTATATGTTTATTTTGAATGCATGCTGATCGGAGCCGTCATCTGCGGAGTGATCGCTGCAAAGCATATTCCGGAAGGAGACTGCGGCTATATCATTATTCTGGGATGTGGATTCAGAAAGGACGGCAGTCTGCCGCCGCTGCTGAAGGGACGTGTATTCTGGAAACAGCAGAAAGAAAAAGGGGTGAATGCAATTCTCATCCCGTCCGGCGGTCAGGGACGGGATGAGACTATGGCAGAAGCGGAGGCGATGCACCGCTATCTTGCCTCGCAGAATATTCCTGAGGAGAGTATCCTTCTGGAAAATAAGTCCGCCAACACGTATCAGAATATGGAATTTTCCAAAAAACTGATCGAAGAGAATGGGGCAGGCTCAAAAGTGGTGTTTTCCACGACCAATTATCATGTGTTCCGGAGCGGCGTGTGGGCGTCTCTCGCAGGCCTGAAGGCAGAAGGAATCGGGAGCCGCACAAAATGGTGGTTCTGGCCGAACGCGTTTATGCGTGAGTGCGTCGGCCTTCTTGTAAACCGCTGGAAGCAGGAACTTCTGTTCCTGGTACTGCTGAACGCACTGTTCGGCGTACTTGCGATTATGTTGTAAGACAGTCGCAGAATATGCATTTTGGACCGCAGTACTGCGTGATTGAATTACGTGACGCAGTACTGCGTAAATTTATTACAGGCTGCCGCATTGCAGGAATTGATTACAGGTCGTAGTACAGGGAGAATTCCGCGGGGTTCGGCATCTGGTGCACGAACTTGTAATCCGCGCGCTTGGTCGCTATGTGCTGGTCGATCAGACGCTGCGGGAATACTCCGCCGGCGGTCAGGTAAGCGTCAAGTGCTGCGGACAGGCTGGTGGGAAGTCCGGTAAGCTTTGCCTTTTCTTCATCCGACAGATTGTAGAGGTTGAAATCATAGGGGCCCCATCCTGCCTTGTGAGGATCGATCTTCTTCTGGATACCGTCCAGACCTGCCATCAGGATAGCCGCGCAGGCGTAGTAGGGATTGCAGGTGGCATCCGGGTTGCGCAGCTCAAAACGCTTTACATCCGGAGACTTGGCGTATGCCGGGATGCGGATGACGGCACTGCGGTTTGCCATGGCGTAGCCGATGGTGACAGGCGCTTCGTATCCGGGAACCAGTCTCTTGTAGGAATTGGAGGACGGGTTCGTGATGGCGCACAGAGAGCCTGCATGTGTGAGCAGGCCGCCGATGAACCACATGGCCGTATCGCTCAGCTGGGCGTAGTTATTTTCATCGTAGAAAATGGGCTGGCCGTCTTTGCGAAGGAGCATATGGATATGCATGCCGCTGCCTGCCTCTCCGGAGACCGGTTTCGGCATCAGAGTCGCCGTGCAGCCATTCCTGGCTGCTTCATTTTTAATGACATACTTGGCAGCCATGGTATTGTCGGCAAGGGTGAGCATGTCGCCCAGCTGGACTTCGATCTCCATCTGTCCGCATCCGCCGACTTCATGGTGATGATACTTGACGTCGATGCCCCAGTCCTTCATATTCAGGCACATCTTGCTGCGAAGGTCATTCATGATATCCATCGGAAGGGACATATGATAACCGGCGCCGTTGCGGATCTGATAGCCGTTGTTGCTGTTCTCGCTGTTTGATTCCCACTCCGCCTGGCGGGTGTGGATCGAGAAGCCGGCATTGTAAGGTTTGGTGGAATAGCGGACCTCATCAAAGATGTAGAATTCATATTCCGGACCGATCAGCATCTCATCGGCAATTCCCAGTTCTTTCATATAGGAAAGCGCGCGTTTTGCGACGTTGCGCGGATACTGGTCGAAGGGCCTGTTTTCCGGACGGTCAATGACCATGACGTCTCCGATCATCGAAAGTGTTTTGACTTCTGCGTAGGTGTCGATCACGGCGGAGTCCAGGACCGGAACAAAGACCATGTCACTGTTTTCAACCGGAGCGTAGCCATAGTTGGAGCCGTCAAATCCTATTCCGCTTACCATGGTATCTTCGGTCAGGCGCTCTGCCGGGATCGTCAGGTGACGCCATCTGCCATCGATATCCGTCAGCTTGAAATCGATCATCCTGACATCGTTGTCCTTACACATTTTCAAAACATCTTTTAAACTCTTCCCCATATGATACCTCTTCTGAATACAACATGAAAAACATACCGGCTCAGGCAGCAGGGACGGCAGCGGTCATACCGAATACATGAGTACAGCCATACTTCCTGAGCATGAACAAACTGATTATAAAACGAATGATTTTCGTCGGCAATGATAAGTTGTGCCCACAGAACTTTATTCAGGAGGTTAGCTGGTCTGCGAACTGTAACCACGGCAGCCGGTACCTAAATTGACATATCCCCATATTTACTGTATCATAGCATCACTGCGATGCGCTAAAGCGATGCGGATCCTGCAGAAATGATAAAGGAAGCGGTGTCTGCGGTGAATACTGGGAAGAAAAAGAAGATTGTTGAAGGAGTGCAGTATAAGCTGTTATCACTGCTCTGTTTTGTGCTGATCATCGGATTCTGGTGTGTGGCGAGTTACGGACATCTTGTGCAGGAGGTGTTCCTTCCGTCACCGACTGCGGTCATCTCGAAGCTGTTTGCCATGGCGGCGGACGGCTCGCTGTTGGCGCACTGCAAAGCGTCGACTGCCCGTGTCATGATCGGCTGGATCTGGTCCGTTATCGTTGCGCTGCCGATGGGTATGCTGATGGCCAATTCGAAGAGGTTCAGTGCCTTTGTGCAGCCGATCATTGAGTTTGCGCGTTATCTTCCGGTCGTTGCGCTGGTTCCGCTGACGCTGCTGTACCTGGGGATCGAGGAATCGCAGAAATATACGATCATTTTCCTGGGAACCTTCTTCCAGCTGGTGCTGATGGTGGTGGATACGGTATCCAATGTGGACGTCAATATGATCAACGCCGCAAAGACGCTTGGCGCGAAGCGTTTCCAGATCTACAAGGAAGTAATCTTTCCGGCCGCGCTGCCGGGACTTATCGATGATTTCCGGCTGACGATCGGATGGGCCTGGACATACCTTGTGGTTGCTGAGATGGTCGCGGCAAGCAACGGCCTGGGATTCATGATTCTCCGCTCGCAGAGATACCTCGCGACGGATACGATTTTTGCCGGCCTGATCATGATCGGCCTGATCGGCCTTGTCACGGACTGGATCTTCCGCATCATCAACAGGATCGCGGCACCGTGGCAGGAGAGACTGGGCGACAGCAAGTGACGGGAGCAGGAGCAGTTATGGCATCTGATAATAATAAAAATGAGATCCGGCTGCAGGTGCGCAGTCTGGGCAAGGTGTTCGGGGAAGGCGACCTTGCGGTCACAGCTCTGAAGGATGTGAACCTTGAGATCCGGGATTCGGAATTTGTTATGATCGTCGGGCCTTCGGGCTGCGGCAAGACGACTCTGATCAATATCATAGGCGGTCTTGAGACGCAGACTTCGGGAGAAGTCCTGCTGGACGGCCTGCCCATCAGCGGCGCGGGAGCGGACCGCGGCATGGTCTTCCAGGGGTACAGTTTATTTCCCTGGCTGACGGTGCAGAAGAATGTGGAATTCGGCCTGAAGATGAAAAACATACCGTCTTCCGAGCGTGCCGCGGCTGCGCGAAAGTACATCAGCCTGGTCGGTCTGGAAGGGTTTGAAAATGCACTGCCCAAGATGCTTTCCGGGGGCATGAAGCAGAGAGTCGCCATCGCCAGGACTCTGGCAAATGAGCCGGAGATCCTTCTTATGGACGAGCCGTTCGGGGCACTGGATGCCCAGACGAGGGTCGTCATGCAGGAGCTGCTTGCGAAGATCCGGACGGAGACGAACACAACGATCCTGTTCATTACGCATGACATCGATGAGGCGGTGCTGCTGGGGGACCGGGTCTATGTGATGAGCCGGCGGCCGGGATCGGTCAGGGATGTGCTGGACGTGAACCTTCCGGGAGTGCGCAGTCACAACTCTCTGGTGCTGCCTGAGTTTCTGGAGATCAAGAAAAAGATCATGGATATGCTGTGGCAGGAGAGCAATGACGCTGCAATGGGCAGATGACAGCCAGAAAATGAAGAACAGGAGCCGGATTCATTTCCGGATAACACTGTAGCAAAACGAATCAGGAAACAAAAAGAGGAGGGTTGAAATGAAAAAATCTCTGAAAAAGGCACTGCTTCCGGCAGCTCTGTCGGCAGCGCTTCTGCTTGGCACAGCCAGCGTATCTGCTGCTGAGACCGAGGACGTCACCATGGCGTTCTGCACCTGGACCGGATATGCGCCGATGTTCATCGCCCAGGAGATGGGGTACTTCGAGGACGCCGGCATCAACATGAATATTGAGATCATTGAAGATGAGTCTACCTACGCGGCGCTTCTCGTGCAGGGAAGTGTCCAGTTCCTCGCTACCGCGCAGGACCCGAACATCAAGATGTTTGCCAATGGTGCGCCCGCGCGCTATGTTCTGGCAATGGATGAGTCCTGTGGAGCGGACGGTCTGGTGACGACGGCGGACGTACAGTCCCTGGACGATCTTGCCGGCAAGACGCTGGCGCTGGATACCGCAGCTTCTTCCTATTATTTCTTCCTGACGGCACTGGAAGACGCCAGCAGCCTGAGCGAAGAGGACATCACTCTGGTAGAGATGTCAGATACTACAGAAGCCGGCCTTGCTTTCATGGGCGGACAGGTAGACGCCGCGATCATGTGGGAGCCGGAGCTGTCCGAAGCACTTGATACCGTGGAAGGTGCCCACGCACTGGTCACCAGCGCAGACTATCCGGAAACGATCATGGATTCTCTGGTCGTGACGGAAGCTTATGCGCAGGAACATCCTGAGATTGTGGAAGCCGTGTCAGAAGCATGGTACAAGGCTGTTGATTACATGAAAGAGAATCCGGAAGAAGCCTATGAGATGATGGCGGGCGGATTCGAAGAGGTCACTGCGGAAGATATCGCAGGTGAAGTGGAAGGCCTGGTATTCTTCGGCAGAGAAGAAAATGAAGAGCTTAACAACAGTGAGGCGGAGCGTTCCATCATGGCGATCAGCCAGGATATGGCGGATTTCTGGATGGAAAAAGGCGAGTGTGAGACAAATGACCTGACGGAGTTCTTCTCACTTCTCGGATGATCGGCTGAAACAGCATAACAGAATAGTGGAACAGGGGTCCCTTTCATTTGAAAAGGACCCCTGTATATTTTGGACTTATTAAGTAAAGAAGGTCAGCTGCCGCGGCCCGTCATCTCGCTGGCCATGGCTGAGCCGAGGATAAGGATGGCCCCCAGAACGGTCAGCCCGGTCAGAGGTTCGTGGAGCAGCCCGGCGGACAGCAGGACTGCCGTGACCGGATCGATATAGCTGAGCAGCGCGGCAGTCTGCGCCGGAAGATGTTCAATCGCACCGAAATATATGGCGTACGCGATCCCGGTATGCAGGATCCCGACCGTGATCAGGGCGGCAGCCTGTCCCGGTTCCAGGTGATAATTCTTCAAAGTCCCGGCAGCGATCATATACGGGATCATGACAATGGCGGCACAGGAAAGCTGGATAATGGTTTTTTCATAGACCGGTACACCGGTTATTTTTTTGTTCAGAAGAACGACGCACGCGTACAGCGCGGCGGCGCCCAGTCCCAGCAGGATCCCTCTGAAGCTTCCGGTATTCTGCCCTGCATCGTTCAGGATCCCGGACACGAAGACCATTCCGGTCAGAGAGACGATCACACAGATACATTTGCGGACCGTGAAGCGTTCTTTCAGAAGCAGCGGGGAGACAAGGATAACGATTACAGGCTGCATGTAGTAACACAGAGTAGCGACCGCGACACTGGTATAATTGTATGCTTCAAACAGCAGGATCCAGTTCAGGCCGATCATGGCGCCCGTGAGCGCAAGGAGCCACTTGTATTTTCCGGCAGAACGGATATCAAATGTCCTGCCGGTCACTTTCAGGACAATCAGAAGGAATACACTTCCCATGACACCTCTGGCGAAGGCGAGAGTTTCCGACGGCAGGGGAATATACCTGCGGAAGATACCGATGGTTCCGAAAATGACCATCGATGCAACGATGGCGGCGACGGACAGTTTCTGATTTTCTTTCATAACAAAATACAGTCTTTCTGAAAAATAAAACCGGTACCGGAGCCGGCAGACCGGAGATCATCCCCAGTATACATAAACGAAAGATGCAGGGCAATCCTGAAAATATGCCATTGATTTATGCAATGCAAAGATATATACTATATGCATTACGGCCTCAGTAGGGTGTCCCCGCCTCTGTAGGCGGGGGACACCCTACTGAGGTGTAGCCTCCGGCGGATGCCACGACCGCGCAGTGGAAGGCCGCTAAAGCGGCCGCGCGGTCGGGCGCAAGTACGCCGATGGCGTACTTGAAAATAGGAGGGGCGCAATGATGAAAAAAGAAGAAAAACCGAGGGAAGAGATGCCGGGAGAAAAGGATCAGAGAAAAGAGAAACAGCGGGAGCTGATAGAGATTCGCAGGCTGACCGGTATGAACCGGAAGGAATTCGCGCTGGAATATGATATTCCTTATCAGACCATAACGGACTGGGAACTGGGACACCGCAGGGTTCCGAAGTATTTTCTCAGGCTGCTTCGGTATAAGGTGATGCTGGAGGAGGGCAGAAGATTTGACGCTGTGTCTCCCGCACAGGCAGCAGGGATGAAGGAAGTGAGGCGGCAGATGTCGCTTGACTACTGCTGCAGTCTGAAAGATCTGGAAGAGGGGAGCGGGAATCTTTTTACGGAATATCATCCTATGGAAGGAAGACGCCGGTTTAATGAGAAGGAAGAAACGTTCCTGAAGATTGCGTCTTTCAAAGGGCGGCTGCTGTTTACCGGAAGGCCGGATATTATCCGGGAGCTGCAGGGCAGGTATGCTCAGACTGAAGCTGCCTGGTTTATGGAACCGGGGAATATGCGGGAACTGAATGAACTGACCGGACGCTACGGATACCGTATCTCACATCTGCACCCGTTCTATGTGGCATTTGAACAGACGCCAGCCGTATATGATCAGTATGAGGTCCGGCTCCTGGAGAGAGCGGATATCGAGGAGTTCCGCGGCGACAGCCGCTTCACCAACGCGTTTTCATTTCAGCCGGCTGCTCCGGACGAGATAGGGATATCCGCCTCAAAGGACGGCAGGATCCTTGCCATGGCAGGAGCCAGCGGCGACAGTCCGCTGATGTGGCAGATCGGGATCGACGTTGTTCCGGAGGCAAGGGGGCTGCATCTGGGCAGGCTGCTGGTCACACTGCTGAAGAATGAGATCCTGAAGAGAGGCCGTATACCTTATTACGGGACCGCATTTTCTCATATTCTGTCCCAGAACATTGCGATAGACAGTGGTTTTCGTGCCTGCTGGACGGAGCTTGTCGCGTCAAAAACGGGGGATTTCACTGAAAATCAGCATTCAGAATAAGAATTAAGATATTTTTAGGTGAGATATTTTGAATTTCGTGGTAAACTAGCGTGGGGAGTTATGAATACAGAAAAGGGGTGATTCTCAATTGAAGAGAGTACGGTTGCTGCTGCTTCTGCTTGTGATCATCATAGTGCTGCCGTCATACTGCGGCGCTGCCGGTGTGGATGATCCCGTGACCAGGAAGGCTGCGAAGTTCGGTTCGGTCAAGGTGTCCGGGACGGAAACCGTCGCACGGCGCGCGATCAGAAAATCACACGGCAAGAAGGTGAACCTGTCCGCCTGGGGGCTGGACGGGGCTCTTGACTATGTGCACGGAATGTACTATATGGCCAAGGTCAAGACGACATATGAGGCCAAGTCCGCAGATTCTGTGAAGAGCAAGGTCAAGGTTAAAAAGGGGCAGAAGGTCGTTATCCTCTATTATCCACGCCGCAACGGCAAAGCTGTCTGCCGCCTGAAAAACAGGCGGACCGTCTATATTCCGGTCAAAAAATTCAAAGTACTCTATTATATCTATAATTCCTCCACGGCCTACACTGATGCGCAGATTGAAGAGTGGGTGGCTTCCAGACACATTACCAGCAAGACAAAATATATGTTCGTGGCGTCCAAGTTCAATCAGCACGGATGGATCCTGACAAAGGTCTCAGGGAAATGGATATGCAAGTATGTCCTGAATATCACGACCGGGGCCTATACCGGCGGCGGTCTTCCGAACGACTGTTATTCTCTCAACAGCTGTTCGATCCAGACGCACTATATCCATAAGAAAGACATGGGGAGAGGCATCAGTTATGCTTCAAAAGCCGGCGGCAATCAGATTCATTACAGGAAAAATGTTCTGTATCCGTCCACTCACGGCTGTATCGCAATGAGGCATACGGATTATAATTTCGTATATTGGTATCTTCCATACAAGACAAGGGTAGTACTGTTCTAAAAAACAGATAATTAAAGGGGTGTATATAATGATTAGAAAAACTTACAGAAAAATCGCAGTTATTATGCTCGCGTCAGTTATGATGTGCGCTTCTGTCTCCGCGGGTCAGGAGACGGGAAATATCCTGCAGGCAGCAGATGAGGGCAGCCCACAGGAACCGGAGACCCAGCCGCCGCAGCCGGAAACGCAGCCGCCGCAGCCGGAGACCCAGCCGCCGCAGCCGGAAACGCAGCCGCCGCAGCCGGAGACGCCTCCACAGACCGAAGCGCCCGCACCGCAGACGGAAGCGCCTGCACCGCAGACGGAGACGTCCGCGCCTGAAACAGCTTCCGGATCAGATGACGGCTCAGAGACACAGAATCATTCAACAGCGATCCCGAAGGATCCGACAGAAAAGAAACTGAAACAGGATATCGTCGATGCCCATGAAGATGAGGAAGGCTTTTCCGTAAGTATTAACGGCGGAGAGTCCGTAGTGATCGAGCCGGATAAGAATTTCCGCACGGTCGTCGACGCCATCACCGGAGGAAGTTTCGGATACAAGATGGACTATGTCCGTCCGGGAACCGGTCTGAGAGAACCGATCGAGATCGAAGAAGACGGGACGATCAAGAGCATCTTCGCCAAGGTAAATACCATGCCGGGAACTGCCTGCGATATCGTGCTGTATATCAATAACGGCAATTCACTGTGGCTGAATATGAAAGTTCAGGGAACGCTTGAAGACAACGATGCGGAGATCGTGTTCAAGTCTTTGTCCGATGTAAAGCCCTGCACCGTATCGTATGACGCGAACGGAGGCAGCCTTACGGATTCCATCAGCATAGTGAGACGGAAGGGCGAATGGTACAGTCATTTTGATATGAAGGCGTCAAAGGATGGAGAGAGCTTCTGCGGATGGTTTGACGGGCCTGGTGATGACGCGAAGAGAATCTTTCCGACAGATACCGTAGAAAAGGACATTACCCTGTATGCACATTACAGTCCGTACGGTGTGCAGGTCGTTGCCTTTGATTTCGGATTCTCTACTGCGGGCGACAACGGCAGCCTAATACATCATCTGATCATCCCGAAGAAGGAAGACGGCACGTATGATGTTACCGATTATCCAGTCTTTGAACATGACGGAAAAGTAATCGGCGGATGGATCGATGAGGCCGGCAATCCGGCAGGTTTGACCGGTATGAGCGGAGACAGGACTCTGCGTGCGGACTGGAAAGATCCTTCCGAGATCCAGCCCAAAGAGCCGGAAGCCGGGACCGTGACCGAGACAGAAGCGGCCGCTGAAGAAGGCTGAAAGATATATTGTTAATTCCCGGAAAAAGAGAATTTAATCTGGCAGGAAAGATCCTGGTCACCCGGGTGAATTCTTCTGTGGATTCTTCTTTGAACGTCCGTATATTAATAATGTCTGGAACAGATAAGTATCCGGCGGAAAGGGAAGGTTATCATGGCAGATTTTGAGAAGCTCAATGAGCGGGAACTTGAAAATGCAGCAGGCGGACAGTCCGGAGCTGGTGTTTACAAGAGGGTAACACACCTGAAGGCAGAGTATCTGCCGGTCCGCAATGCCCCTGTGGAGGATCCCGCTAACGAGATCAAGGGCACACAGCTTAGAAATGGAGATGTCGTGCTGATCACCGGCGCAACTGTGCGGGGAACTACTGCCGGCGGCGGCAAAGCAGCCTATGTGTGGGTATTTGTGCCGAGGACAGGCGCTTCCGGATATGTGAATACTGAATTTCTGGCATAAGCAGCAGGCCGCCGCGGCGGCCTGTTTTTCATATCCCGGCTTTTCCGGCATCTGTTCTCTTATCGATACTGAGAATATCGGCGATCGGGACAGCGGTATTGCGCACACGCAGGGTCTTCAGTTCATAGCTGATCCCGGTCAGAAGTCCGCTCTGGGTGATGTATGTACCGATGCGGCCGCGCGGCGTGAGACGGAACGCATAGTAGGTTACTGTCACAAAGTCGCCATTTCTCAGACTCAGGAGCTTTTCGTTGAGAAGATGCGCTTCATCGTCGGAAAGTTCGATACGGTCTTCATTTTTCAGTTCTTTTTCTTCCAGCGTTTCGTACAGTCCTTCCAGAGCATTGAACGGAAGGAAGATCTTTGCCCGGCTGCTTTTATCCATGTGCGGGCGGTGATTCTGCTTGTCGTAGTTGGTCCATGTAACACGGTCATCGCCCGAGCTTGCCATAGTATCACACTCCATTCTGCCCGGCGGGTGGTTTGTTACCCGCCCGGGAGGCTCTTTCAGACCGGCGCAGGTCTTTACCGGCTTTGTGGCCTCCGATCTGGCAGTTTCTCTCCATCATGGTGCCGGCACTCAGGAGATTCATTCCTTTTAACACTGCATTTTTTCCATAGCGGCTCTTCAGTGACAGGACACTGCCCTGCAGTTTTCTTCCTGAGATCTGGCGATCCAGATCTCTTTCCGGATCTGACAGCATCTCCCCCTTTTCATCAAACAGCGAGAACTGGTAACCGACATTACCTTCCCCGCAGATCGGACAGGAGAGCCCGATCCTGCGGACCGGGGCATCCTGCCGGGTCGTTCTGAGGTACGCTTCTGCGACAAGGGGACGCCAGATCTCGTCAGAAGAGGTGTGGTGCCGGGAATGTACGGTGCTTCCGGTATAAAACGCGGGCAGTCCGTCCTGGTCTCTGAAAGTATGGCTGTATGAGACGAAGAACGTAATCGTATCTGTCAGAACGTGCCGGTCCGCCATCTGCAGACAGAGCTGGTCCGTCATCTCTTTTATGATGACATGCGCCTCCTCAAATGAATAATCCCGCAGAAGAACCTGTCCCAGGGAGAGGGAGCGCCCTTTGGGGCGATACCCCCTGATATCCTTCATGCCGACGGTTTCAACGCCGAAGGAATGGTCGATCAGGATCTCTGCGTCAATGCCGAAGGTTTTGTAGAGCAGGTCATCATTGATCATGGCGGCTCTGGAGATATCATGCATGGTAAAAAGACCCATGGAGGCGAGCCGCCTTGACTTTCCCCGCGCGATCATCCAGAAGTCGGTGAGAGGGCGATGGTCCCAGAGCAGCTCCCGGTAGCGGTCTTCATCCAGAATCCCGATAAAATCAGGGGCTTTCTTGGCGGTGATATCGAGAGCGATCTTGGCAAGATAGAGATTGGTTCCGATCCCGCAGGTGGAGCGAATCCCTGTGCGGTCCAGCACGGCATTCATTATCTCTGTGCCAAGCTGTTTTGGCGACATCTCATACAGATCCAGGTAGTCTGTCACATCGATGAAAGCTTCATCGCAGGAGTAGACATGGATATCCTCTTTGGAGAAATACTGCAGGTATACCCCGTAGATCTCCGCGGAGCACTCTTCGTAATGCGCCATCTGCGGCGGCGCCGTGATGTAGTCAATGGTTTTCGGGATCTCGAAGATCCTCGCCCGGTTTTTGACGCCAAGCTTCTTGAGCGCAGGGGAAACAGCCAGGCAGATCGTCCCTTCACCGCGGGAAGGATCCGCTACGACAAGTTTTGCCGTCATGGGATCCAGACCCCTTTCCACACATTCCACAGAGGCATAGAAACTCTTCAGGTCGATGATGATATAGACCCTGTGCGTTTCATCATGTTCCCAGAACCTGGTCGGATCCCCGTAAACAGATGTATTTTTAGTCAAAATTGCACGGTTGTCACAGGCGGCATGCAGAGATGCCGGTTCATTTGCAGAAAGCATGAAGTCTCACCCCTTTCGCACACCCCGTTTTCAACTCAGTCGGGGAGTCCCCCGACTGAGTTAAAGCCTCCGGCGGATCGCAGCCGCGCTCAGAGGAAGGTGCTTCGCACCGAGCGCGGCGCGGCAAGAACGCCGTTGGCGTTCTTGAATTATACTTTAAAACAGAACATATGTTCTGTCAAGCGGCGGCATAAAAGCCGGCTGTTCAGCCGGCTCTGCATAATGCTTTTATTTTCGCCTCTTATTTCTGCCTTTTATTTCTGAATGATCTCAATCTCGACACCGTTCGGGTCTGTAATGAGCATGGTACTGCACTGCAGATTTTCGACCCAGCCCGGTTCCTTGCGGATGGGAACGCCTGCAGCGCGGCAGTCTGCCGCGAAACCTTCCAGGTCGTCTGTCTCAAGGCAGAAGTGTCTGTATGTGCACAGATCCGTCTCCGAGATGTCAGCCGTTTTCTGCTCAGTCAGATAGTTGATCAGTTCGAGCCGGGTGTCCGGAGTCAGCTGGTAGTAGGTAAGGGTATGGTCACCCATATCAACGAAGCCGGCTTCGGGAAGTTTGAAAACGTCAGCAAAGAAGGCTTTGGTTTTTTCGAGATCCTTAACATTGATGGTAATATGATTAATAGCTAATATTTTCATGACAGTCTCCTTGTGAATTGACAGACGAATCTGTCTCAATTATGATTTGAGTACTCTCGGACAGTGTCAGATGGTCGGGAGTATTCTGAAATATTTGCATAAGCATAGTATAGGCTTTCCGGGTAAGGCTTTCAACTGTATGAAAGGCGGTTTTGAGTGCCGGGATGAATCGGGATGAGGTGACAGGATTGCAAAAGGAAACAGCCGGATCGAATCTCTTATATCTTCAGTCCGGAGGACCGACTGCGGTGATCAACGCTACGGCATATGGTGTGATCGCTGAGAGTGAACACAGTCTCCCGGAGGGGGCAAAACTGTTCGTAGCACGGCATGGGATCATGGGCGTTATCCGGGGAGACCTTCTGGAGATACGCAGAGAGAAGAAGGAACTTCTCCGCCTTCGGAAGACACCGTCGATGGCGTTTGGGTCGACCCGGTACGAACTTTGCAGCGATGAAGATTACAGGTGTGTGGAAGAGACGATTCGCCGTTATGAGATAGGGCATATTCTGATCAACGGGGGAAATGGTTCTGCCGCCGCGGCGCTGCGTCTGCAGCACAGACTGGATGCGGACGGAGTGAACTGCGCTGTTCTGGTGATTCCGAAGACGGTGGACAATGATGTGGCCGGAATCGATCACGCACCGGGGTTTCCGTCCGCCGCGCGGCATGTCGTCATCTCCGTCTCGGAACTGATCCGCGACATGTGGTCCTATGAGACCGACCTGATCATGGCGGTAGAAGTCATGGGGCGCAACACTGGCTTTCTTGCGGCAGCTTCGCTGGCGGCAGGAGAGACCGGACCGGCGCCGGATCTGATCTACGTTCCGGAGAGAACCTTTGATCCGGAGCGGTTTGTCCGTGATGTCCGGGAGGTTGTTTCCCGGAAAGGGAAGTGCTTTGCAGTGATTCCGGAAGGGGTGAAAACTGCGTCGGGAAAGTATCTCTTTGAGGATACGACGGTCAACAAGGGAAAGGATCCTTCCATAAATATGGGAGGGATCACCGGTTATCTGAGTACACTTCTGCGGAAACATTTCACATGTAAGATCCGGTGTATTGATCTGGGACTGATGCAGAGATGCGCGGCACATGACGCTTCACCGGTCGATCGGGAAGAGGCAGAGCAGCTCGGGCGGATGGCGGTACGGCTTGCGGCAGGAGGACACCGGGAGGAGATGCTGACGATCCGTCGAAGACCCGGGGAGGAGCCGTATGCACCGGAATATGGAGTGATGCCGCTTGCAGAAACCGCAGGCCTGTCAGCTGTCCTTCCGGAGGAGTACATCGGGGATGATGAACATTCGGTCAGGGAGAGTTATCTGCAATATATCCTTCCGCTGCTGGGAGAGCTTCCTGCGGCGGCAGAGATGATAGAAATGTGAGTCGCCGGATTTCCCCGGATTTGCCGTCGGCAGATTTGAACAGGCGATATGAACCATCATGGCGGAGCTATGTTCTGCAGGAAAAGGAGGAAAGAGGAATGAACTACAGTTATAAAGACCTGGGGCTTGTCAATACGGCGGAAATGTTCCGGAAAGCATATGAGGGCGGTTACACGGTCCCGGCGTTTAATTTTATCTCGATCGAGCAGCTGAATGCGATCATGGACGCGGTTATTGAGAAAAACTCTCCGGTGATCCTCCTTGCGTCTCCGAATCTTCACAGGCAGCTGGGGCATGAGATGATCGCGCGGATCGTACAGTCCGGAGTGGACAGGATCACCCACGAAGGTCTTAAGATTCCGGTTGCTCTGCATCTGGACCACGGAATGACCCGTGAGCAGTGTGTGCTGGCGGTGGAGAACGGTTTCTCATCCATCATGATCGATGGCAGCGCGAAACCCTTCGAAGAGAATATAGCGCTTACAAAAGAGGTGTCAGAGTATGCGCACGGGCTGGACGTCACGGTAGAAGCGGAGCTTGGAATTCTGTCCGGAGAGGAAGAAGGAGGCAGCGCGGGGGCAGGAGAAGCCCCCTGTGAGAGCAAGTATACGGATCCTCTGCGCGCGGAGGAGTTCATCCGCCGTTCAGGCTGCGACAGCCTTGCGGTCTCTGTGGGAACTTGCCACGGTCTTGTGAAAATGAAGCCGGGTCCGGACGGAAAACTGCCGGGACTGCGGTTTGACATCCTGGAGCATATCCGGGAGAACTGTCCGGGATTTCCGCTGGTCCTGCACGGAGCGTCCAATATCGCGCCGGAGTATGTGGAGATGATAAATGAGCACGGCGGCCATATCGAACAGACGGCAGGAATCCCGGATGACCAGGTCCGCCTTGCAGCTGCGACGAATGTGTGCAAGGTAAATATCGCGACAGACGGATGGATCTGTGCGCTGGCTCATACCAGGAGGATCCTGGACGAGAATCCCGGAGCTATTGACAGCCGCGTCTTTACTTTAAAGACAAGGCCGCTGCTCAAGGAGCTCTATCTGCACAAGATCGATATCATGGGAAGTGAGAACAAAGCCTGAAGATCTGATGCACCGGAAGCGGGAACAAAGCCGGAGACTTTGGAGCAGGGGAAGGAGAATGCAGATGGGAGAGGCATATTACCTGGGGATCGAGGCCGGAGGGACACATCTTCGGATCGCTGCGGTGGAGCGTACTCTCAAGGTCTGTTCCTTTAAGAAGATACGAAGTGAAGAACTCTCCGACGCCGGGGATAAGGCTGCTTATCTGGAGAGCCTGATGGTGCCTTATTTCCGGGAAATGGGCAGAGAGAACTGCCGCTGTGTCTGTCTGTCGCTTGCGTCTCTGATGGACAGGGACCGGACGGTATGCTTTAACTCGCCGAATATCCGGGGGTTCGATAATCTGCCGCTTAAGTCCCTGCTGGAGGAGCAAATTCATATTCCGGTCGAGATGGAGCGGGATGCGAACACGGAACTTCTCTATGAGATACGCCGGCTGAATCTTCCGCGGGAAGGGATTGTTGCAGGCGTATACATCGGGACCGGCCTGGGCAATGCAGTCTGCATAGACGGCAGGGCTTACCGCGGTGCGACCGGTTCTGCCTGCGAACTGGGACATATTCCTGTGGCGGGACTGACAGAAGACTGCGGATGCGGCAAGAAGGGCTGCATAGAACTTAAGGCAAGCGGCAGGAATCTGCAGCGGATCGCCGAGGACCTTCACTGCCCGGTGGGAGAAGTCTTTATAAGATATGCCGAGGATGAAAAGGTACAGGAATTCATCACCATGACTGCCCTTGCCATTGCGACAGAGGTAACGATCCTGGATCCTGTCTGTGTAGTGCTCGGGGGAGGCGTTGTCGGGATGCCCGGATTCCCGCTGAAAACATTGACAGAGCGGGTAAAAGAAAATCTCCGGGTGCCCGATCCGAGAGCTTCGTTTAAACTGGAGCTTTCGTCCGGGGATCCGGAGGCAGGTGTCGTCGGTGCGGTGATCAATGCGGTCACGCTCGGACGGTAAATAACATATACAGATTCCGGTCAGCGGTCAGAACGGAATCATTCCGGTCAGGGACCGGACGGTTTTGGCAGAGGGCAGATCTTCCATGGACTGGGCCTCATTTTCACAGATCGCGACAGCGATCAGCGTCTTTTTTGTTTCGGAACTGAGTCCATGCGGCGTTTTCCGTTCGTACCACGCACGGATAGCGCCGTTTCTGTATGCAATTTCATTTTCCGGATGATCCGCGACAGATTCCAGCATACTCTGCCGCAGGACAAGAAGCTGGAAATGTTCATCCCGTATGCTGCGCTTGTTCGGGAACAGTTCCCTCAGCAGGGCGAGTTCCCATTCTTTCTGGGTCTCGGGACCGAAGGGGTATACAGCCGCTTCAAACTGCTCCTGCTTGCGTTTGCGCTGCTCGGGAGATTCAAATCTGAACCAGGATTCAATTCCAAGTCTCATTTCACATATTCCTCCTGCGCGGGGGCAAAATAATCTGACGGGTGATCGAAGATATCTTCGATCGCTTTCAGCGCAGCGCCATGGGCAAAGGAATCCTTCGCGACAAGGCTTTTCTCGATTATTGTATTCTCAAACAGTTCAGGAATACAGCGGTCTTTTACGCACTTCCGGATCTGTTCAACCATCAGGTCCGGCATCACATGAGTCATCTCGTCTCCGAGGATGATCACATCCGGGTTGAAGGAATTGATCAGGTTGACGATTCCGACAGAAAGGCGGTCGCAGAGCGTCAGGAACAGGTCCATTACCGTCTGGTTGCCGCTCTTAAGCAGTGCGGCGCAGTCCCGGAAACTTAACGGCGCTGCCGGACGCAGGGCCTCATTGACCGCTTTTGTGAAACTGGTGGAAGAGCAGTAATTCTCCAGGCACCCGCGGTTGCCGCAGGTACACTGCGGGCCGTCGTAGCAGATGCTGGTATGTCCGATCTCACCTGCCATACCGAGCCTTCCGCGGACAAGCGTGCCGGAATCGAGGATGCCGGCGCCCACGCCCTGGCCGACTGCGATATAGATCAGCACCTGGCTGCTGTAGAATTCCGGATTGAGCCAGTACTGGGCAAGGGCTCCGCAGTTTGCGTCCTGTTCCACGAAGACAGGGATATTCAGCCGCTCCCTAAGACGTCCGCTCAGCGGAATATTGCTCCATCCGGTAGTCCCTGTCATCAGAGCAATACGGTTATTGATGGAACTGTAAGGCCCCGGGACCGCGATCCCGCAGGCAAGGATCCTGCGCGGAGCGTTTTCACGGATCATCTCTTCCGCGGCGCTGCACAGCTGAGAGAAGGTTTCGTCAGCGTTCTGATTATCCGGTATATCATATTGCCGCGTTGAATGCTGGATCGCGGAGAGATTGAAGATGCTGAGTACGAAATGCGTCCGGGCAAGACGTATGCTCAGGATTCCGAAATCATCATTATTAAGAGAGATTCCTATAGAGCGGCGGCCTTTGCTGCCGGTCAGAAATCCGGTTTCCTGGACGAGACCCCAGCGAATGAACTCGGCAGTAATATTAGTGATCGTAGACTGCTTAAGCCCCGTCTGTCTGGCGAGCTCGACTCTCGGGCAGACACCGGCTCTGCAGAGAAGCCGGAGAAGTACCGTACGGTTGTTATCAATGATATCAGACTGATTGAATCCAAGACCTTCACGACCCATAATCCCACCCCGGCAGTGTCTTTGTGTAATGGATGTTTACGAAAACGATTAACTGAGCAAATCAATTAAATCGATGAATTAATAAGCTGAAAAAACGAGTAATTTTCATAAAGTATATAATGATGAAAGGGCAGTGTCAAGGCAGGCCGGAAGACCGGAAATGCCGCAGAATATCAGGGAAAGTGCCGGTTTTCAGCGGAAAAACGGCGCAAATCGGGAGGAGGAGAAGGGGTTTCCTGACGGTTTGGCATATTTCACAAAAACGAGGCTGCAATTGTGGTTATTTTGCCGATTTGACAATGTATATAAAACCGGACTAGAATGAAACGTAATCAATTAATCCAATGAACGAATACTTCTGCGCCGCGGGCACAGTTGTAGATAAAAAACACTAACCGGTTTCATCACATTTTTAAGGAGGAGCAACATGAAGAAAACACTGTTGGCACTTCTGACTGCCGGCGCACTGGCGGTCACGGCACTTTGCGGCACAGCATTTGCAGCTGAGACTGAGGGAGACGTAGCGCTTCCGGAAAACATTGGTGAGTATCATCTTGGCATCTGCGTCCTTTCTCTGGACAATGAGTATTGGGCACAGGAAGCAGCAGCAGCACAGCTGGCAGCAGAAGCTTACGGCGTAGAGTCTGAGGTTCTTACCTGCAACGCTGACCCGAACGTGCAGCTTCAGGGCATGAAGGATTTCATCGCACAGTATGGCGACAAGGCCTGCTTCGTTGTTGACCCGGCTACCACTGCTAACACAGCAAGCATCGCTGAGCTCTGCGAAGAGTCCGGAAACTATGTAACGATCCTTGCTCACAGAGCTGAAGGACTGTTCCCGAAGGATTATCCGCATTTCGTAGTTTCTCTGATGCTGGATGACCTTGCAAACGGCGCTAAGACTGCAGGCGCTCTGATGGATGCGATCGGCGGCGAAGGCCAGGTCGTTGAGATCACCGGCCTCCTTGGTGATGACTCTGCTACCAACCGTCACGCAGCATTCGAGGCTGCTAAGGAAGATTATCCGGATGTCGAGGTTGTTGACAGCCAGACCGCTTCCTGGGATCAGGCACAGGCTATGGCTCTGACCGAGACCTGGCTGGTTCAGTATCCGGATCTGAAGGGTATCTTCACCTCTGGTGATGCAATGGCCCTCGGCGCAATCGAGGCTATGGCAAACGCAGGCGTTTCCCTTCCGATCGTTGGCTGCGACGGAACCAAGGCAGCTCTGGAAGCAATCCAGGCAGGCACCATGACCGCTACCATCCTGAACGACGCATACAACATCGCTGGCTACGGCGCAGCTTATGCAATCCAGGCAGCATGCGGCATGCTGGATCCGACCACCATCCCGGATGATGAGAGACTGATCTTCGCAGGCACCCAGCTGGTTACCTCTGAGAACGTTGACGAGATCTACGAAGGCTGGATCGTAAACGGCAACCCGGGTTATGACTACTTCGATCTTGGATTCACAGTAGACCACTATCAGGATCCGTCCAAATAATTCGGACAGAAAAACAGGACACAGATAAGGACCTGCCTCGGCTGAGGCGGTCTGAAGGATGCGGGCTTGCCGTCAGGCAAGCCCACATTTGAGATATGATGACTGTAACGGAACTGCAGACAGGCAGCACGGTGAGTATGCGCCGGTAAGGCGCCTGGCCGGAGCTGTCTGAATACAGGCCCGCATGCGAGGACAGAATATGAATAATAAATGGGAAGCGTCCATGGAGACGTTATCTGTCGGTGAACAGTTTGCCGAGAAGGTCAAAGATAATGCGAAAAAGGACCGCATCAGACGTATGATGCCGATCATTCTTCTGGTTGTCATGACAGCGATCGGTGCGATCACCCAGAAGAATTTCTTCAGCGCAAGGAACCTGGTCAACATTCTGTACCAGATGTCTATCCCGCTTGTAATCTCGGTCAGCCTGATGTTTGTCCTCCTTCTCGGAAGCATCGATCTTTCTATTGAAGGTGTTATGGGCTTTGCCGGATCATTTACGGCGTTTCTTGTACAGAACAGAACCAACAGTAACAATTTCGGAATCTTCGGTATCCTTATCGTTCTTGTGATCTGTACCTGTGTGGGTGCTCTTACAGGCTTTATCCATACGAAGGGAAGGATCGCGTCATTCATCACCACATACGCAGTAGGTCAGGTTATGACCGGCGTTGCAGTTCTGGTTTATAATTCCACACCGATCGCGGTAACAGAGCCGGCTTTTGTAACGATCTCCCAGGGACGTCTGTTCGGAATTCCGTACCTGACACTGATGTCCTTCGCGATCTTTGCGATCGGAGCGATCATTTTGAATTTCACAGCATTCGGACGTGCTGTTTATGCGATCGGCGATAATGAGACAGCTGCAGCATCTACCGGAATCAATGTTACGCTGACCAAGATCAAGGTGTTTGCACTCTCTGCACTGATGGCAAGTGCCGCCGGTATCCTTATGTGTATCCGCCTGAAACTTGGCCAGTCCAGTATCGGCCTGAATCAGATGTTCCCTGTTGTCACGGCTATCGTCCTCGGCGGTGGCTCGCTGTACGGCGGCAAGGGCGGCGCGCTCAGTGCTTTCGTCGGTGTTCTGGTCTATACAGAGCTTACGAACTGGCTGACACTGATGGGCGTTGACACATATCTGCGCGGCGTTATCCAGGGTGTCATTATCATTGTTGCCGTCACGCTTACCATCGAGCGTACGCGTAAGACGATTTCCAAATAAGACGGGAGGAGAATATGGCAGGACAACTGTTATTTAAAGCGAATGGCGTAGGCAAAACCTACGGACTGAATACCGTTCTCCGCGACATTGATATGGAAATCTACAGCGGTGAGGTCATAGGCCTGATCGGCGAGAACGGCGCAGGTAAGTCAACACTGATGAAATTGATCGCAGGCGTCACCAAACCATCCATGGGCTCCATGGAACTGCAGGGACAGCCGTATTCCGTGAACTCGATCCTTGAGGCAAATAAGCACGGTATCGGCATGGTGTTCCAGGAGCAGTCCCTGGTCGCGAACCTGACGATCTCCCAGAATATCTATCTCGGGCGTGAGAAGAAGTACGCTACGCTTGGCTTCGTTAACTGGGCGAAGATGAATGCGGACGCGAAGAAGGCGCTGGAGCGTATAGGTATCGATCTGGACGTAACGAAGAAAGTCCGTGATATTGACTTTGCAATGAGGCAGATGGTCGAGATCGCCAAGGTTCTCGACGTTGTTACCGAGACGGCAAACGGACATGCGATCATCCTTCTGGATGAGCCGACTACGGTCCTTTCTGATGATGAGATCAAGGCTCTGTTTGAGCAGGTCCGCAAGATGAAGGAAGCCGGCAACGCCGTCATCTTCATTTCCCACAGACTGGATGAGGTCCTGGAGATTACCGACCGGATCTATGTCTTTAAAGACGGTGAAGAGACCGGTGTGTTCCCGACAGAGGGAGCAGATACCAATATCCTGTATGAGCGCATGGTCGGCCGTGTGGCAACCGGCGAGTTCTATATTGAGAACAGACAGACCGTCGCGACGGACGAGGTCGTGCTGCAGGTCAAGGACCTGAGCGTATTCGGTGCTTTCAACCACGTATCATTCGACCTGCATAAAGGTGAAGTGCTTGGCCTGTGCGGCGTGGAAGGCTCCGGCAAGGAGGATGTCTGTGCTGTTCTGATCGGCGATGTCGAACCGACTTCCGGCAAGGTCATCATCGGAGGGAAAGAGAGAACGTTCAAGAATCCTTATCAGGCGCGGCACGCCGGAATCCTGTCGGTCCCGAAGGAGCGCCGTGACGAGGGTATGATCGGTATTCTTTCCATCGAGAACAACATAGTAATCTCTCATATGGAAGCACTGCAGAATGGATTTATCCTTTCCGGCAAGAAGACAGAGGGCATCGCCAATGAGTGGGTCAAAAAGGCCGGTGTGAAGTGCGTGGGTATCAAGCAGCACATCAACCAGCTGTCCGGCGGTAATGCGCAGAAGGTCATCTTCGCGCGCGCTCTTGAGAGTAACTGCCCGGTGCTGATCCTGAACCATCCGACCCGAGGCGTGGACGTGGGCTCCAAGGAGGAGATCTACACTCTGATCCGCGAAATGACAGAAGCAGGCAATTCAATCATCGTGATCGGTGATACGCTGGATGAGTGCATCGGCCTTTCCAGCCGCATCATCGTCCTGAAGGATGGACTCGTAACCGCCGAGTTTGACTGCCCTGTCGGAAACAAGCCGACACAGATGGACATCGTCCAGACAATGATGTAAAGGCGGGAGGTTATCATGGCAGCAGAAAAAAGTAAGTTTTCATTTCAGAGTATAAGCAAGTACATGTATCTGCTCAGCATCGTGGTCGTTTTCGCGATCTTCACGATCCTGCAGCCGAACTTTATCAGCCTTTATTCGATCCAGAATATGTGCGGCGAGATCGCGCCGAGACTGATCATGGCCTGCGGCCTGACCTTCGTCATCTTTACCGGCGGCATCGACCTTGGTGCGGGTTATATGGTCTCTGCGACCTGCGTCCTGACCGGACTCTATCTTCCCAAGGTAGGCAACTGGATCATCATCCTTGTCGCACTGGCCGGTCTGTGCATGGGTACCCTGAACGGCATTATCACAACCAAACTGAAATTGCCGTCCTTCATCGTTACGCTCTGCACCCAGAACTTCTGGAATTATATCGCGCTGTCACTGTGCCCGGACGGTTCTGTAATCGTTCCTATGACGATGAGAGATGTTACAGCATGGATGACCTATCCGATCCTTGGGATCCCGGCAACCTTCTGGTTCTCCCTGATCGGTCTCGCGGCGCTGTTTGTATTCCAGCAGTACACGAAGAACGGTCGTGCGATCTACTCCGTCGGCGCGAACGCTCAGGCAGCAAGAGTCGCAGGCGTTAACATTGACTCCGCGCAGATCTCCGCATTTGCAGTCAGCGGCCTTTGCTGCGGCCTTGCGGGAATCATGTACGCCTACAAGCTCAGAGCAGCTAACCCGACTGTCGGTTCTACGCTGCAGCTGTCCTCGCTGGCAGCAGTCGCGCTGGGCGGCACTGCAATGGCAGGCGGATTCGGTTCCGTTACACGTACACTGTGCGGCGTTATCACCATCACAGCAGTGACTTCCGGACTGAATATCCTGAGCGTCAACCCGCTGTGGCAGAACATCATCATCGGTATCATCCTGATCGTCGCAGTTATCCTGAACTCCGACAACGGAGACAGGAACCTGGTTATCAAGTAATGATGCCGGGTATGCATCCGATACAGGAAGGATATCTGTAAGTAAGTATCAGGTATTACAGCCAGACAGCCGGCTCCATGCAGTTCACGGAACCGGCTGTTTTACGGCTGTCTGGCGTAAATGAATCAAGGGTAGAATAAAGGGCCGCAGCCCTGGAGATTGTCTCCGGGATGCGGCCTTTAGGTGTTTTATATCAATTCTTTCTTCTGAGAACAGATCAGAACTTGCTCAGCTCCATCTTCTTCTCAAGATAGTTCATCAGGACGCCCTGCAGATAGGTCGGGAAGTCAAGGATCCAACCCTTGTTCTGGCTGGTGTATTCGCCCATGGTCTTGAGATACAGATCCAGGAACTCGGTTCCTACGTTGAACTTGTTGATACCGTTGGTGAATGCTTCTGCCAGCTGATCATCCGGGATTCCGCTGCCGCCGTGAAGTACGAGCGGAGCATCCGTTGCAGCGTTGATCTCAGCCAGACGGCCGATCTGCAGATGCGGAGTCTCTTTGTAGAAACCATGCGCGCTGCCGATTGCTACTGCCAGAGAGGTGCAGCCGCTGCGCTCGATGAAGTCTGCAGCAACTTCCGGCTGGGTGTACAGATCCAGGTTGCCCTGATCAGACTGTGCTGCCATACCTACGTGGCCAAGCTCTGCCTCGACTGCAACGCCGAATGCATTGGCGACATCGACGACCTTTCTGGTGTTGGCGATGTTCTCTTCGACCGGAAGCATGGATCCGTCATACATGACGCAGGAGAATCCTGCGCGGATTGCGCGGATGATGTAATTGAAGTCATAGCAGTGATCCAGGTGCATTGCGACCGGAGTCTTAACGGTAGCTGCGACATCCTTGACTGCAGCTGCGAATCCTTCCGGATCGATCCATCTGTTCAGGGTGTGATGTTCCGGATACAGCATAACCAGAACCGGCTTGTTTACATTCTCTGCTGCGTGGCATACGGAGTAGATCGTATTGTAGTCGATGCAGTTAAATGCGATAACGGAAGTGTTTTTGTCAGAAGCCATCTGAAGGATATCTTTTACGGGTACAAGTGACATGGTGGTTCTCCTTTCTGGTGTAAATGAGTGATATAAGATCATTCCCTGACTGCCTGTATACAGAAACAGGTCTGTTTCGGGAAAGAATCAGCTGAAATAATCTGAAAGCGCCCGGAAGATCAGGCTGGTCGAAACTGCGCCGGAGTCAGGATGTCCGACTGTGCGGTCCCTGAAGTTCTTGGAGCGCCCCATACGGGACTGCATGGGTTTGGTCGCTTCTGCGCCGCGCTCTGCGCCTTCGGCACCTGCGAGGAAAAATGCATGCACATCTGCATTTTCTTCAGCTGCTTTCAGCAGGGAGTCCCTCGCCTCGGCAAGAGCGTCATACATGGTCTTGGCGCCGCGGTCAACTTTGCCGCGGACAGAGATTGCTTTTGTGCCAAGATCGATATATTCGGCAAAGTCCTGCACCGTGATGGGATCTTTGTCCTTCACAGCGCTTAATCCGCCGATAAACATGGTTCCGAAGATCACACCTGATGTGCCGCCCATGACCTTGATCAGCATCAGGCCGGATTCTTTCAGAAGCGTGAATGTGTCAGAGAACTGCTGCCCCTGCAGAAGAGTGCGAAGAGCGGAGAATCCGGTCTTCATTCCGATACCGTGATCGCCGTCTCCGATGATGGTATCCAGCTCGGTCAGCATGCCTTCCGCGTCGATGATCACATCACAGACATGAAGCAGCGCCTCCTGAAGCTGTGCGGTTGTTATTGTATTCATTTCCGTTCACCTCCGTAAGTCAAGCGGCAGTTCGCCTTCTGACAGTGTCAGAATATATATGCGGTCGTACAGCACTGTTCCTGCAGATATTTTGTCAGGTCGTTCGGGCAGCACAGCATGGAGACTCCGAAGCCGTAATAGTTGTAATGACGGCTGTAATTGCCCGGAGACACGCGGCGGATCGGTATGCGATTCTGTGAGTACTTCAGCATTGCGTTGGCGAAGATGTAAGTATCTTCGTAATTCGCATTGAACGGACGGTTGACCAGCATATAGATGGTCTCATCTTCCTTCGGGGAAAGATCCTTCAGAAGGAACTCATATACTTTCTCGGCAGCATAGTCCAAGGAGAACTGGTCGGAGTAAATAACACGGGCAGGTTCTCCGGAGATCCCGCGCCCGAGCTCGATCAGGCGGTTCTCCTCGTCGAAGGAGACATTCATGCTGGACGTCCGGCTGCGGACTGTGTTGATAACAGAGGTAAGTGTTTCAAGATCCGCGCCTTCGCGTGCCATCAGGGCAGCGATGCGGATGCCGAAATGCTGTCCCAACAGGCCGGTCCGCTCTTCACGCGGCGCAGTCGGATCTACCGAGAGGCAGTCATCATTGTACGGAATCAGAGTGCTCTTCAGGCCATCGATCTCCATCAGTTCTTTTGCAAGATCATTGTTGAGGCAGTCGCCCATGAAATTGTTATAGATGAGGAGATAGCCTTTATCAGAATTGATATACTTCGCGGCTTCATAGATATCATATGCGCTCGGTGCGGCAAACTTGCCTCCGATCACGCTGGCATC
This sequence comes from uncultured Lachnospiraceae bacterium, assembly GCA_902801515.1. Classification (GTDB taxonomy): domain Bacteria; phylum Bacillota; class Clostridia; order Lachnospirales; family Lachnospiraceae; genus Porcincola. The sequence continues at coordinate 40,681 of CADCII010000026.1, forward strand.
TGCCATGCCGTCGCAGGTAACCATGGAGTCCGGGAACGGAGCTCCGAAGCCGCCGGCACTGACGATCAGGTTGACCCTGCTGCTGTCGAGCGGGATGCGTACCAGAGCCCGGTTGTTGAAGGAGCCGGGTACACAGGCGACGCGGTCAGAATGAATAGCAGCCATTGCATCGGTAAAATCCCGGGAGACAGTATCAGAATTACAAAGATTTGTTATCATATTCTTGCTCTCCTTGAAGGCTCAGCGCTATCTGTGATGTCAGTCTCAGAAAACCGGTTCACCCAAGATTCCTGATATAAACATAATAGCATCAGCAGAGGGGCTCGTCAATATCAAAAACAAGAAAACGTAAACATAAATAATAAAATGAAAACGCTTAAGTTGTTGACATTATAGGGGATTTGGGGTAATCTGGTTTTGTATAAACGACCTTGCGAAAGCAAACGAAAGAAGGGTGGGAAGGTCATGTTTACAACGGAAAGGCAGAAACTGATAGAAGCATATATTCTGGAGCATGGTTCGGTTACGGTTCAGGAACTGAGTGATAAGTTTCAGGTTTCGAGTGTAACCGTAAGAAAAGACCTGAGTGAACTGGAAAAAAGCGCCTCTATACAGAGGATGCACGGCGGTGCAGTCCCGAGATATAAATCCGCGCAGGAAGATCATTTTCAGACACTGACAGACCGCTGCAGAGAAGAAAAATACGCGATCGGGAAAAAGGCGCTTTCACTGGTGGAGAACGGCGATACCATAATGCTGGACGCATCCACTACAGGCCAGGTCTTCGCCTCGGTCCTTGCCGACGCAGGGCTGACAGGCCTTACCGTGATCACGACATCTGTATTTACTGCGCAGACTCTCATGGCAGGCGGAATAAGGGTTATTACGGTCGGCGGAGAGATGAATCTCAACATCGGAGCGGCGGAAGGACCTATTGCGACCGGCCAGATCAGTGACCTGCATGCGGACAAAGGATTTATCGGCGTGAATGGTATCGACAGGCAGTTCGGGTTTTCTGTAGACAGTCTGCAGGAAGCAGCGATCAAGCGCAGTATCTGCACCAGTTCACGGAGGACTTTCGTTCTTGCAGACTATACGAAATTCAACCGCAGATATATGTCGAAGATATACGGGATCGAAGACGGCGCAATACGCGGACTGATCACAGACCGGCAGCATGAAAACATTGACTATGGTTTTCTGAAGAACAAGATAAAACTGATCTTTGCGGACTGAACCCGGCGGCCGGGCGGAACGTTTCATTTTCAGAAAGACCGAAAGTGATTATTTTCGGAAAGACCAAAGGGCTTTATTTTCAGGAAGGACAAAAAGCTCCGGAAGAGAGCGGATGGCACCTTTATCCACTCTCTTCCGGAGTTTACTCTTACTTAAAATATAATTGTCTTACCTGAACGATGTTTGTCAGATTATCTCAAACCCTGTGGGCATAGGTTTCGTACAGGCAGTGGAAAAAAACGCTGATCTTCTTCATAATGAATCCCTCCTTTTATTATTCTTTTTCTTTGTGTTGAGGTCTTCGTGTTTCTTTCTGATTACGGTATAGCTCGTTTTCCGGCTATAGTAAAATACACGTTTTATTGGCGCTACCATATCTTTTTTGTATGGCAGCGCCGGATCCGGACCGGATACTTTCCTGTAAAAGAAAACCTGTTTTGAGACATGTGCAGACATGGTATAATGAAATACACGGAGATTGATTGCTGAACAGATATTAACGGAAAGATAAGGAGTCTCTTGATGGAAATCCGCAAGATCGTCATAACCGGCGGCCCGTGTGCCGGTAAAACAACAGCACTCAGCTGGATACAGAATTCATTTACCAAAAAAGGATACCGGGTCCTGTTTGTACCGGAAACGGCGACGGAGCTGATCTCAGGAGGCGTTGCGCCGTGGACCTGCGGCTCCAACATGGATTACCAGAAGGGGCAGGTCCGTCTGCAGCTGGTAAAGGAGGACATCTTCCTGAAAGCGGCTCAGACGATGCCGGCAGACCGTATACTGATCGTCTGCGACCGGGGAGCCCTGGATAACCGTGCATACATGAATGACGAGGAATGGGCACAGGTACTGGATGCGCTTCATGTGGATGAAGTCAGCCTGCGGGACAGCTATGACGCCGTCTTTCATCTCGTCACTGCAGCGCGCGGGGCGGAGGACGCCTACACCCTTTCGAACAATGCCGCCCGCACGGAGAGCGTGGAGCAGGCGCGCGAACTGGATGATAAGCTGATCGCGGCATGGACCGGTCATCCGCACCTGCGGATCATCGACAACGCGACGGATTTTCAGAAGAAACTGGAGCGCCTGCTGTCAGAGATCTCCTCATTTCTCGGAGAACCTGAACCGATGGAGATCGAGCGCAAGTATCTTATCAGGTATCCGGACATCGCCTGGCTGGAATCGCTGCCGAAGTGCGAGAAGGTGGACATCCTCCAGACATACCTGGTCAGCCCGGATGACCGCCAGATCCGCGTGCGCAAGCGGGGAAGCGACGGTCACTATATATATTATCGCTCAGAAAAACGGCATGTCACGCCATACCGGCGCGTCGCTGTCGAGAAGCGCCTGACAGAGGCGGAATACCTGGAAATGCTGGGAAGCGCAGATCCTGCGACCCGCACGATCAAAAAGACCCGGTATTGCCTTGCGGACAACAATGCTTATTTTGAGATCGATATCTACCCGGAGTGGAAGAAGCAGGCAGTCCTGGAGATCGAGCTTGAAAGCAGCGAGGAAGCGGTCCACATTCCGGAAGGAATCCAGGTGATCCGCGAAGTGACGGGAGATAAACGCTACAGCAACTTCGCACTCGCGCACGAGATGGTGCTGGAAGACGACATAGAATAACGGAACAGTAAGTGCCTGGCATTTGCACAAGTGCCTGTCACTCATCATAAAAAAATCTTAAAATTACTGCGTGGATTCGTGTAAGCCGTTCGTATATAGATATGTCAGGAACAAAAACCTGATACAGCATACAAAACAACCGGCAGGTGACCGGTAAACACATATAAGGCGGGCTGTCAGAATACAGCAGTAAAGGAGATTGATTATGAAGGTTTACAATGTTGAAGATACTAACAGATTCTTTGAAGTTCTTTCTGAGTGCAAAGGCGATGTTGAGGTCGTTGCCAAGGACGGCAGAACGATTCCGATGAATGATAAAGATGTTGTCAAGGTTCTTGAAGCAGCTTATACTGGTATGATGATTCCGGAGATGGAGCTCAGATTCTCCAGCCCGGCGGACAGCCAGCGGGTTCTGTGCTTCCTGGCAAATACGAAAGCTGCAGCATAATTAATAATCTTATGAAATAAAAGATCCGGGCGATTGGATGGCCCGGATCTTTTTTGTGTTGGCTGGTTTTTCATGATGGGCTCATGGGCTCATTTCCGGAATATATACCGGAGCTGTATCCTGGATTTATTTACCCGATTTATTTCCCAGGAATACGGCGGTAAGGCTGTGATCAAACAACTGAATCACGGGTCCGAGCCCGAATGCGGTGGCTAGTGTACCGATTCCGAGCACGCCGCCGGTCAGGAAACAGACAAGTGCGCAGCCGGCGTCCGCGAGGACTCTCCACAGGAAAAAGGGAGTATTTTTGATACGTTTTGTCAGGATCAGCGGCAGGGCGTCATATGGTGCGACGCCGAGGTCGGCCTGCTGGTACATTGAAAGTCCGAGAGAGCATATGGCAAGGCCGATCAGTAATATCAAAAGCCGGAGCGGCAGTCCTTCAGGCGCCGGTAAGTATTTCCTGTAGATGGCGTAGAAGAAAGACACGACATAGGCAAGGCCGAATGCGTTTGCAATAGTACCCGGGCCAAGAAGCGCCCTTCCCCACAGCAGCTGGATTATGAAGAACCCGATGTTGACCAGTATCTGGAGAGTCGGATAGGGAATGCCCAGAAAATCAGCCAGAGCAAGGTTCATACCACTGTAGGGGTCGGTTCCCAGTGCGGCAAGACGGAAGGTGGCGATCCCCCAGCCGGTCAGCACCACGCCGAGCAGCATTACGATGACCCGGCGTATGCTTATATTATTCAGGTAATCCCGGAATTTATACATATCAAAAGCACCTCAATCTCATAAGTCAATTGCGGATTTCTTTAGAATATCCGCATGTTTGCACATATTTTTGCAAATCATTACATATCGCGAGATAATTATATATGCGCACACATTATTCATCAACCGTAAACAAGTGATTTTGAACAAGTGACAGGCACCTGTCCAATTATCATATATAGTGATATTCTGTTGGTGTGGGTTTCAACTGACTGGATGGTGCGGAGATATGCTATGAGTGGTAAGATCGGTATTCTTTCGGATACGCATGGATTGCTTCGGGATGAGGTGATCCGGGTTCTTGAGGGTTGTGACGTCATTCTGCATGGTGGTGATATCAACCGTCAGGAGATTCTGGATGAGCTTGAGAAAATCGCTCCGGTCTATGTTGTAAGGGGCAATAATGATAAGGAATGGGCAGAGCGGCTGCCAATGTTCCTGGACATTGAGATACTCGGACTGCATATCTGTATGACCCATAAGAAAAAGGATCTGCCGAAAGATCTTGAGAGTTATGATCTTGTGGTCTGCGGACACAGTCACAAGTATGAGCAGAAGCAGACCGGAAGTACGCTGCTTATCAATCCGGGAAGCTGCGGACCCCGCAGGTTCAACCAGGATATTACACTTGCTATATTGACGATTTCGGAAGACAGTGGACTGAAGGTTGAGAGAATTGATATCCCGCATCCGCAGGAAAATGTAAAAAAGGTATCTGGAGGCATGAGTAAAGTGGCCTCCGTAGACATGAAAAAGACCGTCTCCAGAGTAATGAAGGAAGTGGAGCGGGGAAAGAGCGTTCCGGAGATTGCGTCCAGGCTTGGTCTGGATGAAGAACTTGCCGAACAGATCTGCCGGCTTTACCTGACGCATCCCGGAGTTACAGCAGATCAGATTCTGACGAAGATGGGACTATGAACGAGTGACAGGCACTTGTTCATAATGGGTGTTGGTGGAATGGATGATTTATATGTAAGACTTGAAAAACAGATTCCGGCGCTGAGGCTGCAGATCCAGCAGCTCTATCAGTCGTTTGACGGGAAGTTTCATCTTCACGGTGCGTCGGTTCCGATTACTTTCGGAATGGAGGAGGATGTGCTGGGTTCCTATACGCCGGCGGGCGGTGATGAGGAGGAGCACTTCCATTTTTCGCTGCGGTATGCTGCAAGCTACGAGGAGAGGCCGGTTTCCAATGAGGACAGGCTGGATATCTTCCGGCATGAGTACGCCCATTATATGC
>CADCII010000027.1 GCA_902801515.1 uncultured Lachnospiraceae bacterium
CGGTGGTTTACTCCGGAAGAAGCCCGGAAAAACGTAAGCTGGCCAAGCCTTGCGGGAGATTTCCTTGACGGATACCTCACGGGGGATTATCATTTTACGAAATAAGTTTTAGGAAGTATATTATCAGAATGAATTACAGAACAAGACGGATACTGCTTATCGTGCTTGTGAGCATTCTTCTTCTGGTCACGATCCTGTTTATGTGTCTTCTTATCTTTGATAAGGACCTGGAACCCGTTCTCTCGCAGCTGCGGGAGACTGAGGCGGCGACGGAGATGATCACAGAGACCGAAGAGGTGCAGACGGAGGCAGAGACGCAGGTCCAGACTGAGGCTGAGACAGAAGTACAGACCGAGGCCGAGACCGAAGATCCAAGGATTGCGAAAGAGCACTCCATCTACACATTTTCACAGGGACCGGTCGCCTGGGAGCGGAAGACTCCCTATTCCGGTGAATGGTGCGAATTTGAGATGGAAGGCGGCAGGTTCAGCGTATTTGGCTGCGGCCTGTGCGCGCTTGCGAATATATATAGCTCGCTGACACCCTACGAGTGTTCACCGGTCGCGATGTACCGCTACGCCATGCAGGCTTCGGACTATTCGCCGAGCTGGGGCTACGGAGCCATCGACTGGCCGTTTATGGGACAGACTCTGAAGAGCCTGGGATTCAGCGTGTCCTTCCGCAGAAAAGACCGCACCTATGAGTCTTTCCGCAGGGCGTACAGGAATTCGCTCACTGCCATCGTCCTGGTGTGCAGCGAGGACGACGATACATACTGGCATGATACACCCGGCCACTATGTAAACCCATGGCTCTATGATGAGGAGACTGATATGATCTTCCTTGGCGATTCGGGCAATCCGGATCACAACCGCTCATGGGTTCCGCTCCGCTATCTGTATGACGCCATGGCGCACGACAGTTCGTTCCAGTATATGCTGGTGAGGACTTACAAAGAGGATAAAAACACCTGGAGATATTCCGGAATAGAGGAAGTCTGCAACTATCCTCTGTTCTATAAGCCGAAGCCCCGGCATGAGGCTGAGCGCTGAATAATAATTTGGAAAATGACAATGATGTCATGGAAATAGTTTATTTCCGGACGTCATTGTCTATTTTTTACTCAGTCGTTAAGTCCCGCGCTTCTGCAGGCGGGGCGGCAGACTGGAAAAGAAGGGTGGGATCATGAGACCAGGAAGCATATGCGCGGTTGCCGCGTGCAAACTGACACGCCAGGCACTAAGACTGTTTCACCGCGGGGGGACCGCTCTGCCGGGAAAGGCAGCCCGGCTGTTTGACCCGGACATACTGAAGCGCGTCAGCGAAGGAATGGAGATCATAGTGGTCACCGGGACCAATGGCAAGACCACGACCTGCAGTATGCTGGAAAATGCGCTTCGCGCCGGCGGGCGGGAAAGCCTGTCCAACAAATCCGGGGCCAACCTGCTGTCCGGAGTCACTGCGGAGCTTACCTGCAATGCCACATGGACCGGGAAGCCGAAGACACATTACGCCGTGATCGAGTGTGATGAAGGCGCCCTGAAACAGGTAGCACCGCTGATATCGCCGAAGGTGATCATCGTGACCAATCTGTTCCGCGATCAGCTGGACAGATACGGAGAGGTCATGCATACACTGGACGAAATCCGAAAGGGCATCCTCGCATCTCCCGGAAGCATACTGTGCCTGAATGCCGACGACTCTCTGACTGGCTCTCTTGCAGGAGATGTGCCGAACCCGGTGGTCTGGTACGGGCTGGACACTCCGACAGGGGAGGAGAAGGAACCTGTGCTGTCCGACGCCCGGTACTGCATCCGCTGCGGGACAGAGTATGGCTATCACTATCATACCTATGCCCATCTGGGAGGGTTCTTCTGCCCGAAGTGCGGCTACAGCAGGCCTGAACCGGACTTTGCGGTGACACAGATTGAGGAAATGAACACGGCGGGGACTCGCTGCAGGGTGCGCATGTCTGCTGCCCCTTATGAGATGGAGATCACGGTTGGCCTTCCTGCTGTCTACAACCTGTACAATGCCATGGCAGCTCTCTGCGCCTGTACCGCCTTCGGTCTTCCGGCAGAAGAGTGCGCCGCGTCCCTGAAGACGGTGCACAGCAGCTTCGGAAGAATGGAGAACTTCATTCTTGGGAAGACATCCCTGCAGATGATCCTGGTGAAGAATCCCGCAGGCTGCAGCCAGGCACTGGAATACCTGTCGTCGGTGAAAGAACCCTGCAGGGCAGTATTCGCCCTCAACGACCGTACGGCGGACGGGCATGATATCTCCTGGATCTGGGATGCGGACTACGAAAAGATCTGCAGTTCAGGCATACTGCAGGAGATCCTGGTCCTGGGAGACCGGGCAGAGGACATGCAGCTTCGGCTGAAATATGCGGGAGCAGACACCAGCCGCATTACTATCGTCAGAGAAGCCAGGGAGGCACTGAAGTGGATCGAAGCATCACCAGTCCCGGTCTTCGCATTTCCCAACTACACATCCATGCTTGAACTGAGGGAAGCCGTAAGAGAACGAACCGGTGAGAAAGAATTCTGGCAGTAGGCAGAGAGGGGAAGATCACATGGAGCTGAGAATATGCCACCTCTATCCGGAGGTGCTGAACTTATATGGTGACAGAGGGAATATTCTGTGCATGACAAGACGCCTTGAGGTGCGAGGGATATCCTGCAGCGTGGAATCGGTCGGGATCGGAGATAATCCGGACCTTACACAGTATGATCTGTTTTTCATTGGCGGGGGACAGGACTTTGAGCAGGAAGTCCTGCTTGACGATCTTCGCGGCGGCAAGGGAGACTCCATCCGCTCCGCCGTCAGAGACGGCAGGACATTCCTGTGTATCTGCGGCGGTTATCAGATGATGGGGCATTACTATCAGACCCATGACGGGGTACGGTGCGAGTTTCTGGGAGCGGCGGATCTGTATACTGTCGGAGGCGACAGGCGGATGATCGGCAACTACGCATATGCACTTGGAGAGGAATCCGGGGGCAGCACAGTGGTCGGTTTTGAAAACCACAGCGGAAGGACATACCTGGGAGAAGGCGTGAAGCCGCTGGGAAAAGTCCTGAAAGGATTCGGCAACAACGGAGAGGACGGAACAGAAGGTGTCCGATTCAACAATTTGTTCGGTACATACAGCCATGGCCCCGTCCTTCCGAAGAATCCGCAGTTTGCGGACCACATACTGAAAACCGCGCTGACGCAGCGGTACGGCAGCGCGGTTTTGGAACCGCTTGATGATACGATGGAAATGCTCTCACACTACCGTGTGCTGGAGCACTATCTGCGTCTGTCCCGGTCCTGATAAAGACCGTTTTGAATTACGTCCCGCTGGCACCGTAGTTTGCCAGCACTCTGGCGGACGGGTCGCTCACGTTGCAGCCCTCCCACTCTTTGTTGGGCATCCAGAAGTCAATGACCATCTCAGACTGCCCCGGATAATGCTTTTCGAAGATATCGCGGTAGAGCAGGGATTCTTTGGTAAATGGCTGCGCGTGGCGATACAGCTGACGTCTTGTCTCATACTCTTCATCAGAATACAGTTCTTCGGCGTATTCCTGAATGTCATCTCTCAGCGAATGCCCCACAGCATCCGAGAAAGCAGCCTTCTCGCGCATCAGGATGCTGTGCGGTATCAGAGCATCTTTTTCAAAAGCATGCCGGAGCAGGTATTTCCCGATCCCGTAAGTGTTCAGTTTCTTCTGAGGGTCTATGTGCATGACATAGTCCACGAAGTCCAGGTCGCCGAAAGGCACCCGCGCCTCCAGAGAGTGGACGGAGATACTGCGGTCCGCTCTCAGGACATCATACATGTGGATCTCATGGATCCTCTTTTGCGCTTCCTTCTGAAACTCCTCCGCGGACGGCGCAAAGTCCGTATATTTATATCCGAACAGCTCATCTGAGATCTCGCCGGTCAGGATCACCCTGCGGTCCGTATTCTCGTGGATCCATTTACAGACCAGATACATGCCGATGGAAGCACGGATCGTGGTAATGTCATAAGTTTCGAGTGCGTGGATGACCGGATCCAGCGCATTGATCACGTCATCCCGGCTGATGATGACCTCATGGTGATTGCTGTGAATGTAATCCGCAACCTCACGCGCGTATTTCAGGTCGATCGCGTCCACATCCATTCCGATGGCAAATGTCTCCAGCGGCTTGTCCATCATCTTTGCCGCGGCTCCGCAGACAAGAGAAGAATCCAGGCCGCCTGACAGCAGGAAGCCGACAGGTGCGTCCGCATCCAGACGTTTGGCGATGCCGCGCAGCAGCCTGTCATGGATCTGGCGACAGGTCTCCTCCAGATCGTCCTCCATGTAGTAATCCGCCTGCGACGGGTCGTGGTAGCAGATGAATTCTCCATCCTTATAGTAATGTCCGGGCGGGAACGGCATGATCTTCTCACAGACCGGAACAAGCATCTTCGGTTCCGACGCGAAGACGATGGCGCCGTCTTCATCATATCCATAATACAGGGGCCGGATCCCGATGGGATCACGTGCTGCGATAAATGAATCCGCCGCCTTGTCGTACAGGACCATGGCGAACTCCGCGTCCAGCAGGGAGAACATGCTGCAGCCAAGACGCTCATACAGAGGCAGCAGGATCTCGCAGTCGCTTCCGCTCTCGAAGCTGTATCCCAGTGAGATGAGATAATCCTTCAGCGGACGGAAGCCGTACAGCTCTCCGTTGCAGACACAGGCATTTCCATTTCTGATAAAAGGCTGCATTCCCGCCTCGGACAGTCCCATGATGGACAGCCGGTCGAACCCCAGGATGCCGCCCGGCACCCGGAGCGTCCTTGTCATATCCGGCCCGCGGGAAGACGCGACAGACAGAAGATCCTGACAGGTTTCTTCTGAGACTTTACTGCTGCAATACCCCAATACCGTACACATAGAGCCACCTCCTGTTCCAGGATCCGGAGAAATCCCCTGCCTGCAAAGCTATAAAGAGTTCTCCGGAAATAAGAAATGGGACGCAGAGTTCCGGCTGAGCCGGACACCCTTGTCCCTGATCCGTTCCTGTGTTTTCTTTTATTGATTCCTGATGGAGTTTCCTTTTATTGACTCCTGATGGAGTTTCTTATTTTACTGAGAATTCTTACACAGGGAAATACCGGAAGTCAACAGAGAATGGTTAGTTTAGCCATACTCGTTTTATATGACGAAACTGGTATTTTCGGTATTAGACGATACTTTTCCGGTATGTTATAAGGGAGAAATAAAGCAAGGGCGCTTTGAAGAGAGTTATTCTCTTTCAGCGCTCCTTTTATTTAGAGGAGGAAACGTTATGAAGAAGACTACATCTGTTCCGGAAATATACGGCAGTCTTGTTTTCAGTGACAGGGTCATGAGAGAACGCCTGCCCAAGGATATCTACAGAGCCGTCCACAAGACCATCCAGAATGGCACGCACCTGGAACTGGATGTGGCCAATTCGGTTGCGGCTGTCATGAAAGAGTGGGCGATCGAGAACGGGGCGACTCATTTTACGCACTGGTTCCAGCCAATGACAGGACTGACCGCTGAAAAGCACGACAGCTTCATCTCCCCGGAGGGGGACGGCACCGTGATCATGGAATTCTCCGGCAAGGAACTGGTCAAGGGAGAGCCGGACGCGTCCAGCTTCCCGTCCGGCGGACTGAGAGCAACCTTCGAGGCGAGAGGGTATACAGCGTGGGACCCGTCTTCACCGGCATTTATAAAGGATGGTTCTCTATACATCCCGACAGCATTCCTGTCCTACGGCGGAGAGGCGCTGGACAAAAAGACTCCGCTCCTTCGGTCCATGGAAGCACTGAGCAGAGAGGCTGTAAAAGTCCTGCAGCTGCTGGGCGACAGCGAAGTCACCCGCGTTACCACAACGATCGGATCCGAGCAGGAATATTTCCTGATCGACAAGGAGATGTACCTCAGCAGAAAAGATCTCCTGCTGTGCGGACGGACGCTCCTGGGTGCCCCGGCACCGAAGGGTCAGGAGATGGAGGACCACTACTTCGGAGTCCTGAAGCCGAGAGTGTCCGAATTCATGCATGAGCTGGATGAAGAACTCTGGAAGCTTGGGATCCCGGTCAAGACCAAGCACAACGAAGTCGCCCCGTCCCAGCATGAACTGGCGCCGGTCTTTGAGACCGCGAACGTGGCAGTTGACCACAACCAGCTGACCATGGAGACCATGAAGAAGGTTGCTGACAGACATGGTTTTGCATGCCTGCTCCACGAGAAGCCATTTGACGGTGTCAACGGTTCCGGAAAGCACAACAACTGGTCGATCCAGACCAATACGGGAGTCAACCTGCTAAGTCCGGGCAGACATCCGGGCGAGAACCTGGTGTTCCTGACCTTCCTGATCTCCGTGATCGCGGCAGTGGACAAATATGCAGATCTTCTCAGAGTATCGGTAGCCTCTGCCGGCAACGACCATCGTCTCGGAGCAAATGAAGCACCGCCGGCCATCATTTCCATTTTCCTCGGAGATGAACTCACAGCAGTTCTCGATTCCCTGGAGCATGGGGAGACGTTCGAGAGTGCAGGAAAACAGCAGATGGGAACCGGTGCGCAGGTCCTGCCGCACATCACCAGAGACACCACGGACCGCAACAGAACATCGCCGTTCGCATTTACCGGCAACAAGTTCGAGTTCCGCATGCCCGGCTCCGCACTTTCGGTGGCAAACCCCAACATCGTGCTGAACACAGCAGTGGCAGATACCCTGGCAGATCTGTATGAAGATCTGGCGAAGATTCCGGAAGAAGAGAGAATGCAGAAACTTCCGGGTCTGCTGCGCAGCCTGCTGGAGCAGCATAAGAGAGTCATCTTCAACGGAAATGGATATACCGATGAATGGATCGAAGAGGCGCACAGAAGAGGTCTCGACGATCTGAGAGCACTTCCGGACGCCATGCCCAGATGGATCAGCGATAAGAGCGTCGCACTGTTCACAAGGCACCAGGTCCTGACAAAAGAGGAATTGTTCTCCAGATACGAGATGGTCCTTGAGAACTATTACAAAGCGATCCATATCGAAGCACTGACGCTGCAGGAGATGGTACGCAAGGACTTCATACAGGGTCTTGTATCCTACACCAAAGACCTTGCGCAGGAAGCATCATTGAAGAGAAGCCTTCTGCCGCAGGCCGGCTGCAACCTTGAGGAAGAGATCCTGACCGGCCTTGAAAAAGACGGAGGCAGGATCGCAGAGGCACTGGATATCCTTCATGCAGATATCCGGACCGCCGAGAAGATCGAAGACGCACAGGAAAGTGCTGAATACTATGAACGCACGGTCCTGAAAGATATGGCACAGCTAAGGGCATCAGTCGATCATGCTGAAGAGCGGATCCCAGACAGCTATCTGCCGTATCCGACCTACAGCCAGATCCTGTTTTCGACGCTGTAAGCAACTGAAAGTGCCTGCAAGGGCTGTACTTCGAGCTGCGAAGGAAATCCTGCACAACCATAGGAAGCCGACTGCGCTTTGCGAGTTGCCTGCACGTGCGTGAGCGACCACGCATCTATAGGAGCGGAAGCACGTGCATATGCAACCGAAGCAAAGCAAAGGTAGGCGACGTGTTTGCAGGATGCCTTCGCAATGAGAAGACGGCCAACTTCAGATAGAAATACCAGTACAGGACAAGAAAGCTTATGAGAGACTCATATTTTTTAAGAGAACGCGATGCCTGCGGCATCGGTACGGTCGTCAATATAGACGGGACAAAAGAATACGGAGTCCTGGATGATGCTCTCCATATCGTTGAGAAGCTGGATCATCGCGCCGGCAAGGATGCGACCGGAAAGGTCGGTGACGGCGTCGGAATCCTGACTCAGATCTCTCATGGATTCTTCAGGGCGGCTGCCGCAAAGGAGGAGGTCGTGCTGGGAGAAGAAGGCGAATACGGCATCGGTATGCTGTTTCTTCCCAGAGATACCATGAAGAGAATGTTTGCCATGCGGATGATGGAAGTGATCGTCTCCAAGGCACAGCTTCCTTTCCTTGGATGGAGAAAGGTGCCGGTACGCCCGGAGATTCTCGGAGAGAGGGCGGTGGAGTGCATGCCGTCCATCTGGCAGTGTTTCATCGGAAAGCCAGGACACATACAGAAGGGCATTGAGTTCGACCGAAGACTGTATGTAGTACGGCGTGAATTTGAGCAGAGCTCTGAGGATACCTATATCTGCTCCATGTCTTCCCGCACCATAGTGTACAAGGGGATGTTCCTTGTCAATCAGCTGCGGGAATTCTACTGCGATCTGCAGGATCATGCATATGAGACTGCGATCGCTATTGTGCATTCCAGATTCTCGACCAATACCACGCCGTCCTGGATGCGGGCTCATCCTTACCGGATGATCGCGCACAATGGCGAGATCAATACGATCCGCGGAAACATGGACCGTATGCTGGCCAGGGAAGAGACGATGCAGTCACAGTTCCTGCAGGAGGACCTGGACAAGATCTACCCGGTGATCGCGCAGACCGGATCTGATTCCGCGATGCTGGACAACACGCTGGAATTCCTGTACATGAACGGGATGGACCTGCCGCTTGCCATGATGGTGGCGATCCCTGAACCGTGGAAGCACAACGACTTCATGTCAAGGCAGAAGAAAGATTTTTACCATTATTACGCAACGATGATGGAGCCATGGGACGGTCCCGCAGCAGTCATTTTCTCAGACGGCGAGATTCTGGGAGCGACGCTGGACCGCAACGGGCTCCGTCCTTCGCGTTATTATGTGACGGATACCGGCCGCCTGATCCTGGCGTCCGAAGTGGGCGTTCTGGATATCGACCCTGCACATATCAAGATCCGCTCCAGGCTGGAACCGGGCAGGATCCTGCTGGTGGATACAAAAAAGAAGAGGATCATTCCCGACGATGAGTGTAAGGAAATGTACTCCGGAGCCCATCCCTACGGGGAATGGCTCGACCGTTATCTCCTTCATCTGGCAAAAGTGCCGATCCCGAACCAGAAGATCCGTGTCCACAGTCAGGAGACGAGGGACCGCCTCTACAAGGTATTCGGGTATTCCTACGAGGATGTGAAGGAACAGATCCTGCCTATGGCGGAAAATGGGATCGAGAGTACGGTTTCCATGGGTCATGACGCCCCGATAGCCCTGCTGTCGAAGCACCATCAGCTGCTGTACTGCTATTTCAAGCAGCTGTTTGCCCAGGTGACGAATCCGCCCATCGACTCCCTCCGTGAGAAGGTGGTCATGGATACCACAGTCTATATCGGCTCGGACGGCGATCTGCTGGAAGAAAAAGCAGACAACTGCAGGGTGCTGGAGATCAACAATCCGATCCTGACAGGTGTTGACCTGATCAAGATCCGTTCCCTGGACAGAGAAGGATTCCGCTCCAGAGTCATTTCCATGCTGTATTACAAGAACACATCTCTGACCCATGCTCTGGAGCAGCTCAATATCGCGGCTGACAGAGCGGCGGCTGACGGATACAACATCCTGATCCTGTCTGACAGGGGTGTGGATGAGAACCATGTTCCGATCCCGGCATTGCTGGCAGTAGCTTCTGTGGAGCAGCATCTGGTCCGCACGAAGAAGAGGACTGCGATCTCCCTGATTCTGGAGAGCGGTGAACCCCGGGACGTGCACCAGATCGCATGCCTGATGGGATTTGGCGCACGTGCGGTCAACCCCTATCTGGCGCACGAGTGTATAGCAGAGATGATCGATGTCGGTATCCTGGATAAGGATTACCATACTGCTATTGATGATTATAATAACGCACTGCTGTCAGGCGTCGTGAAGATTGCAGCGAAGATGGGTATTTCCACGCTGCAGTCCTATCAGTCTGCCCGGATATTTGAGGCAATCGGACTTGGAAGTGACGTAATCGACCGTTACTTTACCGGCACTGTCAGCAGAGTCGGCGGGATCGGGATGAAGGAGATCGGAGAAGACGTGGAGCTTCGCCATGACCAGGGGTTCGATCCGCTGGGACTGAACGTCGACACAAAACTGGATTCCATGGGCTTCCATGCCCTGCGCAGCGGTCCGGACAAGGAAGATCATCTGTACAGTCCGGAGACCATCGTCACACTGCAAAGAGCAGTGCGCACGGGAGATTACGAACTCTTCCGTCAGTATACAGCGCTGGTTGATGATGAAGAGCGGCCGCATACGCTGCGGGCTCTGCTTCAGATCGTGCCGGCAGGAGCGGCTGTGCCTCTGGAGGAGACGGAGAGTGAGGAATCGATCGTAAAACGGTTCCAGACAGGGGCCATGTCCTATGGCTCTCTCTCTGCGGAAGCGCATAAGACGCTTGCCTGTGCCATGAACACGATCGGGGGCAAGTCCAACACCGGTGAAGGCGGGGAGGATGAGAAACGGTTCGGAACCATCTATAACAGCGCCGTAAAGCAGGTAGCTTCCGGGCGATTTGGCGTCACAAGCGCTTACCTGAACAGTGCGAAGGAGATCCAGATCAAAATGGCCCAGGGTGCAAAGCCCGGAGAGGGCGGGCATCTGCCGGGCAGAAAGGTCTATCCGTGGGTGGCGGAGACCCGCTATTCAACGCCCGGAGTATCCCTGATCTCTCCGCCGCCGCATCACGACATCTATTCGATCGAAGATCTCGCTCAGCTGATCTATGACCTGAAAAACGCGAACCGTGACGCGCGGATCTCTGTGAAGCTGGTCTCCGAATCGGGCGTCGGGACCATCGCATCCGGCGTCGCCAAAGCAGGCGCCCAGGTAATTCTGATCTCCGGTTATGACGGAGGGACAGGCGCTGCCCCGTTCTCTTCGGTTCACCATGCCGGCCTTCCCTGGGAGCTGGGGATTACAGAAGCCCATCAGGCGCTGATCGAAAATGGGCTCCGCGACCGTGTCGTGCTTGAGACGGACGGAAAACTGATGAGCGGGCGTGATGTGGCCATCGCGGCGCTGCTTGGCGCCGAGGAATTTGGTTTTGCCACCGGTCCTCTGGTTGCCATGGGCTGCATGATGATGCGTGTGTGCTCCAAGGACACCTGCCCGGCAGGGATCGCGACGCAGAACGAATGTCTCAGAGGACGGTTCCAGGGAAAACCGGAGCATGTGATGAACTACATGTATTTCATCGCAAGACAGCTTCGTGAGATCATGGCAGCGAACGGTTTCCGGACCGTGGAAGAGATGGTAGGACGTACGGACTGCCTGAAGAGAAAAGACAGGCTTCCGGTCAGCCGCAGCATGCTTGCCGACCTCAGCCGTATCCTTGATAATCGCTATGCACATGCGAAGGGAAGTCATTTTGACGAGAAGAGCATCTATGACTTCCATCTGGAGCAGACGAAAGATATGCAGGTACTGCTTCCGGCCCTGACACAACTGACCGGGAAGACGCAGGCCGCCATGCTGAGACACGGCGTGCAGGTATCCGGAAGGCAGACACCTGGCGCCAGAGAAACCGGAGTCTGCGTCAATATAGAGGTTTCCAGCACCGACCGTTCCTTCGGGACGATCCTCGGAAGCGAAGTGACCAGAGAGTTCGGAAACAGCCTGGCGGAGGATTCATTTACAGTAAACTGCACCGGAGGCGGCGGACAGTCGTTCGGAGCATTCCTGCCATCCGGAGTGACGCTCCGCCTGAAGGGAGACGCGAACGATGGTTTCGGAAAGGGGCTTTCGGGAGGCAAACTGATCCTGACGCCGCCTGACGGCGCCGGGTTCATTGCCCATGAAAATGTGATCGTCGGCAATGTGGCTCTCTATGGAGCGACCTCCGGCAAGGCTTATATCTGCGGTATCGCAGGCGAGCGTTTCTGTGTGAGAAACTCCGGCGCGACAGCGGTGGCAGAGGGCTGCGGAGACCATGGTCTTGAATACATGACAGGCGGACGGGCCGTGATTCTGGGCATGACCGGCAAGAACTTCGCGGCAGGCATGAGCGGCGGGATCGCTTATGTACTTGACCGGGAACACACCCTGTACCTTCGCATGAACAAAGAGATGGCGACTGCCGAGGAAGTGACTGCGAAGCACGATATCGAAGAACTGAAAGAGATCCTGGCCGATTATGCGGCCGAGACCGCGTCGTCTTTCGCGGCAGATATCCTGGAACATTTCGATCAGTACCTTCCGGACTTCAAGAAGATCATACCGGAAGATTACAGAAAGATGATCCACGCTATCGGAAAGTATGAAGAGCAGGGAAACAGCCACGAGAAGGCTGTCCTGGAAGCATTCAGGGAGGTGAGCGAACGTGGGTAAAGCGACCGGTTTTCTGGATTATGCAAGACAGGACGATCGGATCATACCTGTCAGTGAGAGAATCCTCACCTTTGATGAATTTCATGCACCTCTGGATGAAAAAGCACGTACAGAGCAGGCAGGGCGCTGCATGAACTGCGGCGTTCCATTCTGCCAGTCCGCCATGAAACTGAACGGCATGGTGACAGGCTGCCCGCTGCACAATCTGATCCCGGAGTGGAATGACCAGATCTGGCAGGGACACATCAGCCATGCATATGCAAGGCTGAGTAAGACCAGCAATTTTCCGGAGTTCACCGGAAGAGTGTGCCCGGCCTTGTGCGAGAAGGCCTGCATCTGCGGAGAACATTCAGATCCTGTCAGCGTCCATGACAACGAACGCTTCCTGATCGAAGAAGCATTTGCCAGGGGATACGTACAGCCCCTGATCCCGAGAGTGCGCAGCGGCATGAAGATCGCAGTGGTCGGCAGCGGTCCTTCCGGGCTGGCAGCGGCGGACATGTTGAATCACCGCGGCCACACCGTCCATGTATATGAGCGCGAAGACCGTATCGGCGGTCTTCTGATGTACGGGATCCCCAACATGAAACTGGACAAGGCTGTCATCGCCAGGCGCCAGAAACTCATGGAAGAAGAAGGCGTTGTGTTCTATACTGGATGCGACATCGATGAAAATGAATCGGAGAGACTGAAAGCAGAATATGACGCTGTCATCCTGTGCTGCGGTGCGAAGCAGGCGAGAAAACTGAAAGGAGCAGATCCTGAGAAGATCAAAGGAATCTACTATGCAGTGGACTACCTCACATCCGTGACAAAGAGTCTGATGAAAGCGGAAGACCACAGAGCATCAAGCCTGCTGGCAAGAAAAGATTTCGTCAGCGCAGCGAAGAAGCACGTTGTGGTGGTCGGCGGCGGAGATACCGGCAACGACTGCATCGGTACAGTGATCCGCCAGGGCTGCAGGAGCGTGACAGCACTCGAGATGATGCCCGAGCCGCCTGAAGTTCGAAGAGAGGACAATCCCTGGCCGCAGTGGCCGAAGGTCAAAAAAACTGACTACGGTCATGAAGAAGCCATCGCCCTGTGGGGGCAGGATCCCAGAGTCTACGAAACGACAGTAAAAGAATACATAACCGGTAGCAACGGCAGACTGAAACAGATCGTGACCGTCAAGGTACACTTTGAAGATGGCATGCTGAAAGAAGTTCCCGGATCAGAGCAGATGCTCCGCTGCGACATTCTGTTGATCGCGGCTGGTTTCACCGGCTGCGAGGCTTATACGCCGGAAGCCTTTGGCGTCGAACAGACCTCCAGAGGATGTGTCCGCACCGAACAGGGCAGTTACCAGACCAGCGTGCCGGGAGTTTTTACAGCAGGTGATATGCACCGGGGACAGTCCCTCGTCGTGTGGGCGATCGGGGCAGCACAGGAAGTGGACCGGTACCTGATGGGATACTAGAACCAAAGGAGTTTATCATGTTCCAGATCAATGAAAACTATCTGAAACTGCAGGGAAGCTACCTGTTCTCAACAATCGCTTCCAAGGTGGCAGCATACTCGGCTGCGAATCCGCAGAAGGATATTCTGCGTCTCGGAATCGGTGATGTGACGCTTCCCCTTGCACCGGCGGTGATCGATGCTATGAAGAATGCGGTCGAAGAAATGGCTCATCCGGAGACGTTCCGGGGTTATGCGCCGGATGGAGGATATGAATTCCTGAGAAGAGCAATCTGTGAGCATGATTACAGAAGCCGCGGAGCGGACATCGGAACCGATGAGATCTTCGTCAGTGACGGTGCAAAGAGCGATTCCGGCAACATCGGCGATATCTTTGGCATGCAGAACCGTATTGCAGTATGCGACCCGGTGTATCCGGTCTATCTGGATACCAATGTCATGGGCGGCAGGACCGGCCTGGCAGATCCGCTGACCGGCAGATACGAAGGAGTCATCTATCTGCCCTGCACGGAAGAGAACGGATTTGTCCCGCAGTTTCCTTCGGAGCGTCCGGATATCATCTATCTGTGCTTCCCCAACAACCCGACAGGCATGACCATCTCAAAGAGCGAACTGCAGAAATGGGTGGATTATGCTCTGAACAGCGGATCAGTGATCATCTATGACGCAGCATATGAAGCATATATCAGGGAAGACGGCATTGCTCATACGATCTATGAGTGTGAAGGCGCGAAGAAGTGCGCGATCGAACTTCGAAGCTTTTCCAAGAACGCAGGATTCACCGGAACCAGACTGGGATTTACGGTGGTTCCGAAGCAGCTCATGTGCGGAGATGTTTCTCTGAACGACCTGTGGGCAAGACGCCAGAGTACCAAGTTCAACGGGGCACCCTATATCGTACAGAGAGCAGGGGAAGCAGTCTATTCTGAGGAAGGCCGCAGACAGACGAGAGAGCAGGTCGACTACTATATGCGCAATGCAGCCTGCATTCTGGACGGACTGAAGGCTGCCGGGTACACGGTATACGGCGGAGTCAACGCTCCATATATCTGGCTGAAGACACCAGGACAGATGACTTCCTGGGAATTCTTCGATCATCTGCTGGAGCGTGCGGCTGTGGTGGGAACTCCTGGATCAGGTTTCGGCCCTGCCGGAGAGCATTTCTTCCGGCTGACAGCTTTCGGATCCTATGAAAACACGAAGGCTGCGGTAGAGAGAATCTGCAGCTTGTAAGCCATGTAAGCAAGACACGGGTCTGAAGTAGCCAAACAAGCCAATCAGACCCATGAGCGGAGCGAGGAAAAGCAAGACACGGGTCAGAATCGACAAAAGTAGTTCGTCAGACCCGCNNNNTCTGAAGTAGCCAAACAAGCCAATCAGACCCATGAGCGGAGCGAGGAAAAGCAAGACACGGGTCAGAATCGACAAAAGTAGTTCGTCAGACCCGCGCCGGAAGAGGAGAAAAATAAACGGCGGGTCAGAAGTGGCAAAACATACCAATCAGACCCGTCAGCGGAGCGAGGAAAAGCAAGCCGCGGGTCAGAATAAACAAAAGTAGTTCGTCAGACCCGCGCCGCAGAGGAAGAAAAGCAAATCGCGGGTCTGAAGTAGCAAAACATGCCATTCAGCCCCGCGTAAGTCATAACTCGGAAATAAACAAAAGCATCAGACCGCTTTTCGGTGTCGTATCGCTGCTTCAATCAGTCCTGCAAAGAGCGGATGTGCGTGGTTCGGTCTGGAGCGGAATTCCGGGTGAGCCTGTGTACCGATGAAGAAGGGATGGTCTTTCAGCTCGATCATTTCCACAATCCTGTTGTCCGGAGAAGTTCCGGCAATGATCATGCCGGCTTCTTCGAGAGCACTGCGGTAGTCATTGTTCACTTCCCAGCGGTGGCGATGGCGCTCTGAGATCACGGCCTGCGTATAGAGGTGGTAAGAGCGTGTTCCGTTTTTCAGAACACATGGATATGCGCCAAGGCGCATGGTTCCTCCAAGATCCGTAACACCCTTCTGCTCCGGCATCAGGTCGATGACCGGATGCTTAGTGGCGGGTTCAAACTCAGTGCTGTCAGCATCTTTCATTTTCAAAACATCTCTGGCGAAATCTACGATCGCCATCTGCATTCCCAGGCAGATTCCAAGGAACGGAATCCTGTGGTGCCTTGCATAGCGTGCACCGTAGCGTATCCCATCGATGCCGCGGCTGCCGAATCCTCCCGGAACGATGATCCCGTCTGCACCAGCCAGAAGTTTCGGTGCAGTTTTTTCCGTCAGATCTTCCGATTCGATCCAGAGGATCTCGACATGACAGTGGTTGGCTATGCCTCCGTGCTTCAGAGCTTCCGCTACGGACAGATAAGCGTCATGAAGCTGAGTATATTTCCCGACCAGAGCAATACGGACGTTGTTTTCCGGATGGTGCAGAACACGTACCACCTGCTCCCACTCGGACAGATCCGGAGCGGGAGTGGGAAGATGCAGGCATTCCAGTACACTCTGAGCCAGATGTTCCTTCTCCATGATCAGAGGAATCTCGTAGAGATGTTCCACGTCCTGATTCTCAAGCACATGTTCCACCGGAACATTACAGAACAGGGCGATCTTGCTGCGGATCGAGTCAGTGAGCGGGTACTCCGTACGACAGACCAGGATGTCCGGCTGGATACCGATCTCCTGCAGCCGTTTGACACTCATCTGGGTCGGCTTTGTCTTCAACTCACCGGAGACTTTCAGATAGGGGACCAGCGTGACATGGATCATGATCGCGTTATGACGCCCCACCTCCCACTGGAACTGACGGATCGCTTCCAGAAACGGCTGGCTCTCAATATCTCCGACAGTACCGCCGACTTCAATGATCGCGATCTGGTCGCTGTCAGGATCATCCGCTCCATAGAAACGGGATTTGATCTCATTGGTGATATGAGGGATGACCTGCACGGTGCCTCCGATGTAGTCACCGTGCCGTTCTCTGGCAAGGACAGCCTCATAGACCTTTCCGGAAGTGACATTGGCGTGGCAGTCGAGGCTTTCATCGATGAACCGCTCATAATGCCCCAGGTCAAGGTCCGTCTCGGTGCCGTCATCGGTAACGAATACTTCTCCGTGCTGGATTGGATTCATGGTTCCCGGATCGATGTTGAGATAAGGATCAAATTTCTGCATGGTGACCCGGTATCCCCTGGCCTTGAGGAGCCGTCCAACCGAAGCTGCCGTAATCCCTTTTCCAAGTCCTGATACAACACCACCGGTGACAAATACATATTTCATAGCTGTTACCCCTTCCCTTCCTGCGGCAGGAATCAAAAGCATTCCGGCCATCATAAACAGGAGTAAAACAATTAACCCCAATTATCATAAAATGAATTCCTTTTAGTTTGAAATATCCAGTAGTCCTGCGTCTCCATACCCTGCAGGTATGCCTTGGAATAATTCTTCGAATAATTAATCTTCATCTAACGTTCGGTTCACATTTACGACGAATCTGTTCCTTATGATACGGTCAAAATGAAAGCCGGGCAGATCCGGTTATTCTGGAAACAAAGGAGAATCATATGAAGATCGTTAATGCACTCAGCCTTCTGCTTGCCTGTTCATTAGTATGTACAGGCGCAGTTTACGGGCAGGAAGCAACCGAGTATACAGTCATCGAGACAGAAACTCAAAATGAAGCAGACAGTACAGACAGCGCGCAAAGCACTGGCAGCATGGAATACACGAGCACGGAAGAGCAGGCTTACATCGAAGAGACACTGAACCTGGCAAACAACGAAGAGGTGACGTGGTCTTACATGGAAGATGCAGACGCATGGGTCATGTCTATTGTATCCGCAGTGGCTTATCCGGAACTGCCGGATCAGCAGGGAGTGTCAGTATGCGTGCCCGGCGCTTATGTGACAGGGATCGATACTGATAAAGACGGTGACGCCGACATCACGGCTCAGGATTACAGCGATGCAGTCAATGGGTCTCTTGTGATCGATTATGAGGCACAGGTGACCAGTACCAACGGTCAGATCTATACAGCTTCGACGGCGCCGCTGATCCTGAACACAGGCGCAGCAGGTTATGGCTCCTCCACCAATACACTTGCAGGAACTACGTATGCAGCAGACGGCTATATCAACATCACATGCGGCAACCGCGGCAAGCAGGACACTGCGCAGGATGAATCCGGAAATTCTTATTACACAGGTGACGCACCCAGTTGCCTGACTGACCAGAAGGCAGCAGCTCGCTTTGTGAAATACAATATCCTTTTAGGAAACCTTCCGGGATGTGCGGATTATCTGGTATCCACAGGCGGCTCCGGAGGCGGGGCTCATGCGACAATGTTTGCGGCAACCTCCAACAACCCGGACTTTTACGATTATCAGATTGAAGCAGGGGCAGTAGGAGTCTACCGCACAGAGGATGGGTATTCCACAACGGTTTCCATCAATGGAGAAGATTTGGAGATCTCCGACGGCGCATGGGGCTGCATCGCATACAGCGCGATCACATCTCTGTATGAAGGCGATATGACCATGGCCTTTGAATACTACCTGGATGAAGACTATGATTTCGGTTCTGACTTTCAGAAAGCCATGGCAAAGTACCTGTCACAGGAGTATATGGAATACATTAATGCGCAGGAACTGTCCGTTGAAGAGTCAGCCGTCGGATTTGACCTGAATGAAGACGGGGACCAGGAAGACATCATCGACCTGACCATTGAATATGATGAAGAGAAATATCCGGATACCAATGGATATGGCGGAACTTATCTGGATCTGTACCTTGCAGAGTTTATTTCCAATCTGCAGTGGTATCTGGACAGCCTTGGGTATGCGGAAGGCTGGACATGGTTTGATGAAGAGGGAAATCCGCTGAGCGATGAAGAAGTGGCAGCCATGACGACTGAAGACTTCGCAGCTGCATTCATCGAAGGCAGATACTCCAAAGGCAGTTCAGATTCGAAAAAAATGGGTGCTCCCGGAGGAAATATGGGCGGAGGTCCAGGCGGAGACATGAGCGGTCACCCCGATGGAGACATGGGGGGATTCCCGGATAGAGACATGACAGAAGGAGACATGGGCGGTCGCCCCGATGGTGCTATGGATGGATTTCCGGGCGGAACTATGGGTGAGGTCCCGGACCAGGATCAGGAAGGTACTTCTGGAGATACCATGATCGTTGGTACCCCGGATGCAGGTACCACACAGGCATCCGGCAGCAGCACCGATTCGAATAATTACAGTACCTATGAAGAGATGGTGGAAGCATATGAGGCAGATATCGCTGAGATTGAGGCTGGCGATGCATATGGGAACAACATCGTGTCCCTCTACAACCCTCTGAACTACATCGGAGCCGAAGATACGGAATCTCCGACCTGGACCAGGATCCTGATGGGAGCATCCGAAGGAGATATGTCCATGTTTGCTTCTTTGAATCTGCAGATCGCCTGGCTGAACAGCGGTACGGATGCTGACATCGCCTGGCAGTGGGATGGCGGACACGTACCGTCTGAGATTCTCGGAGACTCCTTCTCCCTGTATGTGGACGAGATGTATGGCAAGTATGTGGAAGGTGCAGTACAGGTGAGCAAGCCTGCTGCGGGAGAGACCACAGAGAACGGAACTGATTCAGAAGCCACCGGTACGGATATCAGCAGCTGGGTGAATACCAGTGACCTGTCCGCTGTCACCTTCTCTCTGGCAGATGCGGTCAGCTATCGGACAAAGGGTGCCAGCAAGGCGACCCCCGGATTTGATGTGATCGATTACGGACAGGAGGATTACGTGTTTGGCTCTGAGAGCAAGGATGCCCGCCACTGGGATACCTATGTGTTGAAAGTCCTGCAGGAACATGCGGAGGAACTGTCCGGACTCTTCAACAACTCAGAGAAATAAAACAGGTACCATACCATTGAACAGGAATTGGTTACAGGGCAGCTGTCTGTGGCATATAGCGGCAGGCAGCTGCCCCCCGTTTTTCCGTCTGTCACTCATAGCGGGCCAGTCTTTCCGCGATCCTGGAGAAATCAATGAAGCACTTTCCCTTTGAGATCTGTACCGGAATCTGATCATGGAATGAGTATCGTATGGGATCATAGTGATCGGTATCAAAGAAATGAACCGTCACAGTCCGCTGCTCCGGGTCTACAATCCAGTATTCACGGACGCCGGCTTTCTCATACTTGTACAGTTTCAGGATCATATCCTTGGAGCGGGTAGAGGGTGAGAGAATCTCCACCGCCAGGTCAGGAGCTCCTTCCAGCCGCTTCATATGCAGGTAATCCTGTTTGCCGCAGATTACCAGAAGATCCGGCTGCACCATGGTATAGTTGTCCCGGTCCAGGCGTACATCGCAAGGAGCGATAAACACCTCGCATGGCATATCATGCTGTTCGGCGCAATCCGAAAAAAGACGCAGCAGTTGTATGAGGATTGCCTGATGCAGGTAAGATGGTGCCGCCATATCATAGAAGACACCATCGATCAGTTCGACCCGCTGTTCATCCGGCAGCGCATAGTAATCATCCAGCGTATATCGACGACCCTGAGCAGCCGGGAATGCCTGAGAGGCTTCATCAGACCGATCGAGTACTTTTTCCAGTGCCTCGATCGTAAGCCTTCGCGGAGCTTTGGTGGTTCCCGCGAAGATCTTTTGTACCGTTCCAAGCGGAACGCCCGATAACTGAGAGATCATCTCACTGGTAAGACCGAGTTCGGTCTTCTTTTTTTTCATCTCTTCAAGCGTCATGAATCTTACTCCTTTCAGGCAATACCGCTTATATACAACAAGAGTATAACATAGAAACACCCATATATCAACCGTGATGTTTCCATATGGAAATGCTTGTTTGCCATATGGAAACATCGCAGAGAAGATTCCATGATATTCAGCTTATTCGGATATGGGAGAATTGAAGGCTGCGGAGGCCTCTTGTTTTGTTATAGGAAAAACCTTGAACTGGCACTAGATTTTCGATAATTGACGAATACTCATGTATGCCTTATATTCCTACTAAACCGATAGGCAAATAGACGGAAGCGGGCTTCCGGACGAATGAAAAGGAGATAATTATGAGTGAACATATCTGTAAATTTGAGACACTGCAGCTTCATGTAGGACAGGAACAGGCAGATCCGGCGACCGACGCACGGGCGGTTCCGATCTATCAGACAACATCATATGTATTCCACAGCGCACAGCACGCAGCTGACCGTTTTGGCCTTCGGGATGCGGGAAACATCTACGGCCGTCTGACAAACTCCACCCAGGGTGTTCTGGAGGAGAGAATAGCTGCTCTGGAAGGCGGCGTCGGAGCACTGGCGCTGGCGGCAGGTGCAGCGGCGGTCACCTATTCGATCCTGGCACTGGCCGGAGCAGGAGATCACGTTGTAGCACAGAATACGATCTACGGCGGAAGCTACAACCTGCTGGACCAGACACTTCCGAACTATGGCATTCAGACATCCTTTGTGGATGTGCATGATCTGGAAGCAGTCGAGAATGCGATTACGGAAAAGACGAAGGTGATCTTTATCGAGACGCTTGGCAATCCGAATTCTGATATCCCGGATATCGATGCGGTTGCACAGATCGCGCACAGGCATGGGATTCCGCTGGTGATCGACAATACCTTCGGCACGCCATATGCAATCCGTCCGTTCGAGCACGGGGCGGATATCGTAGTACATTCAGCTACCAAGTTCATCGGAGGCCACGGGACCACCCTGGGAGGACTGATCGTAGACGGAGGCAGATTTGACTGGGCTGCATCGGGTAAATTCCCGCAGTTCACGGAACCGAATGCCAGTTACCATGGTGTGTCCTTTGTACAGGCAGCAGGTGCTGCGGCCTATGTGACCTATATCCGCGCGATCCTGCTTCGCGACACCGGAGCCGCCATCTCACCGTTCAATGCATTCCTGCTTCTGCAGGGTCTCGAGACTCTGTCCCTGCGCCTGGAGCGGCATGCGGAGAACACGAAGAAGGTAGTGGAGTTCCTGGCAGCCCATCCGCAGGTGGAGGAGGTCAGTCATCCCTCCCTCCCGGATCATCCTGATCACGCGCTGTACGAGAAGTATTTCCCGAACGGCGGAGCGTCTATCTTCACCTTCCGCATCAAAGGCGGCAAGGAGGAAGCATACGCGTTCATCGATGGTCTGAAGATCTTCTCCCTCCTGGCGAATGTGGCGGACGTCAAGAGCCTGGTGATCCATCCGTATGACACGACCCATGCGGAGATGACGCCGGAGCAGCTGGAAGCGGCAGGCATCTATCAGAATACGATCCGTCTGTCCATCGGAACCGAACACATCGACGATATCATCTGGGATCTTGAGCAGGGCTTTGAAGCCGCTGCAAAAGTGAATCAGTAAAACTGAAATAAGCAGTAATTGACGAGATGAGGAGTATGTTATGAAAAAGATCAGAAAGAATACAGTGATTGCAGTATTGACTGCACTTGGCCTGGGTACAGCGCTCGTCTCCCCCGTGTTTGCGGATGAGAACTTCCGCACACTGGATGAGATCAAGGAGAGCGGAACTGTCAATATCGGCGTATTCTCGGACAAGAGTCCGTTCGGATATGTGGATGAGAACGGAGAATACCAGGGATATGATGTTTACCTGGCCGAGCGCCTCGGAGAAGATCTGGGCGTGGAGATCAACTATGTATCAACCGAAGCGGCAAACCGTATCGAGTATCTGCAGACTGGCAAGGTCGATATCATCCTGGCGAATTTCACGGTGACGCCGGAGCGCGCCGAAGAAGTGGATTTTGCACTGCCGTACATGAATGTGGCACTGGGCGTTGTGTCACCGGAGGACGCGGTAATCGAGAGCCTGGATGATATCGGAGAGGACGATCAGGTCATCGTTATCTCAGGGACGACTGCCGAGACCTACCTGGTGAAGAACAATCCAGAGATCAAGCTGCAGAAGTACGATGCATACGCCGAGGCGAAAACCGCATTTGAGAACGGGAACGGCGTTGCATGGGCCAATGACAATACCGAGGTCATCGCATTTTCCATTGAAAATGAAGGCTATGTGGTCGGCATCCCGTCCCTGGGCAGTGCGGATACGATCGCGCCGGCAGTCACCAAAGGCAATGAGACTCTGCTGAACTGGCTCAATGATGAGATTGTCTCTCTGGGTGAAGAGAATTTCTTCCACGCAGATTATGAAGCAACCCTGCTGGATACCTACGGTGCTGATTACGAGGATACCCTGGTGATCGAAGGCGGAGCAGTGTCAGGCAGTGAAACGGAGGCAGAATAAGAAACCAGATTAAACAGGAGGGAAATGTCCTGAATGGATATGAATGTAATCCTCTCATATATCCCTCTTTACCGGGACGCACTGCTGCTCACACTCAGGATCGGGTGGCAGGGCGTCTTTTGGGCGCTTGTAATCGGACTTGGATGCACGCTGATCCGTCAGCTGCATATCCCGGTACTGCAGGGAGTGGTTACCGTCTATGTGGAACTGCTGCGCAATACGCCGCTTCTGGTGCAGCTGTTTTTTCTGTATTTTGCGCTGCCGAAGATTGGCGTCCGCATAAGCGCCGAGGTCTGCGGCAGCCTTGGCCTGGGGCTTCTTGGCGGAGCGTACATGGCTGAGACCTTCCGCAGCGGACTGGACAATATCGCGCCGGTACAGGAGGAGAGTGCACTGAGCCTTGGCATGAGCCGCTTTCAGACTTTCCGCTATGTGATCTTCCCGCAGGCAGCTGCTTCGAGCATGCCCGGGATCGTGGCAAACGTGGTTTTTCTGCTGAAGGAGACCAGTGTTTTTTCAGTCATCAGCCTGATGGATCTGATGTTCACCGCCAAGGACCTGATCGGTATGTACGCAAAGACGATTGAATGCCTGACTCTTCTGGTGGTGTTCTATCTCATCATGCTGCTTCCCGTGTCACTGCTGGGAACTGTCCTGGAGAGGAGGCTGCGCTATGCAGAGTTTGGGAATTGACGTTCTTTTTAAGGGAAGCAATTTCCTGCGGCTTCTCGGGGGACTCTGGACGGCGGTCCGCATCAGTCTGATCTCTGTGGCAATCAGCATCGTGCTTGGGATCCTGGCAGGAATGCTGATGACCTCGCGAAGCACTTTTGTGAAAGCACTGCTCAGGGTTTATCTGGAGATCGTGCGGATCATGCCTCAGATGGTACTGCTGTTTATCGTGTATTTCGGTACTACCCGCGTGTTTGGCTGGAATCTGGAGGCGGAAACGGCGGCCATCATTGTTTTCACTTTCTGGGGAACAGCAGAGATGGGAGACCTGGTGCGCGGAGCTCTGATCAGTATCCCCAGGATCCAGTATGAGAGTGCGGCGGCTCTGGGAATGAGCGAGACGGCTGCATTCCGGTATGTGATCCTGCCGCAGACCGTCCGCAGGCTGATCCCGCTTTCTATCAACCTGATCACGCGCATGATCAAGACGACCAGCCTGGTGATGATGATCGGGATCGTAGAGGTATTGAAAGTCGGGCAGCAGATCATCGAGGCGAACCGCAAAACGTCTCCGAACGCGGCTTTCGGCGTGTTCGCAGTGGTGTTTCTGATGTATTTTCTGATCTGCTGGCCGGTCAGCAGGCTGGCGGCGTGGCTTGAGAAAAGGTGGGCATGACAATGGAAAATGAAGTACTCAGGATCGAACATCTGCATAAGGTATTTGAGGGGAGCGTGGTCCTGAAGGATCTGAGTCTGACGGTACGCAGGGGAGAGGTGATCGTGGTGATCGGGCCTTCCGGATGCGGTAAAAGTACGCTTCTTCGCTGTATCAATGCGTTGGAAGACATCCAGGGCGGACAGATACTGCTGGATGGTCAGCCGGTTCGAAGAGACGCCAGAGATATCACCAAGATGAGACAGAAGATCGGGATGGTGTTCCAGAGCTATGACCTGTTCCCGCACAAAACGATCCTGCAGAATATTACGCTGGCACCGGAAAAGGTACAGAAGCGGCCACGCGCGGAGGCGGAGGAAGAGGCCATGGAACTGCTGGAGCGAGTTGGCCTGGCGGATCGCAGAGACGATTATCCCAGGCAGCTGTCAGGCGGACAGAAACAGCGTGTGGCGATTGTCCGCGCACTGTGCATGCATCCGGAGATCCTGCTGCTGGATGAGATCACGGCTGCTCTGGATCCGGAGATGGTGCATGAAGTGCTTGAGGTGGTCCTGTCCCTGGCGCGCTCAGGGAGCACCATGCTGATTGTCACGCACGAGATGGCGTTTGCGCGTGCTATCGCGGACCGCGTGCTGTTTCTGGACGATGGAGAGATCGTGGAGGAAAGCAGTGATCCGAAAGCATTCTTCTC
The DNA here is from genome assembly GCA_902801515.1 of uncultured Lachnospiraceae bacterium. GTDB lineage: Bacteria > Bacillota > Clostridia > Lachnospirales > Lachnospiraceae > Porcincola. The sequence goes on from CADCII010000027.1 coordinate 25,019, forward strand.
AAAACCGCAGACTCTGCGTGCGCAGGCGTTCCTGAAGACATTTGATTACGAGTAATTGTCTCCGGTCCGGATTCCGGAGCAGGCTTCCGTATGCAGAGAAATAAAACTGATTCAGTAATGTTAAGTATATCCCCGGCTTTTAAAATGGCCGGGGATTTCTTTTTGCAGGATAGAATTGTTCATTTATCTGAAGAGAATAGGTTTTTATGGCAAGCCCGGGAAAGGAATGATACAATAAACCACATAAATGTGTTATTTTCGGGACAGAGTCGCAATCTTTTATGCAGTATGCCTGCAGACAGGAGACGGATATGAGAAAAACAAAGATCGTATGTACCATCGGACCTGCCAGTGAATCAGAAGAGATGCTGCGTGCTCTGTGCAGCGCCGGCATGAACGTAGCCAGACTCAACTTTTCCCACGGAACACATGATGAGCACCTGAGAAGGATCGAGACGATCCGTAAGGTCCGCAGTGACATGCAGCTTCCCATTGCGATCATGCTGGATACAAAAGGACCGGAATATCGTGTCGGTACTTTTGAGAACGGGAGTGTCGAACTGAAAGAAGGAGATCTGTTCACCTTTACGCCGGAGCAGATCGTCGGAACAAATGAGAGGGTCAGTGTCAGTTATCCGAAGCTCTACGAAGATATGGCGCCGGGAGACAAGATCCTGGTGAACAATGGCCTGCTGTGCTTCCGTGTACTGGGTGTCGAAGGGCAGGAGATCAAAACCGTAGTCGAGTGCGGCGGGACACTGTCCAACCGCAAGAGCATGAGCTTCCCGGGGAAGGTGATCCATCAGACCTACCTGTCCGAGCAGGACAAGTCGGATATACTGTTCGGCATCCAGAACGGAGTTGACTTCATCGCATGCTCTTTTGTATCCGTGCGCCAGGATCTGATCGATGTGCACGAATTCATGAAAGAGAATGGCGGAGAGGGCATCGAGCTGATCGCCAAGATCGAGAATCAGTCCGGCTTTGACAATATCGAAGACATCTGCATGGAATGTGACGGAATCATGGTCGCGCGCGGTGACATGGGTGTGGAGATTCCTTTCGAACAGCTTCCTGCGATCCAGAAGAATCTGATCACCAAGTGCCGTATGCTGGGCAAGCGAGTGATCACCGCCACCGAGATGCTGGAGTCTATGATCAACAATCCGCGTCCGACCCGTGCGGAGACTTCCGACGTAGCCAATGCAGTCTATGACGGCACCAGCGCAGTCATGCTCTCGGGAGAGACGGCGGCCGGCAAATACCCTGTCGAGTCTGTGGAGGCGATGGCCCGGATCGCGGAGACGACGGAGAAGAACATCGACTATACACAGCATTTCCATGATGCATCCTTCTTTATTAAAAATGAAGTGGATGCCATCTCTCATGCGACCTGCGGCATGGCGATCGACATCAAGGCAAAGGTCATCGTTGCCTGCACGATCTCCGGAATGACCGCCCGCATGGTCTCCAGATTCCGCGGGCCGGTGGATATCATCGGACTTACCACGGATGAGAAGACATGGCGTAAGCTCGCGCTTTCCTGGGGCGTGATCCCGCAGATGAGCGAGTATTATCCGTCGACAGACGTGCTCTTCTACAGTGCGCGCAAGAATGCTATTGATACTCTGGGACTTAAGAAAGATGACCGCATCGTTATCACGGGAGGCTATGTGACCGGACAGTCCGGCAACACCAATCTGATCAAGATTGAGAGAGTGTGATACGATACTTCCGGTCAAATAAATACCCGGAGCACTGTGAATAAATCGAAGGAGAACGATATGGGAGAGAAGGACAGAAAGTATCAGATCGATACGGATGAAAACAGAGCCTTTATGAACAGCCTCACAGAGGATCTGCTGAAGTTCGGGCACAGATTCCCTTCACCGCAGGGATCGTCGTACTACCTTGGCGATGACGGTACTCCGTGGACAGACCGTCCGCGTGAGACATTTGTCACGTGCCGGATGGCCCATTCGTACAGCATCGGTCATTTCCTTGGACATGCAGGAAGCGGAGAGCTGATCGACCAGGCTCTGAAAGGACTGAACGGAGAACTGAAGGATAAACAGAACGGAGGATGGTATCCGGGAGTTGCCGCTGACGGATCGTACCTTCCGAACAAGTTGTGCTACGCACATGCGTTTGTGATCCTGGCAGCTACTTCAGCCCTTCTTGCGGAAAGGCCAGGCGCGAAGGAACTTCTGGATGATGCGCTTGAAGCCTACGACCGCTTCTACTGGAACGAAGAGGAAGGCATGGCGTACGACACCTGGAATACGGAATTCACTGTTCTGGATGATTACCGCGGACTGAACGCGAATATGCATACCGTGGAAGCATTCCTGGCGGCTGCAGATGCTGCGGGAAAAGAGGAATACCGGGTGCGCGCAGGCCGGATCATTGACAGAGTGCTTGGCTGGGCTTCGAAGAACAACTGGAGGATTCCGGAACATTTCAGCAAAGACTGGGAACCTGACCTGGAATGCAATAAGGACAGGCCGGCAGATCAGTTCAAACCCTACGGAGCGACGCCCGGGCACGGCCTGGAGTGGAGCCGCCTGATCACTCAGTGGGCGGTCTCGACATTCAAGGAGGATACGGCGTCTCTCGGACGATATGTGGAAGCTGCTGAGAATCTCTTCCTGCGTGCAGTGCAGGATGCGTGGAACGCGGACGGGGCCCCCGGACTCGTGTACACCACCGACTGGAACGGAGTGCCCGTGGTACATGACCGCATGCACTGGGTCCTCGCCGAAGGAATCAATACAGCGGCGACGCTGTACCGGGTGACAGGAAAACAGGTCTATGCAGATTACTATGCAGATTTTCTGGAATATCTGGACGATAAGGTAGTAGACCATGTAAATGGGTCCTGGTTCCACCAGATGGACCGTGAGAATCATGTGATCGGAACGGTGTGGCCGGGCAAGAACGACCTGTATCACGCACTGCAGGCGACACTGATCCCGTATTACAGGCCGGGAGTGTCGATCGCGCTGGCAGTAAAGAATCAGGAAAAAGAGTGAACGCCGGCATAAGTTTTTCACCGCGTGAGTTTACTGATAATACAAAAATAATAAAAACCGGAGTAGGCAAATGGAAAAATACACGATACTGAAACAACGCAAAGAACTGAAGAAGAAAAGCCATGCTGTAGTACGCAGCCACTATATGGTCCTGTTCTTCCTGACACTGGTAATAATCCTGTTCGGAACAGAATTCTCATATATCAAGGACAGCTGGGGCGAGAACCCGCTGTTTGGCGCGAACAGCAAAAACGCGGACAGTGAAAAGGAAGATGTCGGATCCATCCTGGACAGCGATACGGTGCTGGATGAGATCATGGAGGGTCGCCTGTCACAGGGTGAAGCTGTATCGGAGCAGCTGGCAGGACAGATCCAGGAGAAGGGTGATACGAGCAAGATGCTGGGAAGAACCAGAGGTGTTCTCTCACAGATTGTGAACATGGTCGATTCAGGACAGTTCTATTCCTCCATTGCAAGGACTCTTTTCACGATCGTTAAGTCTGAAAGCATTGTGGGTGTGATATTTACCCTGATCAGCTTAACCTGGTATCTTTTCGTGTTTTTCTGTATACAGAATATGTTTTGCGTAATCTACAGGAGAATCCTTATCCTGGTACGCGTTTATGAGAATATCTCTCCTGCGGATCTGCTGCATATTGCCGCGATACGCAAGTGGTTCAGGGCATCCTGGGTGATGTTTGTGACGGATATATTCCAGGCGCTGTGGTCCATAACCATCATAGGCGGCTTCATCAAGATGTATTCTTATTTCGCAGTACCATATATCGTGGCGGAGAATCCGGATATCAAGGCAAGGGAAGCGATAACCCTCTCCAGAAAGATGATGAACGGCCATAAGATGGAACTGTTTCTGTACCAGCTTACGCTGATCGGATGGCATATACTGGGCTCGGTTACATTCGGCATCTCTGAATATGTCTATGGCGTTGCATACAGAACTTCCTGCGAGACGGAGTTTTATGTCAAAGTCCGCGAAGAGGCGATCCGCAATCAGATCGAGGGCTGCGCTATCCTGAATGATCCGTACATGTATCAGAAGGCTGACAAGATCCTTCTCTATGAGACATACTTCGACGTTGTGGATGAGATCACGCTGATCCATGAGCAGAAGATGGAACTGACAGGATTCAGGAAGGTACTTGCAGACTGGTTCGGAATCTGGTGGGGATCCCTGGCATCCAAGCAGAAATATGATGAGCTTGAAGGCAGAAAATATTCAATCGCGCATTACCGTATGTGTATGGAAGGGATGGCGTATCCCCAGTGGCTCAACCCGATGTGGCGAAGGAAAGAGCTCTCGAAGAAAGACCAGGTTTCATTCCTTCGGAACTACTCTGTATGGACGCTCTTCCTGCTGTTCATCAGCTTCTCCTTCATCGGATGGACATGGGAAGTTGCTCTTCACTATATGCAGGCAGGAGAGTTCGTGAACCGCGGAACCCTTCTGGGGCCATGGCTTCCGATCTATGGATCGGGCGGAGTGATCGTTCTTATACTGTGTTCACGGTTCCGTAAGAATCCTGTGCTGGAGTTTATCACAGCCATCATACTGTGCGGAACGCTGGAATACTTTTCAGGCTGGTACCTGGAGACGAAATTCCATCAGAGATGGTGGTCATATGACGGCTACTTCCTGAATCTGCATGGCAGAATCTGCGCAGAGGGACTGCTGGTGTTCGGAGTGGGCTGCTGTATGGTTGTCTATGTGATCGCCCCGCTGTTTGATATCCTGCTGTCCAGAGTCAAGCCACGTATCCTGATCGCGGTCTGCATAGTGCTTGCAGTCCTGTTTGGAGCAGACCAGATCCATTCCAGCTCACATCCGAATATGGCAAAAGGAGCTGTGGAAAGGAAGCATGAGACAGAGACAGCTGACTCCGGCGGAGGGCAGACTGAGGCCAGTCCCGGAACAGAAGTATCAGCCGCATAGCATAATTTAATAAATAAAAATCCGGCATCAGAACGGCTTGCGAAAGAAAGCTGTTCTGATGTTGTTTTTTGCCCTCAATATTTGATTAAACGAGTTGTTTATAGTATACTGACCCTGTAGTTTTCGGATTGACGGCTGTGAATATATAGAAGGGGAGGTTAAAAGGAGGTTAAAGTATAAAAAAGGAATACAGCTGTTCATTCCGGTTTAAGGGATGCTACTGTTAACTGTTTAAAGAAAGGGAGTAGAGTATGCATGTAAATGTAACGGTAACGGTTATTGTTGTATTGTATATGCTCTTCATGCTTTACATCGGCTGGGCTTCTTCAAAACGTATTAAGAGCAACTCAGATTTCATGGTCGCAGGCAGACGCCTTGGACCGATCCTTATGGCAGGTACTCTGACAGCTACAGAGATCGGCGGCGGATCTTCATTGGGCGTTGTCCAGAACGGTATGTCCGGATACGGCCTGAGTTCCGCATGGTACATCATCGCGATCGGAATTGCATTTATCATCATGAGTTTCATCGCTCCGATGTTCCGCAAGACTGAGATCAAAACGGTTCCGGAGTATTTCCGCAGACGCTATGGCAAGGGAACCGGCCTGATCACCAGTATCGTAACCTTCATACCGCTGGTTGGACTGACGGCAGGACAGTTTATTGCAGCAGCAGTCGTTCTTTCCACAATGCTCGGCATCAACTATAAGTTGGCTGTTATCATCACAGCCGGCGTTGTTACTGCATATTCCATCATGGGCGGCCTTTGGTCCGTATCCATCACCGACAACGTACAGATGGTCCTGATCATCGTAGGTATGGCGATCGCAATCCCGTTCGGCCTGCGCTATGCAGGCGGCTGGAGCGCTGTGACCGCGAATATTCCGGCAGGAACCCTGTCTCTGATCGGAGGTAAAGACGGAGGCTATGATATCATCAGTATCATAGGACTTGTCGTCATGTATGTTGCAACCTTCTCGGTCGGCCAGGAAGCGGTATCCCGTTTCTATGCGGCCAAAGATGAGAAGGCAGCCAAGCAGGGCGCGATCCTTTCCGCAATCTGCAACTTCGTATACGCATTCATCCCGGCAGTCCTCGGCATCATCATGCTCGCCCTCATCAACATGGGCAAGTTCAGTGCTGATGACTTCGCAAGCGTCGGTGCACGCTATGCGCTTCCTGTCCTCGCGGCGGAAGTCATGCCGGCTATCATCTGCGGACTGCTCTTCGCAGGTATCATCTCCGCGACCATGTCCTCCTCCGACTCTGACCTTCTCGGAGCAGGTTCGGTTTTTGCAAATGACATTTACAAGCAGTTTATCGACAAGGATGCTGACAGCAAGAAAGTCATGCATGTAACACAGGGAACCATGCTGGTAGTCGGCGTGTTCGCAATGTTCATCGCACTGTTCAACACCAGCAGCCTGCTCACCATCCTGATGTTCTGCTTCACACTCCGCGCTGCAGGAACTTTCTTCCCGTATGTTGTCGGAATGTACTGGAGCGGAGCTTCCACAGCAGGAACCATCGCGTCCCTGATCAGCGGAACCGTCGTCGTTGTCCTGATCGACAATGTATGGCACGGTATGATCGGAAGCTACAAGGTCCATCAGTCCATCATTCCCGGAATGATCGTTGCCGGAATATGCTTCTTCATATTCTCGATAATCTTCCCGCCGAAGCAGCGGACCACCGAGATGGCGCCGCCGGATACGGCAGACTGACCAGGCAGCAGAAAAACACAGGATTACGCATCAATAAAGACCGGCCTGGGGCCGGATACGATCAGCGGACGGGGGATCCCCCCGCCCGCTTTTTAGTGCATGTTTTCTCTGTTATGTTATAATTCAGATTGGAAACCAGCGTGCAGGGAAAGAGAAGGGATTCACATGATCAAACTGTTTCTGGCGGAAGATGAGATCGTAATGCGCGACGGCATTAAAAAGCAGATCGACTGGAAGAAGGAAGATATAGAATTTGTCGGGGAGGCGAGCGACGGGGAACTGGCCTGGCCCATGATCCTTGAGACGAAGCCGGACATTCTTCTGACCGATATCAAGATGCCTTTTATGGATGGGCTGGAACTGTCCGAACTTGTGAAAAAGGAACTGCCGGAGACTTATATCATCATACTGTCCGGCTACGATGAATTTTCTTATGCGCAGCGTGCTGTTTCGCTGGGCGTCACTGAATATCTGCTTAAGCCGCTCCCGCCGGGGAAGCTCCTGGAGTGCATCCGGAAGGTGAAGCAGAAGATCGAGGAGAGCAGAAGTACTGCCGAGCAGGACTGGCGGGATGAAATCCGCAGGGAGCAGAGTGATTATCAGAAACAGATGCTTCTGCGGGCTCTGGTCCTGGGGGACAGACCGCTGCCGAATCTTCTGGAGATGGCGGAAGAACTGCATATGAATATAACAGCCCGCTATTATCAGATGCTGCTCCTGACTGTGAGGGAGGGGGAGACCGGCCGGCTGAAATTCAGCTTCCGGGAAGAACTTGCCCAGCTGCTTGACAGCATGGAAGGCTGGTACTTCTTTGACCGGGGGGAGGACGGCTTTGCTGTGCTGGCAACCGGAAATGATGAACAGGAACTGCAGGCTCAGGGAAGAAGCCTGACCGGCCGTCTGATCGCGCGGATCCAGGCAGAGGAAAATCTTTCTTATTTCATCGGAGAAGGTGAGATCGTAAACCGGATCAGCGATATCGGAAGATCTTTCTATGAGGCAAACCGTGCATTCTCCTACCGTTTTATCTATGGAATGAACAGGGTGGTATTATCCGGCGAACTGTCTCTGGATCATCTGCGGCAGGATACGCCCGGGCTGGATGTCGAAGGGGCGGTTACCAACGAGAACTCCAGGGAAGTGCTGGATGAATTCATGCATACAGGGACTTATGAGGAGACCGAGCCATTTGTCAGAGAGGTCTTCAATTCGATCGGAGAAAAGAACCTGAAGTCCAGGATATTCCTTAACTACCTGGTCATGGATATGTACTTTTCCATGGTCAGGTTTCTGAAAGGAATGGATCACCCTGCTGATGAGATCGACCAGACATGCGGGAACATCAACACATTCATGAAGGGGCATGTCACGGTGGACCAGGCCAGAGAGTATCTGACATCTTATCTGAAGGAACTGATACAGATCCGTGACAGTCATACGGAGAAGCGGTACAGCCGGATGCTCCGTGAGGCGGTTCGGTATATCGATGAAAACTATGATAAGGAAGAGATCTCCCTGAACCGTGTCGCGGAGACTGCCAGCATCAGCCCGAATCATTTTTCATCGATCTTTTCTCAGGAAATGGGAACGACATTCATTGAATATCTGATCCAGAAGAGGATGGAGCGTGCAAAACATCTGCTGCGTACAACGGCGCTCCGCAGTTCCGAGATCGCCTATCAGGTAGGGTACAGAGACCCCCATTATTTCAGTTTTATGTTCAAGAAAACTCAGGGAATGACGCCGAGTGAATACCGGCAGGGATGCGGATCGGAGAAGGAAAAACGATGATACGTAAAGGGTTATCGAATATCAACCAGAGGATCGAGAACATGGATCTGCAGCGGAAGCTGACGATCATGAGCGGTGTGATCATCATACCTTTTGTCGCGGTCATCCTGTTCCTGCTGGTCATGTTCGGCAGATACGGCAATTCCTATGACGGTATTGTGCAGAATGTTACGCTCGTAAATAAGTACAATATCCGGTTTAAAGAGGATATGGATTCTGTCATGTACCAGATGGTCGCAAGATCCCTTGGCAAGGATGAGGTGGAGGATGTCATCGGAATGGAAAACCCGGAGACTATGATCGATGACGCCACTGCCAGCTTCCGGCAGCTGGAGATCTCATCGACATCCCGCCAGGCATCGCAGATCAGTACACATATCCTGAAACTGCTGGAGACCCTGCGCAAATATGTGACAGAGATCGACAGTGAAGTAAAAGTAACGGGAAGCTATGAGCAGAATATGGTGAAGCTGGATACGGACATACGTATCATTACCGAGCTGATCCAGGAACGTATCGCGGAGTATCTCTCATACGAGACCGTAAGCATGGAACAGGTACGGCAGGCTATGGTCGCCTCCAGGATAAACCTGATCCGTGCAGCAGTAATCTTTCTGCTCCTGATCATCGTAGTTGTCAGCCTTCTGGCGATGTTGATCACACGAAGCATAACCCGGCCGATCCGGGCATTGTGCGACGCGGCGGAACAGATCGGACAGGGGCATTTTGAGACCAGGGTCCACATTGCGGCTAAAAATGAACTTGCGCTGCTGGGAGACAGTTTCAATCATATGGCAGAGCAGATCACCGCACTGATCGAAGACATCCGCACTGAACAGATCTACAACCGGAACATGGAGCTGAAACTGCTGCAGGCGCAGATCAATCCTCATTTCCTGTACAACACACTGGACAATATCATATGGCTGACAGAGGCAGACCGTAAGGAGGACGTTGTATCCATTGTCATGTCCCTGTCCCAGTTCTTCCGTACGACTCTGTCCGGCGGCAGGGATATCATTCCGCTCAGCGAGGAGATCTCCCATGTAGAGGCATATCTTCAGATACAGCAGTTCCGGTACAGGGATATCCTTTCATACCGGATCGAACTTCCGGAAGAAGTCCGGCAGGTCCCGGTCATCAAGATGACACTCCAGCCTCTGGTGGAAAATGCACTGTATCACGGGATCAAAAACAGGCGGGGAATGGGTGAGATCTGCATAACCGCAGGAAAAGACGGCGAAGATGCGGTCATCCGGGTCACGGACAACGGGATCGGCATGAAACCGGAGGAACTGGAATACCTGCAGGCTCTTGCGGACGGAAAGCAGAAGGCGTCAGCGGACAACAGTGGTTTCGGCATTGCCAACGTAGCACAGCGGCTGAAGCTGAACTTCGGAGACAGATACGGCCTGGATATCGAGAGCACATACGGGGAGGGAACGACGATCACAGTCCACACGCCCGGCAGTGAAGTCTGGCCTTCAGAATTCCTGCAGCCCGGCATAGAGCCCGCCTCATGAGATAAAAATCAACTTTTTGGAGAAAATAATCAACTTTTCCTGTTTCCGGAGCCGGACGGAGAGAAAAAAATCAAACTTTTTCGGGAAAGGATTCCATGGTATTTACCGGCATCCGGACCTACAATGGAGTCACCATTAATTGCAGGCGGCAGAGAGGACTGACCGCCGGAAGAAAAAGGAGGATCTTATGAGGAAAAGTTTAGTGTTAACGTTCGCAGTAGCCGGCGCACTGTTTGCAGGCTGCATGACCGCTTCAGCTGATGAACTGATCAATGTCGGTTTTGCACAGGTTGGACATGAATCTGACTGGCGTACCGCTTCCACAAAGTCCTGCCAGGATGTCTTCTCTGAGGAGAACGGCTACAACCTGAGCTTTGTTGACTGCGACAATGACGAAGCTGCACAGAAGGAAGCAGTTCGTTCCTTCATCGAGCAGGAAGTTGACTACATCATCATCGACCCGATCATTGCTACCGGATGGGACACCGTTCTTACCGAGTGCGAAGAAGCAGGAATCCCGGTTATCGTAATCGACCGTACCATTGACGACTCCGATAAGTATGTATCATGGGTAGGATCCAACTTCAAGACAGAAGGTCTTGCAGCAGGTGAGTGGCTGAAGGCTTACGCTGAGAAGAAGGGCATTGAAGAGATCAACGCTCTGGTTATCTCCGGATCCACCGGCGCATCCGCTCAGATCGGCCGTTCCGACGGTTTTGCTGAGATCGCTGAGGCTAATGGCTGGAATATCCTTGACGAGCAGACCGGTGACTTCACCGAGGCTGGCGGCCAGGAAGTCATGGAGTCTTACTGCAAGTCCTATGAAGGACAGTTCAACGTTGTTGTCTGCCAGAACGATAACGAAGCATTCGGCGCTATGACCGCTATGGACAACGCAGGCGTTTCCTATGGCCCGAACGGCGATGTCATCCTTATCTCCTTCGACGCATGCACAGCTGGTCTGGAAGATGTCAAGGCTGAGAAGATCACTGCTGACTTCGAGTGCAACCCGCTTGCAGCTCCGTTCGTAGAGGAAGTTATCCAGCAGCTTGAGGCTGGAGAAGATCCGGAGAAGGAAGTCTACATGGTTGAGCATTGGTATGCACTGGAAGACGCTATCGTTGATTTCTCAATCGACGGAGAGCCGCAGGAAATGACCGTTGTAACAGACGAGGTCATCGAAGCTCAGTATTAATTCATACTGAAGTTCTTTTGTGAACCGAAACGAACAGTTCCCCCCGTCCGGACCATCTGGTCCGGACGAGGTGCTGAAGAGGACAGGACACGGGGGGACGGTTCTTTTGTGTTACATGAGAAAACACAGAAGAACCGTCCCCCCGTATTCTATTCATACAAAGAGGCATCCTGAAGATGCCGTGCAAGGATGTATGTGAATCTGGAAAGGAGCAGATGTATGGAGGAAAATGTTGTACTGACTGCCAGAGGCATCACCATGACATTTCCCGGAGTGAAGGCCCTGGAGGATGTGGATTTTACACTTCGCCGGGGAGAGATCCATGCGCTGATGGGAGAAAACGGAGCAGGCAAATCGACGCTGATCAAGTGCCTGACCGGTATCAATGACTTTGAAGCGGGAGAGATACACATCGCAGGGATCGACGGCCCCGTGAAAAACCATTCCACAAGAGACGCTCAGAACGTCGGTATATCTACTGTGTATCAGGAAGTTAATCTCTGCCCGAATCTTTCGGTTGCCGAGAATCTGTTCATCGGAAGAGAGCCAATGACAGCATTCCATACGATTGACAGGAAATCCTACAACAAGCGTTCCCAGAAGATCATGGATGATCTGGGGATCTCAGTGGATGTAACACAGAATCTTGAAAATTATTCTCTTGCGATCCAGCAGATGGTAGCGATCGCAAGAGCCGTAGATATGGATTGTAAGGTACTGATCCTGGACGAGCCGACCTCATCCCTGGATGACGAAGAGGTCGAAAAACTGTTCGTGCTGATGCGCAGGCTCAGGGATCAGGGTGTCGGAATCATATTCGTCACTCATTTCCTGGAACAGGTCTATGCCGTGTGTGACAGGATCACAGTACTGAGGGACGGACACTTTGTCGGTGAATATCCCATAGCAGAGCTGCCGCGCGTCAAGCTGGTCGCGGCGATGATGGGTAAAAACCTGGATGATCTGGAAGAGATCGGCAAAGAGCATGAAAATACTGCCGAAGATAAACTGGAGATCAGCGCAAAGGGCCTGAGCCATACAGGAACTGTGAAGCCTTTCGACCTGGACATCCACAAGGGAGAAGTGGTCGGAGTTGCCGGCCTGCTGGGTTCCGGCCGTTCGGAACTTGCAAGGGCGATCTACGGGGCGGACAAGGCGAACACAGGATCACTTGAGGTGGACGGCAAGTCTGTGAAGATCAACCAGCCCATCGACGCCATGAATCTTGGTATGGGCATGCTGCCTGACGACCGTAAAGCGGAAGGAATCATCCAGGACCTTTCAGTCCGGGAGAACATGATCCTTGCCCTGCAGGCGAAACAGGGCATGTTCAAGCCTCTGTCGAGAGCGAAGCAGGAAGAACTGGTCGATGAGTATATCAAGGTCCTTCAGGTCAAGACGGCGAGTAAGGAGACACTGGTCAAGCAGCTGTCCGGAGGCAACCAGCAGAAGGTTATTCTCGGAAGATGGCTTATTACACAGCCGGACTTCCTGATCCTCGATGAGCCGACCCGCGGTATCGATGTAGGTACCAAGGCGGAGATCCAGAAACTGATCCTGAAGCTGGCAGGAGAAGGAAAGAGCATTCTGTTCATTTCCTCAGAGATCTCAGAGATGCTGCGTACCTGCAGCCGTATGGCAATCATGCGTGACGGTGAGAAGGTCAATGAACTGGATCATGACCTGACGCAGGAAAGTGTTATGAAGGCGATCGCGGGAGGTGAGCAGAACAATGACTAAGAAATCATTCTGGGGACGGCTGACAGAGAGCGGTCTGCTTCTCCCCATCGTTTCACTGCTTCTCGTAATGGCAGTAAACATTGTGTTTGATATCGTCTCAGGCAACAACCCGTTCAACTTTTTCATGATCACACTGCAGCACACAACATCCAATGGAAATGTTCTGTACGGACGTATCATTGACGTGCTGAACCGCGGCAGTGAGGCGGCGATCCTGGCCATCGGCATGACGCTGGTCGTCTCTTCCTCCGCCGGTACTGATATTTCGGTAGGATCGGTCATGAGCCTGTGCGCAAGCTTCTGCTGCATGCTTCTGGCCGGATACGGAGTGTCTTCGACCAGTACTCTGGCAGTGCCGCTGATCGTAGGTGTGCTGGGCGGAATCCTGATGGGAGCGCTCTGCGGAACATTCAACGGAACCCTGGTAGCATATTTCGGGATCCAGCCAATGGTGGCGACGCTGATCCTGTATTCAGCAGCCCGCGCGATCGGCCTGCTCCTGTGCAACGACCTGATCGTCTATGTGCGAAACGGCTCATTTGCATTCTTCGGAAGCTTTCTGGGGCCGATCCCGACTCCGATCATTATCACTGTGATCTGTATCGTGATCATGACGCTGCTGCTGCGCAAGTCGGCGCTGGGAATGTACATCCAGTCTGTCGGCATTAACCCGCGTGCAAGCCGCATCTCCGGCCTGAATTCCAAGCGGATCATATTCATCACCTACATCATCTGCGGTCTGTTTGCCGGCATCGCAGGCATCGTCGCATCATCCAGGATCACGTCCGCCGACTCGAACAATATCGGCCTGTATCTGGAGATGGACGCTATCCTGGCAGTTGCCCTTGGCGGAAACAGCCTCGGCGGCGGCAGGTTCAACCTTGCCGGATCCATCATCGGTGCCTATACGATTCAGGCTATCACGACAACCTTGTATGCGCTGGGTGTCTCCACCACACAGGCACCGGTCTTCAAGGCAGTCATCGTCATCCTGATCGTTGCCATGCAGTCTGAGCCGGTCAAGGCTTACATGAAGAAGAGAAGACTTGCGAAGGCAGCCAGGGAAGGAGGCGCAGTATGAAAAAGAGAAGTAGCTTAAACGGACATACGATCCTTCTTTTCATTACGATCGGACTGTTCATCGTTCTGTACGCAGGCGGATGCATTGCTTACGGAAGCAAAGGCTTCACTCATCTGCAGACATTCCTGAACATCCTGATCACCAATGCAGGCCTGATCTGCGTTGCCTGCGGCCTGACCGTGGTCATGCTCACCGCCGGTATCGATATCTCAGTCGGCGCCCTGATCGCTATGGACTGCATGATGCTTGCAGTCGGAATGCGCAGCGGCATCGGCGCGGTTCCCATGATGCTTCTCGTACTTCTGGTCGGGATCGCATTCGGAGCTTTTCAGGGATTCATGATCGGCTATCTGGGGATACAGCCCTTCATCGTTACAATGGCCGGGATGTTCTTCTGCCGCGGCATGACCGCCGTGATCTGTACCGATCAGGTGTCGATCACGAAGGAGATCAATGAGACATTCTATAACCTGGCAAACATGAAGATCAACATCCCCTTCGGCGGCTATACGAACAAGAAGGGAATGTATATGGTTCCCTACATCCGTGTTACGGTAGTGGTTGCGCTGCTGGTCCTGGTGATCGTATATCTGATGCTCCGCTATACCAAGTTCGGGCGTTCCCTGTATGCGGTAGGCGGCAATGCACAGTCTGCAGCCATGATGGGTCTGAACGTCAAGTCCATCCGGATGCGTGCGCACATGCTGTGCTCGGTCCTGGCTTCGATCGGCGGCATCTGCTATTGCCTGAATACCATGGCAGGATCTGTATCGCAGGCCCTCGGCCTTGAGATGGATGCTATCTCATCTGCAGTTATCGGCGGGACGCTTCTGACCGGAGGCGTCGGCAATGTGTTCGGTTCGTTCTTCGGAGTCCTGATCAACGGAACGATCTCATCCATCGTCAAGACAAACGGAAAACTGGCAAGTTCATGGCCGAACATCCTGACAGCAATCCTTCTGTTTGTATTCATTGTCATTCAGAGTATATTTGCAGCAGTCAGAAACAGGAGAAAGTAAACGAGTCACAGTTCGATTCGGAGAAGAAGAGGATGATAAGACGTAAGACACCGGCCGGGAGAACGGCTTTGTTCCCGGCGATGTATCGCAGCGCAGCTGTCCTGGCGGCTGCCGCCGCGGTTCTTGTATCCGGGTGCGGCAGGAGCTCCCCGCCGGATCCCCGGAAGAACGCGGACACTCAGACTGAATATACCGCTTCATCTTTGCCGGAATCTGAGGAAACTGAAGGCAGGCCCCGTACAGAGTTCCATCTGACAGAGGAACCGGTTGCAATCAATACGGGAGATCAGCTGACGATCGGATTCTCGCAGATCGGCGCGGAATCGGACTGGAGACTGGCAAGCAGCGCGTCCATGGAGCAGGTTTTTACCTCGGATAACGGATATAATTTGATCTTCAGCAACGCACAGCAGAAGCAGGAGAACCAGATCAAAGCCATCCGGGAGTTCATCAGCCAGGATGTAGACTATATCATTCTGGATCCCCTGACGGAGACCGGGTGGGAATCCTCCCTGCAGGAAGCAAAAGACGCGCAGATACCGGTGATCATCGTAGACCGTGAAGTAAAAGTGGAAGACGAAGATCTCTACGCTGTGTGGGTCGGATCCGATTTCAGACTGGAAGGGGACCGGGCCTGTGCATGGCTGGAAGAATACCTGGCTTCCAGGCCGGATCTGGCAAAACGCGAGATCGGCATCGTTCATTTGCAGGGAACACTGGACGCGTCCGCGCAGATTGGGCGCAGCAAAGCGCTCGAAGATGCAGTGGAAGCCCATGAAAACTGGAAACTCCTGGATGTAGAGTGCGGAGACTTTGTACAGGCAAAAGGCCGTGAGGTCATGGAAAAAATGATCGAGCGGTACGGTTCCGATATTAACGTGGTCTACTGTGAAAATGACAATATGGCGTACGGCGTACTGGAAGCTCTCGAGAGCGCCGGCATGACGGCAGGAAATGACATTGCCGCAGGAGAGGTGCTGATCATATCGTTTGACGCAGCAAGACAGGGACTGGAAGATACACTGAGCGGAAAGATAGCGGTGGATACAGAATGCAATCCGCTGTACGCACCTATCATCAGCCGGGTCATCATGGCCCTGGAACAGGGATCTGAACTGCCCAGACGCAACTATTATGAAGAAAAACAGTTCAGCAGCATAGAAGAGATCCGCGAAGTGACCGTAGACGGAAAAGCATATGACGTCACACAGTTATCCGAAGATCTGATCCGTTCAAGAGAATACTGAAAATATGTACAAATTGCACAAGTGCTTGTTGCACAAGTGCCTGTCACTCGTTCATATAAACAAGTGACAGGCACTTGTTCATGTTTCAGGTTATTTATCTTTTTTACGGGCCATGGAGCAGCCGCTCGCACAGATGCTGCAGTTTCCGCTGCATCCGCCTGAAGATCCGCAGCCGCAGCTGCAGGTTTTGCCGGATTTTTTGTCTCTGTAGATTTTCCGCACGGCAAGCGCGATGATCAGAATCAGCAGAGCACCCAGCAGGATATCATAAACATTCATTTTTCACCTCTCAAACCTCTTTTGTCCGGAGCAGTTATCCCATTCCGAAGAGCATTCACCCCATACCGAAGAGCATTCCGATCAGACGGACCAGCACAGCGGCAGCCCATGCGATAAAGCACTGCCATATCACGACGCCGATCGCCCAGCGGGAGCCCAGCTCA
>CADCII010000028.1 GCA_902801515.1 uncultured Lachnospiraceae bacterium
GGCCAGATATGCCGGCATGGCTGAGAAGAAGAACATCATCGTGACGCTGGCGATCGGCGGCGCCCTTGCAGGTATCGGTGCTGCATTCCTGTTCCTGACAGGATATCAGCAGTGGACCACCACACAGACTTCGGTTCCCACCATGGGCTTCAACGGTATCGCTGCTACATTCCTCGGAGGTCTGAACCCGATCGGAACGATCTTCTCATCGTTCTTCATCCAGCAGATCACGGATGGCGGCGCACTGATTGACAAGGCGATCTATCCGTCCCAGATCTCAGACCTGATCTCGGCACTGATCGTTTATCTGTGCGGATTCACAATGTTCTTCCGTCTGATCATTGCGAATAAGCTGACTCGGAAAGGAGGTAAAAAGTAATGCTGTTACTGATTCAGTATACATTGATGTTTGCCTCCGTCCTGTCGTTGGTTGCACTGGGTGGCTGCTTCTCTGAGCACTCCGGCGTGATCAACCTGGGACTCGAGGGAATCATGGTCATGGGAGCCCTCGGCGGCGCTATGGCAATGCAGTTTCTGGGCAAAGCGCCTCCGCAGTTATAGTCGGTATGCTCTATTCCTGCCTGCTGGGCTTTGCAAGTATCCAGTTCAACGCAGACCAGACACTGGTCGGAACCGCTATGAACATGCTTGCCACAGCAGCCGCAACGATCATCGCGCGTTCATTTAACACCATGAAAGACCCGAACAATGTCTCCAATACGCTGCAGTATATCAAGCAGAAGAGAGCATTTATCAAGTACTTCGGGCGGTTTGAGTTCAACTGGTTCATGGTAGTTGCAGTCGTCATGCTGATCGTGGGATACATTTTACTGTACAAGACCCGCTTCGGCCTGCGCCTGATGGCCTGCGGTGAAAATCCCCAGGCAGCTGACGCAGTCAGTATCAATGTCTACAAGATGCGCTGGGCAGGCGTCCTGATCTCCGGCTTCCTCGGAGGCCTCGGAGGCATCGTGTACATCACGGCAGGCGTTTCCGAATGGAAGTTTGAAGTCGGCGTCGCAGGCTTCGGTTTCCTGGCACTGGCAGTTATGATCTTCGGTCAGTGGAAACCGCAGTACATCGCACTGACAGCGCTCATGTTCGGATTCTTCCGCGCGCTGTCCAACGTGTACACCGGAATCCCGTTCCTGAAGGCACTGAACCTGGATTCCAAGATCTACAACATGATGCCGTACATCATCTCACTGATCGTCCTGGCATTCACGTCGAAGAATTCGGCAGCGCCGAAGGCAGAAGGTATACCATACGACAAGAGCACGAGATAAATATTGAACAAGTGCCTGTCACTCGTTCATAAACAAGCGCCTGTCACTTGTTCAAGGTCACTCGTTCAGGTACTTACAGATTCAACATGAGAGCCGCTCTCCGGCCTTTGGGCAGAGAGCGGCTCTTTTCTGCGAACTGCCGCATCTTTCATTGCGCATCATGATGCCTTCGTGTATGATAACCTGAGCCAACAACCAACAAGTACAGAATGCAAGCTTTTATATATGATTCAGTCGACTGCACAATTGAGATATCGTGACCTGCTCAGAAAGATGGTCATGCTGGCGATTCCTACGCTGATGGAGCAGATTCTGTCTACGCTCCTTCAGTATGTGGACACTGCCATGGTGGGCCATCTGGGAGAGCGGGCGACGGCTTCAGTAAGTGTTACGACTTCGATAGGATGGCTGGTGGGCAGCATTGCCTATGCGGTGGGCACTGCCGTACTGGCGCTGATTTCGCGGGCCTATGGAGCAGATGACAGACAGAGGGGCCATAAGATAGCGAACCAGGCCCTCCTGCTGACTCTGGTGTGCGGTATTATTCTTGGTGTGATCAGCATTGTTCTGAGTCCTTTTATCCCGATATGGATGGGAGTGGAGAAAGCAATCCGGCGCCAGGCAAGTGTGTATTTTACGATCATCAGCATTCCCATGATCTTCAGGGTATCTACAGCAATCCTGGGATCGGCAGTCCGCGCGACGCAGAACACGAAGACCCCGATGATCATCACGCTCTTCTCTAACCTGCTTAATATCGTACTGAACTACCTGCTGATCTACCCTGCCGGGCTGGGTGTTACAGGCGCCGCAATCGCATCAGCGATCTCATTTACCGTTGGCGGAACATTGATGTTTGCCTTGTTTATCCGGACTGATTTTTTGTATCCGGCAGATGCTGATATTAAAAATGAGCAGCGCAGTAGCCTTGATCTATCCCTGCAACCGGATAAAACGATCCTGAAAGAGATTGGCAGGATCGGTATTCCTGTCATGGGGACAGCTATTGTCAGCTGCATGGGGTATGTCGTGTTCGCAGGTCTGGTATCCGGAATGGGAACGACGATATTTGCCGCACACGCTATTGCTGTGACAGCGGAAGAGATATTTTACATACCGGGTTACGGACTCCGGACGGCAACGTCTGCACTGGTCGGGGCAGCTTTGGGCGAGAAAAATGAGCGGAAGCTGCTGATCTACTGCAGGCTTTCTGTCGCACTGACCGTCGGTATGATGTTCCTGTCAGGCCTGATCCTGTTTTTTGTGGCAAAGCCTCTAATGGGAGTATTTACTTCTTCGCAGAGCGTCATAGAACTCGGCTCCCGGATGCTGAAGCTGGTTGCATTTTCAGAACCATTCTTCGGATTGATGGTCGTCATGCAGGGAATCATGAACGGAATGGGCAAGACCAGATATCCGTTCTTTGTGGAAGCATTCAGTATGTGGGGGGTGCGGATCCTGCTTACGTTTCTTACCATACATGTCTGGCATCTCTCACTGCAGGAAGTCTGGTACTGCATGATCGCTGACAATGTATGCAAGGCACTGCTGCTGTATGTGCCGTTTGCATGGAAACAGAGAATGGTACGTATCATGAAGAGAAAGCCATGATACGAGGGTGATATACTAGAATGTGCGCAATGCATATGTTTGCATATGATGCTTTGGAGAAAACGAGAGCCTGGTAACATAAAAAGATTTTTCTAAAGGCAATCGTTTTCGATTGTATTTTTGGATTGTTGTTTAATCAAGATAATGATATAATTTGGTACGACCACACAAAGTGTGTGGTCGTTTTATATATTGTCCCGAAATCGCTGGAGATACATTCCCCATTGCTCTAAAATGTAAATACAGTCGGAAGGAGAACTCAGGGTTATGAAGAGAAAGAGTAGGAACTGAATATCTGAAAAATGATATTGTTTACACAAAGTGCGCATAGACGCATAAAATGGAAGATGTGCATGTAATCAATTATTGCCTGCACGATCGCCATTCTTACGGAAAGAAAGGAGAAAAGGTATTGATGCGAATGAGCGTATTGACTAAAAAAGGAATGGCAATAGTCATGACAGCGGCTATGCTGATTGCCAGTGTTTCTACTGGATTCGCTGATGAGGTAGATGTAACAGAGTTTTCAGATGAAGCAGTTCAGCAGCAGGAGAATGCTTCTGTAGAGAGTACAGTTGCGGGATTCGATGATTCTGCGTTTACAGATGACGACATTGTTTTGGCTGAAGAGGAGTTTTCTATAGAAGAAGACTCTGATCAGGAAGAAGAAGTTTTTCCGGAGAAAGATTCTTCTGATGATGTCTTGGAAGCAGGAATTATCGAGGAGGAAGTGCTGACAGCACAGGAAGAATACCATGATCTTTATTTTGAGTATTCCTATGGATATCAGGATAATGCATATCTGTATACTGATAAAAAACTTACCATGACGGTGTTTGATTCAGAGACAGGGGAAGAGATACCTGCTGATACGTATTCCGTTAAATGGACGGTCCTTTACAAAAAGTATGGAATGGATCCGGAATTTGAAAAGCCGGATTTTATTACAGAGTACGAGGATGGTAATACATTAACATTGGAAGCTGATCCGGACAGTTATGAAGAGGATTATTATCTGAATGTCAGCGCCATGATCTATACTGAGGACGGGCAAAACTGTGGGGCCTGTTCGGATTCTGTAAGCGTATATAAAGAGAGATGTATACTGAATGATCAATATGAAGAAGGGAATACAATTGAGCTGTTGGCTGGTGAGAGTCATTGGCTTGATGAATCCTCGGTCAAGCATTATTATTCTGAGGCTCATGACGGTGAATATATAGATTGCGATATACTTGGTATCACTGCTGAAGATCCCAGTATTATAGAGACAGGCAGTAATGGAAACAGTTTTTATTTCACAGGGCTTAAGGAAGGAACAACAGAGGTAACGTTTACTTTATGTCCGTCAGGTTCTGGGGATGAGTTCGATATTACCTGTATCTTTAATGTCACAACAGTGCGGTACTATCTGAATCTGTATAACTCTATACGCGAAGATGAAAATACAGCGACAGTTTTGCCAGGCATGCTGATCACGGTAACCGCGGAGATCAATGGCACCTATTATGAGAATGGTGAGAATCAAGAAATTAATGACTTCAGCGGCATCACATATCAGTGGAGCGTACAGGATGAAAATGGTTCGGAGTATCCGTACTCCGAGATCTCTGGCGGGATCAACATTCAGACGGAGGAAGTTGGTGCATACACGGTTTTATGCAGGGCGTTAAAAGACGGGAAACAGATTGCGGGTAGAGACTGGAATTTTAACGTAAATGAACAGTATTATGAACTTGACTTCGAGGCATATCAGTATGACATTGATGCCCATGAACGTGGAGATGTGATAGATCTTCAAAACCAGTTTCAGGATGGAACGGCAGCGGTAGTGATTCCTTCTCTGATGCAGTACAGCACAGAGAATCCGGATGGCGTGTCACTGGAAGACTATGAGTATGCTCTTCGCACATGGGATAGTAGTATTGAGGACTATTCCTTCTATTCGTATTCAGAAGAAACCGGGATAGGCGAACCTATAGACCTGCCATACGATGAATATGTGGCTCTTTCTGGAGATGGATTTGTGATTTCCAGAAATGGAACAGCACCCCTCTACTGGCAGCTTTATGCATATGAGCACTTTGATCCGGAGAATCAGGATAACTACATTGCATATCAAGGTAATAATATCAATTGGTGGAACGAATATCAGTATGACAACAGTGAGAACATGTTCTTTGAGCCGTCCTATGGCGATGAAGAAGAAGGGTTAATGCTGTATGAGGGGTATCCTCTCACTCTTACGCTGCGGGATTACTCTGATGAGACAGACTATTCTGAATGTGATGTGGAATGGTCCGTAGAGTATGAGCACGTCGAGTATAACGAGGAAGAAGATGAATCTGAGACCATCTATGTTCCCGCATACGATTGGGTGACCTGGGAATCTGACGCAAATCAGATCACGCTGACTGCAAGGGAGGACAGGCCGAATGAAAGAGAAAGTATCCAGGTCACTGCAAAAGTTCATAAGGATGGAAAATTCCTGGGAGAGAAGTCCAGAAACGTATATATACTGGCACCGAGTTCCGGATTGGAGATAGACGAATTTATCAATCTGGAACAAGAGTATTATGTTGGTGATAATGAATGGATACCTGTTTGGGTAACTGCTTATTCAGATACAGCTTCCGGATATGAGGAGGAGAGTGCCAAGATAACGAATCTGACAGTTGACGCCGCTGAATCAGACGCAGGAGTAATCAGCATATCCCATGAGTCAGATGATGCAGGCTGGGAGATCATCTGCAAAGCGGAAGGCAAGGCTTCCCTGATTGCAACATATATTGATCCATTTACAGATGAGGAGAGAACGTATTCATTTGGCTTCTTGATTCGTGACAATGTAGATTATTATGAGATCGAGATAGAACATGATAAAGAGAGCAGTTACATCCTGAACAATGAAACAGTTACATTATCTTATAAAGTGACAGCGGAGCATATCTCAGGCGGTGAGCGCACCACTATCCCGGAGACTGCCTATCGTGTGGAGTGGTCAGTTTCGCCGGAAGAATATGTAACAACTCAGGAGGATGCGTCAGGACGGCTTACCGTGACGACTCATTTTACGGAGGATTTTTATGATTTCGACGCACCTGAACTGCGTATCTTTGCCAGAGTGTTTGAAGCGGATGCAGAGGAAGGAACGGAGCCTGTAGCTGAAAGCAGCGAAGAGTTTTACCCAAAGAGAGAATACTACAATGTTACTTACGCAGTGGAAACACCGTCCGGACTTGATCTTTTGGAGTTTCTTCCTGTCGGAGAGACCGCTGCGGTTACGCCAGTAGTGAAGCACTATGACAGTGAGCACATGGATGGAGAACTTGTCAGTAACGACTCGGTTGGATTCTTCAATTTTAGTTTTGATCCGGAGTGCCTGGAAGTAAAGGCTGCAGACGGTTCTGTTATTGAACAAGATTTCGATGATGATTCTGATGAGATAACCCAGACTCCTTATATCACCGTGAAGAGACTGAATGGGGAATCTACGGACCTTGAGTTTGATTGCTGTGTACTCGTGGAGGATGATGAGTCGCTATGGGAAACGGTAGGACGCTTTGACAGTTATTTTCATGATGCGGAAGGCAAAGTACTTGTCACTCTTTATTCCAACGGCGGTTTCTTCGATGATGAGGAACGGAAGGAAGTCGTTTATGAGCTGGTGGATGAGGAGGAAATGATAACTGCTGATGATCTGTCGTGGCCGGATTATGACGGAGACAAGGTGTTTGCAGGATGGGCTGCAATCGAGGATCCGGATATTGAGGATATCATCCTTCCAGCGGATGAGGATGATGTGACTGTTCCGGCATCTGAGCTTTCCACCCTGTACGCAGTATGGAAAGATGCGATTGCGATCACATGGGATCCGAACGGCGGAAAATGGAATTATGTGGGGCGATATGGAGAAGGTCTCACAGAACCCAGGAAAGAAAAATATGCAGTCGGTGATAATCCATGGGGAGCATGGGTTGATCGAGAGGGATATGCGCTTCTCGGATGGTCACTGGATCGGAATGATTCAGAGCATATCTATGCAGAAGCGGGACGGCGGTTTAAGCTTCCGGATACTGCTACGACACTTTACGCTCAGTGGGCGCCAGGCTACAAGGTGACCTTTAATGGCAATGGCGGTTATACAAACGAAACTTATCCGAGTATTGAGACAAGCCAGATGGTTCCTGCAGGACAACCTGTCGACAGCTATAGCAATTTCTTCTATGAAGGGATGGCAATGAACGGCTGGGCGCTGGATGCTGCGGGAACTCAAATGGTTGACATCTGGACATACAAGATTACTCAGGATACTACGTTCTACGCACAGTGGACACCCGGATACAAAGTCACCTTTGAATTGGGAGCAGGAAGGCTGTCATATAATAGCACTGCAGACAGCTTCTCTGAGATGTTCATTGCGGGTTCTGAATTGTATACGAGAAGCTACTCCTATAATCTGGTGCCGCCCAGTGGAATGGCGTTCATGGGATGGTCCACGAAGGAGAATGATGAGAGTGGACTGATCACGGATGGCAATCCGTTAAAGATCAACTCGAATAAAACAGTCTATGCGATCTATGCGGAAGCATGTGAGGTTGTTTTCGACGCGAATGGCGGTTTCTTCATTATTGAAGGAATAGAGGAGGAAACCTGTACAGAAAACTACCCAAAGGGAAGAGCGTTGGATGATCTGTATATTCCGTCTTATCCGGATGATACAAAAGTTCTTCTTGGATTCAGCACCACGAAGGATCGGAAAGATCTGGTATTCAACTGGTATCTGTGGAATCAGGACTATCTGATTACAGAGAATCAGACACTCTATGCCATCTGGGTGCCGAAGCATAAGATTGTCTACGATGGAAACGGCAAGATGATCGGAAGAGGAGGATCCAGGGAAAAGATTGAATATGACTGGCCGGAGGATGAAGGATATTACGGTTGGCAGAATGATATTATTCCGGAGGACCTGAGGGATGAGTTCAGCGGATGGAGTACCTCTCCGACCGGATGGCCGCTGTTTGACTTTGAGAACGCGAAGGTCACCTCTGATATGACGTTCTATGCCGTCTGGGGTGAAGTGGTGATTCCGAAGTATCCGGTCACATATGAGTTCATCTCCTCTACGGGAGAGGAGATTCCTGGAGACGCTCTCAGAATGATGCGGGCTCTGGTGCCGGCTGACAGAGAGTATGTGGATGATACGCAGGTAGACGCTGTAGATCTGACCGGAAAGACAGTTGAGGTAGACAACGGTCACTGGACCTTTGTGAGTTATGATAAGGACAGTGCGGTAATAGAAGGAGGACCTGTTGTCTTTACCAGTACCTGGACCTTTACAGAAGAAACTGCAGCAGTAGAGTATGTCTTCGTTTCTGAAACAAGCGGAGAAGAAATACCTGAAAAAGTAGAGGCTTTGAAGCCCAGGAATACCACTGCAGTGAAGGGAACGACCGTGGATCCGGAAAGACCTGACGAGAACAGTGTTGAAGATGGTAATTACAACTGGATCTTCCTGGGATATGAACCAGCTTCAGCAAAAGCAGGAGGAGAAGGCTCAAAAATCACATTCACCGGAAAGTGGAGAAAGGTTGAGAAAGAAAAGAACACTTATTTCATTACCTATAAGTTTGCACCTGACAATCTGCCGGAAGCGGTCATGGCACTGCTTCCTGCGAAAACAGCAGTGGTCGAAGGCGAAAAACCGGTTTGTGCCGCACTGACCAGGACATCCGTCGCGGTTACAACAGGCGAAGAAGGGAACTGGGTATTTGACGGATTCAATACAGATAGTCTTCCGGAATCAATGTCCGAAGATATCCCGGTAACCGGAACCTGGCACTTCGAGACCAAAGCAGAGGCAGCAGACACAGCAGCAGGAATGATATCCGATATTACCGGCGGTACCGATGTAGACAGCAATAGTCTGATCGATGCTCTGGATAAAGCGGACAGTGCAGATGTCCTGGATCAGCTGACAGAGAATCTGAAGGATGAGGCCGGTGATGATCAGGATGCTCTGAATGAACTGCTTGCTGATACAACAACGCAGATTGATGATCTGCTTGTTAATGGTGATAAGATCACCGTCAGTACCGGATACGGATCACAGACCGTCGGTGCTTATGTCAGCAAGACAATACCTGCAACAGATGCGGCTACAGGTGTGAAAGTGGATATCTCCGGAGCTGCTGCAACCGTTGCATCCGTGATCCGGAATATGGATACAGCAACACTTATGGAAAATGATAGTGATCACTATCAGGCTGAAGTATCCATACAAAATGTAGAGGATACCGGAGAGAAACTGACATTGGATATCAGTCTGAATGTCGAGAATATAGATACAGGCGAAGTGGTGAAGAATGTCGAGCCGACCTCGCCGGTAACCATCACACTGACACTTCCGGAAGATTATGTGGGGTATGATCTGACAGTGATTCATACCAATACAGACGGAAGCACAGAGACGATCAAGTACTCCTTCATCAGCGGAGATACACAGATCCGCTTCACAGTATCCAGCCTGAGTCCGTTTAAGCTGGAGAAGGTACCGGCAGAACATGTCGAGAGACTGGAGCCGACCTGTGCTGAGGCCGGACATATTGAATACTGGAAACGCAGAGGCAAGATGTACGACGCTGCGGATAATGAGCTGACAGCATCTGATATAATCATTCCGAAGACCGGAGCACATGCCTGGGATGCAGGCAAGGTGACCAAGGCTGCAACCGAAGATGTCACCGGTATCCGAACCTTCACTTGTAAAGTTTGCCATACTAAGAAGACAGCAGTCATCCCGAAGGTGAAGGTGAAGATCACCATCAAGAGCAAGCCTGCCAAGTTCAAGGCAAAGAAGGAGAAGAAGGGTAAAGTAACACTGACCTGGAAGAAGTTGTCCAAGAGCGGAAAGAAGAACAAAGCGCTGTTCAACCAGGTCAAGAGCATTGAGATCCAGTACACTACAGACAAGAACTTTGCGACAGGTGTAGTGAAGAAGTCACTGAGCAAGAAAAAGGCGAAGCTGAAACTGAAACTGAAGCCGAAGACAACTTATTACATCCGAATTCGTTATGCTGATGGCAAGGGCGGGTATTCACAGTGGGTCATGAAGACAGTCAAGACCAAGAAGTAATCTCCGGAACACATTTGACCATCAACGAACAAGTCACAGAAAAACAGCACAATAAAGGAAGCGGCCGCATCTCTGCGGCCGCTTCCCTGTGTTAACCCATGAACAAGTGCCTGTCACTTGTTCAGCATGTTCACTCCAGTTCCATCAGCTGTTTCATGCTCATCTCTTCGAGCAGGTCGCTTTTGAGCTTGAAGAGTTTGTCGGAGAGGTCGACGTACATCTCGTGCGGGTTGACAAAACGTTTGGTCTCATCCCACAGGGATTCTTTCTCTCTGGTGCAGACGTCGCGCATCTCCATGACGCTCGGAGATTCGTAGACGCATTCTCCGTTCAGGAAGATGGGCTGCAGGAGTTCCCGCATCTCATAGGTGCCGCCTTTGATCTTTGTCTTTTTCCATGTTTCCTTCGGATCGGTAAGGATCAGGTCGTTTGCGGGATCGAATTCTTCCTCGACCAGGCAGATCAGGTCTGCACGGACTTTATGGAAGGATTTGTCATAGATCCGGATGATCTTCTTGTTGCCCGGGTTGGTGATCTTCTCTGTGTTGTCGGACAGCTTGATCTTCGGGACGAGGTTTCCGTTTTCATCTTCGAGGGCGGCAAGTTTGTATACGCCGCCGAATGCCGGTGTATCCTTGGATGTGATCAGGTTGGTGCCGACGCCCCAGGAGTTGATAGCGGCTCTCTGTGCCATCAGTGACTGGATCAGGTACTCATCAAGGTCGGAACTTGCGGTGATGGTAGCTTCCGGGAAGCCGGCGTCGTCCAGCATCTTTCTGGCGCGCTTGGACATGTAGGCAAGGTCGCCGGAATCCAGGCGGATGCCGTATTTCTTCAGTGTTTTTCCCTGCTCCTTCATATAGCGGAAGGTCTTGATCGCGTTGGGAACGCCGGAGCGGATCGTGTCGTAGGTATCCACGAGCAGTGTGCAGTTGTCCGGATACAGTTCCGCATAGGTCTTAAATGCTTCAAACTCATCCGGGAAGCTCATGATCCAGCTGTGTGCATGGGTTCCCAGGACCGGTACGTCAAACAGCTGTCCGGTCAGTACGTTGGAGGTACCGCAGCAGCCGCCGATGACCGCTGCCCTGGCTCCGTAGGTTCCTGCGTCAGGACCCTGCGCACGGCGAAGTCCGAACTCCATTACTGCCCCGCCCTGTGCAGCATAGCACACACGGGCTGCTTTGGTGGCGATCAGAGACTGGTGATTGATGATGTTCAGGATCGCAGTCTCCATAAGCTGCGCTTCCATGATCGGAGCGATGATCTTTACGAGAGGCTCTCTCGGGAAGACGACGGTTCCTTCAGGGATTGCGTAGATATCGCCTGAAAAATGAAAATTTCTGAGGTATTCCAGGAAATCCTCGTCGAAGGTCTCGGTGCTGCGCAGGTACTCAATATCTTCATCGGTGAAGGTGAGTCTCTTTACATAGTCGATCACCTGCTCCAGGCCGCAGCAGACGGCGTATCCGCCATCGTCCGGATTGCGGCGGTAGAAAGCGTCAAAGACAACCTTCGGGTTTTTTCCGGTCTTGAAGTAACCCTGCATCATGGTGAGCTCATAGAAATCTGTGAGCAGTGTAAGCCTCATAGTACTCATGGATCTGTCTCCTTATATGCTTGTGATGATGATCAGACTGCATCTGATCGTTGCAGTGGGCTTAACCAGTCACACGCATTATACCATTTGGACAGAGACTTGTAAAAAAAGACTTGCATTACGTTCACTTTGAGATTATAATAACCATCGTCGCAAGAAAAATGCGGCTGTTCACATAGGGGTATAGCCAAACGGTAAGGCAGCGGACTCTGACTCCGTCATTTCAAGGTTCGAATCCTTGTACCCCTGCTCAGGCTTCCGGATATGATCCGGAAGTCTTTTTTTAGGTTAGTTTTGCTTTGTCAATAAATCCGGTCACTCATAAGAAAAACACACGCTGCGCAGCGTGTGTCGAAGGATGTCAGGATCATTCATTTTCGGGCGGATCGGAACGATGGAGAGCAGCTTCGATCAGCTTTCGGCAGCGAGCCTCCAGTTCATGTTTGCGGGCGATCTCATTCTGCGCATTTTGAAGATGGTCCCGAAGGATCTGAAGTTCATCGAAATCTGCATTCTGAAACATCTCGATGACAAAAGTCGGAATATCGTCTTTGTCGTCTGTATTGATCCCGCGCACAAGATAATCCAGTGAGATCTCGCATTTCTGACACAGGCGGATCATTCTCCATATTTTCATCATATGGAGACCACGTTCCACCTTACTTATGGATTCATCCGAGCAGTCCAGAAATTCTCCGAATTCTTCCTGGTTCATCCCCAGACTTTCACGCAGCATTCTGATCCGTTCTCCGCAGTGTACGGCAAGGATCTCTTCATTCCGGTCTTTCATACTATTGATCAGAGTGGTTTTAACATGAGTAACAGCGTATTATTACTGCTGCCAGCCGTATAATTGTTACATTCATATTATAGAAAAGCACGGGCAGGGACTCCACATCGCAAAAGGTCACAATTACACGTATAAAATGTACGGGTGCAAAAAGATTTCTCTGCGCAAAAAGATGCCCTTGCACAAATTGCAGCGATAAGGTTATTATCTCTGCGGAGGTTTTCGGAACTATGGAGATTGACTGGGAACAATACCGGACAAGCTGCCAGGAGCAGAGGGCAGGCGTGCTTGAGCGGTTCGGCGACATGCTTCTTAGGGGGGCAGGCATAGCAACTGTGCAGTCGGGTCCTGTGTATACAGGCCAGCTTACGGCGGTACTTGTCACGGTTCTGAGGCAGATGACGGATACATTGAAAATGAATGGTCTGAGCACGGATGAGTCACCTGCCGCGGAAAGTTCTAAGATGGCATCTGCCGGCAGGAATCACTTCAGGCAGGAAATGAAGCGGCGCTTTTTTTTCAGACTTTCCGGAATTGAAGAACTGGCGATCGCACAGGAATATATGAGAACTCATTTTCAGTATCAAATGCCCCGCAGGGAGGAAATGACTGCATGGCTGCTGTCTTTTCAGGGACGCAGCAGTGCGGTGAAGGAACTGGTACAAAAGATCGATGAACAGACGGATTCATTTATCCGGGAAGATATGCCTGAGATTGTGGAGGCATATCTGTGAAGATAACTGACACTTAAGCAGGAACAGAATGAGGATTCGGACTGACCGGATCAGTTTTTACAGGATAAAATTATGAGCAAATACGAATTTCATTCACATGTCCGCTACTCTGAATGCGGTGAAGACGGAAGGCTGAGCCTTAAATCGGTCGTCGATTATTTTCAGGATACGGCGACCTTTCAGGGCGAACATCTTGGGATCGGAGTGGGATATCTGAAGAAACAGAATATCGCATGGATCCTCACATCATGGCAGATCATTACGGATCATTTCCCAAAACTGGCAGAGCCGGTCACGGCTCAGACCTGGGCATATGATTTTAAGAACTTCTACGGACTGAGAAATCTGGTTCTTCTGGATGGTGAAGGCAGGAAAGCCGCGTGGGCGAACAGCGTGTGGGTACTGATGGATATGAAGCGCATGAGGCCCGTCAAAGTCCCGCCTCTTCTTCTTGAAAAATACGGCTCGGATGAGCCGCTCGAGATGGAGTACGCTCCGCGTAAGATTAAAGAGCCGGAGACGGGTGAAGAGATGACGCCGTTCGCGGTCGTGAAGACTCATCTGGATACGAACCATCATGTGAATAACGGCCAGTATATCGAGATGGCACGCACTTATCTTCCGGAGAGGTTTGACCTGTACGAGACAAGAGTCGAGTATAAGGCACAGGCTCATCTGGGCGACCTGATCTGCCCGAAGGTAAGCACAGAGGACGGTGTAGTAACGGTTTCGCTGAGAGATGAAGAGGGCAGGAGTTACTGCGTTGTCCGGTTTGCAGAGCGAGGCAGGGAATGACGGACTGATAAACGTTTATTTTTATAAGAAAGGACGGAATAACCAATTATGAGATTAGGAGAGAGACAGACACTTAAGATTGACCGTATTAAAGACTTCGGCGTATACCTGACAGATGATTCAAAGGAATCGGTTCTTCTTCCGAAGAAAGAAGTTCCGGCGGGAGCCGGGAAGGGAGATGAAGTGGAAGTCTTCCTGTATAAAGATTCCTCAGACCGGCTGATCGCCACAACGGCTGCACCACTGATCACACTGCATCAGACAGCACTGCTGAAGGTAAAAGAAACGTCAAAGATCGGAGCATTTCTTGACTGGGGACTTCCCAAGGATCTGCTGCTTCCGTTCCATGAGCAGACACGGAGAGTGAAAGCAGGGGAGACTGTACTTGCCGCACTCTATATTGACAAATCAGACCGCCTTGCGGCAACGATGAACGTTTATCCCTACCTGAGCTGCGAGTCGCCTTATGAAAAAGACGCCAGGGTGCAGGCGCGAATCTATGAGACCAGTGAGAACTTTGGTATTTTTGCAGCAGTCGATGACAGATATTCAGCCCTGATACCCCGGCAGGAAGCGACTGGGACATTCCGGATCGGAGATGTCGTGGAAGCAAGAGTCACATCCGTACGGCCTGACGGGCGCCTGAACCTCTCTGTGAGGGAGAAAGCCTACCTGCAGCTGGATAAGGATGCGCAGATGATCATGAAAGTGATCGACGAATACGAAGGGGTGCTCCCATTTGACGACAAAGTATCCCCCGAGATCATCAACAGAGAATTCGGACTGAGCAAGAACGCATTTAAAAGAGCCGTCGGACACCTTCTGAAAGAGGGAAAAATTGCACTAAAGGACAAAAGGATATACAGGACATAATTCACAAATTTCGTTAACAAGTTTCGTGCAAATAAAACAAAACAGAGGAAAATCGAAAAAGCCTTGAATTTGAATTAAATAGTGCTATATTTGGGGGCGTAAAGAGAAAAGAGAAAGACGCGAAGCCCCACAGGAAGAGAAGGCGAGGGGCAGAAAGGAGCACTATTTATGAAAGTACAGCACATCCATGATCTTGAAAAGTTTTTCGAGCTGATCGATTCCTGCCAGGGTAAGGTCGAACTGGTCACCGGCGAAGGCGACAGACTGAACCTCAAGAGCAAACTCAGCCAGTATATCTCGCTTGCAAACATCTTCTCCGTCAAGGAAGAGATCCCGGAGATGGAACTGGTAGCATACGATCCGGAAGATGTCAGAAAACTGATCGACTTCATGATCAACCAGTAATATAAACGTTGAACAAGTGCCTGTCACTCGTGTAATATTGAACAGGTGCCTGTCACTTGTGCAAAGGGGGGACTCCGTCGGGAGTCCCCCCTTCGCTTTATCGCTGAGCCCCTCTTCCATGCTGTTGATTTACGCTACCATTTAGCGGCGTTTCGTGTTAAGATGAATTCATCTGACAGGAGGAGTGTGCTATGCGTAATCGAAGCAGATTAGCCGGAACTCAGTACCTTTTTATGATGGGTGTCTGGGTTGTACTGGGATTGATTCTCGGTGTAACCGGGCTGATGAAACATTTCAATTATTATAGTTCATCAATGCTTGCGGAATTGGAGTTCCTGATTCCGGTGGTCGTCCTGCTCTTTATAGACAAGTTTGAAGTCATGCGCGGCACCAGGATGAAGGTGATCGGGATCAGGACGATTCTGTGGACGATTCTGTTCACGATCCTTATCCTTCCGGTTACTTATTATCTGAATATGGTCAGCCAGCTGTTCGTGCCGAACGCGGTAAATGAAACGGTGTCGTATTTTGCGACAACGGCCGGCCAGGATATATGGGCGAAGCCTCTGTGGCTGAATATCCTGTATATTGCCATTCTGCCGCCTGTTATCGAGGAGTTTATATTCAGGGGCGCTCTGTTCCAGGGCTTCCGCAACTGCGGGCTTTTCAAGACAGCATTTTTCACTGCCCTGATGTTCGGACTTGCTCACGGAAACCTGAACCAGTTCATGTACGCGTTTGCGGTCGGTATGTTCCTCGCTTATCTGGTCGAGGCGTCAGGGTCGGTATATGCGACCATGCTGGCGCATTCGCTGATAAATGGGTCAACGGTCTTTATTATGTATCTGGAAAGGCAGCTGCCGGAGAATATCACCAGTGCCATGGTGGAAGTGGAGAGTAAGACTTCTTCAGTTCAGGATCTTGGTCTTATGTTCTGGATCATTGGTGCGGCGATCGCTGGTGCCTGCGCAGTGCTGGCAGTGATCGTGCTTCGTACGATTGCGAAATCGGCCGGAAGAGAGATGGTCTACCAGGAAGCCCGTAAGGGGAAGGACCGTATCAAAGGCAAGGAAGGCCGCGCGTTCTCAGTAGAGCTGCTGGTCGGAATGCTGATCCCCATCGTTCTCATGGCGATAGAGATGATCATGCGGCTGGTGAAGTAGTACCTGGTTATC
Organism: uncultured Lachnospiraceae bacterium; assembly: GCA_902801515.1. Taxonomy (GTDB): domain Bacteria; phylum Bacillota; class Clostridia; order Lachnospirales; family Lachnospiraceae; genus Porcincola. Next base: position 16,408 of record CADCII010000028.1, read on the forward strand.
CAACAGAATAAGTAAAATGAGCAGCGCCCGGCGGCCTGACTGCCGGGCACTGTTATTACATTGGAAAAGGAGAAGCTTTGAGATTCACTCATCTTCACACACATACAGAATACAGTCTGCTGGACGGCTCCAACAAGATTAAGGATTATGTCAGCCGGGTGAAGGAGCTGGGGATGGACAGTGCCGCGATCACGGATCACGGTGTGATGTTTGGCGTCATTGATTTCTATGAGGAATGCATGCGCCAGGGAATCCGTCCTGTTCTCGGCTGTGAAGTGTACGTGGCTCCGGGCTCCCGTTTTGACCGGGAAAATGCGTCGGGCGAGGACCGTTATTATCATCTGATCCTGCTGGCGGAGAACAATACAGGGTATGCCAACCTTGTGAAGATCGTCTCTGCGGGATATGTGGACGGTTATTATTACAGGCCGCGTGTAGACAAAGAGATCCTTCGTAAATACCACGAGGGGATCATCTGTGCTTCCGCCTGCCTTGCGGGCGAAGTTGCCAGGTTCCTGACCCGGGGCTTCTATGAGGAGGCGAAGGAAGCCGCCCTGTCATATCTGGAGATTTTCGGAGAAGGGAATTTCTTCCTTGAACTTCAGGATCACGGAATTGCTGAACAGAAACTGGTGAATCAGTCACTGCTCCGTATGTCGCAGGAGACCGGGATACCGCTCATTGCCACCAATGACTGCCACTATACTTATGCGGAGGACGCGGAAGCCCACGACGTTCTGCTGTGTATCCAGACCGGCAAGAAGGTGTCGGATGAGGACCGCATGCGCTATGAGGGCGGGCAGTACTATGTCAAGAGCCCGGAACAGATGGCCGAGCTGTTCCCCTATGCACCCCAGGCTCTGGAGAATACCCAGAAGATCGCGGAGCGGTGCAATGTGACCATAGAGTTCGGCCAATACAAACTCCCGAAATTTGATGTTCCGGACGGTAAGAGCGCCTGGGAATATCTGAATGAACTGTGCCGCGCGGGGATGGCGGAGCGCTATGACCCTGTCACCGAAGAACTGGAAGAGCGGCTTGAGAGCGAACTGAATATCATCCGCTCCATGGGATTCGTCGACTATTTCCTGATCGTCTGGGATTATGTGCGGTATGCAAGAAGTGTGGGAATCTCTGTCGGACCCGGCAGAGGCTCTGCCGCGGGAAGCATCGTATCCTATGCGCTTGGAATCACGCAGCTGGACCCGATACGGTACAGTCTGCTGTTTGAGCGCTTCCTGAATCCTGAGCGAATCTCCATGCCGGATATCGACATAGATTTCGCCTACGAGAGAAGGCAGGAGGTTATCGACTACGTTGTGCGAAAGTACGGCAAGGATGACGTGGCGCAGATCATCACGTTCGGAACCCTGCAGCCGCGCGGCGTTGTCAGGGACGTGGGAAGAGTACTGGATCTGCCATACTCTCTGTGCGATACGATCTCAAAACAGATCCCGATGCGCAACCCCATCGACTCAGCGAAGAAGATGACGATCGACGTGGCGCTCCAGGTCAGTCAGGACCTGAAGAAAATGTATGACTCAGATCCGCAGATCAAGACGCTGATCGACATGGCAAGGAAACTTGAAGGCCTGCCCAGACACGCATCCACTCACGCGGCGGGAGTCGTGATCTGCCAGACCAACGTAGATGATTTTGTCCCGCTTGCGAGAACTTCCGACGGAAACCTGGTGACACAGTTCACCAAGGATACCGTTGAGCATCTGGGACTTCTGAAAATGGACTTCCTGGGCCTTCGCACACTCACAGTGATCGAGGATGCTGTCCGCATGGCTTCAGAACATGAGATGGAACAGGTCCGCCTGACCGGCCATGGAAGCAGTGTGTGGGAGAGGTCCCCGAAACTGGAAAACGGGATGCTGGACATAGCCCGTGTCGGGACAGATGACGCGGATGTGTACGCTTATATCACGACCGGTAAATGCGACGGCATCTTCCAGCTTGAATCTGCCGGCATGAAGAGTTTCATGAAAGAACTCAAGCCGAACTGCCTTGAAGATCTGATCGCCGGAATCGCCCTCTACAGACCGGGTCCGATGAGCTTCATCCCTTCCTATATCAGGGGCAAGGAGAACCAGGGATCGATCCATTACGATACGCCCGAGCTGGAGAATATCCTGAAGACGACCTATGGATGCATCGTATACCAGGAGCAGGTCATGCAGATCGTACGTGAACTGGGCGGATATTCATTTGGCCGGAGCGACCTGGTGCGCAGAGCCATGTCCAAGAAGAAGGCCTCTGTAATGGCGAAGGAGAGGAAGAACTTCGTCTACGGAAATGAAGAAGAAAACGTTCCCGGCTGTGCGGCGAAGGGGATCGATGAGAAGACGGCAAATAAGATCTTCGACAGCATGATGAGCTTTGCGGAATACGCTTTCAACAAGGCTCATTCCACTTCCTATGCGGTGGTCACTTACCAGACCGCGTGGCTGAAATATCATTATCCCGTGGAATTCATGGCTGCTCTCATGACGTCTGTGATCGATAATCCCGGGAAGGTTGCGGAGTACATCATGGTCAGCCGGAGTATGGGGATCAGCATCCTTCCGCCTGATGTAAATGAGAGCCGCGAAGGCTTTTCCGTCACCTATTCAACCGGCGAGGATGGACGGCAGACCGGAAAGATCCGGTATGCCCTCGGCGCGATCAAGTCTGTGGGGCGTCCGGTCATCCGCGCAATTCTGGAAGAGAGGGATAGAGACGGAAGTTTTACCGACCTGAATTCATTTGCAAGAAGAGTATCTTCAGAGGTCAATAAGAGAGCCGCCGAGAACTTTATCAAGGCAGGCGCATTTGACTCCCTTGGAGGAAACCGGAGACAGATGATGCTGGTATACGGCCAGGTATTTGACTCGGCTGCAAGAGAGAGAAAGAGCCAGCTCACGGGGCAGATGTCGCTGTTTGATTATTTCGGCGGGGGAGAAGGCGAAGAGGCGTTTGACCCGGGCGTAACCCTTCCGGATGTGCCGGAATATGACCAGGAACAGCTTCTTGCGTTTGAAAAAGAAGTGCTGGGGATCTATGCAAGCGGCCATCCTCTTGAGAAATATGAAGCGCTCTGGAGAAAGAACATCACTGCGCTGTCATCTGATTTTGCCATTGATGATGAGAGCGGACAGGCGGACAAACTGAACGACCAGGCGCTGGCCGTGGTCGGCGGGATCGTGGAAGATATCACGGTCAAGTACACGAAAAACGGACAGACCATGGCGTTTCTTCAGATCGAGGATCTGGTGGGATCTGTGGAAGTTCTGGTATTCCCGCGCGTGTATGAGAAGTACCGCTCCAGGATAGGCGCGGATGAGCGTTTATTTGTCAGCGGGAGAGTCTCACTGGAAGACAACAAGCCGGCGAAGCTGATTGCAGATAAGGTCTGGAGATTCTCAGAGACGCCGCAGGGACTGTGGATCAAGTTCCCCACTGTCGAGGCATATGCGCAGCAGGCAGAAACTGTGAACCGGATCCTTATGGAAAGTCAGAGACTGCCGGAAGCAGACAAAGCGTCTCCGGCAGAGCGGATTTCTATCTACGTAGAAAACCCGAGAAGTGTAAAGAACCTCGCATTTTCAGAGAGAATGTACCTCCCCGGGAGCATGATCCGCAGCCTGGAAGAAAAGTTCGGCGCGGAGAATGTTTCACTGACTCCGGGCAAAATGCGGATCTGAGATATCAGACTGTAGGACTTCGGATTCAGACTTCAGGCCGGGATCTGGCGGTATTTTAGGCACACATCATGAATTGACCTGAAACTTATATCCGATACCCCATACTGTAGCGATCGACCAGGCGTCTGTTGCCGGAAGTTTCCGGCGCAGGCGCTTAATATGTACATCAACCGTACGCGTATCTCCGGCATAGTCATATCCCCAGATATGGCTCAGAAGCTGGTCTCTGGTAAACACCTGATTGGGCGAGCATGCCAGGAAATACAGAAGCTCGATCTCTTTGGGCGGCATCGCTATCTTCTGGTCCTGATAATACACGGAATAGTTATTCAGACTGATCCTGAGACCGGGATATTCCACGACATCCACTGCAGTCCTCAGCGTCCACATAATTAGAAATGAACGTCTCAGAAGCGCACGTATCCTCGCAACGAACTCACGCATATCAAACGGCTTGACCAGATAGTCGTCAGCCCCCATCTCAAGACTGATCACCTTAGAGATCACATCGTCTTTTTTGCTGATCACGAGAGTGGGGACCCTGTAGGTATTCCAGAACTTCTGAAGCCTCTGATAGGGATCACTTCCGCGGATGATCGGATCAAATACGATCAGGTCAGGCCTGAAAAATTCGCAGGGATCAATATTGGAGGTAAGGTCATTTACCACCAGGGCTTCATAATTCTCTCTTGTAAGTGCATCTGATATCTGAGATGTGAGTTTTGAGTCTGTATCAATGATTAGAATTCTTTGCTTCTCTGGCATAACCGGACCTTCTCCTTTTTACGTCGCATACAGAATGACTGTTTACGAAGGTTACAAACCGGTATACTGATCCGACGAAGGTCTGCAGCCGGATACAGTATCTGAATTTAGTATACCATCATTCGCCGGATTTGTCAGAATATTATGTAAGATTGCGAAAAATCAGGGCTTAAGATACAATCTCAGTGGACTGCCGGCCGCCTCTGCAGGCGGCGGGCGCATGTATGCCGGCAGCATACTTGAATTTCACTCATGTCTGCAGAAACAATGTCAGAGGGAAAGGAGGATCCGATGAAAAGCAGCTGTGTCAATCTGGCTGTCCTTGCTGCGGTGGATGCAGGGAAGACTACACTGTCAGAGAGTTTCCTCTATCTGACGGGCACTATCCGCAAGGCAGGACGGGTAGACCATCAGGATTCATTTCTGGACACCCATGAACTGGAGCGAAGAAGAGGAATCACAATATTCTCAAAGATGGCACGCTTCAGAATCGGTGATACGGACATCACCCTGCTGGATACTCCCGGCCATGTAGACTTTACTGCGGAGACGGAGCGGACACTTGCGGTCGCTGATATGGCTCTTCTTCTGATAAGCGCCGCTGACGGCGTGACAGGCCATACACTGGAACTGTGGAAACTCCTGGAGCGGTATCATCTGCCCACGCTCATTTTTGTCAATAAAATGGACCAGGCGGGAGCGGGCCTTATGCAGGTGGAGAAAGACCTGCAGGAGCACCTCGATGAGCATTGCATCACATTTCAGGGATGGGAAGAGAGAGATCCGGATCTGTGTGAGCAGATCGTGATGTGCTCGGAGGATGTGCTGGAGAGCTATCTGGAGAGCGGGACTCTGACAGATGAAGAAGTGCAGAATCTTGCTGCCGGACGGGCGTTGTTTCCGGTCTACTGCGGAAGCGCGCTGAAGATGGAAGGTGTTCAGGAACTGATCGACGGCATCGCTTATTTTTCCTGCCGGAAAGAATATCCGGACAAGTTCGGTGCACTCTGCTATAAGATCTCCAGGGATGAAAAAGGAAACCGCCTCACATGGCTGAAACTGACAGGCGGATCCATGAAAGTAAGAGGTCTTCTTGCGGGCAATCTGGAATCACCGGTCTCGCGCAGCGAAGAGACAGATGAACAGTCACCGGAAGACAACATGACATTCGAACCTTCCGGCTCCGGTGACGATGCGCCTGTGCCTGCCGCTCCGGCGGAGAAGGTAACGCAGATCCGTCTGTATTCGGGAGAGAAGTTTACATCTGCCGATGAAGCCTTCGCAGGCCAGATCGTTGCTGTGACCGGGTTAAATGAATCCTTCTGCACCCAGACGTACGGCACATGTTTCGGAACAGGTGAGATCCTTACCCAGCCGGTCCTGTCCTACGATCTGATCTGGCCGGAGAGCATCGACCGGCTGCAGATGTACGGGAAAATGAAAGAGCTGTCAGAGGAGATCCCCGAGATCGAGCCTCAGCTTGATGACCGGAGTAAAGCGATCCACATCCGTGTCATGGGAGAGGTCCAGACGGAGATCCTGCAGTCCATCGTTCAGAGCAGATACGGAGTGGCAATCTCATTTGGCGAAGGCCGGATCGTGTACAAAGAAACGATCCGCAGCTGCGCGGAAGGCGTAGGCCATTTTGAACCTCTGCGCCACTATGCGGAGGTTCATCTGATACTGGAACCCGGGGAGAGAGGTTCAGGAATTCAGTATGACAGCGCCTGCTCCACGGATATCCTTGCAAGACACTGGCAGAGGCTGATCCTGAATATGCTGAAGGCGCACCGGCAGGTGGGCGTTCTCACCGGAAGCGAACTGACTGATGTAAAAGTCACACTCATATCAGGACGTGCGCATCTCAAGCATACAGTAGGCGGGGATTTCCGGCAGGCAGGAAGGCGTGCACTGCGGCAGGGGCTCATGAAATGTGAGAGCGTGCTGCTGGAACCCTATTATGATTTTGTTCTGGACATACCGGCTGCACAGATCGGAAGAGCGATCCTTGACATAGGGAACTTTGCGGGGCACGCGGATCCCCCGGAGACAGACGACACATTTGCCCGTATCACAGGGTATGCGCCGGTCTCAACCATGCGAAATTATCAGGCAGAAGTGAGAGCGTACACTTCCGGCCGCGGAGCACTGACTCTGAAAATGAGAGGCTATGAGCCGTGTCATAACCCGGAGGAAGTGATCGCGCAGTATGCCTATGAACCGGAACGAGACCTTCGCAATCCGCCCTGGTCTGTCTTCTGCGCGCACGGAGCCGGATATGAAGTCCCGTGGGAAGAGGTCGATGCGATGGCACATGTACCTCTCATGTCATCCTCCAGAACGTCCGGTGAGATGCTCTGGAATTACGGGGAAGAAGACATATCCGCAGCAGCAGGAGCACCCGGTCTTTCAGCCGGACGCAACACGGAAGGGACTGATGACTGGCAGCAGGGATATGAGAACTACCGCCGTCATGAAGCCTCCTCCGAAGAGCTGCAGTCAATATTTGAGAGGACATATGGCAAGATCGTACGAAAAGATCTCGGAGGATACAAAGAGAACTTCTTCGGGGGCGGCAGACACGGTCCTTCCGGAATGCACAGGCCGCGCAAGAAGGACAATAAAGAACCGATCCTGCTGGTCGACGGCTACAATATCATCTATGCCTGGGAACAGCTTCGCAGCCTGGCAGGGAAAGAACTGAACGCAGCCAGGACAAAGCTTGCAGAGATCCTGAGCAACTATCAGGGATTCACACAGACCAGCGTAATCCTTGTATTTGACGCATACAAGGTCCCGGGCGGCGTGGAGAGAGTCGAGAAGTACCACGATATCTTCATCATCTATACAAAAGAGGCAGAAACTGCCGACCGGTATATAGAAAAAGCTGTTCACAGAATGGGATCTGAGTTCGACATCACCGTTGCGACCAGTGACAATGCCGAGCAGCTTATCATCTGGGGGGCAGGCGCAAGAAGATATTCCGCGTCAGATCTGAAAGAAGAAGTCGACAGAACTGAAAAAGAGCTCCGGACAGATTACCTTAATGCTCCGGCTTCAGGAAAGAACCGGCCGTTTGCGGATCTGCTCAGCAGAGAGAACTTTCCGGACAGTAATGATTAGTATACAGGGTTGCTCCCGGTCGAAACTGTCAGGCAGAGAAAGCAGGAAGGTATCCAAAAACGGCGGACCGTGGTAAGATGGAATACAGATATAAACTGACTGCTGTCAGGATCGGAGACGGATCCTGATTAGGAAGGACAGAGAAATGAAATATATTGAATCGCTGAGAGAGGGAGACCAGGTTGGCGGCGTATATCTGTGCAGACAAAGGCAGACCGCGACCTCGAAGGCGGGAAAGGAATACGAGAATGTAACCCTGCAGGATAAAACAGGGTCGATCGACTGCAAGATCTGGGATCCGAACTCGACTGGGATTGAAGAGTTCGCTCCGCTTGACTATATATATGTAATCGGAGAAGTGACCAGTTTCCAGAATAACCTGCAGCTGAATATCAAGAGAGTCAGAGTCGCACGGGCTGGCGAATATATACCGGAGGATTACCTGCCGGTCAGTGAAAAAGATGCGAAGACCATGTACGGCGAACTGACCCGGATTCTTGATACAGTGGAAAATAAGTGGCTTAGGGCATTGATTGACAAATATTTTCAGGATCCCTCTTTTGAGAGCGCTTTCTGCCAGCATTCGGCAGCCAAGACCATACACCACAGCTTTGTGGGAGGTCTGTGCGAACACACGCTGTCGGTGGTCAGACTGTGCGACTACTACTGCGGGCAGTACGAGTATCTGAACAGAGATCTTCTGCTCACAGCAGCAGCATTTCATGACGTGGGCAAGCTGAAGGAGATCTCCAATTTTCCTGCCAATGACTATACGGACGACGGGCAGCTCCTTGGCCACATCATAATGGGAAGTGAACTGATCGGTTCCGCGTGCAGAAGGATCCCCGGCTTCCCGCACAGACTGTGCAGCGAACTTCAGCACTGTATTCTTGCGCATCACGGCGAACTGGAATACGGAAGTCCGAAGAAACCTGCCCTTGCAGAAGCAATGGCGCTTCATCTTGCTGATAATACGGACGCCAGACTTGAAACGATGAAAGAGATCCTTGCGGCAGCTAAGAACCACGGCTCAGATGAGTGGCTCGGTTTCAACCGTCTGCTGGACTCAAACTTCCGCAAGACTGGTGAGTGGTAAAGCCGGCACCCGGGGACGGACTTTCTGCAAAAGAACAGAATGCCTGTATTGAGAGGTACTACGTTTGAAGAAAAACGATATTGTCGAGATCACAATCGAAGATATGTCCGATGAAGGACTGGGAATAGGCCATGCTGAAGGCATGGCCCTATTCGTTAAAGACGCAGTCGTAGGAGACAGGGTCAGGGCAAAGGCAGTAAAGGTTAAGAAGAATTATGCCTTCGCACGAACCGAAGAGGTCCTGCAGCCAAGTGGTCGCAAGATCCTGTGGAGGCTGCCAGATCCAGGAGATGCGGTATGAAGCACAGCTTCGACTGAAAGAACAGAAAGTGCGGAATAATCTGACGCGTATCGGCGGGTTTTATATCGATGATAATCGAATTATGAACAACGCTGACATGAAGGAAGCCGGATCCGGAGAGGAGTCCTCCGGCACAGGGATATTCTGCCCGATCATTGGTATGGACAGCCCATGGGAGTATCGCAACAAAGCACAGTTTCCCGTCGGAACCGGACGGGACGGAAAGCCCATTGCCGGGTTCTATGCAGGACGGACACAC
>CADCII010000029.1 GCA_902801515.1 uncultured Lachnospiraceae bacterium
GATTCAATCTCGTCCGCGGACAGGATACCATCACTGTTTTTGTCAAACTGTTCTGTCACATCCTTCCGGAAGTACGGATCAGGGAAATGGGCTTCATCCAGTGGAACGCTCTGTGTCGTGTTCTCCTCAGCACTGAACAGCATATCCATCTCCGTTTCGCCCTCTGCGCCAGGATCCGCTTCTGTCTCCTCTTCGGGAAACAGATCAGAATCATCAGCATTGATCCAGGATTCCGGGGCTTCGATGTCATCTTCTGGAAATGGCTGTTCCGTTTCGAAGGCATGTCCCTCGACGGGGATCTCATTTTCCGCGTCAGGATTCTCAATAAACCAGCCGCCCGCAGATGCATCCGGATCGTCTTCCGCAACATCTCCCATCCACGGGTCAGCTGGTTCCGCCTCAGCGGACAGATCCACTGTAAATTCCCCGTCAGAATCGGAAGATATCAGAGAGTCGCACTCATCCTCGCCCTTCACGGCGTCAGGAAAAAGATCCGGCACACCGCCCTCCGCCAGGGTACTCACCGGCATGGAACAAACTGCAATCACAGTACTTAAAACACAAGCTGTCCAAACTCTGAATGTTGATCCCATCTAATCCCTCCTGCTCGTATAAGAATGCTGACGGTGCATGAACATATTTGGTGCAAAGCACCTTCATGAAATTATCATATCACATTTTAGAGGAGCGTTATATTCATAGAATAACCTGTACCACTACAGGTACAGGACAAATTATCCATATTAATACCAACTCATGCGTTGTGCCAGACCTTCATAACAAACTGAACAGGGGCCTGGTTGTACTTCATCAGCCCTGCATTCTCAGTATATCGCAGATGTCCGCCTGTGCTCCCAGCCTTAAAAACAGTTTTTGCTGAGGGTGAGGCGCACTCTCCATACATAGCCCGTTTTCGTCCCGGATCTCTTCCACGACCGTCACCAGGTTCTCTCCGTCAGGGCGCATCACCTCGATCTCATCCCCGACGCAGAATTTATTTTTCTGTGAGATTTCAACATATTGACACCCGTCGATATCTTTAAATCCCTGCACATACCCCAGATAGATATAGTTTCTCTCATAGGTGTTGCTGTCGTAGATCTGTGCGTCCGGACCCGGTTTGCCGTAAAAGAATCCGGTAGTAAACGGACGGAATGTGCAGTCTCTGATCTGCTCATGATACCAGTCCATATTGCTCTCATACACTTCTCTTCCCTTCGCAAGGTCATCCAGTGCTCTGCGGTAGGTCCTCGCGACGGTCGCGACGTACAGGGCATTCTTCATTCTGCCCTCAATCTTCAGGCTGTCGATGCCGGCGTCAATCATGTCGGGGATATGCTCGATCATACACAGGTCTTTGGAATTGAAAATAAATGTGCCCCTCGGAGTCTCCTCCACACTCATTCTCTCACCCGGCCTGCTCTCTTCTTCAATGCTGAAGCGGGGGACATCACCCAGTCTGGTATGCACCAGCATTCCGTTCTCTTCAGAAGCTTCATCCAGAGAATACTCCCACCTGCAGGGATGCGTACATGCACCATGGTTGGCGTCGCGGCCGGTAAGGAAGTTCGACAGCAGGCATCTGCCGGAATAGGAGATGCACATCGCTCCGTGGATGAAAGCTTCGATCTCCAGTTCATCCGGGATATGGTCCCGGATCTCACGGATCTCCTTCAGGCTGAGTTCTCTGCCGCAGACTACTCTCTCCGCTCCGAGATTATGCCAGAACAGGAAAGTCTCATAATTTACATTGTTCGCCTGTGTTGAGATATGGATGGGGATATCGGGGCAGAATCTTTTCGCGCGCATGAACATGCCGGGATCTGCCACCAGCAGAGCATCCGGCTTCATGCCGGCAAGCTGAAGAAGATATTCATCCGCCTCTTCCAGGTCCTCGTTGTGGGCAAGGATGTTGACAGTCACATAGACCTTGACTCCCTGACTGTGAGCATATTCAATCCCCTCCCGCATCTCCTGCATGCTGAAGTTTTTAGCCTTTGCCCTGAGAGAGAATGCTTCTCCTCCGATATAGACCGCGTCCGCTCCGTAGCGGACTGCGACTTTCAGAACCTCCGGGCTGGAGGCCGGTATCAGTAATTCAGGACTCGCTCCTTGTACGTGCATAATTATTCTCCCTGGCTAAGACTGCCTTCTGCAGGAATCTCAACCGTATCCTGCTCCTTGATCGTAACTGCCGCTCCGTCTCCGATCGGGATAACGGATGTCGTAAGTCCTTCCGTGCGGCACAGTACCCTCAAATAATCTCTCATACGCCTGTAGATTGTCCGGTCTCTTCGCTCCACCGCATAATGTGACTCCAGGATCACTCCGTCCTGAAGTACGTTATCGGAGATCAGAAGCCCGCCGGTCTTAAGGACCCGCAGGACGTCCGGAAGAAAATGAATATACTGAGCCTTTGCCGCGTCCATGAAGATAAAGTCATACGCACTGCGCTCAAGCGTTCCCAGAACTTCCGCCGCGTCTCCCCGGATCAGAGAGATCCTCTCATTCCAGGGGCAGGAGGCGAAGTTCCTCTGCGCTTCTTCGATGCGGGGCTCATAGTTTTCGATAGTTGTGATCTTTACGTCAGAAGATGTGAAGGATGCCATACGCATGGCAGAGTAGCCAATCGCTGTTCCGACTTCCAGGATGTGTTCCGGCCTCTTCAGTTCCAGCAGAACCTGGAGAAACTGTTCCATCTCAAGACGGATCACCGGAACGCCGTTTTCCTGTGCCTGAAGACGCAGGCGGTCAAAGGGGAACTCCCCTTCCGCCGCCGGTCCTTCCAGGGTATGTAGAAATGTCCGCAGTCTGTCACTGTAGATCATGAGAGGATGTCCTCCATGGAATCCAGATCCAGGTCTACGCTGTCCATCAGCCTGAGACTGATCTGGCGCAGCAGCCTGCATACGCTCAGCTCCGCACTCAGGTACTCGTCGATCACCTGATCTTTGCGAAGTTCACTGCGTTCCAGGAACATCTGCTCCTGTGCTTCCGGGCTGCTGCACTCCTCCGAGTTCTGAAGAAGGAAGTTCTTTCTGCGGAATTCATCCGTTCTTTTCCTTTTCCTCGGATCTTCGTCCAGTTTATGCTTAGCCTGTTCAAATGCGCGGTATTCGCTGCAATTGTGAAGACTGCGGAGCAGTTCATCCACACAGCGTTTTACACCTGTATCCATCTATTCCGGTCCTCTTCTGTATCCGATGCTCTCCGTACACGGTTCTCTTCTTCAGTCGATGCTCTCCCGTGTACGATTCTCCCCAAGCCGCCTGTCGCCGGCTGACCGGCAGATAACCTGCAGCGCTTATACTTCCGCTTCCATCAGGATCGGAAGGATCATCGGGTTCCTCTTCGTACGTTTCCAGAGGAAATCACCCAGTTCATCACGGATTGCGTTCTTGATCTTAGTCCAGTCAGCACCGCGATTGTCCAGCACACTGTCCAGGGCATCATCAACGACCTCCCTGGCTTCTTCCATAAGTTCTTCCGAATCCCGCACATAGACAAAACCGCGGGACACGATGTCCGGACCGGAGATCAGATTGCCTTCCGGGTCAAGTGTGAGCACGACGATGATGACTCCGTCCTCAGCCAGTCTCTGGCGGTCTTTCAGGACGATATTTCCGACATCACCGACACCCAGGCCGTCTACCAGGATTCCGCCGCACGGAACATGGCCGGTGACTTTAGCCTGATGATCGGGGTCATCCGCGATCTCCAGTACGTCTCCGCTGGAGATCATCAGTATATGGTCTGTATCATAATCCAGCATCCTGGCAATTTTTGCCTGCGCGACTCTGTGACGGTATTCTCCGTGAACAGGGATTGCGTAGAGCGGCTTGACCAGGGAATAGATCAGTTTGATCTCTTCCTGGCACGGATGTCCTGAAACATGGGCGTCCTGGAAAATGACCTCAGCGCCTTTGCTGTACAGTTCATTCATAACCTTCGATACGTTCTTCTCATTGCCCGGTATCGGGTGTGAGGAGAATACGATCGTATCGCCGGGTTTAATCTGGACCTTCTTGTGGATCCCGCCCGCCATACGGGACAGGGCTGCCATCGATTCACCCTGGCTTCCGGTAGTGATCAGCACCAGCTGCTCATCCGGATAATTCTTCATTTCCTCCAGCGTGATCAGTGTCCGCTCGGGAATACTGATGTATCCAAGTTCCTCAGCCGTGGAGATCACATTTACCATGGAACGGCCTTCTACGATGACCTTGCGGCCATACTTGTAGGCGGTATCGATGATCTGCTGCACGCGGTCGACATTGGATGCGAAAGTAGCAATGATCAGTCTCGAATTACCGTGCTCCGCGAAGATCGTGTCAAATGCTTTTCCGACAGTTCTCTCAGACGGCGTGTATCCGGGCCGCTCTGCGTTTGTGGAGTCGCACATGAGGGCGAGCACGCCCTTTCTTCCGATCTCTGCGAATCTCTGCAGATCGATTGCATCTCCGAAGACTGGCGTAAAATCGACCTTGAAGTCTCCTGTATGTACGACGGTTCCCACCGGAGAGTAGATAGCCAGTGCGACCGCATCCTGTATGGAATGGTTCGTTTTGATAAATTCTACGCGGAACTTGCCAAGGCTGATCGTCTGCCCGGGCTGTACGACCTTTCTGCGGGTCGTCTTTATCAGTTCATGCTCCATCAGCTTCAGTTCGATCAGCCCCATGGTAAGTTTTGTGGCGTAGATCGGAACGTTCAGCTGCTTCAGGATGTAGGGAAGTGCACCGATATGGTCCTCATGACCATGGGTAAACACAAATCCTTTCACCCTGTCAGCGTTCTCCAGAAGATAAGTAATGTCCGGAATGACCAGATCGATTCCGTACATATCGTCTTCAGGGAACGCAAGACCACAGTCGACTACGATGATCGAATCTTCGTACTCGAATGCAGTGATATTCATACCGATGGCTTCCAGTCCGCCAAGCGGTATGATCTTCAGTTTTGATGTATTGCTCAAAATGTCCTCTCTTTCTTGAAATTCATTTCCTCTAAGTTGTTATCCGTTAAACCAGAGCTATATCGTCCAGCATCTGGGTAAATACTTTTGAAAGTGCTTCCAGCCTCTCATCGTCCTCTACGAATTCGTAGAGCGCGTCTTTCTCGCCGTCCGCAGAGATATCTTCCAGGATATAGGCATCCCCGTCTCCATCCTCTGCGTCCGTTACAAGGAGATAGTCTCTCCCTGCGATCCTCGTCTGCTCAAGCACATAGAAATCCACTTCCTGGCCTTCCGGCCCTGCTTCCAGTGTTATTTTTGTAAGATCACTCTTCATCTATATTAACCTCCGGTACCGGAAGGCCGGCATTGGTACGGTCCAGATACCCCTGCAGGATCAGCATCGCCGCGATCTCGTCCACATACTTCTTATGATCGCGCACGCCTGTTTCATCCATTACCTGATCTGCCGCAACAGTGGTAAGCCTCTCATCCCATAGAATGACAGGCAGCGATGTACGGCGCTCAACCATCGCCTTAAACTCGATGGTCGCCTTCGCTCTCTCTCCGATTGTCGCATTCATGTTGCGGGGAAAACCGAGAACGATCGCCTCGGCCTGATAGTCGGATGCGAGTTCGCTGATACGGGCGAGTGTCTGCCGCAGCTTGTTCTCGCTCTTTCTTCGTATGATCTCTACACCCTGCGCAGTCAGGCGGAGCGGATCCGATACCGCCACGCCTACTGTTTTAGAACCAAAGTCGAGCCCCAGGACCCGACTGTACTTTCTGTCTGTCAAGCTCTGCTGTCCGTTATCAGATTCTGTCATGAACGTCTCTTCCACGCCTCGTTGCGGATATACTCCTTGAGCAGTTCCTCAACGATCTCATCGCGCTCAACTTTCATGATCATGCTGCGCGCGTTTTTATGGCTCGTAATATAGGTCGGATCGCCTGAAATGATATACCCGACGATCTGGTTTACAGGATTGTAGCCCTTCTCCGTCATCGCAACATAAACAAGTTCCAGAACTTTCTTTACACGCATCTCCGGATCAGTTTCTACATTAAAATATTGAGTATTATAAATATCTGCCATAACCTACAGTCCTCGATACCTTCTCCTGACACCTGTTACGGATCCCGAACAGAATCTCCTAGAATCAAGTATATTCGAAAACCGGCAAAGATTCAACTGTCAACTTGCCTTTTATGATCTGTCCCCTCAGATCTTCCCCGGACGAAACGAACGCCCTTATATACTCCCTTGTGTAGCCGGTATACAGCTTTTCTCCCAGCATTATCAGGTCTGCGACGGCGCCGGCGTCAACGCCAAGCGGTCCTGCGTTCGGAACAGAAACAGATCCGTGATCATCGATATAAACTTCCTCCTCAACCAGCATGGATGTCTCATGCCCCGCCATGGACTGTTCATACTCACGGCAGCATTCCCGGTTCAGCCGGGCCAGCACAGACAGTCTTGCTTCCTTCACTGCTTCCGGGATCTGCCCCTTCATGGAAGCGGCCTTTGTCCCGGCCCGCATGGAATAGCGGAACAGGTGTGTCTCATACAGCCTGACCGATTCCAGGAAACGTCTCGTCTCTTCGAATTCTTCATCCGTCTCCTGCGGGAAACCAACGATCACATCCGTTGTTATGGCAGGCATGTCATAGTACCTGCGCAGGATCTCCACCCTGCTTCTGTAATCATCCGCTGTGTAATGGCGGTTCATCCTCTTCAGAACGCTGTCGCACCCGCTCTGCAGGGACAGGTGGAAATGAGGACAGACCTTTTCTATCGCACTGAGACGCCTGACGAATTCTTCCGTGATGATCGTCGGCTCCAGCGAACCAAGACGGATACGCTCTATGCCTTCGACCCGGGACACTGCTTCGATCAGATCGATCAGCCTGGATCTGCTCTGCCAGGTCTTCTTCTCTCCTTCTTCCCCGTAGGCTTCCGTTACATCACCTGTAAAGTCCACGCCGTACGAGGACAGATGGATCCCGGTCAGAACTGCTTCCCTGACGCCGTTTTCTGCCAGTCCTTCCAGTTCACGGAGGATATCCTGCATTCCCCTGCTGCGTATCCTTCCTCTGGCAAACGGGATGATGCAGTAGCTGCAGAACATGTTGCAGCCGTCCTGGACTTTGATATAAGCACGGGTGTGTCCTTCAATGCGCGGCAGACTCATTTCCTCAAACTTATCCTCGCGCATGACATCGGCTACACTGATCCCGGATCCGTCATTCTGGCCGGACTCACGTTCTGTGAAATACTTTTCAAGTTCCTCCAGAAGTTTTCCCTTGCGGCCGGAGCCGATGACGATATCCGCGTCCACTTTCTTGCCGGTCTTGTCAATCGCGGTCTGCACATAGCAGCCGGCAGCCACTACAACGGCAGACGGATTCATTTTTCTGGCACGGTGGATCATCTGCCTGCTCTTGCGGTCCGCTATATTGGTGACAGAGCAGGTATTGATGACATAGACGTCCGCAGGGTCGTCAAATGAAACGATCTCAAAACCTGCCTCTTCAAGCATGGCACGCATCGCATCGGTCTCATATACATTTACTTTGCAGCCCAGAGTATGGAGAGCTGCCCTTCGGCCTGTAAATTTCATACTTCTTTCATATCTGCCTGTCTTGACTTTTGAAAGTCAAGACGATACACTAATCATGGACATGCGGTTAGCATGTTTAGACGAATTGTACCCGTCTACGGGAGAAACATATATAAACAGTTTGGAGGAAAACCGCTTATGAAGACAATACAGATTTCTCTTAATTCCATCGATAAGGTCAAAGCTTTCGTGAATGATATCACCAAGTTTGACAACGACTTCGATCTGGTATCCGGAAGATACGTCATCGACGCTAAGTCCATCATGGGTATCTTCAGCCTGGATCTTTCCAAGCCGATCGATCTCAGCATCCATGCAGAAGAGAATCTGAATGAGATTCTTGAGATTCTGAAACCGTATATGATCTGAATCCGGCGCTGTTGCGTCGATTTAAGAATTTTCTATAAGGCAGCTGCCATCCGGAGGCAGCTGCCTTTTTTCATTCTGCAGTCTTTTTCAGCGGATCATGATTGTCTCAGTATTCCGGATCGTCTGTTCCATCATCTCATCGATCACGTCCGCCAGTTTTGTCTCTGATTTCTGAATGATATCCAGATGCGGCTTCGTCACCGGGTGCTTTGCGACAAAGATTGTGCAGCAATCTTCATAAGGCTGGATACTGGTCTCATACGTCCCTATCTTCAGCGAGATATCGATGATGTCCTGCTTGTCGAAACCGATCAGCGGACGGAATACCGGGATCGTCGCCGCGTCGTCGGTGCACACAAGGCTCTGGATGGTCTGGCTCGCCACCTGTCCGATCGATTCTCCGGTGACCAGCGCCATGGATCCGTCCTGTTTTGCGAAATGTTCAGCGATCCGCATCATATAGCGGCGCATGATGATCGTCAGTTCATCATGCGGGCATTTCTCATAGATTGCCAGCTGGATATCTGTAAAGTTGACGACATGCAGGCGGATCGGTCCTGAATACTGAGCAACCATCTTCGCCAGGTCGACGACCTTCTGCTTCGCTCTCTCTGAAGTATAGGGCGGCGCATGGAAATAAGTCGCGTCCAGAGTCACGCCTCTCTTAGCGATCATCCATCCGGCGACCGGGGAATCGATGCCGCCCGACAGCAGCAGCTGGGCTCTTCCGTTGGTTCCCACCGGCATGCCTCCGGGGCCCGGGATGATCTTCGAGTAAATGAACACTTCTTCCCTGACCTCGATGTAGAGCATCATTGAGGGGTCGTGTACATCCACCTTCATTTTCCCGGGAAATGCATCCAGCAGTTTCGCGCCGACTTCCGCATCCAGTTCCATGGAGTTCACCGGGTACTGTTTATTTGCCCTGCGTGTATGTACTTTAAATGTGATCGCGTCCGGCTCAAACGGCACATTTTCACCCGAGCCTTCCTCAGGATTTTCAACCGGCGTCATACCATACTCATGGGCAATGAAACGGACCGCATCCTCTGCGATCTCATCCGGATCTTCCACCGGCACCTTCATGACCTGGCAGATGCCCACCAGGCCGAACACCTTCTGCAGGGCAGCAATCACCTCATCGGGATCAAAACTGTTGTCGTCTCCCAGCACATCCACATAGATACGCCCCTGCTCCTTATGCACATCAAAGCTGCCCTCCACACCGGAAAGCACATGTCTGATGCGGGATACCAGGGCGTCCTCAAACTGTCCGCGGTTCTTTCCCTTGATCCCGATCTCGCCGTATTTCAGTAAAAATGTTTTAAATACCATTGTCTGTCACTCCTTATCTGCGGCTGTACTTCCGCAGGAAGGGAAGAAGCTCCCTCAATGCATCCAGCGCGTAATCGATCTCTTCCACTGTAGTCAGTTCACTGAAGCTGAACCGGATCGCGGATTCCTGCAGTTCCTTCGCCAGGTGGATCTCCTGCAGCACGGAACTGACCGGTATCTTCTTATTGGATGTACATGCCGATCCGGAGGATACATAGATTCCCTTCTCCTCCAGCGCATGCAGCAACACTTCGGACCGCACTCCTTCAAATGAACAGTTTACGATATGCGGAGCGCATCTACTTTCGTCTTCGTCTGAGTTCAGGTGTGTACCTTCGATCTCTTTCAGTCCGGCGATCAGATGTCTCCTGCAGGTGAGCATCCCCTCAACCTTGCTGTCAAAGTCTGTATAGGCTTCCATCGCCGCAGCGCCAAGCCCTGCGGCGCCGGGAACATTGTCCGTGCCGGACCGCATGCCGCCCTGCTGCCCGCCGCCGAAGATCAGCGGCTTTATCTTTGTCTTCTCGCGGATATACAAAAATCCGACGCCTTTGGGACCATGGATCTTGTGCCCGCTCACGGACAGCATGTCGATCCCCAGTTTCTTCGGCCAGATCCGGAACTTGCCGTATCCCTGGATCGCGTCCACATGGTACAGAATATGACGATTGTGCGTCCGGTTATACTCTGCTATGATCCTGCCCGTTTCCTCTACAGGCTCGAGCGTTCCGATCTCGTTGTTGACATACATTGTAGAGACCAGGATCGTCTCGTCACACAGTTCTCTCTTCAGATCTTCAATACTTATATGTCCCAGGGAATCCACCGGAAGATGCGTGATCCTGAACCCGGCTTCCTCCAGCATGCTCAGAGGCTGCAGGACAGCAGAATGCTCTATGGCTGTCGTAATAATGTGGTTTCCTGCCCTTTTATTGGCCATGGCAGCCCCGATCAGAGCCCAGTTATCGGACTCCGTGCCTCCGGAGGTGAAATAGATCTCGGCAGGTGTCACGCGAAGTGTCGACGCGATCCGCTCTTTCGCCTGGCGGAGATACTTCTCGGCATCCACACCTTTCTGATGTCTGGAAGACGGGTTCCCGAAGTCTTCCCTCATCGTTTTTTCTATGATCTCAATCACACCCTCCGAAACAGGAGTGGTTGCGGAATTATCCAGATATGCTTCCATATTATTCATCACTTTCCAGATGCAGCATCAGCATGGCCAGGATCGCCGGACTGGCTGTATCGGTTCTGAGGATCCGGTGGCCAAGCGTTATGCTCTCAGCCCCCAGAGCCTGCAGTTGCTCTATCTCTTTCTCTTCAAACCCGCCTTCCGGCCCGATAAAGATCCCGACTTTCTCGCCCGGCCTGACTTCTTCAATCACTTTGCGGGTATAGGCGATCCCCTTTGCGTTTTCATAGGGGACCAGAATCTTGTCGAGGCCTGAAGCTATCTCCAGTGCTCCGTTCCATTTCACAGGCGTCTGTACAGCCGGTATAAATGAACGCTTCGACTGTTTTGCGGCTGCCAGAGATATTGAATTCCATCGATCTGTCTTTTTCGCCGCCCTTTTCTCATCCAGCTTAACGATCGTCCTTGCTGTGATGACCGGAATGATCTCGTGAACTCCCAGCTCCACACATTTCTGGATCACTGTCTCAAGCCGGTCGCCCTTGGGAAGCGCCTGGAACAGGTACAGATCAGCAGGCAGTTCCCTCGCATTCTTCTGCAGATCGAGTATCCTGGCGGTGACTTCTTCAGACCCGGTCTCATCGATCTCGCACAGGTACTCCACCGGGTCATTCTCCTGCCCTGTACACAGAAGGATCTGCTCTCCCTTCTTCATGCGCAGTACATTGCGGATATGATTCACATCATCTCCGACAATGCGGATCATCCCTTCCTGTGTATTTATATTGGAAGGTTCTGTAAAGAATCGGTACATAAGCGGACCCTTTCGCAATACATTCCGGGTAAGCAGTCTTCATTCAGAGGTTCTGTCAGAGTATGCCGGATCAGGGTTTACGTGCTGTCACACTGACCCATTCACCCTGGTGCGTCACTTCAATCACTTCCAGGCCTGCCTTGATGCAGGCGTCGGTCACATCTTTTTCTTTTACGTCAAGTATCCCGGAGGTGATATAGACGGCCCCGCTCTTCATATGATGGATGATCTGCGGAGTCAGTTCCACAAGCACCGGTGCCAGGATGTTTGCCGTAACAATGTCATATTTCTCATATCCGGCAAGATCCTGCGTCTGCCTGTCATCGATCAGATTGCCGATGATCGCCTGCATCTTCTCCGGAGCTATGTCATTTGCTTCCAGGTTCTCTTTCACCGCATCCATCGCGCAGGGATCCAAATCGGTCCCGTACACATGGCCTGCCCCGAGCATGATCGCTACGATTCCCAGGATACCGCTCCCGGTTCCTACATCCAGCACCTCACAGCCTTCCGTCACATACTTCTTCAGCTGACGCATGCACAGCTGCGTGGTCTCATGCATCCCGGTCCCGAATGCAGTGCCCGGATCGATATGCAGGATCTTCTTGCCTTCATCTTCCGGTTTTATCTTCTCCCAGGAAGGGATCACCAGGATATCATCCACTGTAAACTGGTGGAAATACTGCTTCCAGTTGTTGATCCAGTCCTTGTCTTCCGTCTCTGAGCGCTCTATGGTGCAGGGGCCGATATCGGAGAACTGCCGCAGGGCAGCCAGTTCTTCTTCCACCCTCTCAAGCACGGCGTCCACGTCTTCATCCTCATCCAGATAGAAACTGAGATAAGCCGTTCCGTCATCGGGACCTGCCGTCAGCGGAATATCCACGAACATCTGCTGCAGGTCTTCCTGCGTCAGAGGAACATTGTCCTCGATCTGTGCGCCTTCCACACCGGCGTCTGCCAGAGCGCAGATCACTATATCTTCAGCTTCTGTAGTTGTTTTCAGCCTGAACTTCGTCCACTTCATGAGCGACCTCCCTGAAAGTCTCGATTAAGCAGTAGCCATTATCACACAAAAACAATCAGTTGGCAACCAAAAGCCTCCGGCAGCAGTGATATGCTCACAGTGCCGGAGGCTAAGAATATTCAGAATATGATTATCCAGAATATCTGACTGCGTTTCAGAATCTCAGTCTCTGTATCCGTTCGGATTCTTGCTCTGCCAGTTCCAGGAATCGCGGCACATCTCCTCAATGCCGAATTCCGCCTTCCAGCCGAGCTCCCTTTCAGCCTTCGCCGGGTCGCAGTAGCAGGTGCTGATGTCGCCCGCGCGGCGGGGTTTGATCACATAGGGAACATCATGTCCGCAGGCTTTCCCGAACGCTTCAACAACCTGCAGCACAGAATAGCCGTGTCCGGTTCCAAGGTTGTAGACAGACACGCCTTCCTTGTCAGCCAGCTTGCGGATGGCATTGACATGTCCCCTTGCAAGGTCCACTACATGGATGTAGTCGCGCACGCCTGTTCCGTCCGGCGTATCGTAGTCATTTCCAAATACATTAAGCTGTTCCAGTTTTCCGATCGCGACCTGCGCGATGTAGGGAACCAGATTGTTCGGGATTCCCTTCGGGTCCTCGCCGATCATTCCGGATTCATGGGCGCCGATGGGATTGAAATAACGAAGCAGGATTACATTCCACTCCGGGTCGGAAGTCTGCACATCCGTCAGGATCTGCTCCAGCATCCATTTGGTCCAGCCGTAGGGATTGGTGCAGGTTCCCTTCGGGCACTCTTCGGTGATCGGGACAAATGCCGGATCTCCGTAGACTGTCGCGCTCGAACTGAAGATAATATTCTTGCAGCCATGCTCCCGCATGCTCTTTACCAGAGTGAGGGTTCCGGTGATGTTGTTGGAATAATACTCAACCGGCATCCTGACAGATTCGCCCACTGCCTTGAGTCCTGCGAAATGAATGACCGCGTCGATCTTCTGTGCCTCAAAGATTCGATCCAGGCACTCCTTATCCAGGATATCGCCTTCCACAAAATCAAGATCTTTACCGGTAATCTCCTTCACCCGGTCGATTGCCTTCTCGCTGGAATTATACAGATTATCGATAACCGTCACTTCGTATCCGGCATTCAGCAGTTCCACGCATGTATGGCTTCCGATAAATCCTGCGCCGCCTGTTACAAGAATCCTCATAGTTCATTTCCTCCCGATATGAATCCTGATCTCATTCAGCCTACGACAGTTCCGCCGACAGAACGGATATTCAGAACATGGCAGCTGCCTTCGCCCAGGAGCTGATCCATTCTCTTTGTAAATTCATCGATCTTATCTTCCGGCACAAATGCCTGGCAGGTCCCTGCGAAACCGCCGCCGTGGACACGGAATGCTCCCACACCGTCAAGCAGCTCATCGCACAGCGCCAGCGCGACTGCCATCTCCTGATGTTCCTTCGCTCCGGTCGGCACGATATTCTGCAGATACATCCAGGATGATCTGCCGGACTCTGACACCAGCTTCAGGAAGGCGTCGATATCTCCCGCTTCCAGAGCCTCGACCTGCTTCGGCACACGTTCATTGTCCTGATAAAAATGAATGCTGCGGAGCACTGCTCTGTCGCCGAACTGCCTGCGCAGCTCGGGGATCGCGTTCATGAAGTCTTCCCTGGCAACCTCACGCAGCACCTTCTTTCCGAAATATCCCGCGACATTCTGCTCCTCCACAGGAACTGCCGCATACTCATCCGTCAAGTCAGCATGGCTTGCCCAGCAGTTGATGATGCACAGTTTAAGTCCGCTCTTTTCAAAATCGACATCCAGTTTACGGACTACCGGTGCGGACGGGTCTTCAAAATCTATAGTGATCAGGTTGCCCACCGAGGACGCTGTCTGATCCATCAGTCCTGAAGGCTTCCCGAAATACACATTTTCAGCATACTGGCCGATCTGAGCGATCCGGACCGCATCCGCTTTGTCCTCAAAGAACAGATGATTGATGATATATCCGATCAGGACCTCAAACGCCGCAGACGAACTCAGCCCGGATCCCGGAAGAACAGAGGAAGTCACAGCCGCCCTGAATCCGCCGACCTTGCATCCCATCTGTGCAAACTTCGCAGCCACACCGCGGATCAGCGACACAGTCGTATTGAACTCCGACTCATTCACCGACATGTCATCCACTGAGATCTCGATCATCGGATAGCCCTCAGACAGAATGCGGATCATCCCGTCATCCGACGCAGACGCTGCAGCTATACTATCCATATCAACAGAAGCCGCCAGGACACGCCCGTGCTCATGATCCGTATGATTGCCGCCGATCTCCGTGCGGCCCGGAGCAGAAAACAGCGTGATCTGCGCATCACCGGGAAACGTCTTCTCATACAGCTTCAGAAGATCCGCGTAACGCGCCGCATTCTCCCTGGCCTTATCCGCATAGAGCGGACGGATCGCCTGCACAAAATCAGGCGTTGAAACTCTCTCATTCCATTCCTTCAGATTCATCCAGTCATCCTCCTGCCTATATCAATTTTATACCGGCAGCTGCCACCGCCCGGTACGGGTCATCTGCATTCTAATGTACCGTATTTTTCAATATTCGTATAGTGCGAATCGACCACGTTACCCGCAATTTTGAACAGGTGCCTGTCACTTGTGCAAATTTGAACAGGTGCCTGTCACTTGTGCAAATTGAGGCAAAAAGAAAGAGCCATTCTTTCGAATGACTCTTTCTATGGAACGGATGGGGCTCGAACCCATGACCTCCCGCGTGTGAGGCGGACGCTCATCCCAGCTGAGCTACCATTCCATACTCAAAATAAAAACCCGCCATCGCCTCGATGACGGGTAGTAGTTCCTAGGAGAATCGAACTCCTGTTTTCGCCGTGAGAGGGCGACGTCTTAACCGCTTGACCAAGGAACCACGTATTCGGTGAAGCTCTATTAATATAACATGGCGATACAGAAAAAGCAAGTATATTTTTCTACTTCCTTAAACTTCCTTAATCATACTCCTATCATACTCCTGAAACTTATTCCCATACTCTGCCCTTCATCCACTTGATTAAACGACCTTCAACTGCTAAAATCAGAATGAATTGACGTGTCCTGGAACACGCTGCAACCCATCCATTTTATCTGATGTGTAAGGAGAACATATGCTTACTGAAGAGAAAAGAAAACTGGAGCTTGAAGCTGCCAACATCAGAAAAACCGCTCTTGAAACGATCCACACAGCCGGATCGGGACATATCGGCGGTTCCTTCTCAATGGCTGAGATTGTCACGGTCCTGTATTTCAAGGCCATGAACATCGACCCCAAGAATCCCGACAAACAAGATCGTGACCGCCTGGTCCTGTCAAAGGGACATTGTTCACCTGTTATGTACACGGCCCTTGCAAGAAGAGGTTTCTTCCCGGTCGAGCATCTGAAAACATTCCGCAAGATCGACAGTGATCTCTCCGGCCACGTTGAGATCCACGTACCAGGTGTTGACATGTCCGGCGGATCTCTCGGACAGGGCCTGTCTGTTGCCCTCGGCATGGCTATGTATGGAAAATGCAACAACCTGAACAATTACGTATATGCAATCATGGGTGATGGCGAGATTCAGGAAGGCCAGATCTGGGAAGCTGCCATGGCTGCTGGATACTTTAAGGTCAATAACCTGATCGGTTTTGTAGACTACAACAAGATCCAGCTCGACGGACGCCTGTCCGAGATCATGGATCCGGGCCCCATTGATGAGAAGTTCCGTGCCTTCGGATGGAATGTGATCTGCTGTGACGGGCATGATGTCGAAGCGATCGCTGACGCTATTGAAGAAGCTAAGAAGAGCGAAGACAAGCCTACCATGATCATCGCGGATACTGTTAAAGGCAAGGGCGTTTCCGTATTTGAAGATACCTGCCGTTTCCATGGCGGTCAGCCGACTCCGGAACAGTATGAACTCGCGATCAAGGAACTCGATGACCAGATAGCTGCACTGGAGGTGTAAGAATGGGCGAAAAGATTGCTACCCGTGTCGCGTACGGCAAAGCGCTTGCTGAATTCGGCGGCCGCGACGATATCTATGTATTTGACTCTGACCTCAAGACCTGCACCATGTCCATGTACTTTGCTGAGAAATATCCGGAGCGTTTCTTCAACGTCGGTATCGCTGAAGCAAACATGGTAAACATCGGCGCAGGATTTGCCACCTGCGGTGCTACTTCTCTTGTCCACACATTCGCTATCTTTGCAGCCGGCCGTGTCTATGACCAGGTCCGCAACGATGTCTGCTATCCCGGACTGAATGTCAAGGTAGTCGGAAGCCATGCAGGCCTTACCGTCGGCGAAGACGGAGCTACTCACCAGGCTCTGGAAGACATCAGCCTGATGCGTACGATCCCCGGCATGACCGTCATCGTACCGTGTGATGACAATGAGACCCGCCTTGCGACCAAGGCTATGCTCGATTTCAAAGGCCCGTGCTACTTCCGTACCGGCCGTCCGGCAGTTGATCCTGTCACTGACAGCATCCCCGGATACAAGTTTGAGATCGGCAAAGGCTGCCAGCTGCGCGACGGCTCCGACGTCACTGTGATCGCATGCGGACTGATGGTTCAGGAAGCTCTGAAGGCTGCAGATCTGCTCGCTGCAGAGGGAATCTCTGCCAGAGTGATCGACATGGCCACCATCAAGCCGATCGACCGCGAGATTATCATAAAAGCGGCAAATGAAACCGGCGCTATTGTTACCGCTGAAGAGCACAATATCATCGGCGGACTTGGAAGTGCTGTTGCGGAAGTCCTGACTGATGAAGCGCTTGTTCCGCTTCAGAGAGTCGGTGTCAACGATACCTTCGGACATTCCGGTCATCCGCAGGAGCTGCTCGAACACTTCGGACTTACTCCGGAGAACATCGCAGCAAACGCAAAGAAAGCGATCAGCCGCAAATAAAACGGATTCCGAATCAATCGGACATCACAGCTCAGATTAACCGTATTAACGAACAAACAGGGACTGCTCCGGCAGCCCCTGTTTTTACATGCGAGATAATATTGCTCAGTCAGAACATTTTCAGCAGCGCATCTCCTTCAATGCCTTCAGCACCGGATTCTCCTGCGGGTCAAAACGCTTCACAGTCTCACAGTACAGGCCATACAACTTGTCGTAGATCTCCGAGCGCTTTGGATCCGGTTCATAGAGCTCATCCTTAAGCTTAGCCAGGGCTCTGGAAGCATCCGCCACACTGGCATATCCCCCAGCTTCCTCTCCCGCTGCCGCTGCTGCATACATGGCACTTCCAAGAGCTGCCGTCTGGTCAGATGCAGATACTCTGACCGGCCGCTTCAGGACATCAGTAAATACTCTGAGCACAAACGGATTCTTCTCTGCTATCCCGCCGGACACGATCACCTCGTCCACCGATGCTCCGGACTTCATGAACTCCTCCATGATCATCCGCGTTCCGAATGCGTTCGCCTCTATCAGCGCGCGGTAGATCTCCTCCGGTCTGGTATGCAGTGTAAGTCCAAGCAACACCCCGGAGAGATCCCCATTCACATAAGGAGTTTTATTTCCGTTCCACCAGTCGAGTGCCAGAAGTCCGGAATCTCCGGGCTCTGCTTTCTGGGCAAGAAATGAAAGATACTGGTGAAGATTCATGCCTTTCTTTTTTGCTGCATCTGAGTAAGATGCAGGTACAAATCCGTCCACGAACCATCCGTACATGTCTCCGACCGCCGCAAGTCCCGCTTCCAGCGAATAATAGCCTGGCATGATCGCGCCTCTCACACAGCCCACGACACCGTGATCGGCATGCGGATGATCAGACAGAAGAAGTTCCACGCTCGACGTGCCAAGCACCAGCATCAGCTGGCCCGGGCCATAGATACCGCTGCCGGGCATACCTGCGTGAGAATCTATAATACTTGCTCCGACCGCAATTCCCGGATTCAGCCCAAGCCGCTCTGCCCATTCATCTGTAAGCCTTCCTATGCATCCTCCGGCAGGGCAGATCTCACCTCTCAGTTTTCCTGAGATAAGATCAGACAGACGCGGATCCAGCTCATCAAGCACCGACTGAGGAACATATCCCTCCTCCGGAGACCACATAGCTTTGTAGGCTGCCATGTTTCCTGACCGCTTCAGTTCACCGGTCAGATTCCATGTCATCCAGTCTCCCGCCTCAAGGAACACATAAGCCCGTTCATAGATCTCGGGATCATCATGCAGCACTTCCAATATTTTTGGGAGAAGCAGTTCCGGTGAGATCGCTCCGCCGTACTTCGGCTGATCGATCAATCCCTGCCTGGTCAGGACACGGTTGATCTCATCTGCCTCATCCTGCGCCCCGTGATGCTTCCAGAGTTTGGCATATGCATGAGGGCGGGACCGGAATTCTTCCAGATCACATAACGGCTGCTTCTGTTCATCAGAAACGATCACCGTACAGGATGTAAAATCGATCGACAGCCCGATCACATCCTCCGCCGGAACATGCGACTGCTCCATAACCGCTCTGACAGTATGCTCCAGTACCAGGATATAATCATCCGGATACTCCAGCGCCCAGTTCGCAGGAAGCTGAGTAATCCCATCAGGAAGCTCGCGGTCCATAACAGCATGCGGATAAGCCATCGATGCACTTGCGGCAACGCTTCCGTCATCGCAATTCATCAAAACAGTCCTGGCGCTCAGCGTCCCATAATCAATCCCCAGCGTATACTTTTCGCATTTCATGGCAAAATCCTCATTATCCCATTCTTATTTCAGCTACGCCGCCAGTGCATTTGTGTCTGAAGAAAAATCTGTTGTTCCTGCCTGGCTTCCGCACCTATTATCCTGATTCGTCAGAAAAAGATCCGGGACATAACTGCCCCGGACCTTTCTTCAGCATTTGGGCAAGGCATGCAAGCCTTATATCTGAATCCCTGCAGATCTGATTACTCTTTTCTGGCCTGAGA
The DNA here is from genome assembly GCA_902801515.1 of uncultured Lachnospiraceae bacterium. Taxonomy (GTDB): domain Bacteria; phylum Bacillota; class Clostridia; order Lachnospirales; family Lachnospiraceae; genus Porcincola. The sequence continues at coordinate 19,185 of CADCII010000029.1, forward strand.
CTTACGCTGACGGACCATGTCAGAGTAGACAGCTACGAGGATGATAACGCCCTTAACAACGTACTGCCAGTTGACATCCAGATGCATCAGTGTCAGACCGTTGGAGATGACACCGATAATAAATACGCCGATGATGACACCGGAGGTACGGCCGGTACCACCATACATGGATGTTCCGCCAAGAACACAGGATGCGATAGCGTCTGTCTCAGCACCGACTGATGTGGACGGCTGTCCGGATTTCAGCTTCGCGGAAAGGACGATTCCAGCGAATGCGCAGAGCAGACCCGAGAATGTCCATACCAGGATCTTGATCTTCTCAACGTTGATACCGGAGAATCTTGCAGCTGTCTCATTACCGCCGACTGCATAGATGTAACGGCCGGTCTTGGTCTTTGCGAGCAGCAGCCACTGGATAACGAACAAGATAATCAGATAAATGATCGGAAGCGGAATGCCCATCACACGGGCAATACCAATATTCGGGAACACCTCATTGACATACAGCGGAACCGGCTGAGCATTTGCCAGCAGGTAAGCAACACCACGCAGTATACTCTGCATAGCCAGCGTAACAACGAACGGATGGATTCCGGAATATGCAATAATAAAACCATTTGCCATACCGGCAATCAATCCTACCAGAAGTCCGGCGATGATAGCTACTATCATCGGAAGATGCCAACGCTCCATGCAGCAGATACACAGGACACCCGAGCAGGCAATGCCCGCACCTGCGATCAGGTCGATACCGCCAAGCATGATACAAAGCATGATACCGATTGCCAGGAAGCCTGTCTTTGAAACATTGTCAAGAATCGTAAGCCAGTTTGACCAGGTAAAAAATCTCTGGTTCATGATCTCCAGGAAGACGCAAAGTCCAATAAGAGCGATCAGGATACCCATGTTCTCCTGGAAATAGTGAGCAATCGGATTGCTCGCTTTTATTTCATCTTTTTTTCCCATCTTTTAATCCTCCACCATGGCGAGATTCAGGATCGCTTCCTGGCCAAACTCGGACTTGTCCAGTTCACCGCGGATCTTGCCTTCACTCATCACGTACATACGGTCACACATGTTAACTGTCTCAGGCATTTCGGAAGAAATCATAACGATTCCGATTCCCTGCTGGACCAGATCATTCATGATCTTATAGATCTCAGCTTTCGCACCGACGTCAACACCACGGGTCGGCTCATCCATGATCAGAAGCTCCGGCTCTGCGGCAAGCCATTTCGCGATAACGACCTTCTGCTGGTTTCCGCCGGACAGGTTACCGACCACCTGCTGTATAGAAGGAGTCTTGATATCCAGGCTTCCGACACCGTTATTAACGATCTCTTCCTCTTTCTTCCTGCTGACATGCAACATATTGATAAACTTGTGAACGACCGAGATACTCATGTTGAAGGCGATCGTATTCTTCAGGATCAAGCCCTCAAGTTTACGGTTCTCAGGAACGAGACACAGGCCCATCTTCTGAATGTCCAATGTAGACAACTTCGAGATATCTTTGCCCTTGAAAGTGACTTTGCCTTCACTTCTCGGGTACAGACCCATGACAGACCTCAGAAGTTCTGAACGTCCTGCTCCGACCAGTCCGTAGAAACCGACGATCTCTCCCTTGTGAACCTCAAAGGAGCAGCCTCTGACCATCTTGCCGCCGCTGATATTCTCAGCCTTCAGCAGCAGTTCTCCCTTCGGAAGGAAATTACGTGTATAGTAATTTGTCAATTCACGTCCGACCATCATGCGGACCAGATCCGCTTCTTCAGATTCCTTCGTGATGATCGTCCCGACATATCCGCCGTCTCGCATGACGCAGACCCTGTCCGTGATCGTGAAAATCTCAGACAGTTTATGGGAGATATAGATCAGACCGATGCCTCTGTCTCTGAGCTGCCGCATCATAGAGAACAGGTTTTCAACTTCTCTCTCTGAAAGAGAAGATGTCGGCTCGTCCATGATCATCAGTTTCATATTCAGGGAGCAGGCTTTTGCAATCTCAACCATCTGCTGAACGCCGATGCTCAGATCTCTCACAATGGTTCCCGGATCGATATCCAGACCAACCATCTCCAGCCACTGCTTCGCCTCTTGACGCATCTTGCCCTGATCGACAAATCTGCCGGTAGTTCTCTCTCTTCCAAGGAAAATGTTCTCTGCGACTGAGAGGAACGGCACCAATGCAATCTCCTGGTGAATAAATGCGATACCCAGCTGCTGTGCCTCATGAACGGTATTGATCTCGACGTGCTGTCCATCGACCTCAATCGTCCCCGAGTCCTGCTTATAGACACCACCGAGGCAGTTCATCAGCGTAGACTTACCTGCACCGTTTTCACCAAGCAGGCCGAGGATTTCACCTTTATGGAGGGTCAGCTGAGCATTATCCAACGCCTTGACGCCGGGGAATGACTTACAGATCCCCGTCATCTGCACTAATACATCTGACATATATGCTCACCTCTTGACTGAAAAAGAGGGCAGCCGAATCGACCACCCTCAATTTTACATGTGACACTGATTCAATCTGACACAATTGTCTGATTCAGTTTTCGATGGATGAGATTACTGCCATCCGTCGGTTCCGAACTCATCAACATTCTCAGCTGTGATAAGGAATGTGTCAACATCGATCTTATGCTCAACTTCCTCACCAGAGAGAAGCTTGAATGCAGCGACCATGGAGTCGAAGCCCAGAGTATTCGGGGACTGAGAACCAGTACCTTCAACCTGGCCGTTCTTGATCATAACCTTGATGTCCGGATTTCCGTCAACACCGTAGATCTTGATATCCTTCTCAAGCTCAACAGTTGCCTGCTCAACTGCATCGTAGCAGCCCATTGCGGACGGATCGTTGATAGCGAAGATAACATCGATATCCGGGTCAGCAACCAGTGCCGGAGCAACAGCGTTCAGGGACTTCTCACGATCTCCCCAGCCATCAACTTCCTGTACGATCTCATAATCTGCGCCTGCTTCGTCAAGTGCTGCGAAGAATCCAGCATAGCGGCGTGTGCAGGAAGTAGCACGCGGTGAATGAGCAACAAGGATCTTGCAGTGCTGGCCTTCAAACTTGGTAGCTACGTCAGCGCCGCAGACATAACCTGCATTGTAGTTATCGGAAGCGATGATGGTAGCAGCCAGATCGCCATATCCGCCGTTCTCGCCCTCGTCAACCGGGGTATCGAAGTTGACAACCGGAACACCTGCATCGTTAGCTGCCTTGAATGCAGACTCTGCAGCTGCAACGTCAGCCGGAGCAGCCAGAAGGACATCAATGCCATCAGCAAGGAGGTTGTTGATTCCTTCGTTGATCAGAGCCTGATCAGCTTCACCTGAAACTTCGATTACTTCAACATTTGCGCCTGCCTTTTCAGCAGCTTCCTTAACACCATCCTCAACTGCCAGCCAGAACGGATTGTTCATGGTTGCCGGTGCATATCCGACCTTGATGGTCATGTCTTTGTAAACTGTAAGATCTTCATCTCTCCAGTTAACACGTGCGTTCTGGGAAACTGCAGTTCCCTCTGCTGCTGCTTCGGTCTCATCCGCGAACGCTACTGCGCTCATGGAAAGGACCATGACTGCTGCCAATGCGCATGCCAATAATTTCTTCATGTGAATCCCTCCTTGATAAGTATGATAGGTTATCTTTCAGCAAGTTCACTCAGCTTGCCGAATCACAAACACATTATATTGTTTTCAAACTTACTTGGCAAGCATTTTTTGTTTGAACGTGGTGCATATTCACGAAAACGTTTTTGTAACCACCACTGGTTATTGTGCAATATGAAGCGAAGTGTCAATCATCAATGTGAATATTATTATGCAGAATAACAACAGTCAAAATTGTCAGTGAGCAATATGCCTCTGCCTGGTTTTTCTCATAAATTCCAGAACCATCTCCTCTGAGCGGATATAAGAGCTCGCGCCCAGGCCCAGGGAATTCAAGGCACCGGCGGCAGACGCAAACTGCAGGCATGCTTCATCTGTCATCCCTTTCAGATACGCATGTATGAACCCCGCGGTAAAATTGTCGCCGCATCCAGTCGTATCCACCGGGTTCACTTCAAACGGATCCGCATAAAAATTCTTATTTCTGTTCTTGAAATAACTCCCTCTGCTTCCCATTTTAATAATGACGTTTCCCGCTCCTTTATCAAGGAAGAAATCAGCCATTCTGTCTTCATATTCCTCGCCGGTTACATAGGAAGCCTCATCCCAGCTCGGAACCAGATAATCTATATATCGGTAATAGTCATCATAAAAACGTGGCCCCAGTCCCCGGATATCATATGTCATATCTGCAACCACGATTCCGCCCGCATCCCTGCATGTCTTCAGGGCATATTCAAGCCCCTCGCCTTCCAGGGTATCAAGCACAAAGAGACTGCCGATCGCAAGCACCCTGGTCTGGTCCAATGTCCCGGGAACAATGTCTTCCTTTCTGAGTCCGTAGCCTCCGCCCTTTCCGCAGAGGAACCGGTGCGATCCGTCCTTTCTCACATTTACTATGATCTTTGGCGTCCTGCAGTCTTCAGACCGGACGATCAGGGATGTATCCACTCCCTGGGCTTTCAGGATCGCTGCAAGCCGGTCTCCCGTATATGAACAGTCCAGTCTTCCGAAAAATGCATTGTGATCGCCCAGGTTGGCAACACAGATTGACTGATTGCCGGCATCACCCCCGACACTGTCTGTGATAATTCCACAGGTATAAGTATCGCCGTTGCCTGTAAAGAATTCCTCAGGCACTTCCGGTACGGTAAAATCCTGATTCACTTCCCCGATATGGATCACATCATACTTCTTCTCTGCCATAGTGCTGCTCTCCCTTATTCTTTGAAGTCTGTCTTTCCTTTTTCATGATACACAAAAAAGACTGCCGTTGTCAGCAGTCTTTTTCATTATTCTTACCTGTATCAGGTATGCCCCAGGCCGGGGTCGAACCGGCACGTCGATCACTCGACATGGGATTTTTTATTTATATACGCCTGGGATTACCCCATGTAACACGCGCATTTTACACCGCCATTAACGCAGAGATATTCTTATTATTCTTCACAGCTTCAAGGAAGGCATTGCTGACCGGATACAAATGACCACCTCCCTCCGTTATCAAAAAAGGAACCGGTCTCCCGATTCCTCTTAGGTTGATATTGCCTCGTTATTTATTACTG
>CADCII010000030.1 GCA_902801515.1 uncultured Lachnospiraceae bacterium
GACTCATAGAGTTTCTTCTGATATGCCACATTCAGGTTCCGGATCTCCGGCTGGACTGTATCATAGAAATCCTGCTCTTTCCGGTAGAACTCATCTGTCATATCGATATCATGACGGATCTCCGCAATTGTCATCAATGTCATGATATGATCCGTGATCCTGTAGTAATCCTGATGCACCGCAAACTGTTCCTCACCGGACTGCGCCTGGTCCAGCCTGTCTGTCAGCTCCTTCATATCTCTGCGCACTGCATCCATATCGATCCTGCTGTACGGCATCTGTGAAAACTTCATCTCCAACCTCCCGATTAATCTGTACGTTCCTGAAGTTTTAGCCTATGATTATTACTTCTGAGCATAGCAGCGCACAATTCCAAGAAGGATCCGCACCACCATATCCATATTCTCAGCCGAAATGTGTTCAAGCGGCCCATGGAAGCAGTATCCTCCGGTCCCCAGATTCGGACAGGGAAGTCCGCGGTAAGACAGCTGCGATCCGTCTGTTCCTCCTCTGATTGGAGAAGTGTCCACGGTCAGCCCCAGCTGCTCCATAACCTTCTTCGCATTTTCAACCAGATGCATGCACGGCTCGATCTTCTCTTCCATATTCCTGTACTGCTGGTCAATGGTAAGTGTACAGGTGCCTTCTCCATATTTTTCATTGACCGTCTTTTCAATCAGACGAAGCATCTTCTGCCTGACTTCAAACTGCTGTGCACTGTGGTCGCGGATCAGGTAGCGCACACAGGCTCTCTCAACATTGCCTTTCATGTCAAACAGATGGTAGAACCCTTCGTAGCCTTCTGTATTCTGCGGAGTCTCCGCGGATGGAAGCATGGAATTCACTTCGCACGCAATAAGAGCAGCATTTTTCATAATTCCCTTTGCTCTTCCGGGATGAACGCTCAGACCCGCTATATCAAAACGTGCGGAAGCGGCATTGAAGGTTTCATAATTGATCTCATTGGGCGGTCCGCCGTCTACGGTGTAAGCATATTCCGCTCCAAATGCCTCAAGGTCCAGCAGATATGCTCCGCCTCCGATCTCTTCATCGGGTGTAAATGAGATGCAGACAGGTCCGTGCGGGATCTTTACTCCTGTACTTCCGGCAGGAATCCCGGACACATCACAGCCTCCCGGAAGTGTCGCATCATCTGAGCCTTCAAGCAGCAGCTGTGCGAGTGTGAGGATCTCTGCGATCCCGGCCTTGTCGTCTGCCCCGAGCAGCGTCGTCCCGTCGGTGGTGATCAGTGTTTGCCCCGCCAGTGTCTTAAGATGCGGGAACATATCCGGATCCAGGACTTTCCCGTTTCCGATCTCGAGTTTTCCGCCGTCATAATCTTGGTGGATCTGGGGAAAGACATTCTCTCCGCTGCAGTCAAGCGCTGTATCCAGATGGGCGATCAGTCCGATGGCAGGCCTGTCCTCATATCCTTTCGTGGCAGGGATCGTACCATATACATAACAGTGTTCATCCACCCGGGCATCTTCGATCCCAAGATCTTTCATTTCCGTGACAAGCATACGTGCCAGGTCAAACTGCCTTCCGGTACTCGGTGTTTCCCCAGAATGCTCATCACTAGTTGTCCATACCTTCGCATATCGGATCAGTCTTTCGCAGGCTCTCATACTGTTTTCTTCCCTTCTGTCAGGTTCTCTGTTCTGCCACTCTCACATGATATCATATTGAACGCCCGCCTGCACGGCGTATCCATGCAGACGGGCGTTCCATCGGATCGAAATCCTTCTTTATAATTATGTTTAAATATTACAGTTTGTCTGCCCTGTGGACATATCCGGGTTTCTCCGGAGTCGCGATCAGTTCTTTCGTCTTAGTGATCTTTGCATACTTATCGACGATCTGGTTCTCCAGTACAACATCCGGTCCGATCACTGCATGGTCAAGAACGATACTGTTCTTTACGACAGCTCCCTTGCCGATCTGGACTGCACGGCCAAGGATCGAATTCTGCAGCGTACCTTCCACATGGCATCCGTTTGCGATCATGGATCCCTTCACATCCGCTCCGTCATAGATCCTTGCAGGATTGGAGTCAGTGGTTCTGGTGTGGATCCACCAGTCATCGTTGAACAGATCTCTCATCTGTTTTGGATCCAGCAGAGACATGTTGGCTTCATAGTAGGACTTAAGATCATCGATGGATGCGAAGAAGCCCTTATGCTGAGCGCCGCGGATCTCATACTCTTCAGTTTTGATTACGACTGCGAGCATCTGTGCCAGTGAATAGGTGGAGGAATAAGCTGCCGCACGCTCTACCAGGCTGATGAACAGTTCCTTCTTCATGACATAAGTATCCATGAATACACACTGATTCTGGCGGTTGCCGCGGTTGACTTCCAGGGATGTGACCATCTGATCCTGGTCCATTGTGATAACACGGCAGTTCAGGAAATGATCACGCGCATTGTTCACTCTGTGATAAAGCATCGTGATATCAGTCCCTGACAGGATGTGCTCATCCAGCAGAGCTGCAAAGTCCTGCTTATAGACCATATAGCACGGAGCAATGATGACATACTCCTGCGGAAGTGCCTTGATGTCTGCAAGGTTGTCCAGATAATCGGAGACATCCGTATTGTAGACCTCATTCTCCATATGATGGTTGCAGTAGAACAGCTGCAGACGGTCTCTCTTGGAGTTCAGATTGTAGCTGCGGCCAGTGCCCAGATGATCCGTAAGTGCCTTCGGATGCTTATTCAGGTATACCTGAATGTTCTTGATCCCGCTGTTGGAAAAGTTGGAAACCGGGAAGTCGATAACACGGAACTTTCCTGCGAATGTAAATGCACCTGCCGGACGATAATCCTGCAGCCCGTGGACATTCACGCGCCGCGGTGTAGATGTTACGATACCGAATGCTTTCGATGCCATGTCACTCCACCCCCTTTACATTCTTTGATACAAGAAGAATCTCCTCGCTGTCCGCGGAACCTACCACAGCTCCCTTGCCGATCTTCACGCCGCTGGCGATGATCGCTCTTGTGACAGTCGCTCCTTCCTCGATCTTCGTATCCGGCATCAGAACCGAGTCTGTAACCGTCGCGCCTTCCAGGATGATGGATCCGGTGGAAAGTACACTGTTCTTCGCAGCGCCCATGATGACAGCGCCCTGGGTTACATAGATACGGTCGATCTCAGCTTCCGGTCCGATGTAAGCCGGCAGTGCGGATGAATCCTCTGAATAGATTCTCCAGGAAGAATCACTCAGATCCAGCTCATTCTTCTTGTCAAGGAGGTCCATATTTGCTTCCCAGAGGGAATCAATGGTTCCTACGTCCTTCCAGTATCCCTCAAAGCGGTAAGCGATGAGTTTCTTATTCTCGGCAAGCATGGTCGGGATAATGTTCTTGCCGAAGTCATGGTTGGAATCCGGATTCTTCATATCAGCGATCAGCAGCTTGCGCAGATCCTTCCAGGTGAAGATGTAGATTCCCATGGATGCCAGGTTGCTCTTGGGATTCGCCGGTTTCTCTTCGAACTCGACGATATCGCCGTCTTCATTGGTATTCATGATACCGAAACGGCTTGCTTCCTTCATCGGGACCGGACGGACCGCGATGGTGGCATTTGCCCCCTGCTCCTTGTGAGCCTGAAGCATCTTATCATAGTTCATCTTGTAGATGTGATCTCCGGAGAGGACCAGAAGATAGTCCGGATTATACTGATCGATGAAATCAATATTCTGAGAGATCGCATCTGCTGTTCCGCGGTAGACATCCAGACCGGAGTCGGCTTTCTCTCTGGGAGTCAGAACGAAAACACCTGAGTCATCCGAGTCAAGTCCCCAGCGAGATCCTGCTGCAACATAACTGTTGAGCAGCACGGACTCATACTGTGTCAGAACACCGACAATGTCGATACCGCTGTTCGCGCAATTGCTGAGCGGAAAATCTACGATACGGTACTTCCCGCCATATGATACTGCCGGCTTCGCCACCTTGTCAGTGAGCGCGTGAAGCCTGCTCCCACGTCCTCCAGCAAGGATCATGGCAAGCATTCCACCCTGTTTCATGATAAGAGTTCCTCCATCTGTTTTTATTCCGGGTCTTCGGGTTGCATGTCTTGATTAAACATCTGATTCTATTATACGGCTAATCTGAGATTTGTCATCAAGAACTTTTCATTATTCCTTCATTATTCAGCGTCACAGGTCTGATATAATTGTAAAAATCGAGGAGGTATGAATTATGAGTTTTGAGAAGCCGATATTTGACTATGCAAAACTGCAGGAAGACCTTTGCAGGAAAAATGACATCATCCCGAATGATGCTTATGAAACATACAATGTAAAGCGGGGACTGCGCGATATCAACGGAGACGGCGTGCCGGCGGGACTTACGAATATCTCATATATCACAGCATCCAGAAAAGAGAACGGAGTTCGCATTCCGCAGGACGGGCAGCTGTATTACCGCGGATACAACATCATGGATCTTGTAAAAAGATACAGCAAGCACCGTTTCGGATATGAAAACCTGGCCTATCTCCTGATCTTCGGTGAACTGCCCGATGAACAGCAGATACAGGGGTTTCTCGAGGCACTCTCCCAGTCCCGCCACCTGCCCTCCAATTTCGTGCGTGATGTCATTATGAAAGCACCGGGCCATGATGTCATGAACAGCATGACACGCAGTATCCTGACGCTGGCTTCATATGATCCGTATTCACAGAAAACGGATCTTCCCAACGTGATCCGCCAGTCTCTGATGCTGATCGCAGTATTCCCGATGCTTGCCATCTACGGATACCACGCCTACAACCACTATGACAATCTTGGCAGCATGTACATCCACAGGCCGGACCACTCTCTGTCTACCGCAGAAAACACACTGCGCATGCTTCGTCCGGACCAACAGTTCACGCCAGTGGAAGCTGCTGTCCTTGACGCTGCTTTCATGCTGCACATGGAGCATGGCGGAGGTAATAACTCCACGTTCACAACCCATGTGGTCACCTCTTCAGGCTCCGACACCTACGCGACCATCGCGGCGGCCATGTCCTCCCTGAAAGGTCCCAAACACGGCGGTGCCAACCTGAAAGTCATCGATATGATGAATGACATCAGGGAAAATGTGACCGACTGCACTGACGATGAGGCACTGGACCGTTATCTTACGCAGATGCTGGACGGTGAAGTATTCGACCACCAGGGACTGATCTACGGAATAGGCCATGCAATCTATTCTGTTTCCGATCCCAGAGAGCGCGTCTTCCACTCATTTGTCCGGAAGCTCTCCGAGGAAAAGGGCCGTTCGCAGGACATGGACCTGTATGAAAAAGTTCAGGAGATTGCCCCGAAGGTAATCTCCCGTAAACGCAAAATGTATAAAGGCGTCAGCGCCAATGTCGACTTCTACAGCGGATTCGTATATGAGATGCTCGGCATCCCGAAGGAACTGTTCACTCCGATCTTCTCGATCGCAAGGATCGCAGGCTGGAGTGCACACCGGATCGAAGAACTGGTATCCGGCGGCAAGATCATACGCCCCGCATATCCGAGCATCATGCAGAAGAAGGAGCTGCCGGAGTCTTTGGACTGATTGCTGAAAAACACAATCTGGACAGTTAAAGAACACTCTGCAGATTTTATTCCCTGCAGAGTGTTTTCATGTTTATTAATGAAATTTGTGCCGGATGTACTTCCTGCAGAGTATATTTCATGCTGATAGTTTCCGCGTATACTCCATTCAGGGTGAATCCCATTTAGACTATGATTATGCTGCCCTTTATGCTACTCTTTCGACTTCAAGGATAACCGGATTATGATCTGTGCTCACAAACCCTTCATCCAGAGTCTCAAAGCGTTTCACTTCAAGGTTTGAAGAGACAATAAATCCGTCGATTACATAATACTGGAATGTCTCTTTGTCCGCACCTTCCAGAGGCTGGTCCAAAGACCTGCATGTCGGAGTGCTGCTGTCCATCAGGAACTGGAGATCATTGCTGAATTCATTTACATCGATCTCTCCTGCCTGCCACTTTCCTTCCTGGGCAGGATACTTTGAGATATCAACCGAGGAGAATACCTGGTTGAAGTCTCCGCCGGCGATCACATAATTGCCCTTCTGCGCTTCACTCTCCAGCAGTTCTTTCAGCTGTTTAGTCTGAGCGACTTTTCCCTCACCACTGTCATATGCTTCCAGATGAAGGTTGACAAGGACCAGTTCTTTGCCATCCTCAGCCGGGATCCTGGTTATCAGCAGGCACCTTTTCAGATTGGCTACACGGATCGGCCATGAGAACGGACAGGGAAGCGCTTCCCTGACAGCCTCAGTCTGATGCCATGAGGACAGGATCGCTATACCGCTGTTCACTGTACCGATGGGCGGGAACGGAAATGGAACAAAGGGCACTTTAAAGTTGTATGCAAAGAAAGGCTCCATATCCGGGAACTTCTCCGTGAACATCTGTACCTCATTCACATGATGGGAACGCATCGAATTCACATCTGCTTCCTGCAGGAATATGATGTCCGGATCCTCACGGCTGACCGTATCCAGGATCGAAGACATATTTTCTTTCACTCTGTCTTTAGATGCAGTATTGACTCCTTTTCCCCCATCCATGAAGAAATCGGCATTGTCGCCCAGGGCGCCGTACCCGATGTTCCACGAAAGGACACGGATCGGACCGGAAGAAGGAAGGGTGCTGTCATTGTCACTGTTGATGGTAAGTGTTTCCCTTGTACCCGCCTTCGGATAATATTCCGTCACTGTCAGATAACCGATAAACAAAGCAAATGCCAGTACCGCGATCAGAATGACTAGCATTATGGCCCGAAATATGCGGAATATCACTGACCTTTGTCCTGCCTGTCCTCTCATAGTCTTCTCCACCTCCCGGAAATTGGATAATTGAGTCGTTCACTTTCCCGGATGCTTCTCACATCCGCCTGCAGTCTCAAATATACAAGATTGCCCCGGCCTGGCCGGAGCAATCAATATCTTTTGTTGCAGTCCCCTGAGGGGCATCCTTATTCAACTGACATAATATAATAGTAGATTGGCTGACCGCCCGGGGCAACTTCAACCTCGCAGTCGCCGAACTGGTCACGGATCTTCTCTCCAAGCGCTTCTGCGTCTTCTTCCGAAGTTTCCTTGCCATAATAGACAGAGATCAGTTCAGACTCATCATCCACCATGGCTTCCAGAGCGTCGAGAGCTGTATCGGCGATCTCTTTGCCGACCGCCATGATACCACTGTCGCCAACGCCCATGATATCTCCTTCATGGATCGTCTGATCATCGATCTTTGTATCGCGGACCGCATAGGTAAGTTCAACCGTCTTGACACAAGCGATCTCTTCACGCATCAGTTCTTCATTTTCCTCGACCGACTTTTCAGGCAGATAATTCAGCAGCGCCGTGATACCCTGCGGGATCGTCTTCGTGGGAACGACAACGATCTTTTTGTCAGTGATCAGTTTCTGCGCCTGTTCAGCGGCAAGAATGATATTCTTGTTGTTCGGGAAAATGAATACGGTATCCGCGTTCACTTTATCTACCGCATTAATAATATCCTGAGTGGACGGATTCATCGTCTGTCCGCCCTCGATCAGGCAGTCTGCGCCAAGTTCGCGGAAGATACTGCCAAGTCCTTCACCGATGGAGACAGCAATAAAACCAACTTCCTTATGAGGCATGGGCTCTTCAGCCGCGCTCTCAGGATCCGCCTTCGGGTCCGCCTTAGCCTCCTCAAGTTCATTTTCCTCAAAGATATGAAGAGGATACTGAGGACGCTCGGTATTATTGATGACATGGATTCTTGAAAGATATCCATACTTCAGAGCTTCCGTCAGGATAGCGCCCGGATCGTCCGAATTGATATGAACCTTCAGACCCTCCTCACAGCGCTCCGCTGCGACGTCGGCACCCTGCTCCTCCATGAAGGAAACGAAGTTCAGCCTCTCTTCCACGGAGATATGCTCCGGATTCTTCAGGATGAACTCTGTACGGTATCCGAACTTTTTGACAAGTTCCTGTTCATGCTCTTCTTCAGTCTCTTCAATACCGAGGAAACCGTTGTAGCAGCCCTTCATGATCTGGACAAGGCCCTGTCCGCCGGAGTCCACTACGCCTGCCTCTTTCAGGACAGGGAGCATCTCAGGCGTAAGATCCAGGACTCTCTGCATCTCATCGATGATCGCCTTCAGAAGATCCTCAATCTCAATATCGGGATTATTTGCGACCAGCTCTTCCGCCTTATCGGCACCAGCCTTCGCGACTGTAAGGATCGTTCCTTCCTTTGGTTTCATGACAGCCTTATACGCTGTCTCTACTGCCTTGCGGAACGCCTTGGCCGTGTTGGCAGGATCGATCGCCTGTTCATTTCTCCAGACCTTGCTGCAGCCTCTGAAAAGCTGAGACAGAATGACACCCGAATTACCTCTGGCTCCGCGCAGGGACCCTGAGGATATTGCTTTACTGACAGATTCCATCGTCACCGGATCAAGTTTCTTAACTTCATCCGCTGCTGATGTGATCGTAAGTGTCATATTGGTTCCGGTGTCTCCGTCCGGGACCGGAAATACATTCAGTTCATTAATCCACTCTTTTTTCTGCTCCAGATTCCTGGCGCCGGCGAGAAACATCTTCGCCATCAGAGCAGCATCTATACTATTTGTATTCAATACTATGACCTCCAGACTGACCCGGTCTCAATCGATGACCTTAACGCTTTCCACGTATATGTTGATCTTTCTGACTTCCATACCTGTAAAAGACTCAAGCTTGTAACTGACGCTTTCCACAAGGTTCTGAGCAACGGCAGAGATGCTGACTCCATAGGAAACGATAACATGGAAATCAAGTTCTATCTTATTCCCGTTGATGCGCACGTTAATACCGCGGCTAAGGTGATCACGTCCGAGGAGCCTGACAAGTCCGTCTTTCATGCTGACACTTGCCATACCCACGATACCGAAGCATTCAACCGCTACCGATCCGGCATAGGTGGCAATAACATTAGAGTCGATTACGATCGAACCAAGATTATTGTTCATCCGAACACTCATAGATGACCTCCTTCCATAATCCGTTATATTCTATCAAACATACAAGCTTTTGAAAACCGTAAAATCGTTCAAATATTATCTTGCAAAGATAGGGTATCTCTGTTACAATACTCAAGTCGCGGTTTAGATAGGAGGTGCTAGAGATGGCCAGATGCGCAATTTGTGACAAAGGTGCTCACTTCGGTAACAACGTCAGCCACTCCCACAGAAGAAGCAATAAGATGTGGAAGGCGAACATCAAGCATGTGACGGTCAAGGTTAACGGCGTGAACAAAAAGCTCTATGTGTGCGCTGCATGCCTGAGATCAGGCGCTGTAGAACGTGCATAACATAAAGATAGCGATTATGAATTATGAATGAAGAGGCGATACGGCTTGACGTACCGGCTCTTTTTTCGTCCCATATAATAACCCGGCCTGCCGTGTGCTGGCGGACCGGGTCTTGCAACTCTCTAAAAATATATTAAACTCTACCGATTTTCAGAATCTTTCTTCATCTTTGGCAGCTTCATCCATTACGGATTCTTCATCCGGGGTCGTGGTGATGCTGTCTTTGCCCTTAATCTTGTTGATCAGGTCAGGTGCCATGTCGATCAGCTTGGACAGGCTGTCCTGATTGCGGACTGCAACAAGTTTCGTATTGCCATCCTTGATGATCAACAGCGCGGTCGGAGATATCTTTCCGCCCATTCCGCCACCACCGTTGGTCCTTCTCTCTTCGTTCTTGGCAGAAGCCATAACGCCAAAGGAAACATCAACCAGCGGAAGAATGATCGTATCCCCGACATAGATCGGGTCTCCGACACAGGTCTTAGTCGTTATAAAATTCTCCATCCCTTTAAAGAGAGATTCTACAGTACCCTGAAAATGTTCAGCCATGGTTTATTCCTCCGCCTGTTAATTTGCTTTGCGTGCTCTGCGCTTCTTTTTCCTTTTCGGTGGCTTATGCCGGATCATTCTGAGCAGTTCCCAGAATTCTCTGTCAACCAGCAACTTCAACGCCACTACAGCAACCCGGTACAGTCTGATATGTCCGGTCATCAACACATCTGTCCTGAATCTCTTTTCATAGAAATCGGGACGAATATCAAACTCCTCTGCTTCATCGGGAAGAAGCAGATAGATCAGTCCGGTCAGTTTCCCGGTCACATCCGGCTGTCCGGTACCAAAGTCAATATATCCTCTGATCCGGCGTGGTTTCCATCCACGAATCAGGTACAGCACATACCCGATCATCTTGCGGAGCATGTGCTCCCCTTCAATAGTCAGGAACGGTTCCGCTTTATACTGTATCGCACGGATCTTCTTGTCGACCCTGTCAATGGCGTTATCTGCCTTGTCATAGATATCAAACGGAAGGTCAAGCAATCGCAGAAGAACGTCACAGATCTTCTCGACCACTTTTGTGATCTTGTCCGGAAGTATTGACAGTACAGAACGGATAACTGAACTTATCCTGCTTTCCTTCCTGGCCCCCTCTTCTTTCGAAGTTGGCTTTGCCTGTCCTTCTGAAGAGACTTTCTTTGATTCATCTGAAAGCGTCTTCTTCAATTCCTCTGATACCGTCTTCTCCGAAGGCTCCGCTTCCGGTTTCTTCGGCACCTCTATCTTTGCCGGGCCTGTATCCGCAGATGAGTCTTTTGTATGCGGCTTCTCCTGCGGATGCCCTTCTCCGGCCGGAATGCGAATGCTCTTTATCGTGAAAAACAGCACCTTTATATCGGCGCGGCCTTTCTTATTGCGGTACCGTACTTCCACCCGCAGCAGTTTCAGAAGCCAGGTAAATATCCCTTCCGCTTCCAGAGGACTGTCTTCTTTCCTCACATGGATACGGTACCGGACCGGCACAAACAGCACGATCAGGATCAGGGCAATGATCAGAGCCAGGATCACAAGCAGTATTATGCCGATTACCTTTAATATTGTCAAAAGTATATGCAGCATGGATGCTCCCTGTCAGTGTTCTTCAGAGAGCCATGCACGGATATCCCCGTCCTTCCGGTCCCGGTACACATCCTGCATCAGCTGTTCCAGCAGGCTGAGCGCCTCTGTCCTTCCCTGTGCGAGTCCCACGATCAGAAGACAATGCTCCCTGATGTAATCATGTGATAGTTCCGATGCACTGATGATCTCCAGCTGGCTGTTTCTACTCTCCGGAATGGTCAGCAGATGCACAAATGCCGGATATCTGCCGTGATCGATATCGTCGATCACCTTATCCCTTCTCGGTGATATCAGGCGCCCTACATATAGGTTTTGATACCATACCATATGATCAGATCCATTTATTCTGCCGCTTCAGTTCCAGATACTCATTGTAACCCTTCTCAAGGATCATCTTTTCATTCGAGAACTTCAGCAGGTGATACGCTTCATGAAACTTGTAAAAACCTGAATCAATAAAATACTCTTCTCTCTGCGGCTTCGAGTAATAGCTCTCTCCGCGCATCAGGTACCAGTGCACTACCTTCTCCACCGTATCCTGCGGTACGTTGAAAGAATACTGGCTCTTTCCAATATACTGTATAACCTGTGCCCTCGCTCCGGTCTCTTCTCTGACCTCACGAAGTGCCGTCTGGTCATATTCTTCCCCTTCTTCGACAGTTCCCTTTGGCAGGACCCATCCTTCATAACGGTTCCTGTAGCTCTTATACAGGACAAGGATCTTTCCCCGGAAAATGACCACACCTCCACAGCTTGTTGCCTCGATCATTGCAACACCTCCTGTCTGTGTTCCGGTATTCTGTTGTTCTCTGCATCTGTTTAAGAAAATACAAATGCAGTACTGCAGTATCAGTATATCGCATCCTCGATGGATTATCCATAGAAAAAGGTATCAAGGATCTGTTTGGCGATCGGAACAGCCGTAGACGAGCCTGTTCCGCCGTCCTCCGCGATCACAGCGATCGCGATATGCGGCTCTCCGGTTTCGGCAAATCCGCAGAACCAGGAATGGGTTCCTGTAGTTTCACCTGTCTCATATTCGGCAGACCCAGTCTTACCGGCTACGGTATATCCATTTCCGGACAGAGCCGCAGCAGTTCCACCTGTGACCGTTCCAGTCATGTACTCCGTAAGGATCGAAGCTTCCTCAGGAGTCATGATCTTCCTGAAGATCTCAGGATCAAATTCTTTGACCAGAGTGCCGTCCGAAGTCTCAATACGGTCCACAAGAGACGGCTTCATCATAACGCCGCCATTTGCAATCGTAGAAGTGATCAGCGCCATATGGAGCGGTGAGACCAGTGTATCACCCTGTCCGATCGCTGTTGTCATTTGCTCCCCTGCCGAGGAATCCTTCTTCAGGCTGAATACACTCTGTGAAGACGGAAGCCTCGTGGGCAGAGACCTGTTGAACAGGAAATCCTCGGCGGTCTTCCGAAGCTGTGTATTGTCAAGGTCAAGTCCGATCTGGGCAAATGCGGTATTGCAGGAATTGGCAAATGCCGAAGCCAGATCTTCCTGCCCGTGCATCTGGTCTCCGTAGCAGGTGATCGTCACATCTCCCTGCGTCAGCGCTCCCTGACAATTCCATGAAAACTGCGCATAATCCTTCGGATGAGCCCTCAGATAAGCAAGGGATGTAATCATCTTAAATGTAGATCCCGGAGGATACAGTCCCTGGGTCGCCCGGTTCAGCAGCGGGCTTGACGCCGTATCCGCAGACAGAGTCTCCCACTCACTTCCGATCGTGTTCGGGTTGAAATCCGGTTTGCTGACAAGAGCCAGGATCCGTCCTGAATCAGGTTCCATGACAACAACAGCGCCACGGTAGGATCCAAGCGCGTAATACGCTGCCTGCTGAAGTTTCGGATTCAGAGACACTACAAGCCTGTCACCCTGTATCTTCTCCCCGTTCTCACCGGCCTGAATCTGCTTGAGAAGGCTGGCATGGGATGTCAGCAGGTCATAGTTTTCTTCTGCCTCAAGGCCGGACTTTCCGTTGGATGCATAGCCGATCACATGGGCGAAAACATTGTCAAACGGATAAGACCTTGTCTGATTTCCGTACTCGTCAAGCAGTGTAGTTGCAAGCAGAGTACCTTCACCGGTAATGATATCACCGCGGATCACATTTTCAGAATTCGAATCCGCTTTCGTATTATTGATGTTGCTCCTGAGGCTGTCCGATTCCGCAACAAGAATATAGACAATCCTTCCGATGAGCATCATAAACAGGATCACGAAGATCCACGTGACTATGGAAAGCTCTGTATTGTGTTTTCTGCCCGAAGGAAGAGCTGTGCTGCGATCCGTCAGATCGACTCTTCTGATCTCAGGCTCCTGGGAATTATCCCTGTCTCTGTCCTGTATCATCTTTCAATCCTCCGGTCGATATATACCTCCTGCGGCGTCTCTTCCCTCTCAGGCATAACCTGCGCAGCATAATTCTGCCGCACCTCATCGCTTCTGAGCATATACAGTCCCTGTACAATAGCAAACATAATAAGCGTGCTGAGCAGGGAACTTCCGCCATAACTGACAAGAGGAAGTGTGACACCTGTCATGGGAATCAGTTTCGTTCCGCCGCCAATGGTCAGAAAGACCTGCGTGGCGTACGTGGTCCCGATCCCCAGGGCAGCAAGCCTGTAGAAACGGTTGCTTAACTTCATTGCAATATTCACAAACATGATAAAGACTGCCATGCAGATCAGGATCAGGCAGATACCAAAGATACCGCCAAGTTCCTCCAGAATCGCACTGAACATGAAGTCCTGGGCAACATAGGGGATGGCTCCGGGGCTTCCGTTATAAAGACCAGTACCGAACCATCCGCCGGCAGCGATCGCAAACAGCGACTGGCATATCTGATAGCCGCTTCCGGAATAATCTGCAAATGGATGTGCCCAGATCTGCACCCTTACCCTGATGTGTGCAAACAGGAAATAAGCAGCAATTGCCGCCGCACAGAATGCCAGGATACCGATCAGCGAAAGGAACGGATTCCTGGTCGCGACAAACAGCATTATCATGTAGGTGACAAAGAATATTAACGCCGAACCAAGGTCTGTGGAAATGACAAGGATCATCACATGTGCCGCCGCAAGCACGGTAGCAATCACGACCCGTCGAAAACTGTGTTCCGTACTCAGCAGGCCTGCCATTGCAAACACGAATATGATCTTGACAAATTCCGAAGCCTGGAAACTGAATCCGCCGATATAGATCGAGAGCTTCGCACCGTTCGTCACATTTGCGGCAATAAGAACCAGAGCAAGAAGCCCGATACCGACAAACACATAACCCCAGGTCATTTTCGTAAGGACAAGCAGCTTCCTGACGATCAGCGGAATAAGCAGTGAAAGGGCCATACCCGCAGCCGCAATCTCAAACTGCTTGACCGACTGGTCATAAGACAGCCTTGTGATCATAATAAATCCGACCGACAGCAGCATGCACATATTGTTGATCAGACTCTTTGATGCACGCGGATACAGATTGCGGTACAGAAGCAGCGTGAACATAAGGAACAGAACTTGCGCTCCGTAAAACAGCAGCAGGTCAAACCGCATCGTGTTGAGATACATGATCAGATATGCAAGAAAATGGATCGCAAACATGGATACATTCTGACGCAGGAATATCTGTTCCCGGTCCATGCGGTTTCTCTGAGCGAATACCGTATAGCTCTGAATGGTATAGATCACCGCCAGCACAATGATCACATACTGTGCTGCTTTCGAAACGGTTCCGGCCAGATTCGTCAGATTCACGCTCTACTCCACTCCTTTCCTGAAATGTCCTCTTGTAATATTCTCCGGCAGTTCCCCTCTGAGGATCTTAGAAGTCTGCTCCCCGGTCTCAATGGTAAAACTGTACCGGACAGATCCCATCCCCAGCCTGCCAGTCTCACTCTTCAGGCTTACCAGTTCCAGGGGAACACTGTTATAGATAAAACTCGTACAGATGCCGCATTCATTTCTTACAGGAAAATAAACTCCCTTACGGTCTTTCAACCAGCGGACGCCTCTCTTATGGCTGCATCCGGTCGTTGTCTTTGTCAGACACTGAGCCGAGATCATCAGCACCTGGTATCCGTAGATCACACATTCACTGCCGGCACATCCCCTGTCTGAGAGCTCATGCATCGTGCACTCATAAGGAACAGTGTCTGTGGTGATGCCAAGATCACGAAGCTGACGTCTCGCTTCACTGTTCCAGGTATAGAGACCGGCATCAGCGATAAACTCCTGCCTTCTATCTGTATTCATACTGCCTGAGTTCGTACCACCAGGCTGCCCATCCGTCTGTATGAAACTCCTACGCAGATATCCGATCTGGTCAAAGCTTCGAAGCAGATAACCATCCGCCATCTCTGCCAGCTCCGAATCAACAGTCTTCTCAAAGACGCGAACCGTATCAGCACGCCAGACAGGCGGCATCATGATATATGCCTTCCTGCCGCTTTCCTGAACTCTTCTTACCGTTTCCGCATTGCAGACCGGAAGATCCAGATACACACCACCTATATCGTCTGCATTAAGGACTGCATCGAGCTGAGGCAGGGTGCACACAGAAGCAGTAACAGAGGGATGAATGATATTGGCAGAGAATCCGTCTGCATCCGGCAGTTCTGGAAATCTAACTATATCAGAAGATTTTCTCAAACCTTCTGTCTGACTATTTGTACCTGCACAGTCACTTTCTTTCTGCTTCTGTTCTGACGACACGCGTCTGTATCCACTTATGATTTTCTCCTCAAGCATCTCAAGTGCGGACCGTCTGAGGACATTCAGTTCCTTCAGCGGCACAAACAGGCCGTCATCCAGATCTATCTCCAGTGACTCGAATGTAAATGGACTGTCCCCTGTTCTGGTCAGCTGTTTCCTGACACTGTCCTGGTCCATCGGACGGCTCTGCGCTTCAGACGGAACAGCTCCGCATACTGTTACGCAGCATTCATCCCGGTCTGCCATTCCGGCATGATCCACTGAATGCGACACACGCAGGCTCATTTCTTCACCTGCATGAATCCGGGCATATCCCTTCACCGGGATGTCAGGAGTTTTCGCGTAGCGGTCATGTATCCTTGCGACTGCTTCCTGGGAAGCCCTGAGAGTATCTCCCTTCTCCTTCTTCTGCTCCCGAAGGACCATCATCTCCCTGCCATTGCGGCTGGAGTAATATCCTTCCGAATAAGGTCCGCGGCTGAACAGCTGTGTAAGGATCTTCTCATCTTCCGGGTCCACCCGGTATTCCGCCCGACCTTTCTCAAGGTACAGATCCACATACCGGCGGTACATGGCAGTCACGCCTGCAGCGTATTCAGGACTCTTCATCCTGCCTTCGATCTTTAGAGAAACGATCCCTGCATCGATCAGATCCGGCAGTATCTGCAGCGTACAGATATCCTTCGGGCTGAGAAGATACTGTTCACCTTTCCTGCTCAGCAACCTGCCATGGCCGTTTTCATTTTTCCGGATAGCATCTCTTCCCTGAACAGACATTCCTTCATAAAGTTCATACGGAAGCCTGCACGGCTGTGCGCACCTGCCCCGGTTGCCGCTCCTTCCGCCGATCAGGCTGCTCATCAGGCACTGGCCTGAATAACAGTAACACAGAGCACCGTGGACAAATGTTTCCAGCTCCACGTCGACACTTCGCCTTATCTGTCTGATCTCCTGCAGACTCAGTTCCCTCGACAGGACAACACGCTGCGCTCCCATTTCTTTGAGAAGCCGTACGCCGTCCTCACCTGTGACAGTCATCTGGGTGGACGCATGCAGCGGCAGGTCCGGAAATTCTCTTTTCAGAAAATGAAAAACGCCGAAGTCCTGCACGAGCACGGCATCCACACCATGTTCGCAGACCGGCGCCAGGTATTCATAAAGCTGTTCCTGCAGTTCTTTTTCCTTAAGAAGAGTATTGACTGTCAGGTACAGTTTTGCTCCGTGCAGATGACAGTAATCGATCGCCTCCAGGAGATCATCCTGCTGAGGGTTCTGCGCATAAGCACGCGCGCCAAAAGCCCTGCCGCCTGCATAGATCGCATCCGCCCCGGCATTTACCGCGGCCCGGATCCCCTCCATACTGCCGCCCGGGGCAAGAACTTCTACACTGCTATGTCTATTCGTTCTGTATAGATCCATTCCCAAGTTCAACGCCTGTGATTCTTGTTGTTATCCCGGTTTGCTCCAGCCTGGCTGAGCCTTGCCTCAAGATCAATGATCTTCTTCTGGTAATCGGCAGCCTCTTCCTTCAGGGAATTGATCTGCCTGATCGTCTCTTCCTGCTTCACCTGCAGAGAGACAAGTTCATGCTTGACCTCGTAGAGTTCCTTGTCTTTATCAGACAGATCCTTCTCAAGTTTGCTGACCGCCTTCCTGGCTTTGAAATAATCGTCAGCCGCATTGAGATCCAGCATCAGGCTCTTCTGCGCAGTCGGAAGATGACGGTATCCGTCAAGAGCCTTCATCTCGGTGATCTTATTGTTGAGGTATGTTGCCACCTGATGGATATAGTCCTCACTCTCATATCCGCCGAGCTTATAGATCTTGCCGTCAATGACAACTTCCGTAAAATTCTTCTTTTCCATGGTGTGCCCCTTTGTCAGTCCTCCTGGGAGGGTTTTATGATTCCGAGATGCTGGTATGCAAGATCCGTCACAACGCGGCCTGTAGGCGTTCGCATGAGGAATCCATTCTTGATCAGATATGGTTCATATACATCTTCCAGCGTACCGGCGTCTTCGCCGATGGCCGCTGCCAGATTGCTCAGTCCAACAGGTCTTCCTGCAAACTTGTCGATCATGGTGGTCAGGATCATCCGGTCAATGTTGTCCAGACCCTTCCTGTCGACATCCAGGAAATCCAGAGCCTTGCCTGCGACTTCTTCCGTGATCGCTCCGTCGTACATTACCTGCGCTATATCACGTGTCCGCTTCAGCAGACGGTTCGCAAGTCTCGGAGTACCCCTTGACCTCCTGGCGATCGCTTCCGCTCCTTTGCTGTCGATATCAACGCCAAGCACAGATGCGGAACGCTCAACGATCGTCTTCAGTTCCTGCGTCGTATAGTACTCAAGGTGATGGATCACGCCAAACCTGTCACGGAGCGGAGCTGTCAGAAGACCTGCCCTTGTCGTGGCACCTATTAGAGTAAATGGAGGCAGATCCAGTCTGATAGACCTTGCCGCAGCGCCTTTTCCGATCATGATATCGATGGCGAAATCCTCCATCGCCGGATACAGCACTTCCTCCACCTGCCGGTTCAGCCTGTGGATCTCATCCACAAAGAGGACGTCACCCTCGTTCAGGCTGTTCAGAACCGCAGCAATCTCTCCCGGCTTCTCGATGGCAGGACCCGAAGTCACCTTCAGATTCACGCCCATTTCATTTGCAATGATACCAGCAAGAGTGGTCTTGCCCAGTCCCGGAGGACCGTAAAATAAAACGTGATCCAGCGGCTCTCCGCGCTTCTTCGCGGCTTCTATGTATATTTTCAGAGACGTCTTAGCCTTCTCCTGACCGATATACTGGTCCAGCGTCTGAGGCCGGAGCTTCGGATCAAGCCGAAGATCTTCTTCTGTCTCATCTGTTGTAATGATTCTCTTTGCCATGTGTGTATCCTCAGATGCCGATATACTTCAATGCCTGCTTCAGCACATCCTGAGTCTGCATATCTTCTGTAATCTTAACCTTCCGCACTGCCCTGAGCGCTTCCGAACTCGAATAACCAAGAGAAACCAGAGCCTGCACCGCATCATTCATTTCCGCCTCAGAAGCCGCTGCAGATGCAGTATCCACGCCTGTATCATCCTGCTGGAAACTTCCAAGCGCATCCTCAAGCTTCAGCTTATCCTTCAGCTCAAGGATCAGTTTCTTGGCCGTCTTCGGACCAACGCCCGGAGCCCGGGACAACGCCTTATAATCATCCGAAAACACTGCAAAGCGGATATCATTGGCACTCATCGCACCAAGGATGCCCAGGGCTGCCTTCGGCCCGACGCCGGAAACTGTTATCATCGTCTTATAGACATTCAGGTCGTCTTCGGAAAGAAACCCGTACAGTCTCATAGCATCCTCAGATACGGACATATATGTATGGATCCTGATCTCTTCGCCCACAGGCGGCATATCCGCCGCATCCCTGGTACTTATGAATATCTGAAATCCCACGCCGTTCACGTCAAGAACGACTCTTCCGTCATATACTGCCGCAACTTCGCCACGCAGATAAGTGATCATCCTGTAATCTCCCAATCGAATTCCTGTTCGACATTTGGAATGATTATAACAAGTCGGGCAGTTGATGGCAAGGTTAATAAATCAGGCAGGAACGACGCTTTGAGCGCCTCCCTGCCCTGACTTGTCTTATTTCAATCTGTTTTTCAATCCTTCAGCGTCTCAATTGCAGCCTTCTCTGCCGGGATGCAGTCACTGTAGCGCTTCGTGAACTTCTCGAATCCTTCGATGTCAGCCGCATCTGCTTCCAGTGTTTCGCTGGCCATGTTTGCAAAGATCTTCTTGTCGAGGAAGTCTTCCAGGCTCTCGCCTTCTTCCTTCTTATTGAGGAACAGAGCCAGAATTGCCATGCCCCAGGGGCCGCCCTCTCCGGCTGTCTCAAGAACGCTTACCGGTGCATGGACTGCAGCTGACAGATATCTCTGCGCAACACCTTTGGTCTTGAACAGTCCGCCGTGTCCCATGATACGGTCGACTTTAACCTTCTCATCCTTCAGGAGGATGTCCAGGCCGAGCTTAACTGCTCCGAGTGAGGAGTACAGATGCGCTCTCATGAAGTTGGCAAGATTGAAGTTGCTGTCCGGCTGTCTTGCAAAGAGCGGGCGTCCTTCGTTCAGATGGGTGATTCCCTCTCCTGAATAATATCCGTATGAAAGCAGTCCGCCGCAGTCCTTGTCACCCTTCAGGGAGTTCTCATACAGAAGACCGTACAGTTTGCCGGGATCCATCGGGAAACCTGCAAGCTCTGCAAACTCACCGAACAGTTTCACCCATGCGTTCAGGTCAGATGTTCCGTTATTTGCATGAGACATAGCGACCGGATAGCCAGTCGGAGTCGTGACCATATCGATCTCGCGATACATCTTCTTCAGCGGCTTCTCGCAGACCAGCATTGCAAATGTGCTGGTTCCGGCGCTTACATTACCGGTCCGCTCTGCGCAGGAGTTGGTCGCTACCATACCTGTGCCAGCATCACCCTCTGAAGGAGCCATCGGGATACCTGCCTGCAATGTTCCGGTCTCGTCCAGAAGTTTCGCTCCCTCTTCTGTCAGAGTTCCTGCCTTCTCGCCCGCGACAAGGACCTTCGGAAGAACATCACGCAGCTTCCAGGGGTAGTTATATTTCGCGATCAGAGCGTCAAACTTGTCAACCATACCCTGGTCATAGTCATTTGTACTGGAATCGATCGGGAAGATACCGGAAGCATCACCAACACCTGTGTTCTTCTCACCGGTCAGGAGATAATGAACATAAGAATCCAGGGTGGTCACAAAGACCGTATCCTTCAGATGCTCTTCCTGATCCAGTATACACTGATACAGGTGAGCAATGGTCCAGCGAAGCGGGATATTGAAGTTGAACAGTTCTGTCAGCTCATCAGCTGCCTGCTGAGTATTGGAATTTCTCCAAGTCTGGAAAGGAGACAGAAGCTTTCCATCCTTATCCAGCGCAATGTAGCCATGCATCATGGCACTGATTCCCATCGCACCGTAAGTTACCGGAGTGACCCCATACTTCTTCTCGACATCCTGTCTCATTGCACTGTAGCAGCTCTTCAGTCCTGCAAGGATCTCTTCCTGGGAGTAAGTCCAGATTCCGTCGATCAGGGAATTCTCCCAGCCATGGCTGCCTGTTGCAAGCACTGTGCCTTCCTCATCGATCAGCACAGCCTTGATATTGGTAGAACCGAACTCGATACCGAGCGCAGTCTGTCCGTTCATGATCATATCTTTTACGTCTGCCATATCTAATACTCCGTTTCTATACTATTTCTATGGTTTCAGCCTTTGCCCTGTCCGTAGTATGCGTTCGGTCCGTGTTTTCTGAGGAAATGTTTCTCCTTGACATATTCCGGTGCATCCGGAGCCGAAGGATCGATCATCTTCGTGATGAAGTCCATCTTCGCGACTTCTTCAAGAACCTTGGCATGATAAACAGCCTGGAAGCAGTCCTTGCCCCACGCGAACGGACCATGATTGCGGCAGATCACGCCGGGAACATATACAGGATTCCTGCCTTCAAAAGCCTCGATGATCACCTTGCCGGTATTCTTTTCATAGGCTTCGTCAACCTCTTCAGGAGTCAGGTTACGGGTGCACGGAACATCACCGTAGAAATAGTCCGCGTGGGTCGTGCCCTTCAGCGGAATGTCATGACCAGCCTGTGCCCAGCTCGTTGCAAATGTTGAATGAGTATGGACAACGCCGCCGATCTCCGGGAACGCTTTGTACAGTTCCAGGTGGGTGGGGGTATCCGTAGACGGATTCAG
Source organism: uncultured Lachnospiraceae bacterium (assembly GCA_902801515.1). Taxonomy (GTDB): domain Bacteria; phylum Bacillota; class Clostridia; order Lachnospirales; family Lachnospiraceae; genus Porcincola. The sequence goes on from CADCII010000030.1 coordinate 21,486, forward strand.
GTCACCTTCAACCTTGTTTCCATCCATATCGATAACAACCATGTCAGACGGCTTCAGTTCCTCATAGGAAACTCCGCTCGGTTTGATCACAAACAAACCCTTTTCACGGTCAATTCCGCTGACATTGCCCCATGTAAATGTAACAAGGCCATACTCAGGAAGCTGCAGGTTCGCTTTGCAGACATCCTCTTTCAATTTCTCAAGCATATCCAATCCTCCAAAAAACCTTACTGAAAATACTCAGTGTAACCTGTTACTTGAAACCCGCTGCTGTGATTATAGCAGAAATGAACTCCGCTGAAAAACATAAACATCCAGTCTTCAGCATTTTTATTTGCCCTGTCAGCTTATCCCTTTTCTTCCAGATGATAGCGGACCCGATTGATCACCATATCAAGAGCCACCTTATTGCGGCCGCCTTCTGGAATGATCACATCAGCGTACCTCTTGGAGGGTTCGACAAACGCCTCGTGCATGGGCTTGACTGTAGTCAGATACTGGGAAATGACACTGTCAAGAGACCTTCCTCTCTCCTTGACATCCCTGACGATACGGCGAAGGATACGAACGTCCGCGTCTGCATCGACAAACAGCTTGATATCCATCAGGTCTCTGAGCGCCTTCTCATGGAAGATCAGGATGCCTTCCACGATGATGACCCTGGAAGGAACGACTGTCACTGTGCGGTCAGTCCTGTCATAAATCGAATAATCATAGACTGGGCAGTCAATGGCAGCTCCGCTCCTAAGCGCATCCAGGTCACGGATCATAAGTTCCGTATCAAATGCTTCCGGATGGTCATAATTCAGTTTGACCCTCTCTTCATAGGTCAGTTCATGACGGGCTTTGTAGTAATTGTCATGGTAGATGACCGTTACATCATTTTTAAACTTCTCTTCCAGTTTCCTTGTAATCGTTGTTTTTCCGCTCCCGGTACCTCCGGCAATCCCGATCACGATAATATCCTTCTTATCCATAAGCCACGGTCCTTTCATTTTTTTACAGTATATCTCATATTCGATGAAGCGGAAACTGTCATTCTGTGTTATCATAAGCACAGGACTTGTTTACACTACTCAAGCAATAACTATTTAACTTACAAGGAGGGTATTTATGGCTGAGAAATATAACATCTGTCTGGATATCGGCGGCACCAAGGTTCTTGGAGCTGTATTCGACAGCAAGGACAACATTGTTTACAGGTATAAGAAGAAATCTGCAGAGAACGGAGCTTCATCCCAGAACGTTGAGGAAGTTATCGTAAGTGTTGTCGACGAACTGCTGAAGTCCTCAGGCATCAAAAAGTCTCAGCTCAACGCAATCTCCGCAGGTGCACCGGGCGTCATCGACCAGGGAAAGGGCATCATCCTGTTCACCCCCAATCTTCCCTTCCGCAACTATGACATCAAGACTCCCATGGAAAAGAAATTCGGAGTCCCGTTCTATATCGGCAACGACGTCAACGTCGGAGTCCTTGGCGAATACAAATACGGCGCCGCGAAGGGATATCAGCACGTGATCGGATTCTTTGTGGGAACCGGTATGGGCGGAGGCCTGATCCTGAATGGTTCTCTCTACACCGGTAACCAGTTCAAGGCGGCAGAATACGGCCACATGATCCTCGATCCGGAAGGACCGATGTGCGGCTGCGGACAGAGAGGCTGCCTGGAAGCCTTCTCCAGTAAGAAGGGCATCTCCGACTATATCCGCCAGCAGGTATCACGCGGCAGAGAATCCGAGATGGGCGAACAGGTCCAGAACGGCGTATTCCGCAGCAAATACCTCAAGAAAGCACTTGCGCATAAAGACCAGGTAACGATAGAAGCCATCGACCGCGCCTGCCACTATCTCGCAATCGGCGCAGGCAACCTGATCAACACCTTCAGTCCGGAAGTAGTTGTCTTCGGCGGCGGCGTTGTAGAAGCAACCGGAGACCTGATCCGCGACAAAGTTCTTGCAGAGATCGACAAGTACTGCATGCCTTCAATCCGGACCACTGTCGAACTTAAGACAGCTGCCCTTGGCGATGACTCCAACATCTACGGATCTCTCGCAATGATCCATGAAGCAGAAGGAACTGAGATTCCAAAACCAAAGACAACTGCAAAGGCTGCGAAAACCACGAAAGCTACCAAGGCTAAGAAAGCATGAGTTCATTTCATAAGAAATAGCACTCACCAGTTAACAAAACGAATACAGGCCGGGCTCACGCCCGGCCTTAACTTTACTCATTTTATCTGACTGTCCTAATCCAAGGAGTAAGCATAACTCGGAAATTTGGTACGGATAATATGCGGCTGCTCTGTTCCGATCACAAAAGTGATGCCATCACAGGTCAGACAAGTAAACATGTCTATCCCCTCTTCCCAGATCGCAGTATAAGAATACCTGTCCTTACTCATCCCCTGCACCTCAGAGATGTTCCACAGGTGATTGCCCTTCATATCATAGGCATCTATATTATCTGTCATATCTTCTTTGGCACTGCGGTCTGTTGTAAGAACAATCCTGCACCCGCCGACTTCTATCATCTTTTCCATAGTTTATCAATTCTCTATGATAATCCGCTGCCAACAACCGTTGCAGACTGTGAAAAAATTGTCTATACAAATATAATAGCCCTGCAATATCGTACATGTCAATCTGATTTGATATATAAGTTTTATATGTTGTGTGAGTATTCCGGGCAGTTTTCCATCCCCAGTCCGGCGACAGGAAATCACCATTCCGGATAAGTGGAAATCACAGTTCCGGGAGAGGGAATCACGATG
>CADCII010000031.1 GCA_902801515.1 uncultured Lachnospiraceae bacterium
GGGGAAGAAAAGGAGAAGTACATCATGGAAAAGGGAACAAAGATTCTGGCGCAGAAGAGAGTCCGGGCAGCGTTCGGACTGCTGGCAGCGGGTGTCCTTGCGACATCTCTTATGATTCCGGCACGTGTACATGCGGATGAGGAAGAAACGGAAGCAGTGAGGGCAGAAGTTTCTCAGGAATCTGCAGTGACATTCAGTACAGATTATCCGGGCGTTACGATGAAACCCGGTGACACTTCAACATTTACCCTGTATATCACGAATACAGGCTCAGATGAGACCAATGTGTCTCTGAGCGCTGAAGACCTCCCTGACGGATGGTCAGGCAGCTTTAAAGGCAGTTCAAATGAAGTTTCCATGGTCCATGTAGGTGCACAGCAGACCAGGGAAGACTCCCCCTCACTCAGCTATTCGCTGTCAATTCCTGAAGACACAGCAGAAGATACATATACGGTCACTCTGAACGCACAGGGCGGGGAAGTGGACGAAGACCTGGAACTGACGGTCAAGGTTGATGCTGAAGAGAAGATCATCGGAGGCGGTGATTTCACAACAGATTACGCCGAGCAGGAAGGTACTTCCGGGACCAAGTTCAAATATACCACCACGCTTACCAATAACAGCGGAGAGAATCAGACGTATTCACTCTCAGCGTCCGGAGCACCGGAGGGGTGGTCCGTATCCTTCACTCCGTCCGATGCCGGCAGCGCCACATCGTCTGTTCCGATCGATGCGGGAACCAGTTCAACGATCACTGTAGATATAACTCCTTCCCAGAATGTGGCAGCAGGTGAGTATCCGGTCACACTGACTGCACAGAGTGCTGAAGAGAAACTGGAACTTCCGGTTACGATCAAAGTTACGGGCTCTTATGGGCTGACAGCGACGACTCCGACCGGCAATCTCTCAGTTAAAACCTTCGCGGGGGAGACAAAGGATGTCACGATAGCACTTCAGAATACGGGGAATATCGATCTGACTGCAGTTGCCCTGAAAGCACAGGCTTCAACTGACTGGGAAGTCACATTTGACCAGGATACGGTCGACAGCATACCTGCCGGACAGAGTGTTGAGGTTACGGCACATATCACGCCTGCGAAGGACGCGATCCTCGGAGACTATGTTACTGCGGTCACAGCGTCCAATGACGCAGTCTCATCAGAATGTGACCTCAGAGTATCCGTACAGAACCATACCAGCTGGGGCATTGTCGCAGTCGCGATCATAGCAGCGCTTGTCGCCGGACTGGCACTGATCATTCGCAGATTTGGCAGGAGATAATTATGGCGGATTCAATTATTATCCGTACCAGGGACCTGACCAAAGCCTATGGCACGAAAGTCGCGGTAAATCACCTGAATCTTGAGATCAGGAGAGGTGAGATATTTGGGCTTCTGGGACCGAATGGTGCGGGCAAGACGACAACGATACTGATGCTTCTGGGACTGACAGAACCGACTCTGGGAAATGCGCTGATTGATGAACATGACTGCACGAGAGAGTCAATGCATGTGAAGAGAATCACAGGGTATCTTCCTGATAACGCAGGGTTCTACAGCGATATGACAGGCAGGGAGAACCTTCGTTTCACAGCAAGGCTGAATGGCCTTCCGGAAAAGGAGATCGATCCTCTCATCGACAGGCTTCTTGAGAGAGTAAGCATGACATATGCGGCCGACCAGAAGACAGGGACTTATTCAAAAGGAATGCGCCAGAGACTGGCCATTGCTGACATCCTGATCAAGGATCCTGAGGTCATCATTATGGATGAGCCCACGCTGGGACTGGATCCGGAAGGGATGCGGGAGTTTCTGGAACTGATCAAGGAACTGAGCGTGAAGGACGGCAAGACGATTCTTGTATCCAGCCATCAGCTCTACCAGATCCAGCAGATATGCGACCGTGTGGGCATATTCGTAGACGGGAGCCTGATCGCCTGCGGCGGCATAGGGGAACTGGGAAGCCAGATCGCTTCCAGGGGCCATTACACACTGGAGATCGAGGCGGAGCCTTGTGATGACAGATTCCTCGGATTTATCGGCGGGATGAAGAGTGTCACAGGAGTGTCCAAAGAAGGGAATACTTTCGTGATCAGTTCCTCGGAAGACCTGCGGTCTGAGATAACGAAATTCCTGGGAATGAATGATTATAAACTTCTCCATATGCATCAGAAGGGCGGAGACCTTGACGAGATCTATCGGGTTTATTTTGAAGAAGCCGATAAGGAAGAAAGGGGTGAGAGCGATGGCAAAGGCAGCAGAAAGCACCGTTTCGGCCGCGGAAGAAAATAAGATACGGAGGAACATTCGCTATCACAGCCTGAGCGCTCTGTACCGCAAGGAAATGGCGGACCATGTGAACAGCAAGCGTTTTATCATCATTCTGGTCCTTGTTCTGGCAATGACCATTGCCAGTGTATATGGCGCTGTCACAGGGATCACAAGCGCGATCAGAAACGCTGCGTCTGACCCGAAGGCTTCATTTGACACGACCTTCATGTTCCTGAAACTGTATACGATGGGGGGCAGTTCCATACCTTCCTATATGTCGCTGATCGCACTGATCGGCCCGTTCATCGGACTGATCCTGGGGTTTGACGCGATCAATGCCGAGAAGAACAATGGTACGCTGAACCGCCTGGTCTCACAGCCGATCTACAGGGATTCTATTATAATAGGAAAGTTCCTTGCATCGGCAACACTGATAGCAGTCATGGTATTAAGTACCGGTATTGCGGTCGGCTGCGCAGGTTTCCTGACATCCGGAATACGTCCCTCCCAGGAAGAGATCATCCGTGTGCTGATCTTCCTGTTCTACACAGTCGTGTATATCTGCTTCTGGCTGGCGATGGCCATGCTGTTTTCAGTCCTTACCAGACATGCGGCAACTTCTGCACTTGCCTCGATCGCACTGTGGCTGTTTTTCGCAATCTTCATGAGCCTGCTTGCGGGCATCATTGCGAACGCCGCATATCCGGTCAACACAGAATACCAGCAGGCGGTCAATTCGCTCAACAACTACAACCTGAATATTAATCTGAACCGTGTCTCTCCATATTATCTGTATTCAGAGGCAAGTTCAGTCCTGATGAATCCTGCGGCGAGAGCCATCAATGCAGTTTCGTATGCGCAGCTGGCCGGCGCGCTGAGCAGTTATCTGTCTCTGGGGCAGAGCGTTCTTCTTGTATGGCCTCACCTGGTTGGACTGCTCGCACTGACATTTGCAGCATTCACGATCTCCTATGTGGGATTCATGAGACAGGAGATCCGGGGGAACTAAGCAGGGTTTCGGCTATTTTGCTTAAGATTGCACGGAATATCCCGTATTTTTATGGGATATTCCGTGTTTTTTCTGCTTGCAATCGTTTCCCTGCTGGAATATAATAATCGAGTGTCTCTACGCGAAGAGGGGTTATTGCGCCCTTTGAACAGGGACAAATCTATAGAAATGAAAGGAGGGTATGCCAGGATGAAGGTTCGTTCATCTGTGAAGCCAATCTGCGAGAAGTGCAAGGTTATCAAGAGAAAAGGCAGAATAATGATTATCTGCGAGAACCCGAAACATAAGCAGAGACAGGGCTGATAACAGAAAGCCGACAATTTTGAAGCGGAATGCGTCCGCGCATCAGTATATCAGTTAGTAAGATGCGCAGGAAAGCCGGAGAGCTTTCCGTCACAGACAGAGGACGCTGACAATATATATATGAGATGCAACCTGCAGTGTCAGGCAGACTCAATACTATATTGTCCTTAATACCGGCTCAGGATCCGGTGCGAAGAAGTCCGCCGAGAACCGCTGCGGTGTGGCTCGCACATTTGCGGAGGCTGAAAAGGCAGCCGCTTAATGAGACGGAAAGGCTGCAGTCTCTGAGAGGGGATGCAGCTGGATGCACGACTTCTCGTGTATCCCAGTTTAAAGACAAGAATTCAGGAGGAAAAATTACATGGCTCGTATAGCTGGTGTAGACTTACCAAGAGAGAAGCGAGTTGAGATCGGTCTGACCTATATCTTTGGAATCGGCCGTACCACCTCGGGCAAGATCCTGGACAAGGCAGGAATCGATCCGAGCACTCGTGTCAGAGATCTGACCGACGAAGAAGTCGACAAGATCCGTGTTGCTATTGAAGATCTCGACATCATGGTCGAGGGTGATCTCCGCAGAGATGTCGCTATGAACATCAAGAGACTGCAGGAGATCGGATGCTACAGAGGAATCCGTCACAGGAGAGGTCTCCCGGTCCGCGGACAGAAGACGAAGACCAACGCACGTACCCGTAAGGGCCCGCGCCGTACCGTAGCTAATAAGAAGAAGTAATATACAGATCGATTCTTAGATTAAGAAAGCAGGTTATTGAATAATGGCAGGAAAAACAACAAAGAAAGTGACCAAAAAGCGCGTTAAGAAAAACGTGGAAAGAGGCCAGGCGCATATTCAGTCTTCCTTCAATAATACGATCGTTACGCTGACGGATGCGCAGGGCAACGCCCTTTCATGGGCAAGTGCAGGCGGCCTTGGATTTAAAGGCTCCAGAAAATCTACCCCTTATGCAGCACAGATGGCAGCTGAGACGGCTACCAAGGCAGCTCTTCCGCACGGTCTGAAGGTTGTCGATGTATTTGTAAAGGGCCCGGGTTCAGGAAGAGAAGCGGCTATCCGCGCACTTTCCGCAAATGGACTGGAAGTAGTTTCCATCCGCGACGTGACCCCGGTTCCGCACAATGGATGCCGTCCGCCGAAGCGCAGGAGAGTATAATCACGGGATCGTCCGTATATGACTCGAAGCGTTTTCATTTGCCATAATACAATGGAGGTAGAATCAGAATGGCAGTTAACAGAACACCTGTATTAAAGAGATGCAGAGCCCTGGGACTGGAACCGACCGTCCTGGGTTATGATAAGAAGTCCAATCGCCAGCCGAGACAGACCAGACATAAGGTCAGCGAGTACGGTATGCAGCTTCGTGAGAAGCAGAAGGCGAAGTTTATCTATGGAGTAACCGAGAAACCCTTCCGTAATTACTATGAGAAGGCTGACCGTATGCCCGGTATGACCGGTCCGAACCTTATGATCCTTCTTGAGACCAGACTGGACAATGTTATCTTCCGTCTTGGTTTCGCAAGAACCCGTAAGGAAGCCCGTCAGATCGTCGATCATAAGCACATCACCGTCAACGGCAAGTGCGTGAACATTCCGTCCTATCTTGTGAAGGCCGGAGATGTGATCGAGGTCAAGGAAAAGTGCAAAGAGTCTCAGAGATATAAGGATGTCGCAGAGGCAACTCACGGCAGACTGATCCCGGAATGGCTTGACTGCGACGCAGAGGCGCTCAAGGGAACCGTCAAGGAACTTCCGACCAGAGAGATGATCGATGTTCCGGTTGACGAAGTCCAGATCGTCGAGCTGTACTCTAAGTAATAAAGCAGCATTGCCCTCGCCTGCATATGCCGGCAGGGCGGCCTGGAAGAACAATAACACCTACAAGGAGGGACTGAATTGTTCGATTTTATTATTCCAAACATTACCGTTGCGGAGATGTCGGAAGATAAGAAGCATGGCCGTTTCGTTATCGAGCCGCTTGAGAGAGGCTATGGAACGACCCTTGGCAATTCTCTTCGCAGAATTATGCTTTCCTCCCTTCCGGGATCTGCGGTCAGTCAGGTCAAGATCGACGGAGTACTTCATGAATTCAGCTGTATTCCGGGAGTAAAGGAAGACGTAACGGAGATCATCCTGAACGTTAAGAACCTGGCGATCCGCAATTCTTCTACGACTGATGATCCGAAGACAGCTTACATCGAAGTGAGCAGCGAAGGCGCAGTGACCGGAGCTGATATCGATGTAGATCAGGATATCGAGATCGTAAACCCGGACCAGGTCATTGCTACTCTGAATGGCGGATCTGACTGCAAGCTCAGCATGGAACTGACCATCACAAACGGCAGAGGCTATGTGAGCGCGGATAAGGGAAAGAAAGACGATATGCCGATCGGCATGATTGCGGTTGACGCGATCTATACGCCGGTTGAGCGTGTCAATATGACCGTTGAGAACACCCGTGTCGGACAGGATACCGATTATGACAAGCTTACGCTTGACGTGTGGACCAACGGAACGCTCACTCCGGATATGGCAGTCAGCATGGCAGCCAAGGTCCTGAGTGATCATCTGAAACTGTTCATCGATCTGTCCGACAAGCCGCTGCAGCCGGTTCTGACACAGGCTGAGAGCGAGACGGACGGTGGTCGTCTTGACATGACTATTGATGAGCTTGAGCTGTCTGTAAGGTCTTACAACTGCCTTAAGAGAGCCGGCATCAATACTGTCGGTGAACTGTGCAACAAGACTCCGGATGATATGATGAAGGTCCGCAACCTTGGAAGAAAGTCTCTCGAGGAAGTACTTGCGAAGCTGCAGGAACTCGGACTCGGACTTCGCACCGGAGAAGACGCATAAGAATCTGTTTTATATTCAGCTGGTCTGAATTGAAACAATAGTACGCACACGGGCGGTAAGACCGAAGAATGCGCGCCCGCGCTGCATGAATGGAGGATACTACAATGTCAGGTTACAGAAAGTTAAGCAGAACCGCCTCCCAGAGAAAAGCTCTGCTCAGAAGCCAGGTCACAGCGCTGATTTACCATGGAAGAATCATCACCACGGAAGCAAAGGCGAAAGAGACCCAGAAGATCGTTGAAGGCCTGATCGCACTCGCGGTTAAGGAAAAAGACGACTATGAGACCGTCAAGGTCATGGCTAAGGTTCCGCGCAAGGACAAAGACGGCAAGAGAGTCAAGGAAGTCATCGACGGCAAGAAGAAGACCGTATATGATGAAGTTGAGAAGGAGATCAAGAAGGATAATCCTGCAAGACTTCATGCAAGACGTCAGATGCTGAAGATGCTCTATCCGGTAACCGAGGTTCCGGCAGAGGCAGCTGGCCGCAAGAGAAATACCAAGTCTGTTGATATTCCGGCGAAGCTCTTTGATGAGATCGCTCCGAAGTATGCTAACCGCAATGGTGGTTATACCCGCATCATCAAGATCGGTCAGAGACGTGGTGACGGCGCGATGGAAGTCGTGCTGGAGCTGGTTTGATCGTCTTAGAGACAGACAGATTAATCATCCGGGAGAGTTCTGGAAGGGACTTCTCCCGGATTTATTCTATGATGCTGTCTGAGACCAGGGAAAATGAATCCGGCGTCTTTTGCAGCGATAAGCCTGGAGCGCGGCCTGTTGGTGCAATCCGGGATGCCGTCAGCGAGGATGAGGATGAGGAACTGGAGAAATACCTTGCCTACATCCATACGGTCTATTCTGTGTTCGGATTCGGACTGTGGACAGTGTGCCTGAAGGAAGATCCTTCCTGTATTATCGGCCGGTGCGGACTTCAGCCGATCGCAGACGACAACAGTCCTCTGGGCAGGATCGAACTTGGCTATCTGATCGATGAGAGATGGCGGGGCCAGGGATACGCATCTGAAGCATGCAGTGCGATCGTGAAGTATGCGTTTGAGAGACTGGAGATCGAAGAGGTCTACGCACAGATTCCTGCTGATAACAGACCATCGGTCTGCCTGGCGCAGAAACTTGGATTTGAAAGGGCAGCAGAAGATCTGTGGGTCCGGAGAAATTAAAAAGCGCGCTGCATAATCATATGCCGCGCGTTTTCAATTCAGCAAATTCTGTATGAAATCAGATTTTTTCGGGAGCGGGATAGTCGACCCCAAAGGTCTCAACAGTGACTGTCGCGATCCTCTGGTCGTCCATCGGACGGTCTGAGTAATCAGTCTCAACCGTTGCAATCTGATCCACTACATCCATTCCCTCTGTTACTTTTCCAAATGCTGCATAGTCACCATCCAGGTGCGGCGCGTCCTTGTGCATGATAAAGAACTGTGAACCTGCAGAGTTCGGATTCATAGCGCGCGCCATCGAGAGGACGCCTGCTGTGTGCTTCAGTGTATTGGCCTTAAAGCCGTTGCGCCGGAATTCACCGCGAATCGAGTAACTGGGACCGCCCATTCCGGTTCCTTCCGGATCTCCGCCCTGGATCATGAATCCCGGGATGACACGGTGAAAGATCAGTCCGTTATAAAACCCTGAGCCCGCAAGAGCGAGGAAGTTGTTGACGGTATTGGGAGCGTACTCCGGATACAATTCGGCTTTGATCACTCCGCCGTTTTCCATTGTGATCGTAATAACTGGATTCTGTGCCATAGTCTGTAGATTCCTTTCTGGAAAAGCGTTGCTCTGTCCTGTAAACATCTTCTGTAAGTATGTGTCATCACTATAACATAATTGGAGAAAAATAGGTACCATGAGAACCGTGCTGTCCGCGAAACTGGTTTTGCGCAAAGTGCATAAAATCAGGGCTGTGGAATTGTAAATAATATACGAAATGTATTTTTTTACACTCAGGCCTATTGACCGGTAACGTTTCCGATGCTATATTTCAATCATCGGCGGAAACGTTACCGGGAACAGTACCGAAAACGTTTCCAAAGCAGGACGAAAGACCTGCAGGTAATTGTTGTTGACAGTAAAACACAGAAAAAGAAAGAAAAGAGGGTTTACAAATGAAGAAGGCGATTAGTGTTCTTGTGAGTGCAGCAATGGCAGTGTCCATGCTGGCTGGCACTGCAGCTACTGTTTCCGCAGATGAAGCAGCAGGTAAGGTTTATTATCTGAACTTCAAGCCGGAAGCAGATGAAGCATGGCAGAAACTGGCTGCAGCTTACACCGAAGAGACCGGAGTTCCGGTAAGCGTAGTTACCGCAGCTTCAGGCGAGTATGAGACAACTCTGATGTCCGAGATGGGCAAGTCTGATGCTCCGACACTGTTCCAGGTCAACGGACCGGTCGGACTGGCTAACTGGAAAGATTACTGCTATGACCTGACTGGCAGTGATATCGTAGGCAACCTTACTTCAGATGCATTCGCGCTGAAGGATGGCGATATGATCGCTGGTGTTGCATATGTTATCGAGTCTTACGGCATCATCGTAAACAAGGCTCTGCTGGAGAAGGCAGGATACAAACTGGAAGACATCACCGGATTTGACGCTCTGAAGTCCATCGCTGATGACATCCAGGCAAGAAAAGACGAGCTCGGCGTAGAAGGTGCGTTCTCCTGCGCAGGCATGGATGCTTCTTCTGACTGGAGATTCAAGACTCATCTGGCAAACCTTCCGATCTACTATGAGTACAAAGCAGACGGAATCGACAATACCGATGCGATCAAGGGCGACTTCCTTGACAACTACAAGGCAGTGTTCGATCTGTACATCACAGATTCCACCTGCGAAGGCGCAGAACTGTCCGCTAAGACCGCAGATGACTCCCGTGCTGAATTTGCAGACAGCAAGGCAGTCTTCTATCAGAATGGTTCCTGGGAATACTCATCTCTGAGCGAGACCTTCTCTGATGACGATCTGGCTATGATCCCGATCTACTTCGGAGTTGATGATGAGAATCAGGGTCTGTGCACAGGCACTGAGAACTACTGGTGTGTAAATAACGGTGCTTCCGAGGAAGACATCAAGGCAACTCTTGATTTCATCAACTGGTGCGTAACTTCCGAGACCGGAACCACTGCAATGGCAAATGACATGGGATTCGTAATTCCGTTCACCACTGCTCAGGAATCTCCGAACCTGTTCGTAAAGCAGGATGCCGAGTACACCGCAGCTGGCAAGACTCCGGTATCATGGAACTTCACCACCATGCCGTCTGAGGAATGGAAGAATGGTGTTGGCTCCGCACTTACTGCATACGCAGCAGGAACCGGCGAGTGGGATGAAGTTGTCAGCGCGTTCGTTGACGGCTGGGCAAGTGAAGCAGCTCTTGCAGGCTGATTCCTTACCGGATCACATTCATAACATCTATAGTTAATTACAAGGGGAAGGCTGGACAGGTCACGTCTTCCCCTTCTTCTATCAGGCAATATCGGAGGGAGAAATCGCATGGTAGGAAAAACCATTAAAAAATACTGGCCGATCTTTCTGCTGCCAACTGCTGCGGCATTCTGCATCGGCTTTCTGTGGCCCTTTGTATGGGGAATCTACCTTTCATTCTGTCAATTTACCACGGTAAGTAAAGTAACTTTTGTCGGCTTTTCCAATTATGCGAAGATCATGCTGGACAACACATTTTCGCATGCATTCTGGCTGACAGTTCTGTTTGCAATCCTGTCCAGCGTGATCATAAATGTGATGGCGTTCCTGATCGCACTGGCACTGACTAAAAAGATCAAGGGAACCAATGTATTCCGGACGATCTTCTTTATGCCGAACCTGATTGGTGGTATCGTCCTCGGTTATATCTGGCAGACGCTGCTGAATGGTATCCTGATGTCTCTGGGACAGCCGCTCCTGGCACTGAGTGCCACGAATGGATTCTGGGGCATGATCATACTCTTGAGCTGGCAGCAGATCGGATACATGATGATCATCTATATCGCAGGCCTGAACAATGTGCCGGGTGACCTGATTGAGGCGGCACAGGTGGACGGAGCCAATTCATGGCAGACCCTGTTCAGGATCAAGATTCCGATGATCATGCCTTCTGTCACGATCTGTACTTTCCTGACACTGACCAACGGTTTCAAGATGTTTGACCAGAACCTGTCTCTTACCGGTGGTGATCCCCAAAAGGCATCACAGCTGCTTGCTCTCAATATCTACGATACGTTCTATGCGAGGAGCGGGCCCCAGTGGAAGGGTATCGGTCAGGCTAAGGCAGTTGTATTCTTCCTGATCGTTGTAGTGATCGCTCTTGCTCAGCTCAGACTCACAACTTCAAAGGAGGTGCAGCAGTGATTCAGAAAACGAAACGTAATTATACGATCCTTACTGTAGTGTTTACCTTCCTTTGCATTGTCTGGGTCTATCCGATCGTTACGATCCTGCTCAATTCGCTGAAGGATACCAAGTCCATCACGACAAGGGATGTATTTAATCTTCCCAACTCCAAGACATTTGCCGGGATTTCGAACTATGTAGAGAGTATCACAGGGATGAACTTCCTGAGGTCGTTCTTCTTCTCGCTGCTGATCTCTCTGACTTCAGTCGCGCTGATCCTGCTGTGCTGCTCCATGGCAGCATGGTATGTGGTGAGAGTGAACAGTCTGATCGCGAAGATCTTCTATTATCTGTGTATCTTCAGTATGGTCGTTCCGTTCCAGATGGTCATGTTTACTCTTGCAACGACAGCTGACCGTATCAAACTGAACACGCCGTACAACATCTGTGTGATCTATCTTGGATTCGGAGCAGGACTTGCGGTATTCATGTTTACCGGATTCGTGAAGTCGATCCCGCTGGAGATTGAAGAAGCTGCCATGATTGACGGCTGTTCTCCGATTCAGACCTATTTCAAGGTTCTGGTCCCGATCCTGAAACCCACGATCATATCGACGGCGATCCTTGAGACCATGTGGGTATGGAACGACTATCTGCTGCCGACACTGGTTCTGGATATCAAGAAGTACAGAACGATTCCGATGGCAATCCAGTATTTCCGCGGCAGTTACGGAACCGTCAACATGGGTGCCATGATGGCCAGCATTATGATCGATATTATCCCGATTATCATCATGTATCTGGTCTGCCAGAAGTACATTATCGAGGGTGTTATCGCCGGAGCTGTCAAGGGATGAGAGAATCTTTCGGGCATTGCCGCGTTATTCGCGGCAATGCATGCATTCAATAGAGGAATGACAGATGAGAGCAGCAGGTATCTTATTGCCGGTATCCAGCCTTCCGTCTCCGTACGGGATCGGAAGTTTCTCGCAGAGCGCGAAAGATTTTGTCGACCTCCTGCAGCGGGCAGGACAGACTTACTGGCAGATCCTTCCGCTGGGGCCTACAGGCTACGGGGATTCCCCATACCAGGCATTTTCGGCTTTTGCGGGGAATCCGTATTTTATCGATCTGGACGCCCTTGTCCGGGAAGGACTGCTTGAGAAGCATGAGATAGAAGAGGCTGACTTCGGACAGAGTGATCCGGCACATGTGAATTATCAGAAGCTGTATCAGAACAGATTGCCGCTGCTTGGGAAGGCGTGCGGCAGATCTCATTTTGAACAGGAAGAAGCTTATCAGAGATTTGCCCGGGAGAATGCGTACTGGCTGGATGATTATGCACTGTTCATGGGGATCAAGAATTGTCTGGGCGGCATCAGCTGGACACAGTGGCCTGATGCGCTGCGCATGCGTGATCAGAAGGCTCTGGAAGAAATGAAAGAGAGTACGGCTCAGGAAGGCCGGCTCTTCAGATTCCTGCAGTATAAGTTCATGCAGCAGTGGCAGGAATTGAAAGAATATGCGCATTCCAAAGGTGTGAAGATCATAGGGGATATTCCGATCTATGTCTCTTTGGACAGTTCGGATGCCTGGGCGGATTACGAGTTGTTTCAGTTTGACGAAGACCACAGAGCGAAAGCGGCGGCAGGATGTCCTCCGGACGCGTTTTCCGCGGATGGGCAGATGTGGGGGAATCCGCTCTATAACTGGAGCTACCATGAACAGACTGAATATGCCTGGTGGAAGAGGCGCATTGCCCACTGCCTGAAGCTGTACGATGTAGTCCGGGTCGATCATTTCCGCGGATTTGATGAGTATTATTCGATTCCGGCGGGTGATGCGACCGCAGCATACGGCCATTGGGAAAAAGGCCCCGGAATGAAACTGTTTGAGGCACTTCGGGATGTGCCCGGGATGAAGAATGACGCAATCATAGCAGAAGATCTGGGTTTCCTGACAGATTCCGTGATTCGTCTTGTGAAAGACACAGGATTCCCCGGTATGAAGGTGCTGGAGTTCGCATTTGACTCACGCGATACCGGCAATGGATATCTTCCGCATACATATACGACGAACTGTATCGTATATACGGGAACACATGATAACCAGACTCTGTGTTCATGGTACGGAGAACTGACTGAAGAGGATCGGAAGCTTGCCGATGACTACATGGGATTTGACGAGTCTTCGACACCGCAGGATCGCAACCGGGCATTCATCCGAATGGCATTTGAGAGTGTTGCGGATACCTGCGTGATCCCGGTCCAGGATTATCTGTGTCTTGATGAGGGCGCCCGCATGAATCATCCTTCCACACTTGGGAATAACTGGACGTGGAGAATGACTCAGGGACAGATCAGTGAGGAACTGGTAAGCCGGATACGCAGGATCACTGAGATCACGGGACGTCTGCCCTGACAGTAAACGGCATCGGGTGGAGAAAGGACAAAAAATGGGACAGGTGACGATAAAAGATATCGCGAAGATATGCGGAGTCGGGGTGAGTACTGTCTCAAGGGCGATCAATAACCATCCGGACATCAATCCGGAGACAAAGCAACTGATCATGGACACGATCCAGGAATACAACTATGTGCCGAATAACAGTGCACAGAATCTGAAACGTGTCGAGTCCAACACGATCGCGCTTTTGACGAAAGGCGTCGGCAACCCGCTGTTTGCAGAGATGATTCAGACGGTCCAGAGTGATGTTCTGGGCAAGGACTATCTCTTTGTGCTGCAGCAGGTTGATGAAATGGAAAATGAACTTGAAGTCGGTGCAAGACTTGCCAATGAGAAACGGCTGAAAGGCATGATCTTTATGGGCGGAGCCAGCCGGCCGAAGGAGGAACTGCTCGCGAGAATCCAGGTCCCGTATGTGATCTGCACAGTCGATGCAGTGATGCCGGAGAACATGGATCATTACGGGATCGTCGCCATTGATGACGAAGCAGAGAGCTACAGGCTGATCGATTATCTGTGCCGTATGGGTCACAAAAAGATCGCGATCATCACAGCGTACGCGCATGACACCAGTATCGGAAAACTGCGGCTGGACGGATACCGGAGGGCATTGGCCGACCATGGGATCGAGTGTGCAGATTCCCTGGTTGTGCATATGCCGGCAAAGGGACAGGTCTATACGATGAAGAACGGATATGACCAGACCATGAAACTGCTTCAGTCCGGAGAGAAATTCACCGCTGTGTACGCAATCTCGGATACTTTGGCGATCGGTGCCTGCAAGGCAATCTTTGATTACGGGCTGAAAGTGCCGGATGATATCTCCGTTGTAGGGTGCGACGGTCTGGATATGGCCAGCTACTATCAGCCGGCCATCACTACGATCGAACAGCCTCTCACTGAGATGGCGCTGGAGACCAGTCGGATCCTGTTTGAGCTGATCCGCGAGAAGGGCGGCAGGCGGAAGCATATATTTGAAGCGAGGATCCGGGAAGGGCAGTCCGTTCGAAGAATCTGATGTCCTGCGTACTTGCGCAGGCGTTCTGTAAAGTGTATGATGGGAAGGCGATACTCTGCCTGCCTGCTGTATTGCAGGCGGGCAGTTTTTTTGGATATATCCGGAAATGACAGCCCGGACAGGTGATTATGAAGAAAACTGCGCAGAAGACAATGAAAAACATCATAGAAGGACATGGTCTTTCTTTCCTGTATCAGCACTTCGATGAGGATGGGAAGGTGGACTTCGCGCAGACTGCTCTGGACGGGGTCGATCTTGAAGTTGAACCGGGACAGTTTATCGCGATCCTGGGACATAATGGTTCCGGAAAGTCTACACTTGCCCGGCAGCTGAATGCGCTTCTGCTGCCGTCGGAAGGCACTCTCTATGTGGATGGATATGATACGAGAGATGAATCCAACCTGTGGAATATCCGCCAGAGCGCGGGTATGGTATTTCAGAATCCGGACAATCAGATCATTGCCTCTGTAGTAGAAGAGGATGTGGGTTTCGGGCCGGAGAACATGGGGATCCCGACAGAGGATATCTGGGTCAGAGTAGAGAAAGCTCTGCGGTCTGTCGGTATGTGGAAAATGAGAAGTTCTTCTCCCAACCGTCTCTCCGGTGGTCAGAAGCAGCGGGTCGCGATAGCAGGAGTGATCGCGATGAAGCCGAAGTGTATCGTGCTGGATGAACCCACGGCCATGCTGGATCCGGGTGGAAGAGCGGAAGTGATCCGGACTGTCCACGAGCTGAACAGGACAGAAGGAGTGACCGTGATCCTGATCACTCATTATATGGAAGAAGTTGTGGATGCTGACCGGGTGATCGTGATGGATCAGGGGAAGGTTGTCCTTACGGGTACGCCGAAGGAGATCTTCTCGCAGGTGGAACTGCTGAGGAAGCATCGGCTGGATGTACCGCAGGTCACACTTCTGGCATATGAACTGAAACAGAAGGGGCTTGATCTGCCTGACGGTATCCTGTCCCCGGAAGAACTGTTACAGAACCTGGATACCCTGTGCGGTCAGAGAAAACAGTGCGATACAGAGACTGCGCTGCAGGACACTGCCCAGGCGGCTGATGAAACTGCCCGGGTGGTTCATAAAGAGCTGCGAAAGTCTCACACAGATGAGGGACGGACAGAGCAGATCCGTATCGAACACCTGAATTATATCTATGATCCGGGAACCGCCTATGAGAGAACGGCACTGGACGATATCAGCCTTACGATCCATAATGGAGAGTTTATTGGCATAATCGGTCATACGGGTTCCGGAAAATCAACATTGATCCAGCATCTGAACGGCCTGAACAGGGCATCTTCCGGAAGGCTTCTGTTCAGCGGAGAGGATATCTATTCAGAAGGCTATCCCATGAGAGCACTGCGGTTCAAGGTGGGGCTGGTCTTCCAGTATCCGGAACACCAGCTGTTTGAATCGGATGTCCTTAAGGACGTATGCTTTGGTCCTAAGAACCAGGGGCTCTCTGAGGAAGAGGCTCTTGCCCGGGCAAGGGAAGCGATGCGCAGCGTCGGGCTGGACGAGAGTTTTGAGAAAAAGAGTCCATTTGATCTGTCCGGAGGTCAGAAGAGAAGAGCCGCCATTGCGGGGATCCTGGCGATGGACCCGGAAGTGCTGGTTTTGGATGAACCTACGGCGGGGCTGGATCCGAAGGGAAGGGACGAGATTCTGGACCTTCTGAAAAGCCTTCATGAAGAGAGGAATATCACGATAATCCTGGTATCGCACAGCATGGAAGATGTGGCGAATTATGTAAGCCGGATCATTGTGATGGATGAAGGCCGAATTCTGTACGACGATGTTCCGGAGAAAGTATTTATCCATGTGAAAGAACTGGAGAGCGTCGGTCTGGCAGCTCCAAGGGTTACCTATATCATGGATGCTCTGAGAAGAGACAGCTGGGACGTTGATGCTTCGGTCACTACAATCGCGCAGGCACGGGATGAGATCCTTCGGGCGCTTGGACGGTAATTGATACATGCTGAAAGATATTACGATCGGCCAGTATTATCCTGGCAATTCAATTATTCATAAGCTGGATCCGAGAGTGAAGCTGATGGGGACGCTGGTATTCATCGTGACCCTGTTTGCGTTCGGCTCGGTCGGATCCTACATATGTGCGACCATAGCACTGGCGATCGTCATTACACTGTCCAGAGTGCCGCTTTCATTTATCCTCCGAGGTCTGAAAGCAATATTCGTCCTGATGGTGATCACAGCGCTGTTTAACCTGTTTCTGACTCCGGGAACTGTCATTTGTCGTTTCTGGGTGTTGAAGATCACAGCAGAAGGTCTCCGGATGACGATCCATATGGCGTTCCGTCTGACTTATCTGATCGTGGGATCGAGCATCATGACACTGACGACTACCCCCAATCAGCTTACGGACGGACTGGAAACAGGGCTTCGGGCTTTCAATAAGATCCATGTGCCGGTGCATGAAGTGGCAATGATGATGAGCATAGCACTGCGCTTCATTCCGATCCTGATGGATGAGACAGACAAGATCATGCGCGCGCAGGAGGCAAGAGGAGCTGACTTTGCTTCCGGAGGGATCATTAAGAAAGCAAAGGCGCTGGTGCCGATGCTGGTCCCGCTGTTTGTCTCTGCGTTCCGCAGAGCAAATGACCTTGCCCTGGCCATGGAGGCAAGAGGATACCACGGCGGAGCCGGGAGAACAAAGATGAAACCCCTCATCTATCACAGGCGAGATTATGTTTCCTACGTGATCATGATCGTGTATGTCGCGGTCATGTTTGTTCTCTGGAGATATGTAAAACTGCAGCTGCCCATTCCGGGACTGAAATGATAAAGAATCTGAATGAGTATGAAGAGAGTGAAACTGACCGTTGCATATGACGGGACAGCCTATCACGGCTGGCAGGTACAGCCGGAGGGCGATACGATCCAGGAGGAACTGGAGAAGCATCTGTCAGAACTTCTGGGAGAAGAGATTCATATCCTGGGAGCAAGCCGCACGGATGCGGGTGTGCATGCCCAGGGCAATGTGGCGGTATTCAACACACATCACCGTATGCCGGTGGACAAGATCGCGCTTGCCATGAACACCAGGCTTCCGGCAGATATCAAGGTCCAGAGATCCGAGCAGGTCCCGGATGATTTTCATCCCAGGTTCTGCGAGACGCGTAAGACGTACCGTTACCAGATCTGGAACCGTCCGATCCCGAATCCTCTGGTTTCCAGATTCTCCACGTACTATTACTACAAACTGGATGAAAAGAAGATGCAGCAGGCTGCGGACTATCTTGTCGGAGAACATGATTTCAGTTCGTTCTGCACTGCGAAGCCGGACCGTCCGAATCATGTAAGAACGATCTACCGATGCGACGTGACGCGCGACGGCGATATGATCACGGTCATGATCACCGGAAACGGTTTTCTCTATAATATGGTACGCATTATCGTCGGGACGCTCTTTCAGGTGGGAGGCGGACTGATCCCTCCGGAGGAAATGAAAGCGATCCTGGAAGCGAAGGACCGTTCCCGGGCGGGAGATACAGCAAGGCCTGAGGGTCTGACCCTGATGGAAATCGAATATCTGTGAGAAAATCAGGCTGCAGACAGCGCATTTTTCCATGAAAACCGGTTGACATCACTGGGAGCCGTGAATATAATATTTGAGTGTGCCTCTTCGGAGGAGCACTTATTTTCATGAATGATCAGCATCTGCCTACCCCGGAAAGGATGCTTATCTATACCGGTTGGACGGAGGTAAAACACCGTTTGACTCATCAAGATACATGGAGGACATTCTATAATGAAAACCTATATGCCAAGCGCAAAGAGCATCGATAGAAAGTGGTATGTAGTTGATGCTGAAGGACAGACGCTCGGTCGCCTTGCAACAGTTGTTGCAGCTACCCTTCGCGGAAAGAATAAGCCGACCTTCACCCCGTTCCTTGATACAGGCGATTATGTAATCGTTGTGAACGCGGACAAGATCACAGTAACCGGTAAGAAACTCGATCAGAAGACCTACTTCTCACACTCCAAATATATCGGTGGTGTGAAGGAGACAACCCTTCGCGAGATGCTTGCCAAGAAGCCGGAGAGAGTTATCGAACACGCAGTCATCGGCATGCTGCCGAAGGGACCGCTCGGAAGACAGATGGCGAAGAAGCTCTTCGTTTACGCCGGAGCTGAGCATAAGCATCAGGCTCAGAAGCCGGAGACGCTGACGATCTGATAGGAGGGAAAATACTTTGGCTACAGATAAATTCTACGGAACCGGAAGAAGAAAGAGTTCAGTTGCCCGTGTTTACCTTGTACCGGGAACCGGCAAGGTCACGATCAATAAGAGAGACATCGATGATTACTTCGGACTTGAGACTCTGAAGACCATCGTTCGCCAGCCGCTCGTGCTGACGGAGAATACAGATAAGTTTGATGTTCTGGTCAACGTCAAGGGCGGCGGTATGACCGGACAGGCTGGCGCTATCCGCCACGGCATCTCCCGTGCACTGCTCGAGGCAGATGCAGAGTACAGACCGGCTCTGAAGTCCGCTGGTTTCCTTACCAGAGACCCGCGTATGAAGGAGAGAAAGAAATACGGTCTCAAAGCGGCTCGTCGCGCTCCGCAGTTCTCGAAGAGATAATCGAGACCCGACAAAAGTCGAAAACCCCGGAAATATTGTATTTCCGGGGTCTTTTTTTGCCTATGAGTCTGTGAACGGATTTAGTGGCACTCAACTATTGACTAACGAACGAACGTTAGGTATAATGAGCGATGTAATGCAGCATTACTACTATTTGGGAAAGAGGGCGATGAGCATGGAGAAGAGCAATACACGGGAAGAAATACTGGAGGCAGCACTGGATCTGTTCGCTGTCAATGGATATGAAGCAACCAGTATCTCCCAGCTCGCCGATGCGGTAGGCATCCGAAAGGCATCCCTTTACAGTCACTTTGCCAATAAACAGGATATTCTGGATACTGTCGTCGAAACTGTTCTGAAAGGTTATGCTGATCATTCGATTTTTGTACGTGCCAACTGGGATGATCCGGAATTCACAAAAGATAAGACCGGCATGACTGCAGAAGATGTGGCAAAGCTCATCCAGGGACAGATGCGCTATATCCTGCATGACCCGCATATCAGCAAGGGCAGGAAGATGCTTATGATCGAGCAGTTCCGCAATGCAGAACTGGCAGATCTTCAGACGAAGCAGAACTATGAAGATGTCCTGAACTTTTTTATAGGAATGATGAGATTTCTGATCCGTGAGGGAACTTTGAAAGATGCAGACACCGAGATTATGGCTGCGCAGTTTTCGTCCCCGATCACCGTCTGGATCAACCTGTGCGACCGGGAACCGGAACGGGAAGATGAAGTGATGGAACTGGTGAGGATACATGTGATGCAGTTTTTTGAGATCTATCGGAAATAGATTCTTTTGAATGGGGATATAAGATAGCCGGTCAGATCGGAGACGGCTGACCGGTTTTCTTTCCGACATGAGACTAACGAACGATTGGACGCAGAGGAGGGATGAACGATGAAAAATAAAGCATTTCCGATCTCAATGACAGTTTTATGGGGAATGGTATTCGGCTCTGCCATGCATAGCCTGACAATGGGGATCTGTATGGGTCTGATGATGGGAATTGCATTCGGTCTGTTCGATTCGGATAAAAAGGACAACCAGGAGAAAGAGTAGAGCCAACTATTCAAAGTATGGAGGATATGACAATGAAAGAGCAGTTTGTTAAGTGGATGCCTGTTATAGCACTTGCCTTTTTTGTGGCAGCTGTGTTTATAATCGCTGACGGACACTTTTGGATCGGGATCGTGTTTATTGGAGCCGGTTCGAGCTTTTATTCTTCCGCGGCAATTTATAAAAAGAAAATCGGTACCTATGACGGGGATCAGGAAACGAAATAAGGAGCTGAACTTATGGTATTTGGTATTATCGGAGAAAACTGCAGCGGGAAATCCACCCTTGCAGAAAAGATAAAGGAGACCCTGGGCGGTGAGATCGTCACGGGCAAGGACTATCTGCGGATGGCAAAGTCGGAAAGCGAAGCCGTCTCCCTTTTCAGGGAGAAGCTTTGCCAGGCCATGTTGGGAGACAATATCATCTATGTAATTGCCGATCCGGAGCATGTGAAACTGCTTCCGGACGGGGCAATAAGGATTCTCGTAACGGCAGATCTGGAGACGATTAAGGAACGGTTTGCAGCAAGAATGCATGGAAATCTCCCTGCACCGGTTGCCCTTATGCTGGAGAGAAAGCATGGGATGTTTGATTCCGGGGAATATGATTATCGTTTTGACGGAGCTGCAGGAGACGCGGAGACATTTTGTGAAGTCCTGAAAAGAGAACTGTGCTGACCGATGAAGAAAAGACAGTGAACGGCATACACCGATGGAATATGATTGCAAATAGAGGAGGCGCTGCTGTAATGAATAAAAAAGCACTTGTCGTGATCGACATTCAGAACGACATTACGAAGCATTACAGGGATATCATCGACACAATCAACGCCGCTATTGACTGGGCAATGGATTTGGGAATGACGGTTATCTATATTAAGCATAATAATCTGTCGCCCGGTACACGGACGTTCAAACCGAATACGAAGGGGGCAGAACTTGCTTCGGAGCTGAAGGTGGTATCGAACCATATCTTTGTTAAGACAAAGGCCAACGCGCTGACCAGTGGAGATTTTTCGGAGTACATTCGAGAAAACGGCATCGATGAGTTTTATATTACCGGCGCAGACGCTACAGCCTGCGTGAAATCCACCTGTTTCAATATGGCAAAGGCAGGATATACGGTGCATGTCATCTCCGATTGCGTAACGAGCTATGATCTGAAGAAGATGCCGGAAATGCTCTCCTATTACGCAGACAAGGGCTGCGAGGTCAAAACGCTGGCGGAGTACATGGAGTCAAATTAAGCGGCATTAAGAAAAAGAACATAAGGCTAATATAACATGGAGACGATCAGCCGGGAGGAACGGGAAGCGGAAGCCAATCGTCGATTCGAAATGAAGCAGGCGAAGAAAAAAGAAAAGAGGCGCGGACATTGATGGCAAACACAATAACGTTTTTCAGAATAGCTGCCGGTATCGTTCTGCTTTTCTGTCCGGTGTTCTCTCCTGCCTTTTATGCGCTTTACATAGCTGCCGGGTTGTCTGATATGCTTGACGGATTTGTGGCGAGACAAACTGATACCGTAAGCATTCTTGGGGCAAGGCTGGATACGATTGCGGACTTTGTGCTTGTGGTCGTATGCCTGATCAAATTGCTTCCGGTCCTGCGTATTCCCGCATGGCTGTATGTCTGGATCGGAATCATTGCCCTTATAAAGGTTGTGAATATTATTTCCGGATTTGCCGTACGGAAAAGGTTTGTAGCTGTTCATTCGGTTATGAACAAAGCGACGGGAGCGTTGCTGTTTCTGTTGCCGCTGACGATCCCCGCTGTCCCGCTGAAATACTCTGCGATTGTTGTCTGTGCGGCAGCAACGTTCGCCGCCATTCAGGAAGGCCATTTCATCAGAACAGGAAGAGAATAGAAGACCATGAAATTCAAAGGAACCCTTATCGTCGTAAAAGACTGCAGGAAAGCATTGATATTTTATCAGGATATGTTTGGATTGGAGTTGATCCAGGATCATGACGGCAATATGGAACTATCCGAAAATCTGTATCTCCAGGAAGAGAAATACTGGGAGCGGTTTACGGGAAGGCGCGTTATTCCGCAAAGCAATCAAACGGAGCTGTATTTTGAAGAGCCGGAGATTGACGGCTTCGTACAAAAGCTGGAAAGACTCTATCCTGACATTGAATACGTCAACCGCCTGATGTCGCACAGCTGGGGACAGCGGGTTGTCAGATTCTATGACCTGGACGGCAACCTCATCGAAGTAGGCACCCCTGTATGATCCGTGTATATTGGACAGACTTAACCGAATCAGGAGAATGATCCGTGCTATATTAGAGGAAGGATTACGTAATGTCTGATGATATAAATTATCAAAGATTGAATGCTGACAATTTCACAGGTAATTCATTGGATGATTTTGTCCGCCACCAGACTGTTACAGAGTGTTGGAGAAAGATAAACAACGAATGGAAACTTGTGCCGAATGTCTATGAAGAAAACTGGTCGCAGGTGCAGTGCCGGGAAATTGCAGATGACGTGGTGCATCGTATAAACATTGACCAGACCGGCTTTGGCGCGTTCGATGGCAAGCGGATCATTGGTTTTGCGACTGTCTCCCACCGTATATTCGGAGCTGCAGTAAGATATGTGCAGCTGGTTTGTTTTCAGATATCAGAGGAATACAGGCGTCAGGGTATCGGCAGGAAACTCTTTTCAATGGCTTGTGAAGAGGCCCGGCGGCTGGGGGCAGATAAACTGTACATTTCGGCTCATTCCTCAAAAGAGTCGCAGGCGGCATACCGGGCACTTGGATGCAGTTTCGCAGAAGAAATCAATGAGAAACTGGCGGCAGAGGAACCCTTTGATGTCCAAATGGAATACAGATTATAGAAGAGTATCCTGACGGATATGGTATTTGAGAAAGTGAGATTATGAAATAATGCGTATCTATGTTGATTTTGACGATTGCCTGTGCGAGACGGGAAGGGCCTTTTCAAAGCTTGTGTTGGAGATGTTCAATAAGCATGTTCCTTATGACCAGATGCATTATTTTGAACTGGACAGGTCTTTCGATCTGGATGCGGAACAATACGAGCAGTTTATGCTTCGGGGGCACGAGCCGGAGATACTGTTGTCGTATGATGCGACGCCGGGAGCTGCGGAGACCATAAACGAATGGATTTCCTGCGGGCACGAGGTATCGATCATTACCGGCCGCCCATCAAGCGTTTATGAGCCATCCCGTATATGGCTGGATGAGCATGGACTTAAGAACGCCAGACTGTACTGTCTCAATAAATATGGAAGGGATTACTTTATCAAAAACAGTAACAGCACTCTTGAACTTGAAGACTATTACAGGATGAAGTTTGATTACGCAGTTGAGGATTCTCCAAAGGCATTCAGATTTTTCGAACATCTGCCGGAACTTAAGGTTCTGGTGTTTGACAGACCATGGAACAGAGAATGTGCTTTTCCGAATGGAAACTATCAGAGATGCGCCGATTGGGAAAGCATTCGCAAGATCGTTGCAGGTGAGTGAGAAAGAGACGTGCATTAAGAATCTTGCTAATGTTTGTCAAGCAGGTTTTTGAAGTTCTAGAGTACTTTGAGAACAGAAAAAAGAGTAACCTTAACAAGACCTGCTGTTGCAGGCCGGCAGTTAACGGCTATAATAAAAACGGACGGATTTACTTGTACAACTCCATCGCACGAGCGTAGTAGATCCGCAGAAACTTATTGACGGCAGCCATCTTGGCTACGTTGTAGGGTTTCCCCTCCTGTTCCTTTTTGAGCAGAAAGAGGTAAACAGGATCGTCCGGAGGTTTTGTCAGTTTGAGAGCCTGCATAACCTCAAAACAAGCTTTTCTGAGAGCCGGGTTGCCACGCTTGGAGATGTGACGATTCCGGCTCTCGAATTGTCCGGACTGATACGGCGGGGCATCGTTGCCGGCATAAGCATTGAGAGCTTTACCACTGTGAAAACGGCGAATGTCGCCGATTTCACCGAGGATGATAGGGCCGAGCCGATCACCCACACCGGCCATAGAACGAAGCACTTTATACTCCGGCATGGTCTCTGCAATGATTCGCATTTGAAGATTGATCTCATCAGCAGCTTTCTGAGATGTAGATACGAGATCAACACATTGATCCTGGGTCATTGCGGATAATGGATTCTCTCCTCGGGTGGTAACACTGTTAAGAACCAGCTCATAGATAGCCAGGCCTTTAGCACCGGCAAAACGATCCTTGGTCTT
>CADCII010000032.1 GCA_902801515.1 uncultured Lachnospiraceae bacterium
TTTGCAAGCCGGGATGCAACCTCCCGGAGATATTTACTTTCAACCCACAACGACTTCAGTTCGGAACGAGAGGGGTTGCATCTCGTTTTACAATTGAGGCACTCATATGAAAGAGTGTGGCGCAGGAGGTTATTATGGAAGCTTCGATTCCGGTCGCTGCCGGTTTTATAGCGGTTGCGGTCTTTATGATCTTTTACGAGAAGAACAGACAGAAGAGGATCACCAGAGAGTATGACGAGATGCAGATCAGGATCCGGGGCAAAGGTGCCTGGTATGCCTTCTATTCAATGGTCCTTTACATGGCGGTTTATATGATCCTGGAGAAAGGGTTCGGATTCCGCATGCTGTCTGCGTCAGACGCTCTGTTTCTCGGAGTGATGGTAAGCGGAAGCGTAGTAGTTGGATATGCCATCCTCCACAATTCCTATTACGGGATGAACCAGACCGGCAGACGGAATCTCATGTTTATCGTGATAATAACTGTTATGGAGATTGTTTCAATCTTTATGCTGGTAAGGCTCTGCAGGGCAGGGGTGTTCAGCAGTCTGTCTCAGCCGATCACAGATGAGCGGATTCTCATTGTGCTCTGCCTGCCGCTGTTTACGACGATCCTTATTGCGTCACTTGTCAGCCGTATGCGCCCGGAAGAGGAGGATGACTGATGAAGAATCTCCGTTTAAAGTCCGCCCGCGCCGCTAAGGATCTGTCTCAGGAAGAACTTGCCCACGCTGTGGGAGTATCCAGGCAGACGATCAGCGCGATCGAAAAGGGAGACTATAATCCGACGATCCGGCTGTGCCTGTCGATCTGCAAAGTGCTTGACAGGACGCTGGATGAACTGTTCTGGGAATAAGGGAGGAAATGATGCTTACAATTGTTGCTGCAGGTCCGATCCTGCTGTGTGTGATACTGATGACTGTAGCCGGATGGCCGGCAAAACGTGCAATGCCGCTGTCATGGCTTCTTACGGCGCTTGCTGCGGCTTTTCTGTGGAAAATGGACATGCTCCATATCCTTTCCCGCACCGTCGGAGGATTCCTCAGTGCGTTCGAGATCCTGCTGATAATCTTCGGAGCTATCCTTCTGATGAATGTGCTCCGGAAGTCAGGAGCGATGGCGTCGATCGACCGTATGTTTTCACATATTACATCCGACGCAAGGCTTCAGTGCGTGCTCATCGGTTTTGTATTCGCGGGATTCGTTGAGGGATCTGCAGGATTCGGAACTCCTGCGGCTCTTGCGGCGCCGATACTGATCAGCCTCGGCTTTCCGCCGCTGGCAGCGGCAACGGTCTGCCTGATCTACAACTCCTGGCCTGTTGAACCGGGACCGGTAGGCGTTCCGCTCCTGACGGCTTCCGCAACCGTCAGGGACGCAGTCATTGCCGGAGGCGGAGATCCAGACACTTTCACAAGGGTACTCACGAAATGGGTCGTTATCCCGCACTGTATCGGAGGAATAGCGATCATCTTTATAGGCGTCATGGTGCTGTGCAAGGTGTTCGGGAAGAATCACAGCTTCCGGGATGCTCTCGGAGCCCTTCCGTTCTGCCTGTTTACAGGATTCACTGTGGGGACGATCTACCTTCTCATGGGCTTTTTTGCCGGACCGGATCTGACATCCATGGTCGCATTTATAGGAGCGCTTCCTGTCCTGATCTTCGCGATCCGCAGGGGCTGGTTTGTTCCGAAAAAAGTATGGACCTTCGACGGATATGAAGAATGGGGAGACAGAAGCTGGGGATCAAAAGGCAATACCGGAAGAGTTGTAGATACGAAAATGAGTCCTCTGAGGGCGTGGATGCCTTATATTGTGATCGGCGTCCTCCTGGTTCTGACAAGAGTAGACGTGTTCGGTATCAAGAAGTTCCTGAACAATGATCCGCTGATCCTTCATGTCAGCAATATCCTGGGCACAGAAGGGGTCAACTGGGATTTCAAGGTTCTGTACAATCCTGGAATCTTCCCGTTTATTCCGGTTGCCCTGATCGCGGCAGTCCTGTTCGGCATGCGCAAAGAGGAGACCGTCTCAGCTCTGAAGGGAACCTTCCGCCAGATCTCAGGCGCAGCAGTCGCCCTGCTGTTCGGAGTAGCGATGGTCAATCTGTACCGCTATACCGGAACAGGAGCGGGGGATTCCATGCTCTATACACTGGCCAATGCCATGGCTGCCCTGTTCTCACATGCTTACTTCATTGCAGCACCACTGATCGGAGTACTCGGCGCATTCATGTCAGGTTCAAACACAGTTTCCAACACACTGTTCGCACCGATCCAGTTTGAGACGGCAACGATCCTCGGAATCTCACAGGTTCTGATCGTGGCCCTGCAGTGTATGGGCGGCGCGATCGGAAACATGATCTGCGTGCATAATATCGTGGCGGTGTGCGCGACTGCCGGCACAAACGGTGAGGAAGGCCGACTGATACGGACAAATATACTTCCGTGTCTGATCTATGCCATGATTGTTGCAATCATAGTCGGTATTTTCCTGGCAGCAGGAATCAACCCGATGCCTGAGCTGCTTGCATGATACAGAACAATAACCAATGAAAGTCCCGGAACCCTCATTGCAGGAAGGTTCCGGGGCTTTCAGTTTTATACAGGATATTCAGAAGACATGCAGGCAAAACCGGATATCGAACATAATTTGTTCATACAAATATCAGAAAAAATTTTAAAATACAGCCCGATAAAAATAAAAATTACGGTCTAAATCGTTAGCATTTAACACTTTTTTTATTGAAGTACAAGATTCTTTGTGATAAATTTAATTGAAATTAAATACAAAAATACAGAGTTTCATTGGAGATTTGTTCATTTTGGAATCAGCATTGTATCTTGACACAATCCTGGACACCCTGTCCGGATCGTTTGACATCTACCGGCCTTATAAAGTCGGAGAAAAAGAGTACCCGGCATATGGGTATTTTTTTTCGATGAATGAGAAATATGTAGCGGTGCGGAAAGCGCAGATATGGGCGGTACGTACCTATGAGCATATTCTGTTCATCCAGACACCGAAGTGCGGACAGGATACAGTCGCTGAGGCACGCAGCCTGATGGAAGAGTACATGGAACCCGAACTGGTCCGCAGGGGAGAAAAGTATCCTGAGAAGGATCATATGATCTCGGATGTTACCGTCGTCATCCTGTCTGAGAAGACGCCTGATGAAGAGACGGTCAGAGCCATTAAGGAATTCCGGTACGGGAAGAGTTATCTGTTTTCCTTCAGGGGGCGCTGTGAAGGGCACCTCATCTGTGCGGATCTTGAAAGGGAGAAGGTTATTTCCAGTAAGATATCCAAACAGATGTTGAATTTATATTCTAAGAACTTTGATGCCAACAAAGTTCAGCAAAAGGAGGAAGTTGTATGAACATTCTTGTAGTTCTGCTCATCAGCCTTGTAGTCCTCATTGCAGGCTATATGGTTTATGGCAGATGGCTGGCAAAGGAGTGGGGCATCGATCCGTCAAGAAAGACTCCCGCTCATGAGCTCGAGGACGGCGTTGACTATGTTCCTGCAAGAGCTGCAGTCCTGATGGGACATCATTTCTCATCGATCGCAGGCGCAGGCCCGATCAACGGCCCGATCCAGGCAGCTGCTTTCGGATGGGTCCCGGTTATGCTCTGGGTCCTGATCGGAGGTATCTTCTTCGGCGGCGTCCATGATTTCGGCGCACTGTTTGCTTCTGTCCGCAATAAAGGACAGTCCATCGGTGTCGTTATCAGCGAGACAATGGGACAGAAGGCCAAGAGGCTTTTCCTTGTATTTGCATGGCTGACCCTGCTTCTGGTCGTTGCGGCATTCGCATCGATCGTTGCGTCCACCTTTGGTGCTACCAACGCAGCTGGTGAAGCAATTGCAGATCCGTCTCTGTCAGCAAATCTTTCCACTGCTATGATCTCTGTTCTGTTTATCGTGCTTGCCATTGTCTTTGGTATCATGGTTTACAGAAAGAATGTTCCGATCGGAATCGCATCCGTTATCGGCTGCGTCGGTATCGTAGCAATCGTCGTGATCGGTCTGAACTGGCATCCGCTGGCTCTTTCCTATAATGCATGGATGTATGTCCTGGCTGTCTATATCCTGATCGCATCCGTAACTCCGGTATGGATCCTGCTTCAGCCGCGTGACTATCTGAGTTCATTCCTGCTTTACTTCATGATCATCGTGGCAGTTATCGCAGTTGTAGGCGCAGCCCTCACAGGAAGCGGCCATGTAGACATGCCGGCATTCTCTGGTTTCGTTAACACGACAGAGGCTGGAGTTTTCGCTTCTTCAAGAGGAACCCTGTTCCCGGCTCTGTTCGTTACCATCGCATGCGGTGCTATCTCCGGATTCCATTCACTTGTTTCTTCCGGTACTACCGCTAAGCAGATCGACAACGAGAGAGACGCTATGCCGATCGGTTACGGCGCAATGCTCATCGAGTGCGTCGTCGCTATCCTGTCTCTGTGCGCAGTCGGTTATGTATTCAATGAAGTTAAGGCTGGCGAGATCGGAGCTCCGACCGCAGTATTCGCTACCGGTCTGTCCCGTATGCTCGGCTCCTTCACCAATGAAGGCGTTCAGAAGGTTATCTATCAGATGCTGATCCTGGCAGTTTCCGTATTCTGCCTGACATCTCTGGATACCGCTACCAGACTTGCACGTTACATGTTCCAGGAATTCTGGCTCAACAAGGGTGAGACTCCGAAGGATGTCACCGGCCCGAGAGCTATCCTGGTCAATCCGTATGTGTCCACCGCTATCACGGTTGTTCTTGGCATCGCACTTGGTCTTACCGGCTATACCAAGATCTGGCCGCTGTTCGGTGCTGCCAACCAGCTGCTTGCTGCACTCGGTCTTCTGGCTGTCTGCGCATGGCTTGGTGCGAATGGACGCAACAATAAGATGTTCTACATCCCGATGTGCTTCATGCTGGTCGTTACGATCTGCTCACTGATCCAGACGATCCTTGCGAAGTTCAAGGCTGGCGATACCTGGAGCTACATCCAGGCCGGCATCGCTATCGTGCTTGTTGTCCTTGCTGTTGACCTTGCGATCACAGCACTCAGGACTCTGAGCAAACAGGCGAAATAAAACATCTTTTACAACTGCATAATTGAGAAAGGCCGGGGCCTGCCATTGCGCGGGTTTCGGTCTTTTTTTATGAAAATAAATGAATTTGACCAAATAATAGACAAATTCGACCAGATACGGTATCCTTTCACTTGGAGGTACAGGACTGTGAAGAAAATAAATAAAACAATATGGACTGCTTTGCTTCTGGCGTTTGCGCTGATCCTGTCTGCGTCCAGCGTACAGGCTGTCACGATAGGGGATCTGTTCGGATGGCTGGCCGGAGATGAGGACAGTTCTGACAGCTCAGATGACCGTGAAAAAGACAGCGGCAAGAGGCAGGATGCAGAAGATACGTCAGACGATGACTACTATATGAGTCTCGATGTATCAGAAGACGGTGAATACGATACAAAAGATGAAGTATGCGCCTATCTGGTGCAGTATCATGAGCTCCCTTCCAACTACATGACAAAAAAGGAAGCCAGAAGGAAGGGCTGGGAAGGCGGAGCACTGAACCGGCTGATCGACGGTATGTGCATCGGCGGTGACTACTATGGCAACTATGAGGGGGTTCTCCCGGAAATGAGAGGGAGAGAGTACCATGAATGCGATATCGATACCCTGAAAGGATCCTCACGCGGACCAAAGAGGATCGTTTATTCCGGCGATGATGATAACGGAGACTGGAATATCTACTACACAGACGATCATTATGAAACATTCACGCTGCTGTGGGGCGATGACGATTATTAAAGAGGGGTATGAATATGACGGATCATTTAATCAGAAGAGTAGTACTGACCGTTGAGAAGATCGGAAGCAGAGAATCCATGGCTTCATTTATGAAAGAAGCCCTGCAGCTTCCGGATTATTTCGGCGGTAATCTTGACGCGCTCAGTGACCTGCTGAGTGAAGTCACTGAGGAAACGGTATTTGAGATAGAAGAAAGTGAACTGGCATTCATACCTGAAGAGGGATATGCGGCAAAGACATTGAAAGTGCTTGACAGGGCAGCCGAAGAAAATCCCCATATCCATCTGTATCTGACAGACGGATTCTGAACCAGCGAGGAAACTGACATATGCCGGCTAAGAAAAAAGACAAAGTAGAACTTCGCTATTATGACATTCCGCAGAAGGAAGGCGTGCTGGTTCTTACCGGAGAGGAGTGGGTCCGGGAATACGGAATCGGAGTGGACTACCTTCATTTTCATAATCTTATGGAGATCGGTATCTGCCGGGATGGCTGCGGCAGCCTGGAACTTGACCAGAAGAGTATGCGATACGAGCCGGGGATGATATCCGTAATCCCCAGAAACTATCCGCATACTACCAACTCAGACCCGGGAACCAGGAGTTACTGGGAGTACCTGTTCCTGGATCCCGGAACGCTTCTGCGGGACCATTTCGGAGAAAATGTAGTCAGCAGGAGAAGATTTCTGGAACTCCTCGGAAGAGATGCGCTGTTCGGGAAGTTTGCCGAGTATCCGGTGCTCACATCCGTCTGCGATCTGATCCTGAATGAAATGAAATCAAAGCATGATTTCTATATAGAGAGAGTCAGGGGTCTTCTGATGACGCTGCTCTTTGAGATAGCGAGGATCATGAAGACGTCGGACGAGCCTGAAGTAAAACTTCGCACAGGAGTCGGCCAGATCCATGAGGCTCTGAAATATGTGGAGAAGCATTACGCGGAACCGATCCGGATCGAGACACTGGCAAAAGAATGCCACATCTCGGAGACTCATTTCCGCAGACTGTTTTCGGAATACATAGATATGACCCCGATCGAATACCTGAATATGGTCAGGGTGCTGAGAGCCTGTGAGATGCTCCGCTCATCAAACGAGTCCATGTCTTCGGTGGCGCTCAACTGCGGTTTCTCTACCGTTTCAACATTCGACCGCAACTTCAAACAGGTGATCGGAGTTACGCCTTATCAGTGGAAAAAGGATCCGAAGAACTATGAGAGCAGGCTTCTGGAGGTGAACGTCTCAGTCCAGAAAGGCTGGTAATCTACGAGGCTGACAATCTACCCCCTGCATCATAATATCTAATAAAAACCGTGCTTTTTAGCCGTGATGGCTGAAAAACACGGTTTTTGTCTGTGGATTGAACGAAAATCAGAGTAAAAACAACAACTGAATTTGTCGTTCTGACGAATATGGTTGAAAATGCGAATATTCGGGCGCATTTCAACCACATTCCTTGTTCATACTTGTCTATGATATACCCATAAGGCATGGAGAGTAAAAATGCCATTATAAGTCAACGTAGTTGAAAAAAGGAGGAATGTACAATGAAGAGAAAGTTAATTGCGCTTCTTACTGCGGGTGTCCTTGCAGTATCCATGATTCCGGCTGCTGTATATGCAGACGAGGCTGAGGCACCGACCGCAGATGTCGCTTCCGAGGATGAGAACACACTGTCTGTTTACGCTTGGGACGCAAACTTCAATATCCCGGCTCTGGAAGCAGCTGAGGCTGACTATCAGAAGAATGTCAATCCGGATTTCAAACTGAACATCATCACCCAGTCCGGCTCCTCCGATGTCGAGAATGCAGTTACACTGGCAGCTTCAGCCGGCGATTACAGCACCCTTCCGGACATCGTTCTGTTCCAGGATCACTATTTCCAGCAGTTCCATCTGAACTATCCGGATGCATGGCAGGATCTGTCCGCAGCGGATATTGACTGGAGCGATTTCGGAGCTGAGAAACTTTCCTATAGCACCATCGACGATGTACATTATGGCGCTCCGGTTGATAATGGCACCGCTATCATGGCATACAGAACCGACCTCCTGGAAGAGGCTGGCTACAGCATCGACGACATGACCGGCTGCACATGGGACAAGTTCATCGAAGTCGGCAAGGCTGTCTATGAGAAGACCGGCAAGTATCTCCTCTGCATGGATGGTTCCGGCAATGACCTTCCGTACATGATGCTCCAGGCTGAGGGCGAGAGCCAGTTCACCGACGGCGCTCCGACCTTTGCATCCAATGAGAAATACAACCAGATCATTGCTGACATCGTCACCATGATCACTGAGAACGTTCTGTATCTTGGAAATGACTGGTCCGATTATGTCGACCAGGCAATCGTAGGCGATATGGTTGCCGGCGTCCTGAACGGAAACTGGATCATCCCGTCTATGGAACTGGTTGAAGAGAATACCGGAAAATGGGCAATCACCTCTCTGCCGACTCTGGAAGGCGGCGAAGGTTATGCAGCAAACGGCGGATCTTCTCTGTACATCACCGCAAACTGCACCAAGCCGGAACTGGCTGTTGACTTCCTTGCCAACACATTCCTTGGCGGCAGCACCGAGACCTATGACGCAGCTCTGAAGAACGGCGGCGTTATCACCTGCTCTGCAAAGGCAGGCGCATCTGATGTATATCAGGAAGGCGTTGACTTCTTCGAAGGCCAGGCAATCTATGCTGACATCGTTAAGATGGGTGCAAATGTTCCGGTCGTAGAGCAGTCTGATTATCATTATCAGTGCCGTCAGTATGTAGGCACCGCTATCCAGAACCTAGTTGCTGCCGGAGATACTTCTCCTGAAGGCGTAACTGCAGCTCTGGAAGATGCTCAGGGACAGCTTGAATTCGAGATGGAGGGCTGATAAGCACCTCACAGTCGAACTCGGCTTACATGCAATTTAGCTGATATTACGGCGGGGGTGCGCAATACGTATCCCCGCTGTTACAGTTTTGGAGGGAGACAATCAGTGAAGACTAGTCGAAACAGCGTCAATGCGAAGCAGAGACGCTGGGGATGGGCATTCCTTATCCCCGCAACGGTTATGATCATCGTCATGAGCTTCTACCCGATGGTCCAGGCGCTGATCACATCATTTAAAAAGGGTCCGATCCTGAATATGGAGATGGCGGATCCCTGGTACAACAACTACGCACGTATCCTGCAGGATAAGATCTTCATTACAGCCATGAAGAATACCTTCCTGTATCTGATCATTCAGGTTCCGATCATGCTCGTCCTTGCGATGCTGCTCGCGCAGATCCTGAATAACAAAGACCTGAGATTTAAGGGACTGTTCCGCACCATGGTATTCCTTCCCTGCGCGACATCTCTGGTATCCTACGCATTGATCTTCAAGTCACTGTTCGCGACACAGGGACTTATCAATTCAGTACTGAGATCACTGCATCTTATTTCCGACAACATCAACTGGCTGGGTACGGCGGGTACCGCCAAGTTTGTTATTATCTTTGCACTGATCTGGAGATGGACCGGATATAACATGGTCTTCTATCTGGCAGGTCTGCAGAACATAGACTATCAGGTATACGAAGCCGCCAAGATTGACGGCGCTTCAGCCTGGAAGACCTTCTGGCGGATCACCGTTCCGCTGCTCAAACCGGTCATCGTCATGACATTCATCATGTCCATCAACGGTACCCTGCAGCTGTTCGACGAATCTGTCAACCTGACAAACGGCGGTCCTGCAAACGCGACGATCACCATGTCCCACTACATCTACAACATGTCCTTCGGACAGGGCGTAGGTAAGTTCGGATACGCTTCGGCAATGTCGTTCGTCGTCTTTATCATGGTCGGTATCCTTGCCGCGATCAATCTGAAAGTAGGTGATACACGTGACTGAGAAGCCAAAGAGAAATAAATCTGCGATTCAGAGAAGACTGATCCCGAGCTACATTTTTCTGATCATCTGGAGCTTCTTCTCCGTGTTCCCGCTCTACTGGATGATCACAGCTGCAACCAACGATACAGTAGAGGTGGCACGCGGTAAGATCTGGTTTGGAACCCATGCTGCAGAGAACTTCAGGAATCTGCTTGCGGCACAGCCACTGTGGAAATCCATGGGCAACTCCTTCCTGTACGCGATCGCGCAGACACTGCTGTGTCTGTTCATCTGCTCGCTTGCAGGATTCGGATTCGAACTGTATGCCGACAAGGCAAAAGACAGACTGTTCGCATTCCTTCTGCTTGCCATGATGATCCCGGGCGTCGCGACCATGATCCCGCTGTTTGTACTGATCTCAAGAATGGGACTGCTGAACTCTGTATGGGGCTTCATCCTCCCGCAGGTATCTACTCCATTTATGATCATGATGTTCCGGAACAATTCCAGGAACTTCCCGCCTGCGATCATGGAAGCCGCACGTATCGACGGCCAGACAGAAGTGGGCATCTTCTTCAAACAGTACATGCCGATCATGCGCTCGACCTACGCAGCAGCAGCGGTCATCACGTTCATGAATGCATGGAACGCTTACCTGTGGCCGAAGGTCGTCATGACAGACAACCGTGCACAGACCATGCCGATGCTGATCGCAAACCTGGCATCCGGTTATACCGTCGACTACGGTATGCTGATGATGGGCGTCCTGTTCTGCTCGATCCCGACCATGGTTGTCTTCTTCGTACTGCAGAAGCAGTTCGCGGAAGGTATCACAGGTTCCGTCAAATAAACCACGTAAGACGATTAAGGTTGGTTTTGCGATTTTTACGTGTGATTATCAGTGCCATCCCGTCCTGCGGGGTGGCATATTTACAGCATAGGGATGTATCTGCGGTACCGACTGTAGTATGCGCCCGGTGGCAGGACAGGATCCCTTAGCCGGGCGTGTAGGAACGCCGGCATTTGGGACGCGTATTTTGCGTCCCTATGTGCCGCTGCGTTCCGATTCGAGCGGAAGCGCCCCGGCGTGGGACCTGTCCGAACATAGGGCGCAGATGTTTATGGAGAGAGGACGCACGAAAATGAGTGATTTCATTGTCAACATTATTCATCGCCCGGAGCTGGCGCCTGAATATGCGGAGAAGGTGACGGGCAGCGGGAAGAAAGAGAATATCGGAAGGTCTGACCTTCGGGATGAGTCTCTGGATATCTTCCGGTTCCAGCAGGAGACGGCGCATAAGAATGGTCTGAAGACAACGATCCAGATGACGTATGCGTCCATGTTCTCTGACGAGGCGGTCAGCCTTGCAAAGGAGCACCATGAGAAGTACGGCGATGAGATCGGTCTGTCTCTTCTGGGGTTGCCATGCCCGCAGTTTCGGGAGAAGTATCATACCAGAGAGTTCTGCATCTGGATGTTTTCCATGGAGGACAAGAAGGCGATCGTGGATGATGTCTTCGGAATGTTCCATGAGAAGTTTGGCTTTTGGCCGCAGTCTACCAGCAGTTATTATCTGGATGCTGACCTGATCAATTACATCAAGGCGGCCTATCCGTCGGTGCAGTGTGCTGTGGCGACCTGCTGGGAAGAAGGGCCGAAGGCTTATCATACCTGCAACAATTCCTGGTACACCTTTATGGACGGTGGTCCCTGGGCACCCTGGATTCCTTCAAAGCAGAATACACACGCACCGGCGTCCTGTCCGGTGGATGATTCCGGTATCGTTGCGATCCCGCATCTGTCGCGTGATCTTATTGCCTGCTATGACGGGAACGGGTCCAACTTCGGGACACATCCGCAGAATGTGCTCCGGGGTATGATCTATGACACGGACACATGGGAGTTCCCTTACTATTATAACCTGGTCGACCAGTATCGGAATCTCGCGAAGTATAACGACGGATATGCGTACAATATGATGTTCGTCGGTCCCGGATGGCTGAATAAAATGGGCCGCTGGGAAGCGCCCTATGAACTTCTCAAAAAGTCCTACGAGGACGGAATGAGGTACTACGGGGAACTGAAGAAGCAGGGCGAGCTGACCGACATGACCATGTCAGAGTTCGCAGGTTATTTCCGCTCGAAGAAGAGTTACAACGAACCTGAGTGTGCTCCGTGGATCGATATCCTCTACGGTTCTGACAAGCAGCTGTTCTGGTACTGTGACGCGAACATGAGAGCCTGCATCAATATGGATCAGGGCGGCGCTCTGGTGGATCTTCGCAATTACGCGGCAAAGCAGAGAATCCCGGTCGGCGTCGGAACGGGCAATCCGGTCGACGCATCTTATCCATTCCTGATCCAGGAGAAATACAGGGCAGGTTATTTCACCCACTATGCAGGTGCAGGGACTGTGCGAAGTGCCATCTTTTCATATGAAGGACAGGAGGCAAACCTGTGCCAGTGCAGAACACATGCGCACCTGGAAGAGGAAGAGCAGGAAGGTGAGGATCTTCTGTGCAGCGGCCGGGGAGTCAAGAAGGAAAAGACGAGAAAACTTGTCCTGGATCCGGTGGAGATCGAATTCGGAGATCTCAGCTTCAAGGTGCAGACCACCGTATCCTTTAAAGAAGGCGACTCCTCAATCGCGATGACCCGCAGGGTTTATGACTTCAGTGATCCCGGAGCAAAGGTGGGACTGAAGGAATACATGACCGCGTGCTACGGGACCACAGAGTATACGCAGGATATGACCGGCGTTATGCTGGGGATCGACGGTGCGGAAGATGCGGACGGGAGAAAGGAACAGCATTTTCTGGAATATCTGTATAAGGACAGGAATGATTCCATGAAAGGAGCACAGAGCGTCTGGGCGTCCATACCACAGATCCAGACACATGTGTCCATGGACTGCAGCCGGAAAGACGCTGAAGGATACATCGAAGAGGGATATGCATTTTCACCGATGTTCACCCTTGGATACAGAACGGAACTTGGAGACGGAGAGGAGGTAACGACATGGCTCAGGCTGGCAAAGGAAAACTGAATTACAGATGTCCTTCCTGTTTCATGAGGGACCTTGATATCGACATGTTCTATGACGCTGACAAGGGAGAGTATTACTGCATCCGCTGCCAGTATCACGGAACAGAGGAAGACGTCCTGGCTAAAAATGAGATGGCCAGATTCCGCTACGGCGCAATGATGAAACGGTTCACTTCATTTGACTGATGATGGAGAATGTTATGAGTAATTTTGACAGAAAGATCATAGATGATCCGCAGGTTTTTAAGGTAAACACGCTGCCCGCACACTCTGATACCGTACTCTACGGCAGTATTGAGGAAATGAATGCGCATGGCATGGATCATGTCCGCACGGCCGGAGACAGCAGCCTCGAACTGTGCCTGAACGGAAGGTGGAGCTTTCACTATGCAGAGAATCCTGCGTCAGCGATAGAGGGCTTTGAGAAGCCTGATTATGACGAGAGCGGCTGGGCGCAGATCAGTGTTCCTTCCAATATCCAGATGGAAGGGTACGACGAACCGGCTTATGTCAATTCCCAGTATCCGTGGGACGGGAGAGAAAACCTGGCGCTTGGGCAGGCTCCGAAGAGGTTCAATCCCACGGCACAATACGTCACTTATTTTACAGTTCCCGACGAGTGGAAGGGAATGGGTGTGCGCATCTCTTTCAAAGGAGTAGAGGCCGGCTTTGCCCTGTGGGTCAACGGCGAGTATGTGGGATACAGTGAAGACTCCTTCACACCATCCGACTTTGACCTGACTCCTTATATCAAAGAAGGAGAGAACCGGATCGCGGTGCTTGACTTCAAGTTTGTCAACGGTTCGTGGCTCGAGGATCAGGATATGTACCGTCTGAGCGGAATCTTCCGTGACGTAGTCCTGTATGCGGTCCCCAAAGTCCATATTGAAGACCTTCATATTACAGCGGATCTCGATGAGGAGATGACGGACGGTCTGCTTGGCGCTGACCTGAAAGTTTCCGGTGATACAGAAGGCGCAGTCTTATCCTGGTGTCTGATCCCGAGAGGGGTCATTTCCCTGTGTGGAGCAGAGTGTCAGAATTCCTGCTCCGGGACGGATGTCATTGCCTCCGGAGATGTGAGCGCGCAGGATGCGAAGATCTTCGCTAAGGTCGGACCGGTCAGGAAATGGAGCGCAGAGGAGCCTTATCTCTATGAACTGCAGGTCATCCTGAAAGACGCTGAGGGGACTGTCATCGAAGCTGCGTCAGAATTTGTGGGATTCCGTCATTTTGAGATGAAGGACGGTCTCATGCAGCTGAACGGCAGGCGTATCGTATTCAACGGGACTGACCGCCATGAGTTCTCCAGCAAAACCGGGAGATCTCCGCGAAGGGAAGATGTGATTACAGACGTTGTGATCATGAAGCGCAATAATATTAACGCGATCAGGACCAGTCATTACTCCAACGATTCCATGATCTACAGGCTTTGCGATATCTACGGCCTGTACATGATCGCAGAGAACAATATGGAGACCCATGGAAGCTGGTGCTTCCCGAACTGCACACCTGAGGGAAGACTTCCCGGAGACAGGATGGAGTATCTTGAGATGATGCTTGACCGCGTGCGCTCAGGTTATGAGAGAGATAAGAATCATCCTTCGATCCTGATCTGGTCCTGCGGAAATGAAAGCAGCGGCGGTCTTGTCATTTACAGGATGTCTGAGGAATTCAGGAAACTTGATCCGACCCGTCTTGTACACTACGAAGGCGTCATGCACGACCGCACTTACAACGACAGTTCCGACATGGAATCACAGATGTATACTTCAGCGGCAGACGTGGAAAAGTTCCTGGAGGAGAATCCTGAGAAGCCATTCATCCTGTGCGAGTATACCCATTCCATGGGCAATTCGAACGGCGGCATGCACAAGTATATCGAACTGTCTGAGAGAAATCCGCGGTATCAGGGCGGGTTTATCTGGGACTTTGTGGACCAGGCAGTTCTCAGGAAGAACCGTTACGGCGAAGAGTATCTTGCCTACGGCGGTGACTGCGGCGAACGTCCGACCGATTATGAGTTCTCCGGAAACGGGATCATCGACGCGCTCAGGAGACCTTACGGGAAGATACAGGAGATCAGGTATAATTACCGCACGATCAAGGCAGATGTATCTGCGGACAGTGTCAGAGTTACGAACAAAAACCTATTTGTCAATACAGACGCTTTTGACTGCATCATCCTGGTGCAGCAGGAGGGACGGCTCCTTGCGGAAACTTCAATGGAAGTATCTGTGCAGCCGCTTGAGGAAGCAGTATTCAGCCTTCCGGACAGTATCATCAAAGCGGTAAAGAGCACTCCTGAAGAGAAGACTGTGACCGTATCCTTCCGGCTGAAGGAGGACACCCTCTGGGCGAAGAAGGGATATGAGACAGCCTTCGGACAGTGCGTTATCCCGGCACAGCCTTCCGCTGCGGCTGCGGATTTGGAGACAAGACCAGTGGTCGGAGGTAAAGCCTGCAAAGGAGTGTCAGAACTGGAAGTTGCAGCCGGAGAGGTCAATCTCGGTGTGAGAGGCAGGCACTTTGAAGTCCTGTTCTCTGCCATGAAGGGCGGAATGGTCTCCTACAGATACGGAGGACGGGAACTGATCGAAGAGATCCCGAGACCCAACTTCTGGAGAGCTCCGGTCAGCAATGACAGCGGAAACCGCATGGCCGCCCGTCTGGGGATCTGGAGACTTGCCAGTGAATACCAGGAATTCAGCGACCCGCAGGTGGGAATCTTTGAGATCGGATATGAAGAAGAGGAGAGATATCCGAAGATCCGCACAACAGATGACTATGTGGAGATTGCATGGAAGAAATACCTTCCTGTCATCTGTCCCGGGACTGCTTCCGGGAAGAGCGGAAAAGCCGGTGCAGACAGGTCAATGGAATGCATATACTGCCTGACCACTTACAGAGTATTTGCAGACGGAACTGTCCGGTGCATCCTGGATTATGATCCGGCTGCGGACCTTCCGCCCATGCCGGAGTTCGGATGGCTGTTCGGGATCAATGCCGATTACCGTCATGTGACCTGGTATGGAAACGGTCCTGAGGAGAATTACTGCGACCGCAGGGAAGGCGTGAAACTCGGAGTCTGGAGCGCGGATGCCGCGGATATGGTGGAGCGGTATCTGGTGCCTCAGGAAACCGGAAACCGTACCGGCGTGCGCTGGGCAAAAGTGACCGATGATCTCGGACACGGAGTGCTTCTGAGTGCAGCTGCGTTCCCGGACTGCGAAGACCCTGAAAGCTCGAGACCCGGGACCATGGAATTCTCAGCTATTCCGTACAGTCCCGCGATGCTGGAGAATGCCCGCCATGCATATGAGCTTCCGCCGGTCCATCACACATTCATCAAGTGCTCATTGAAACAGATGGGAGTTGCGGGAGACGACAGCTGGGGCGCAAGGCCTCATCCGGAGTATCTGCTGCCCACAGACCGCAGGCTGGTCTTCGCGGTAGATTTCAAAGGAATCTGATAAAAAATGCCGTAATCTTTTTGAAGATTGCGGCATTTTTTGTGCAAAAATCCACAATGCTGTGTTAAACTGAAAACAGTGTAAGGGAGGTATTCCCGAGATTATGAATGAGGAAGGAGCAAACCAATATGTTAAAAGATGGAAAGATACTGATCGGCAAAAGCGGAACCAATGAGATCTTTCTGGATCCGGCTATGGCAAACCGTCACGGGATGATCGCCGGAGCTACCGGTACAGGTAAGACCGTCAGTCTGAAAGTACTGGCTGAATCTTTCGCTGACGCAGGCGTTCCTGTATTCCTTGCGGATATCAAGGGCGATCTCGGTTCACTTGCCCAGGAAGGCGTTGATGAATCTCATGTTGTTGAGCGCGTCAATTCCATGAATCTTGCAGCAGACGGCTATGCATACAGGAAATATCCTGTTTCATTCTGGGATGTATACGGTGAGAAGGGTATGCCGCTCCGCACGACCGTTTCCGAGATGGGACCGCTGCTCCTTGCAAGAGTGCTTGGGATAAATGAACTTCAGACGGACATTCTGAGTATTGTATTCAAGATCGCCGAT
Source organism: uncultured Lachnospiraceae bacterium (assembly GCA_902801515.1). Classification (GTDB taxonomy): domain Bacteria; phylum Bacillota; class Clostridia; order Lachnospirales; family Lachnospiraceae; genus Porcincola. The sequence continues at coordinate 16,761 of CADCII010000032.1, forward strand.
GATAACGGAATGCTTCTGATCGACACCAAGGATCTGAAGGCAATGCTTAATTATGCGGACGAGAATTCGAAAGAATTCGCTCCGATGTACGGCAACATCGCTCCGTCTTCCATAGCTGCGATCACCCGCGCGGTCGTGTCGCTTGAGAGCCAGGGAGCCGATCTGTTCTTCGGCGAGCCGGCGCTGAATATCACGGATATGCTGCAGCAGGAAAACGGACAGGGAATGATCTCCGTTCTTGACTGCCGCAAACTGATCCTGAATCCGGATATGTATTCCACCTTCCTTCTGTGGATGCTGTCTGAACTCTATGAGATGCTTCCGGAAGTGGGAGACTGCGATAAGCCGAAGATGGTCTTCTTCTTCGATGAAGCGCATATGCTGTTTGACCACGCTTCCAAGGATCTCCTTGCAAGGATCGAGCAGACCGTGAAACTGATCCGCTCCAAGGGTGTGGGCATCTTCTTCGTAACCCAGAATCCGGGAGATATTCCGGACGGAATCATGAGCCAGCTTGGAAATAAGATTCAGCATGCCCTGCATGCTTATTCGCCCAATGAACTTCGTCAGGTGAAGGCTGCAGCCGATACCTACAGATCAAATCCGGAGTTTGACACTGCTGAAGCCATCCAGAACCTGGCAACCGGTGAAGCGATCATATCGACACTTGATGCGGACGGTGTTCCCGGAATGGTGCAGCGCTGCTATATCCTTCCGCCTCAGTCATTCAATGGAGCCTGTGACGACTCGCTGCGTGATTCACTGATCAAAGGAAGCCTTCTGTATGCCCGCTACGCAAATGCGGTAGACCGCGACAGCGCCTATGAGTTCCTTCAGAGAATGGGTATGGAAGCACAGGCCGCCGCACAGAGGGAGGCAGAAGAAAAAGAAGCTGCCAAGGCGCAGGCGATCGCCGACAGAGAAGCTGCCAAACAGCAGGCTGCCGAGGAGAGAGAAGCCGCAAGGCAGCAGGCCGCTGAAGAGAGAGAAGCTGCAAGACAGCAGGCTGCCGCAGAGAGAGAGGCTGCAAGAGAAGCACAGAAGAGAAAGACAGAAGCCGGGCGTGTGGCGAAAGCTGTCACAGGTACCGTCGGCAGACAGATCGGCAAGACGATCGGCAAGACCGTCGGCGGCACTTTCGGACAGACACTTGGCGGCAACCTCGGTTCGCAGCTTGGAAGAAGCATCCTTGGCACGCTGTTTAAGTTCTGATGTAATGGCTGGGACATACGCGGAGAGGAAACAATATGATCCATATCATCGTTAACCCGGCAGGCGCCGGCGGAAAGACATTAAAGTATTTCAGGAAGAGTGTACTGCCGCTGTTTGCGGATTCGAATTATGAGATTCATTTTTCTTCAAAGACGCAGGGGGTCAGCGAGATTGTAAGTTCCCTGACAGATCCTGCCGCGATCGGAGAGGATTCTTTCGTGAACCTGGTGATCGTCGGCGGCGACGGCACTATGAATGATGTCATGAACGGGATCAGGGACTTTGAGCATACCCGTGTGGGACTTGTTCCCGCAGGCTCCGGCAATGATCTTGCCAAGGGGCTCGGCCTTACTCAAAGCCTGAACAGTATTGTTTCCAGGATACGCCAGGAGAAGACGTTCCGGAAGGTAGATGTGGGAGAGACTATCCTTCATGACAGGGATGTGTCGATGCGTTTTATTGTCAGTTCCGGAATCGGGTTTGACGCGGATGCCTGTCACAGAGCCCAGACAGCCCCGATGAAGAGAATCCTGAACCGTCTCGGACTTGGGAAACTGGTCTACATGTATGAAGCGATTAAACTTATCTTTATGTGGAAGAGTTCGCCGGCGCAGCTTACCTATGCCCCCAGGAAGGATGAAGGAGAGCGGGTGCAGAAATATGAGAACTTTGTATTCTCGGCAGCCATGAACCACAAGTTTGAGGGAGGCGGTTTCATGCTGTGCCCGGAGGCACGCGATGACGACGGGAAAATGGACTACTGTATCGTACATGATCTGTCAGTGATCGGATTCTTCCGGTTCTTCCCGCTTGCGCTGAAAGGCATGCATGTGAAGCATAAAGAGTGTGTCGGCCAGGCAAGGAGGACTTCACTCAGGATCAGAAGTGAAAAACCGCTGAGGGTGCACTGTGACGGAGAGACGAAGTACACGTCAAAAGATGCAGAGATGAGGATCGCGGATTACCAGCTCAATATGATGGTTTAAAAAGCTTTTGAAAATGGTTGATAATACGTAATTTTTCTCTTGCTACACCGGCAAAAACATGATATAGTATCCCTCGTGTTGAATTTCGAGATGGTCCTCTGTTGCAGAATAGTCTTGCATTAAGAACATCCGTCAAGACAGGAGGAACACATACAATGAACGATATTATCAAAGAGATCGAACAGGAACAGCTGAAAGCGGAAGTCCCGCAGTTCCGTGTCGGAGATACCGTAAGGGTTCACGCCAAGATCAAGGAAGGCGAGAAGGAAAGAATCCAGGTATTCGAAGGAGTCGTCCTGAAGAAGCAGGGCGGAAGCAACCGGGCTACCTTTACCGTACGTAAGAATTCGAACGGTGTTGGCGTAGAGAAGACCTGGCCGCTGCATTCTCCTTCCGTAGTGAAGGTTGACGTTGTAAGACTCGGTAAGGTCAGACGTGCTAAGCTGAATTACCTCAGAGGCCGCGTCGGCAAGAGAGCAAAGGTCAAGGAACTGGTTCGCTGAGATAGTAGTTTATCGGGGCTGCCGCACAGATATGGTGCGGCAGCCCCGAAATCATATGGGGAGCAGTCAGTACATGAAGTACGTTAACGACGAACCAATCGATTTTACCAACGAAGACTGGAAGAGCCACACTCCAAGAGAGAGAGCCAGGCTTGAGGCACTGGAGCGCCAGGAGATGAGCCGAAGGAAGAGAAAGAAAAAGTCTGTTCCCAGACTGATGTTTGAGTGGCTGTTCCTGGTCGTGGTAGCGGTCCTGTTTGCATACGTATCCGTCTATACATTTGGTCAGCAGAGAGTCAATGTGGGACAGTCGATGGATCCGACTCTGTCGGGGGGAGACGTGTGTCTGGTCAATATACTTGCATTTCAGCTCGGAACGCCCAAACAGGGTGATCTGATCTCGTTCAAGCCCAACGGTAGTTCTAGTGCGCGCTCTGATATCAAGCGTGTCATCGGAATACCCGGACAGACGATCCAGATCAAAGACGGGATGATCTATATCAATAACAAAGTATTTCTGGAAGGAAAGGATTATCCTGCCATCACCAATCCGGGAATGGCTGAACAGCCGATCAAACTGGAAGAGGGAGAATACTTTGTACTCGGGGATAACCGCAACAATTCCGAGGATTCAAGGAACGCGGAGATCGGCATCGTCTCCAGTGAGATGATCGAAGGCGAGGTCTGGTTTGTACTCAGCCCCGCGGAGCACAGGGGATTCCTGTAAAGATCACCCTTATCAACTCCAACTGCGCGAGGAAGGCGGACAGTAATAATGGATTATCAATGGTATCCGGGACATATGACAAAAGCCCGGAGAATGATGCAGGAAAATATAGCCCTGATCGATCTTCTGATCGAACTTACGGATGCCCGGGCGCCTCAGTCCGGAAGAAATCCGGATATAGATTCTCTGGCAAACGGGAAGAGCCGCATCATCGTGCTCAACAAGGCTGACCTTGCGGACAGCGAAGCGACAGACCAGTGGAGATCTCATTTTGAAAATGAAGGAATCCTGACGGCTGCTGTCGATTCCCGGAAGGGTTCCGGAGTCAGGCAGCTGAAACCGCTGATCGACAAGGCGTGTCAGGAGAAGATCGAACGGAATCGCAGGAGGGGAATCGTAAACCGTCCGGTAAGAGCGATGATCGCTGGAATTCCGAATGTCGGGAAGTCAACGTTCATCAATTCATTTGCCGGCAAGGCTGTAGCAAAGACGGGGGACAAGCCCGGCGTAACCAAAGGCAAGCAGTGGATCAGGCTCAATAAAAATGTTGAGCTTCTCGATACGCCCGGGATCCTCTGGCCGAAGTTTGACGACCAGATCATAGGCATGCGCCTTGCGATCCTGGGATCTATAAGGGATGAGATCACAGATGAAGGCGAACTTGCTGTATGGCTGATCCGGTATCTTATGAAAGAGTACCCGGCTGCTCTGGAAGAGCGGTATGGTTTTGAGTTGGATCCGGCCAATGAAGTGTATGACACAGGTGATGCTGCGGCGATGCCGGGTGAAGACGGCGGCCGTGCCCTTGACATACTGGAGAAGATCGCTGTCAGGCGTGGCTGCCTGAAGGCAGGCGGACAGGCAGATCTTGCCAAAGCCTCAAAGTTACTGATCGATGACTACCGCTCCGGGAGACTTGGAAGAATCACATTGGAGAAACCCTGATGGCAAGAAACAGGAAGCGCAATGATTATCCTGTAAAGAAGAGAAAGAGTCCGATGCGCGTGATCGCAGGATGGATCCTGTTCATCGGCGTATTTCTTGTACTCATTTTTGCGCTGGTACCGCTTGTGGGGGCAACCATGAAAGTGACAGACGGAGCCATGGGGCCTTCCCTCGGGATCGGAGATACCGTTGCCGTCAATCATATTTCCTACCTTCTCCTTCGTCCGAAGCGGGGCGATGTCGTACAGTTTGTAGTCGCAGAAGAAGAACAGGGAACACCCGCGCAGACTAAAACAGTCTACCTTCGCAGGGTGATCGGCCTTCCCGGAGAAACAGTTCAGATCATGGACGGAAAGGTATATATCAACGGTTATCCGCTGGATGAAGCGTACACGACTGGTGTGACTTCTTACGGCGGCATTGCTGCGTCTCAGGTTACGCTGGACAATGATGAATACTTTGTAATGGCTGATAACCGGTCCAACAATTTTGACAGCAGAGACTCTACGGTCGGAGCGATCTCCCGGGACGACATTCTCGGGAAGGTCTGGCTGAGAGTACTTCCATTTGAGAAGTTCGGTATTGTGAAATAAACTGGCGAACAGACGGCCTTACATAAAATGTTGTAAGCAGTTCAGCAGACGGTTGTATAAGAGATGAAGAAGGCAGTACAAATCAAAGAAATATATAACGGCATCGGAAAAACAGACGAAGACGCACTGAAGGCATTCATCCGTGAATACGGACAGGATGAGCGTGCCGGAGTCCGCAGTATCGCTGCGATGGCGCAGAAGAGCCTCGACAGACTGCATCAGGAAAGAGAACGTCTGGAGAAGATGCGTTCCTATGAGAGAGACTGTGAGCAGAAGGGTTATACACTGATCTGCGGGATTGATGAGGCGGGGAGAGGACCTCTTGCAGGACCGGTTGTTGCAGGCGCGGTGATCCTGCCGAAGGACTGTGAGATCCTGGGACTCAATGATTCCAAAAAACTGTCTCATAAGCGCAGGGAAGAACTGTACGATGAAGTGACTGACAAAGCACTCGCCTGGGGAGCGGGCGTGATCGGACCTGCAAGGATCGATGAGATCAACATACTGCAGGCAGATTATGAGGCGATGTGCGAGGCAATCGGACAGCTTCAGATCATGCCTCAGATCCTGCTCAACGACGCTGTTACGATCCCGCAGGTAAAACTGCCTCAGGTCAGCATTATTCACGGCGACGCGAAGAGCGTTTCCATAGCAGCTGCAAGTATCATAGCGAAGGTTACGAGGGACCGGATGATGGCCGAGTATGACAGCCTGTTCCCCGAGTATGGGTTTGCGGAACACAAGGGATATGGTACTGCAGCACATTACGAAGCGATTAAGAAGTACGGTCCGTGCATGATCCACAGGAAGTCATTTCTGAGGAACCTGGACGAACATTAAGAGATTCTGGAGAGAGTACCCGGTACAGGGTATGAATAAAAGAAAGACAGGAAGCAGCTACGAAGAACTGGCGGCGGGGTATCTGGAGGAGAATGGCTACCGGATCCTCGTACGGAACTTCCGCAGCAGGACGGCAGAGATCGATATCATCGCCATGGAGGGCAGATATCTGGTATTTGCCGAAGTGAAGCAGAGAAGGAATGCAAGGCGCGGAAGCGGTGCGGAGTCTGTGGATGTAAGGAAACAGAGAAGGATCTGCCAGGCAGCCGGCTGGTTTATTCTTAAGTACAGGATTCCTTCCGGTACGCCGGTGCGCTTTGACGTTGTATCAATAGACGGAGATAAGATCACACTGTACAGGAACGCGTTTGAGTGGAATTACTGATACGCAGCATATGCAGGGAAGAGGGGAGAGATTCATGGAAGCAGATTATGTCAGGAAGAAACTGAGGAGAAAGGTTGATCACCTTACTTACCACTGTGACAATGGCGTAGAGTGGTTTTCATTTCCGATCCTTGACCAGTTTGACTTTATCGTAAACGGATACAGCACAAGAATCGGCGGTGTCTCTGAGGGCGACGTCGGCACAATGAACCTGAGCCTTGCCAGAGAAGTCGCGATGAACATGGGAGTATCCGAAGCTGAGTCGAGGGCAAAGCTGCGTGAAAATCATGAGAGGCTCGCATCTGCAGTCGGATATCCGACGGACGCACTGATCTTTTCAAACCAGACCCACACGGACAACATCCGCATCATGCAGGATATTGACCGCGGAAATGGGTTTGTCAGGCCCAATGAGTACCATGACACGGACGGCATGATGACGGATATCACCGGCCAGGCACTGATGACGTTCTATGCAGACTGTGTGGCTCTTCTGATCGTTGATCCTGTCCACAAAGCCATCGCCAACGTGCACTCCGGCTGGAGAGGGACTATCAAAGGCATCGGAGCGAAGGCAGTGCGGATGATGCATGAGGTCTATGGC
>CADCII010000033.1 GCA_902801515.1 uncultured Lachnospiraceae bacterium
CATAGGTATCGAACACCCTTTTTATGTATTCCGAATAATCCTTCAGGCTTCCGCAGACAACAGCGATATCGCGGTAACGCATCCCTCCTGCCAGAAGATCACTGACCATGACCGCTGCTGAAACAGCTTCATCGTATGGGTCCGCACAGCTTCGCATCAGGATCTGCCTGCCGGAGCCACCCTGTTCCCCGACTGTTCTTGCCGGATACGGCTGCCGGCCTCTTCTTCCGGGTCTGAACAGATGTCTCTCCAGCCATTCCAGTTCGCTTCCACTCTTCAGCCTGCCCGTCCTGCCGTCCAGTATCAGAGGTTCCTCCACCGGGACGCCGCAGTTTTTCGCAGCTTCAATCAGCGACATGATGGTCCTCTTGGAGAGAGCGAACAGTTCATATCCCTGCGGGCTGCAGGATGCAAAGGCCTGTATGGGATCGGCGTCTCTCAGTTCCTTCTCGGAAGGATCAATTGTAACCGTAACCGTTATACTGGCAGCAACAGGAAGCAGCGCTGTTATGACATCCAGCTGCGCAGGCGTAAATCCTGTATACCCGTCCAGGTACAGTTCCGCACCCTTCAGGGTCGGATCGAGCGGTGCCTTCGAACAGAGTACTCTCGGAAGTTTCTCTCCGGTAATAAAATGATCTGACTGATATTTTTCAAAGGCTTCCTGCAGAAGCCGGATCTCCTCCACCTTCCTGGCCAGACGATGATTCCCCGCATTCTGTGAAAGACTCTTCTGAAGATCTTCCAGTATGGAGGGAGTGATCCCGTACTGATCCAGTTCCGACAGGATCGACTTCACTTCACCGATCACTCCCGGCCTGTCCAGTATCCCGGACAGAAGCTGAAGGTCTTTACCCTCCCTGGCTGCGATCAGGCGCAGCATCAGGCTCTTGCCTGCCTCACTGAGGACAGCTCTTTTTTCGACTCCTGTCTGTTCAAAGACACGATAGGCAAGTCTTGTAAAACTCAGAACATCGATATTGAGAATCCCTCCGCAGCTGCTCAGTTCCACGAGATCTCTCTGGGTCTGCATAGTAAACTGTTCCGGAACCAGCACAATAAAACGTCCTTCAGGATGTTCCTGAGCACGCTTCAGTACCGTATCAAACAAAAGACGGCTCTTCCCGCTTCCGGAAGCACCGAGAATCAGTTTCAGGGCCATATACACTCTCCTGTTATCTGTTTTTTTTATAGTATAACGCAGGCAGGTGTCCGAAAAAACGGACGTCTTACCTGCCTGCGTAAATTATTTATGTGGTTCATGTCTGCCGCCGGCAGACTATGGAAATTATGTAGACCATGTATCAGTAGAGCTGATACCCATTCGGGTTGATGGAATACTCATACTTTTTCAGAAGTGCTATATTGGCGATCTCAACACTGTTGAACACCTGGTCTGAGAAGGCCGATGCCGGCACCTTGGGATAGTACCAGGATTTGCTTCCAAAATAGTCTCGCAGTTCCTGTGACTGGAAGATATAGCCGCGTCTTGCGTAGATTTCATTTTTCGCGTAGCAGATCATCTGCAGAGACAGACTGGATACTTCCGCGTCGGTGAGGTTGCGCACCGCACTGTCATAGAAGATGTAATCACCTGAAGTAGCCTGGGCGATATTTCCGGAAGAATACGATCCGATGTTCTGGTAGGAGTACCCCGGCTGGTCCAGTGCGTAACCGCCAGGAGCAAGCTGGTTCTCCTTCTTCTGAAGCAGTTCGATGTTAGCCACTTCATAAGAATTGAATACCGACGGTGAGAATCCGGAGGCATCCACAGTTCCCCAGTACCAGTTCTTCGCATTGAAATAATCCGAAAGTTCTGTTGATACGAAGATATAGCCACGCCTTGCATAGATCTCATTTTTCGCAAAACAGGCTTCCTGCGCAGTGAGCCCCGCCACATCGGCTTCTGTCAGAAGCCTTGTGTTACTGTCATAGAAGATGTAAGTAAACGGATCAACATAATACTGTGTCGTCCCGGTCGTGGAACTCAGATACTGATAAACTACATTGTAGCTGTATCCCGGAGCATCCAGCGTATACATCCCCAGAGAAGCCTCACGGTCTGACAGCATCCTTACATTTGCCGTCTCATACACATTCAGCATGGAATCCGAAAACTGGGACAGAGTGTAGATCGGCGTGTACCAGTACTGCATATTGAACCAGTTCTGGAGCTCTGTCGACACAAACTGTCTTCCGTTTCTGGCGTAGATCTCATTCTTGGCATAGCACACTACCTGCGCCGGCCACGAAGAAACGACCGAAGCATCCAGATATGTGTAACTGCTGTCCGGAAGCAGATATCCGTATACATTATCTGCCCTGGCAGTCTGCGGTTTCGTGATCAGAAGAGCTGCAGCGATCATAACCACAGCACATACCGGAATCAGCAAAGTCCGGTTATACCACTTCTCTCTCATCATACTGTCTGTCCCCCTCTTTTTTCGGCACAGCGCAAATCTGTGAACTGACTGTATTGTAGCATCCCTGGTATGACAAGTCGTGCGGATGTTTTCTGTTTCTTTCTGAAGTTTTTCTTAAAGGCCTTATCACGCAGAAATCCCCCAGCCGTTTCAAACCGGCCGGGGGAGCAATATTCTTGTCAGTTCCTTATCTGTTCTTCAGCTGGCTGAGACGTTCCACAACCTGTTCCATCAGTTTCTGGTACTTCTCAAGCTTTGCCTTCTCTTCTTCAATCTTCTGGGCAGGTGCCTTGGAGAGGAACTTCTCATTTTTCAGCATTCCGTTGGAGCGCTTCAGTTCGCCCTCCAGTTTGCCGCGCTCTTTCTCCAGACGCTCGATCTCTTTGGCAATATCGACCAGTTCTTCCATCGGGATATAGATCGATGCATTGTGGATCAGTGTAGAAACTGCGTCATCCGCAATGCCGCTCTTATCCGCCTGGACGATCACCTCAGAAGCTGAACCGAGGGACGCAAAGAACAGGCGGCCTTTCTCGAAGATATTCCGGATACCGGCATCTTCTGATACCACATAGACCTTCGCTTTCCTGGACGGAGCAACATTCATGGAAGTGCGGACCGTACGGATCGCGCGGACAGCATCCTTGATGGTTCCGATCTCTGTCTCCTCCGAGGCAAAGTTCCATTCCTCTTTATATACCGGCCACGGAGATACCATGATGGAGTCATCGGTATCATTCACGGACTGGTAGAGAGCCTCCGTGATGAACGGCATGAAGGGATGCAGGAGCCGCAGTCCCTGCACAAGTGTCTGCTTCAGCGTCCACAGAGCAGCTGCCTTGGTCGGGTCCTCGTCAGAGTACAGACGAGGCTTCACCATCTCGATATACCAGTCGCAGAATTCATCCCACAGGAAGTCATAGACCTTCTGAACTGCGATACCCAGTTCAAACTTGTCCATGTTCTCGGTGACTTCCTTTGCCAGCGTATTGACCCTGGACAGGATCCAGCGGTCAGCGCCTGTCAGCTGCGCAGGATCGATCGTCTCCGGCACTTCACTCTTATCGAGATTCATCAATATGAATCTTGTGGCATTCCAGATCTTATTTGCAAAGTTTCTGGAATTCTCCACACGCTCGAAATAAAAGCGCATATCATTTCCGGGAGCATTGCCCGTAACCAGTGTCAGACGCAGAGCGTCCGCACCGTACTTTTCAATGATCTCCAGCGGATCGATACCATTTCCGAGAGACTTGGACATCTTGCGGCCCTTGTCGTCACGGACCAGTCCGTGGATCAGCACGTACTTGAACGGGCTCTTCCCTGTCTGCTCCAGAGCGGAGAACACCATGCGGATGACCCAGAAGAAGATGATATCGTAACCGGTCACCAGCACATCTGTCGGATAGAAATACTCCAGTTCAGGCGTCTTGTCCGGCCATCCCAGTGTGGAGAAAGGCCACAGTGCGGATGAGAACCAGGTATCCAGGGAATCCTCATCCTGTGTAAAATGAGTCCCTCCGCACTTCGGGCACACGGAAGGTGCGCCGCCCGCGCGCACGACCACTTCACCGCAGGAATCGCAGTAATATGCCGGGATCCGGTGGCCCCACCACAGCTGTCTGGAGATGCACCAGTCCTTGATGTTCTCAAGCCAGTGGATATAGGTCTTGTCAAAATGCTCGGGGACAAAGTTCAGGTCTTCCGTCTTCACAACGTCAAGCGCAGCCTTCGCCATCTCATCCATCTTCACAAACCACTGCGGTTTGATCATCGGTTCGACGGTAGTATGGCAGCGGTCATGTGTCCCGACTGCATGAGTATGCGGCACCACTTTCACAAGCAGGCCAAGTTCTTTCAGATCATCCACGATCGCTTTGCGCGCCTCGTAGCGGTCCATGCCGGCGTACTTGCCGCACAGCTCATTCATCGTAGCGTCATCGTTGAGGATATTTATTTCCTCCAGATCATGGCGTTTGCCGACCTCAAAGTCGTTGGGGTCATGGGCAGGCGTGATCTTCACGCAGCCGGTCCCGAACTCTTTGTCGACATAGGAATCCGCGATCACCGGAATCTGCCTTCCGGTCAGCGGAAGTTCCAGAGTCTTTCCGACCAGATCCTGATAGCGGTCGTCATCCGGATTCACAGCCACAGCCGTGTCGCCCAGCATGGTCTCGGGACGAGTCGTAGCGATCTCCACATAACGGCCTTCTTCACCAACTACCGGGTAATTGATGTGCCAGAAAAAGCCATTCTGATCCTCATGCTCGACCTCTGCGTCAGACAGCGAAGTCTGACACTTCGGGCACCAGTTGATGATACGGCTTCCCTTGTAGATCCAGCCCTTCTCATAGAGCTTGCAGAACACAGTCTCAACCGCGCGGGAGCATCCTTCATCCATTGTGAAGCGGTCTCTCTCCCAGTCAGCGGAAGATCCCAGCTTCTTCAGCTGGTTCAGGATACGGCTTCCGTACTCTCTCTTCCAGTCCCAGCAGTATTCCAGGAACTTCTCACGGCCGATCTCATGCTTGTCGATTCCCTTTTCCTTGAGCATGTTCGTAACCCTGACCTCAGTCGCGATCGCGGCATGGTCTGTTCCGGGCTGCCACAGCGCTTCATAGCCCTGCATTCTCTTCCAGCGGATCAGGATATCCTGAAGCGTGTTGTCAAGCGCATGGCCCATATGCAGCTGGCCGGTGACATTTGGCGGCGGCATGACAATGGTGAACGGTTTCTTATCCGGGTTCACCTTCGCATGAAAATAACCTTTGTCCATCCAGGACTGGTAGATCGCGTCTTCCATTCCGGACGGGTTGTATGTCTTTGCAAGTTCCTTCTTACTCATGGTGTATACTCCTGTACGATTCTCTGTATATAGCAGATATGCATCTATGCATTCCACGGGCACTCTTCTGCCCAAAGTACTGCAGTCTGCAGTTCCATTACGGTACATTTACACAGTTCTTACAAGTATATCTCAGCCTTCATTCTTTCGCAAGTAGAACAAAGATTCATACTGCTGAAAATGGTTGCCCGTATTTTATGCTTATTATGCACAGATCATGCCCTCTGCCAGAGTGCTGCACACCTGTGAGCCAGGATGGGATGATGATTTTCCGGCAGTAAATAAGAGCTGCTGCATCATCCAATGCAGCAGCCCTTTTTCTCAAATCAATACAATATGTGTCACCTGGCAAAACTATTCCAGTCGGATTACTTCCATTTCAATGTGCAATAACCGGAATCCTTGTTGGTTCTCACGACCTTAACGTAATATGTGCCCTTTTTCAGCTTTCTCAACTTTCTTGACAGTCCTCTCTGAATGCCATATGTAACAGTCCACCCGTCATCGCTGTAAAGAGACGTACCGATATCACCCTTCTTATACGGTTTAGGTCCATATAAATAAATCCTAAAGGTAGCATCTCCATAGGAGTTTGCAGTCAGATGCAGTTTACGATTTTTTTTCACCTTGATCTTAAACCATTCAACCTTTTTGATTGACTCACCTGCTCCAAACAAAGCCGAAAGTGTCTTACCGCGTTTTAGACTGGTCCCTTTCTTTTTCTTTGGCTTGCCCTGATCGTTTACTGCACTAAAACCAGCCTTCAGGAGATATTGTTTTGTACCATCTACCTGGACATAATAAGTACCCTTCTTCAGAGCAAAACGAGCCGCGTAGTAACTATACTTCTTATTCGCTGGTAAACTGTTTACATACGTTGATGAGGAGATAGCTCTTTTTCCGGAATTCAACAGCGTAAAATACATGCCGCTATATGACGTAGGACTATAAGTGTACTTCACGACTTTCAGTCCTAAAATGGTCACCATGCCATCACGGTTCAGAACGAGCTTATGCAACATTGTATTATCAGTCGCTTCGACAGAAATATCTGTGTTGAACTTAAGCTGAACCCCCTCTTTACTTGCCCATACGCTGATACTCATCAGCATAGCGAGCACTGCTGTAATAAATACTGTGCGTAATACAGATCTTTTATTCATACTTCTTCCTCCATTCGGCTCTTTGAGATGGTTGAGCATCTCCGACACACGCTCTCTCCCGGTCAGAGTCGGAAACAGCCCATAACTGTTGCATTTATAGTGCCATAAAGCAATATTGCTGCCATATATATGTTTATTTTTGATCTTTTTTGTGATTCTTTTTATGAACGCTTAATACCGAAGATCTGTCTTATCAGAACTGTTATTCCATATCTGTCCCCTCCCGAATGATAAGTATTGAAAATGAAGTTGTCAGACACGTTTCGAAATCGTTTTCGTCAATGATATCGTAGCATACTTTAACAGACATGAAAAGTACTATTTGTTGCGGTTTTTACTAATTATTGCTTTGCAGACAGTATTTCTTCTATCTTTCTGCAGATTTCCTCTCTTCCGGCACTGTTCTGCGCTGAAAACGGAATTACGATCGTCCCTTTTGGCGCTTTGAGTCCCTCGCGGATGATCTTCATCTTGACCTTATCCGACTTTGTCGCGATGATGATGGGCTGATATCCGCCTGCCGTAATCCATTCATACATCTGCCGGTCGTTCGCATTGGGCTCATGGCGGATGTCAACCAGGAGAAATACGGCCCGCAGATTCTCGGACGACTGCAGATAGCGCTCTACCATCCTTCCCCACTTTGCCTTCTCATCCAGTGAGACATTGGCGTATCCGTATCCCGGAAGATCAACCAGATGGAAGACTTCACTCCGCTCTTCAGTCAGAGTTCCTGCCGGCTGTTTCGGCTCTGAAGAACAGTCAGAAGAGACCGTACCTTCAGATTCATCAGATCTGACAATCGGAATCCTAATCAGAGCATCTACCTGATAGTAGTTGATCGTGCGAGTCTTCCCCGGCGTCTCACCGACCCTTGCCAGTCTCTTCCTCTGCATCAGGGAATTGATCAGAGAAGACTTCCCGACATTGGATCTTCCTGCAAATGCGATCTCCGGCAGATCTGTCTCGGGCCTGGGGCTGGTATAGCCGCAGACAATGTTCAGCTGAGCATCTCTTATCTTCATACCTGTTTCCTTCTCTATATACCTGTATACCTGCAAATACAGGGCTGCCGCACTGTGTGTGACAACCCTGTAATGTGTTCCTTAATGCAGCGATCACGCTGTCTCTTCAACTATTTTCCTTCCGCGTCTTCCTCTCGCCTGCGCATCATCAGATTCCTGTTCTTCATCTTTATAGGTGATCTCAGGTCTGGCGATACCATCGATTGCTTCCTTCGTCATCACGCAGCTGACTGCGTTCTTGTCACTGGGAAGCTCAAACATAATATCGAGCATGGAATTCTCGATAATGGAACGAAGGCCTCTTGCGCCGATCTTGCGCTCAATAGTCTTGTCCGCGATCTCCTCGATCGCTTCCTTCTCGAAGGTAAGTTCCACACCGTCCAGTTCGAACAGTTTCTGGTACTGACGGATGATCGCATTCTTCGGTTCTGTGAGGATCCGGATCATTGCGTCACGATCCAGAGCGTTCAGGCTGACAACGATCGGTACACGTCCGATAAACTCGGGGATCAGTCCGAAACGGATCAGATCCTGAGGCAGTACCTTCTTGAGGATCTCTCCGATGTTTTCTTCGCGTTTTTCCGTGATCTCCGCCATGAATCCCATCGACTTCGTATCCATGCGGCTCTCGATGATCTTATCCAGGCCTTCGAACGCGCCGCCGCAGATGAAGAGAATGTTTGTGGTATCGATCTGGATCAGTTCCTGGTGAGGATGCTTCCTGCCTCCCTGCGGCGGAACGGATGCCTGTGTTCCCTCGACGATCTTAAGCAGAGCCTGCTGTACGCCTTCACCGGACACGTCTCTGGTGATCGATACATTCTCACTCTTGCGGGTGATCTTGTCTATCTCGTCGATATAGATGATGCCTTTCTGAGCACGCTCTATGTCATAGTCCGCAGCCTGGATCAGCTTCAGCAGAATATTCTCGACATCTTCACCGACGTAACCGGCTTCTGTAAGAGAAGTCGCGTCCGCGATCGCAAACGGAACATTCAGCAGTTTGGCGAGTGTCTGCGCCAGGTAAGTTTTACCTGAACCGGTCGGACCCAGCATAAGAATGTTGCTCTTCTGCAGTTCCACATCGCCCATGGATGACCGGCTGCTGCCCGACAGAACTCTCTTGTAATGGTTGTAGACTGCCACCGCAAGGGTCTTCTTTGCCTCATCCTGGCCTATCACATACTCATCAAGGAAATCCTTGATTTCCCTGGGTGTGCGCAGATTGATATCGCTGTCGGCGAATTCTTCCTCTTCGTCAGCCAGCTCTTCATCCATGATCTCAGAGCACACATCTATACACTCATCGCAGATATAGACGCCGCCCGGCCCTGCAATCAGTTTGCGTACCTGGTCCTCTGTCTTGTTGCAAAATGAGCACCTGATCTTTTCAAAATTCTTGTTTGCCATGTTTCCCCTTATTAATGTCTGTTACCGGGAAGTCACCACCTGGTCAACCAGGCCGTAGGCAAGGGCTTCTTCCGCACTCATCCAGTGATCGCGCTCAGTATCGCGCTCGATCACTTCGATCGGCTGTCCGCTGTTCTCTGAAAGATACTGATTCAGTTTCTTCCTGGTCTCGATGATCTGCTCAGCCTGGATCTTGATATCACTTGCCTGTCCCTGCGCACCGCCGGAAGGCTGATGGATCATGATCTGGGAATTTGGAAGAGCGAATCTCTTTCCCTTCGTTCCTCCTGCCAGAAGGAATGCACCCATGCTGGCAGCCATTCCGATGCAGGTCGTTGACACGTCACACTTGATATAGTGCATTGTGTCATAGATCGCCCAGCCCGCGGAAACAGATCCGCCGGGGCTGTTGATGTACAGATGGATATCCTTATTGGGATCCTCTGATTCCAGGAACAGCATCTCAGCGACAATTATATTTGCAGATACATCCGTAACTTCCTCGCCCAGGAATATGATCCTGTCCTTCAGAAGTCTGGAATAAAGGTCATAGGATCTCTCTCCGCGGGATGTCTGCTCGATCACGTAAGGAATTAACGCCATGAATTATTTCTCCTCCGACTCTTCCTGCACGTCAAGTTCTTCTTCCGGCATGTCAACTTCAACAGCAGACTCAGCGATCTTCTTCACTGCTTCCTGAACTGCCAGATCCTGCTTCATCTGCTTTTTGGACTCTTCGCCCATCAGATCATACAGTTTT
Organism: uncultured Lachnospiraceae bacterium; assembly: GCA_902801515.1. Taxonomy (GTDB): domain Bacteria; phylum Bacillota; class Clostridia; order Lachnospirales; family Lachnospiraceae; genus Porcincola. The sequence continues at coordinate 9,627 of CADCII010000033.1, forward strand.
TCCTTCTCCATCTTGTAGGCTTCTGCCATCTTGCTGATCTCTTCGTCAAGCCTCTCATCGGAGATCTCGATATTCTCAGCCTTCGCAACTGCCTCGAGAACAAGGCTGTTCTGGATACGCTCGATCGCCTGCGGTTTCATCTGAGCGATCATCTTCTCATTGTTAAGTCCGGTAAACTGCATATACTGATCCACGGACAGGCCCTGGGACTGGATCTGCTGTGCAAACTCCTCCAGCATGCGGGAAGCCTGCTCCTCGATCATCGCATCCGGGATATCCATAGTGGCATTCTTTACAGCAGCCCTGACTGCGGCAGTCTCTTTCTCAGACTTAGCCTGTGTTTCCTTGCGCTCGCGGATCTTCTTCTCGACGTCAGCCTTATACTCGTCTACCGTATCAAACTCGGAAACATCCTGTACAAAATCGTCGTTCAGCTCCGGAACCTGCCGCTCGGAGATGCTGTTTACCCTGCACTTGAATACTGCGGGCTTGCCCTTCAGGGACTCCTCATGATAGTCTTCCGGGAAGGTTACTTCAACGTCGAAATCCTCTCCGATATTCTTGCCGACGATCTGCTCTTCGAATCCCGGAATGAAAGAACCGGAACCGATCGTCAGATCATAATCCTCAGCCTTACCGCCTTCAAACGGAGTCCCGTCAACATATCCGTCGAAGTTAAGTTTGATGTGATCGCCATCCTTTACCGGGCGGTCGTCTACATCAAGATCACGTGCGTTCTGGTTGCGCTCACGGTCGATGTCTGCATTGATCTCTTCCTCAGAGACTGTGATCTCTTTCTTCGGAACCTCTACGCCCAGATACTGGCCGAGTGTAACTTCCGGCTTCAGGGCAACAGTCGCGGTATAGATAAAGGGTTTGCCCTCCTCTACCTGCGTGACGTCGATCTGCGGACGGGATACGATATCTTCTCCGCTCTCTTTCGCTGCGTCATCATAAGTCTCCTGAAGAACTGCATTGGCAGCATCTTCATAAAAAACAGCCTTGCCGTACAGCTTCTCGATCATCTTTCTCGGTGCTTTACCCTTGCGGAAGCCCGGGATCGTGATGCTGCTTTTCTGTTTCTGATAGACCTTCTCTACCGCCTCGATAAATTTCTCGGCTGAAACTTCAATTGTCAGCACTGCCGTATTGTTATCTTTCTTCTCAACTGAAATGCTCATGAAACATGCTCCTTACGAATGATTATTTTAGCCTTTTTTGCAGCCGTCTTAGTAGTATATCACAGGGATTAGCCGAAAACAATTGACTTTTCAATCTTTTCAGCGCACTCCGCCCCCTCCAGTTTTTCGAGGATCTTCAGTGCGAAGGGGATCGCGGTGCCTACTCCCCTGCTGGTGATAAACTGTCCGGAAACCTCGACAGGATTCTGGGTTGTCTTCGCGCCTGTCAGGAAAGACTCGCATCCCGGATAACAGGTCGCTGTCTGTCCCTCCAGCAGTCCCAGATGTCCCAGGACACGGGGTGCGGCACAGATCGCGCAGATCCAGACATCCGATCCTGCAGCCTTTTTCAGAGCGCCTGCAAGTATATCGTCGGCCTGCAGGTTCAAAGTACCGGGCATTCCTCCGGGCAGGATCAGCGCCGATGCATCAGACAGATCTACATCCTCGATCAGAGCATCCGCCTGCATCGCAATTCCGTGTGATCCATGTATGGTGAGATCTCCCCCGACAGCTGTCAGAACAACCTCCACTCCGCCTCTTCGTAACAGGTCTACCTGAGTCAGGCATTCAATCTCTTCCAGACCCTGAGCTGCAAAAACATATACCTTATTATTCGATTTGTTCATAATTTATTCCTTTCTTTTTCTGTCAATTTGCCCTGTATTTTATTGCATTATTCCATATTACATGAATATGTGTAAATTATTATTCACAAAAAAATCGATTTTGCACTGGATATTACCCGACTGCTGTGCTAAGATGGCAAAAAGTGCACTTTTCATTTATCTGCAGGAGGTACTACAATGACAGAGCAGAGAATCAATCAGTATAAACAGCTCGGCCTGACGATTGCCTATTATCGTAAATTAAAAGGCATCACCCAGCAGAATCTTGCAGAAGCGGTCAATCTGAGCCGCACACATATCAGCAATCTGGAAGCGCCTAACATGCCAACTTCAATCTCACTTGAAAAGCTGTTCGATATCGCCGAAGTGCTCGGCGTACCTGTAAAAAGCTTTTTCGATTTCCGTGACTGATAACAGCATTCTGATATAAATGCCGTGCACCCTGGGTGCACGGCATTTTTCTTCTTCCTACGGTATTGTCCTGCTTACCGGCCAGCATTATTTCTCATTGAATATTACCTTGAGAACTTTCTTGGCGCTCATTTTCCGAAGTCCTTCCGGATCAGACATAACACTGTTTTTGGTTCCCAGATACCAGCGCATGCGGCCATAATTGTTCAGATAGCTCGAACCGCGGCTGACGTCCGGATATCTCTTATACCATACCGGATAGTATTTCTTCATATACTTTCTCGCCAGTTTCCAGGCTTTGCTCTTCACCTTGCCTGAGCGGCTGACTGTACCGTTGATCATGACCCCCTTCGGGCTGGAATGGACCAGGACGACACTTCCGTCATTACATTTCCCGATAACGATATACACATGTCCGGCCGGAAGGCTCATGATATCGCCCGCTCTCCAGTCCGTAAACGCTCTCGGAGACTTATATTTGCCCCAGCCCCAGCCTGCAAATGTCTTTGCCATCTTCTGGGCGAGCATGACATAGCCGCCATGGCCACTCTCTGTGTTGAACGTATTATAGATGACCCATGCCACAAAACCGGAACAGTCGAGTCCGTTATGGACCTGGTATCTTGTTGTGCGGTAATCATAGCCTGATGTCTGCTTATTGAAGAACTTCTTCCACTGCGGTGAAACACCGATCGTCGTTGATTCCAGACCACTTCCGGTATCTACCTGGTTCCAGCCGCCGTCCCACACATACATCGTCTGGCCAACAGGCTTCAGGGCAGTCTGCAGGAGCTTTTTCAGCGTCGCCCTGCGGATCGGATATCCCTTGGCGTCATAATAAGTACCGTCCGCACCGAATGCGTTCCTCAGTTTTCCGTCTTTCTCCGTCTTGATGTCAGTCCTCGCGCCTCCATTAGCCGGATCAAAGTAATAGGTCGTACCCTTGACGGTGATCGTACCGGTCCTCTGTTTTCCGTTCTTCCGGAAATAATAATACTTGCCGTCAATCTTGACCTGGCCCCTCGCCCGGAATCCGCTCTTTCTCAGATAATAAGTACCCGCCGGCAATGTCAGCCAGCCCCTCTTGAGCTTGCCTGATGGAGTCTTGAAATAATACTTCTTCTTTTTCTTATGCTTCTTCCACTTGCCGGTCACCTGCACTGTTCCTGCAGCAGACTTGAACGTACCGGTCAGTGTCGCTGCCTCTGCTGTTATACCGGGCAGCGCGGCAATCATTACCACTGCCAGCAACATTACACGTAATGTTTTAAGTCTTTTCATAACCCAATCCCTCATGTAAAAAACATTTACATTATTGTAACATATTGTAAATATTCTGAAAAGAGGTTATTTCATTCTTGTCCGACAAATTGCTTCAAAGCCTGGTACAGGTGGCTGACAGGGAGCCCTACTATATTAAAATAATCTCCCTCTATACCGGATACATGTTTCATGAACGAGCCCTGTATGCCATATGCGCCAGCCTTGTCCATGGGTTCTCCGGAGTCGATATAGGAACAGATCTCCTCTTCCGTGAGTTTCGCAACGTGGACGGCACTCTCCTCAAAGAAGGTTATCTCCCGCTCTTCTCCCCCGGCAATTCCACACAGCGTCACCCCCGTGAAAACATGATGCACTCTTGCGGAAAGCATCCGCAGCATCCGGGCGGCATCTTCCTTATTCTCCGGTTTTCCCAGAATAGTTCCGTCACAGGCAACCACGGTGTCCGCTCCGATCACGACGATATCTCCAGACACCCCCTGCCCCAGGAGACGTTCAAAAACCTCACGGGCTTTTCTCGCAGACAGCTTCTCCACCAGTTTTGAAGGAACACTTTCACGGACGTCTTCATCTGCTCCCGATACGATCACCTCGTGAGGGATCCCTGCAGTCTGCAAAAGTCCGGTTCTCCTGGGAGATCCGGACGCAAGTATGATTCGTATAGTATCTGACAATGTATTATTCATATAAATGATTCTCAATTCTCATTTCCCTGCTCAGCCGATCCTGACATCCGACGCGGACTGGCGCTTCAGGAGTCTGTTGGTATAGAAGAACAGGCCGATGACGAACAGGATGAACAGGATCCAGGAATAGTCACCCTCCAGGGACGCGATAAAGTCATATGCGCCATGAAGAAGGACAGGGATCAGCAGCGCCATGCGGAGACACTTTTTCTCGTTTGCCGCATCACCATGGTTCGCATACATCTTCGCAAGCCCGTACCACACACCCATGAACACGCCGAAACATGCATGGCCCGGGACCGCAGTAACAGCGCGGACCACAGCAACGGAAAAACCATAAGAGAACACATAAGACAGATTCTCCAGGAGCGCGAATCCCAGCGATACAGAAACAGCATATACGATTCCGTCAAACTGATAGTTGTAGTCCGGATTTCTCCATGTTGCCCGCTTCAGGAAGAGGAACTTGAAACCTTCTTCTGACAGTGCCACAACAATAAAATACATCAGGAACTTGCCGAGGACCGTCGACTCATTTATCAGAGCACTTCCGATCGTCTCAGTGAGGATCGCGCCGGCCGTTGCAAGCATGCCCATACCGATCAGTCTCACGATCAGGCCCTTCGGCTCCTTCTCAATCTTATCCAGCCTGTAGACCTTGATCAGAAGCCAGATGGCAGGAATGACCGCGGCGAGAGCCATCAGGATATTAGGAAGTGAAAAGATCAGCATAAACGGAAATAAAAAATACATATGGTATACCTCTCTTTACCATTCTTACTCTTCTGAGTCAGTTTCCGGTTCCTGTACATCAGATGCTTCAGATTCCGGTTCCTGTACATCGGTTTCTTCAGATTCCGGCTCCTGTATTTCTGACTCTTCGCCCTTTTCTCTGGATACATCCTCAGCAAGTGAGTTAGCAAAAGCCACTGCATCCATCTGCTCCTCCTCCGGATCTACAAGATCGTCATTGGTAAGCAGCTTCAGGTCATCCAGGGTCGGATTTTCCATCTCCGCAACCCTGCGCGCCTGGTTGGTGATGATCTCTTCAAAGAGGTTGCGGACCGCGCGGGCATTCGCGAAGTTTTCGAGAGTGGCGAGTTTCTCTGAAGCCAGTTTTTCCCTCACATGTCCTCTTGTCTCTTCCTCGATCACATAGTCATATTTCTTCAGGTTCAGATCGAAGATACCCATCAGTTCATCCAGCGTATAGTCCGGGAATTCGATGTACTTATTGAACCTGCTCCGAAGCCCCGGATTGCTGTTGATAAAATTCTCCATCGGTTCTGTGTAGCCTGCGACGATCACGATCAGGTCATCCCGGTGATCCTCCATGGCTTTCAGAATCGTATCTATGGCTTCCTGGCCAAAGTCTTCCTGTCTGGATGCCAGGGCGTATGCCTCGTCGATGAACAGCACGCCTCCCAGTGCCTTCTGGATCTGTTCCTGGGTCTTCAGTGCAGTCTGTCCTATATAGCCTGCCACCAGGCCCGAACGGTCCACTTCGATCAACTGCCCCTTCGACAGGATACCGATCTGCGCATAGAGCTTTGCAAGAATCCTTGCGACTGTCGTCTTGCCGGTACCCGGATTCCCGGTAAAGACAAGATGCAGAGATACCGGGACCGACTTAAGCCCGGCATCCTTTCTTGCTTTCTGGATCCTGGCAAAGTCCGTCAGTTCCTTCACATCATGCTTGATCTTATCAAGGCCGATCAGTGAATTCAGTGTATCCATCGGATCTTCTTCGGGTTCCGGCGGCGCCTGTTTTCCGCCCTCTCCCTGCGCAGTCTGAGCCTGGGGACCACCTGCCTGTGTACTGCCTGCAGAAGGCCCGGCCGGAGAATTCTCCTGACTTACTGTCTTATTTCCGCCGGCTTCTTTGTCCGTTTCAGGCAGGCTGGCTGGGGTCTGCGGTTCGCTGAAAAAATCATTATACAGACTGGATGCCAGTTCCTGTCTTGTCTTCTGTATCTGTCTGATCAGTTCTTCAGTATTGTCCTTTCCCATTGTATGATCCTCTCTGATTCAGGAATCTGCAAAACCATCAGTATCTGATATCTTTAAACTTTTTCGAGGCATCCTGCGTGAGACTCTCAACGTCCTCCACCTCAGCCACGATGCCGGCGCTTCTCAGGATCTCACGGGCAGATTGTGCCGCCGATTCCTTAACGCTGACTGTATAGATCTGCCTGTCTATCCTTCCGCCCTTGCCGAAGTTGCGCGGGTCCATGGCACTGTATCCACCCACCGGGATATTATCATGTTCATAGTGGGAAGCGCTGAAGCGGACACCTTCTTTATTCAGGGCTTCTTTGATCTTCTCCCAGGTCTGTCTGTCCCTCCTGCGGTAGATCAGCACTTTCTTCTCGAATAATCCCATCCGGCTCTCCTTCCGGCTGCTCTTCTGTTTCCTGATCCTCAGGAATCTGTACGTCAGTTTCTTGCTCTGCCGGAGTCTGTTCGTCAGTTTCCTGCTCTGCCGGAGTCTGTTCCTCCGATTCTTCAGAAACCTGCTCTGCAGCTTCCGGTTCCTCTGGCTCCTGCGCTTCCTCAGGTGCTTTCTCTTCCTCAGGCTCCTGTGCTTCCTCAGGTGCTTTCTCTTCCTCAGACATCTGAGCCGTTTCAGGAATCTGCTCTTCTTCCTGTTCTGAGCCTTCTGAACCCGGGACGGTATAACCGCTCTGCTTCATTCCCTCTAGGAACTGTGACTCGGTCATCCCCAGTCTGTCAGCTGCTGCCTGTGCGCTGTACAGTCCTTCGGCAACGTCCTCATATCTCTCATGGAGTCTCATTTCCTCCGCATTTCTGGAAGCTGCCAGAGCCAGTTCCCTCGCTTTCTCGACCAGGACCGCTTCCGCCTCAGCAACACTCATCCCAGCCGGGATCTGTCTGCTGTCTGTCTCAGTGCTCTCTTCTGATTCTTCCGGAGAGCTCCCGCTGTCTCCGCTTCCGGATGATCCTGAGGTTTGTTCCTCAATATATCTCTCAGCGGCCTTTCTCTCTTTCTCCTCCCTGACCTGCGTTATCCACTGAGGCAGCTGTATCAGGAAACCGATTCCCGCCAGCACAAGGGGGAGAATATTGCGGTACATACCCTCAGAAAGATTCAGAGTCTGCGGCAGATACGGAATACTTTCATAAGGAACAAAGGCTTCGATCAAAAGTGCCAGTATTGTGCCTCCAAGGAGAGCTGACAGTACAGGCCGCAGTATCTTTGCCAGAAGAGCGAACAGAACGCCTGCCGCGATCGCGATCACAAGCCTGATGATCCTTCCGGGATTTACGTCCGGTTCCTTATTCAGAATCTGCGGCACCAGCCAGGATGCCAGTGCTGTTCCAAACAGAAAACCTTCCGCGAACCTGTATGCTCTTTCCAGAAATGTGTACAGCAGTCCTGCTGCCACTCCTGCAGCAAGCGAATACAGAAGCATTCTGACCGTCTCAGTGTCTGTATAACCACTCAAGATTACAAAACAGACAGCAAAACCGACTGACAGGCCTGTTACAAATCTTGCATATTTCTGCATCTTCAGGCCAAAGAACAGTTCCAGCAGCGCTCCTCCTGCCAGAAGGAACACTGCCCCGACCAGGATTCCCTGGACCCACGGAATCATTGTTATGATACGGTCTTTACACCCGGCCAGAGCATCCGGATTCAGATACTCGGTGACAAGATTCAACCATTTCCAACTCATGTACTCTATGCCTCTTCAAAACTCAGCGTGGATCCGTATCAGACAGTAAGACTTCTGTACGCGATCTTACGCAGCAGTTCTTCATTTACAGTAAAAGGAGCCTTCTTGCACTTTGCCGGATCTGCCGCGAGATCGGCAGTACAGGCATCCAGTGTCTTTCTGAGAACTTCCCCGGGAACATCCGGAAGCTGACAGCATTCCTTATAGATTCTGCCGAACTGTTCAACACTTTCAAATCCTGACAATTCCAGTGCCCGTGCACAGTCTTCCGGATCTGCCGCCTCAAGATAACCGGTCATAAAGAAACATACAGCCTGCCCGTGGGGCACTCCCAGATTATATGTCAGCGCATAGCTGAGTCCGTGCGGCAGGCTGGTCCCGGTATGCGCGATCGCTATCCCGCCAAGCATGGCAGCCTTCATCAGGCTCTCGGCCGATTCAGCATCCAGCTCCTTCTCGCCCAGAAGAACCGGCAGGTTATTTTTCCACACACGCATTCCGTCTTCTGCAATCATTCTTGACATCGGTGTCGCGGATGAATTGATATAACTTTCGTACAGATGCGCCAGCGCGTCAAATCCGGTATTGTTAAGAGTTTTTCGTCCGGCATGCATGAGATACTTCCCATCTATCAGCGACAACTGGGGGAAGAGTTTGAACGGAATCGATTTCTTGGTCTTCAGCTTATCGCTGGACAGAACGGATACTGCTGTCACTTCCGATCCTGTTCCGCAGGTGGTCGGTATACAGACTACAGGGACAGCACTGCCGTCCGCACCAGCTGTATAGAGATAATCCGCGTCCTTATCGGCGTGACGGATCATAAGAGCGATCGCCTTTGCCGCATCCATCGGAGATCCGCCGCCGGCACCGATCACAAAATCCACACCCTGCTCAAGTGCGTAATCCCTTGCCTTCATGATGGTCTGCACTGAAGGATTGGGCTCCACATCACTGAAACGGCAGTACTGTGTTCCGATCTCGTCAAGAGCCGCGCAGATATCTGCATATACGCCGCATGCATCTGCAGAATGCTTTCCTGTTACGATCAGGGCTCTGCTGCCGAACTTTTTCATCTCGCCGGCATATTTCCTTACCGCGTCATCCCCGCAGAGAACTCTTGCAGGCATATAAAATCCATCTTTTCTCATCGTAATCTCTCCTGTAAGGGCTGCCCCCCGTTCTTCTGTAACAGAGCACTCGCTCCGAAGGGCATAATATCACAAGTACCAGATAGTATATCACATCCTGCGGAAGAAATTATATACCCGAGTCCAATCATGGCAAAAAAACCGCTCCAACATTAAATTCAACACGTCAAAATCCCTTCCGCAAACGGTGGTGTACTGCCACGAAACACGGAAGGGATCTGTTTATTTATATACTCTGTTTTGTACTATGCTTTTCTCAGATTCTTCAGAAGATTTCGTTATCAGAAATCAACATCAAGATCATAGTAGCAGCACTTCAGAAGTTTCTCCATTTCCTCCTGGGACGGCTGTCTCGGGTTGGAGCCTGTGCATGCATCAGCGATCGCGTTCTTTGCGATCTCCGGCAGTCTCTCAAGGAAGACTTCTTCCGGAACGAATCCGACTTCTGTCGGATAGGAATCCTGGCCATAGTGCTGGATGCAGTGCGGGATGTTCATGAGATCGTTCATCTCGCGCAGGCGGGCGATCAGGTTCGCAACCTTCTCATCATCGTTTGCGCCCGGGATTCCCATATAATCCGCACATACGCCGTAACGCTGCTTCGCAACCGGATCCTTTGCGTTGAACGCGATGACCTTCGGCAGGTACATAGCGTTGGCAGAACCATGGATGATATGTGCTCCATAGTCAGCGAAAACTGCACCGGTCTTATGAGCCATGGAATGAACGATACCAAGCAGTGCATTGGAGAATGCCTGTCCTGCAAGACACTGTGCGTCATGCATCTTTGCTCTTGCATCCATATCGTCATTGTAGGAGTCTACAAGGACTTTGTTGATGAGCTTCATGGAGTGAAGCGCCAGAGCATCGGTATACTCGCAGTTTGCTGTGGAGACATAAGCCTCGATCGCATGTGTCATTGCATCCATACCGGTATGCGCGACCTGCTTCTTCGGAAGGGCTGCAACCAGAGCCGGGTCTACGATAGCAACATCCGGGGTGATCTCAAAGTCAGCGATCGGATACTTGATACCCTTGGAATAATCCGTGATGATAGAGAATGCGGTAACTTCGGTAGCCGTTCCGGAAGTGGAGGTGATTGCGCAGAAATGAGCTTTCTTTCTCAGTTCCGGGATACCGAAGACCTTGCACATCTCTTCAAATGTGATCTCCGGATACTCATACTTGATCCACATTGCCTTGGCAGCATCGATCGGTGAGCCTCCGCCCATGGCAACGATCCAGTCCGGTTCGAACTCGAGCATCTTCTCAGCGCCCTTCATAACGGTTTCGACTGACGGATCCGGCTCAATTCCCTCAAAAGTATCAACTTCCATTCCTGCTTCTTTCAGATAGTCGATCGCTTTCTGAAGGAAACCGCCTCTCTTCATGGCTCCGCCGCCGACACATACGATGGCCTTTTTGCCTTTCAGTGTCTTGAGTGCTTCCAGGGCACCTTCGCCATGATACAGATCTCTCGGCAATGTAAATCTCTGCATAATAAATCCTCCTGCATAGAGCACAACTGAACTGCATGGTTCAGTTGTTAATTAATTAACATTCATTATTACTTTACTACTTTGTTGTTTTTTGTCAATATACTTTTTTATAATTCGGGAATTCTTTATCAGATCATTCGGCAATACTTTTCCAGACAAACAAAAAAGGTCATATATATTGAAAACCCGGAATTCTGTGACACTTCACAGAACCCCGGGCTTTCTTCTCCCACTCTTCACCCTGCTCTAAGCTGTGCAGGTCTGGCGGGTTATTTATTTACTTTACAAACTTCTCCGCGAAATGGCATGCAACCTGATGATTCGGCAGGATCTCGCGAAGTTTTGGTTCTTCTGCCAGGCACTTGTCTGTCGCATACGGACATCTCGCAGCAAAACGGCAGCACGGTTTCGGATCGATCGGGGAAGTAAGTTCTCCCTTAAGGACCATCCTCTCATGCTTCACGTGCACATTCGGGATCGGGATCGCCGACAGGAGCGCCTGTGAGTACGGATGGATGGTATCACGGAAGATGCGGTCCGCGCTGCACTTCTCGATCATCTGTCCGAGGTACATGACTGCAATGTCATCCGAGATATGCTTGACGACTGACATGTCATGCGTGATGAACATATAGGTCAGTCCTCTCTGCTCCTGAAGATCCTGAAGCAGGTTCAGGACCTGCGCCTGAATGGAAACATCCAGTGCAGATACCGGCTCATCGCAGACGATGAATTCAGGATTCAGAGAGAGCGCTCTCGCGATACCGATTCTCTGACGGCGTCCGCCGTCCAGCTCATGCGGATAAGCTCCTTCCAGTCTCTTGGCAAGACCGACCAGTTCCATCATCTCTCTTGCCTTTTCAGTGACCTGGGCTTTCGAAAGGCTCTTATTGTTGACCTTGATCGGCTCCTCGATCAGCTGCAGGATGCTCATTCTGGGATCCAGCGATGCGTAGGGATCCTGGAAGATCATCTGGATGTTGGCACGGTACTTTTTCTTGAATTCCTTCAGCGGGATATTGGCAATATCCGCATCCTTGAACATGACCTCACCGGCGGTCGGCTGGTGCAGGCGCATCAAGGTCTTGCCCAGTGTGGACTTGCCGCAGCCGGACTCTCCGACGATACCGATGGTCTTGCCCTTCTCAATGTTGAAAGTGACGTTGTCTACTGCATGCAGAAGTCCTCTCGGAGTCTGGAAGTACTTCTTCAGATTCTTCACTTCAAGTAAATTCTTAGAATCCATGATCAGCCCTCCCATTCCTTCATATACTGCAGACATTTTGCATAATGTCCCGGCTCAACTTCCGTACTGACCGGATCGTACTTGTTGCACTTATCGCATTTCTCACTGCAGCGCTCAAAGAAGCTGCAATATTCCGGCAGATCTGACGGATCCGGAACCAGTCCCGGAATGACTTCCAGACGTTCTACGTCCTTGTCCAGTGACGGAATGGACTTGTACAGTGCTCTGGTATAAGGATGCTTCGGATTGTCGAAGACCTGTTCCAGTGTTCCGTACTCAACCAGTTCGCCGCCGTACATGACTGCGCAGTTATCGCACATCTCAGCAACAACGCCAAGGTCATGCGTGATCAGGATAACGGAAGTTCCCTGTTCTTTCTGAAGTTTCCTCATCATGTCAAGGATCTGTGCCTGGATCGTAACATCAAGAGCGGTCGTCGGCTCATCTGCGATCAGAAGTTCCGGTTCGCAAGCCAGCGCGATCGCAATAACGATACGCTGCTTCATGCCGCCCGAGAACTGATGCGGATAATCTTTGTAACGCTCCGGAACGATGCCGACCATCGCCAGCATCTCCTGAGCTCTCTTAAGCGCTTCCGCCTTCGAGCACTGGTTATGCAGAAGAACAACTTCCGCGATCTGATCGCCTACCGTCTTAACCGGGTTCAGGGCGGTCATCGGATCCTGGAAGATCATGGAGATCTTCTTGCCGCGGATCTGGCGCATCTCCTTCTCGGACAGTTTCAGAAGATCCTTGCCTTCCAGCTCGATGGATCCCTGGATCACATGTCCGACCTTTGCGGGAAGCAGTCCGAGTATGCCGAGCGCGGTTGTGGTTTTGCCTGCACCGGTCTCGCCGACCAGTCCGAGCACTTCGCCCTTTTTGATGTCAAATGAAATCTTGTTGACTGCTTCAACTACTTCATCTTCTGTCTCGTAATGGATGACGAGATCTTTTACGCTAAGTAATGTATCACTCATGTCCCGTCCTCCTGATTATTTACTCTTCGGGTCGAATGCGTCGCGGAGACCATCGCCCATAAGGTTGAATGCAAAGCAGGTGATCATGATCATCAGTGCCGGGAAGAACATCATGTAAGGCGCTGATGTGATATATGCTTTACCGTCGTTAAGGATCAGTCCCCACTCAGGTGTCGGAGCAGCAAGGCCGACTCCGATATAGCTCATGGAGGACATCATCATGATGGAAACTGCCAGGAAGCCTACGAAGAAGATGATCATAACGCCTGCCGCGTTCGGGATCATATGCTTCAGGATCATCTGGACCTGGCCGACACCGATCGCCTCTGAAGACTCGATGTAGTCGCTTCCGCGTACACGAAGGATCGCTGCGCGGTTATTTCTTGCCATGGTCGGCATGGATGCGAACATGACTGCTGCAACCAGCTGCGGGATACCGTTTCCGAGAACAGACACGATACACATGGCCATCATGATCATCGGAATTGCCTGGAAGATATCCATGATACGCATGATGATCGTGTCAACCTTACCTCCGAAATACCCTGCGATGATTCCCAGAAGGCCGCCGGAAAACAGAGCCGCGATCGTACAGAACAGTGCGATGACCAGCGAATATCTGGTTCCGTAGATGACACGGCTGAAGATATCACGTCCGAACGCGTCCGTTCCGAAGATGTGAGCTGCGCTCGGTGCCTGCATCATAGCTGTGTAATCCTGAGCCGTATAATCATACGGTGCGATCAGAGGTGCGAAGATCGCGACCAGGATCAGCAGACATACCACAACAAGTCCGAGGATAGCGGTTTTATTACGTCTGAAACGCTTCCATGCTTCATAAGCCGGGGTCGAATTGACTGGTTTTTTTCTTCTCTTATTCTTCTTCTCAATCTTCTCCATCGCGGGAGTATGCATTTTTGCCATCTTCTATCCCCCCTTATGCTGCCTTTGCCTTCGGCTTCTTAGCGCCGCCGGCAATGATAGTCGTCTTCAGTCTCGGGTCGATCAGGACGAAGCTGATATCAACGATCAGGTTGATGATCGTCAGCACCATGGCGATGATCAGAGCGCCGCCGAGGACGGATGGATAGTTTCTCTGCGTGATGGAATCGACGATGTATTTGCCGACGCCGGGCACACCGAAGACGGTCTCAATGACCATGCCGCCGCCGATACTGTTGCCCAGGCTGGTACCGATGGACTGTGCCACCGGAATCATGGCATTGCGCAGTGCGTGATGATAAGTGATGTTGTTTTCCGTCTGGCCTTTTGCCCTTGCGGTACGGATGTAGTCTTCACCCAGGACTTCCAGCATGGAGGAACGCGTGATACGCGTATAGCTGGCAACGGAAGCCAGACCGATCGTAACCATCGGAAGGATGAAACCCTTGATCGATGTGATGCCTGTCGCAGGCAGCCAGTGCAGATTAACAGCGAATACCATGATCAGGACCAGTGCAACAACAAATTCGGGCACCGACTGGAAGAACATGGAGATGACCAGCACCAGAGAGTCAACCCATGTGTATTTCTTCAAGGCAGATATGATTCCCAGAACAATGCCTATGATTGCACCGATCGCAACGGCTCCGATCGTTATGATACCGGATGTCCCGAGTCTCGGCAGGATCTCCGACAGGACCGGTTCGCCTGTACGATAGGAACTGCCAAAGTCTCCCTTTGTTACGATGTTCTTGATATACCGCACATACTGTACGACCACCGGGTCATTCAGACCAAGCTCTTCTCTCAGTTCCTGAACCTGCTCTTCCGTTGCTGTATTGCCGAGGATCTGTCTGGCGGGATCACCGGGCGTTACGGTCTTCAGAAGAAAGATGATGGCAGAAACGCCGAGCAGGATAGGGATCAGGAGAAGGATACGTTTAATTATATACTTTAACATAAGCCACTCCGAATCATGTATTGCAAGCCATCCGGCTTACATCTGTAAGTTCTGTCTTTCAGCAGGAAAGTCACAGTGTGGAGGAAGGTCCCCACAACTGCGACTTTCCATTTAAATCATGCTGCTATATGATTTCTGGAATTCGGTTCTTTGTGCTTCTTACTCTTTGTAGAAACCGGTCGGATCCATGAAGCCGCGCTCCAGAGTATTGAAGCCCTTCAGAGCCGGATTGGTCACTGCGCTGTTGACAGCCGGGAACAGGTTCGTCTGGATGCAGCTCTCTTTCATCATCTCTTCGAATTCTTTGCCGATCTGAGTTGCGCTCTCCTGATCCTCTGCGAAAATGAAGTCATGAATCTTTGCGTTGATCTCATCGGTTGTCCACTTCGGTCCGCCGATGCAGAAGGTGTACGCATTCTGGAAGAAGATGAAGATGGACGGGAATCTTGCTGCCGCATACTCGCCAACGATGATGATGTCATAGTCGCCGCCTGCTGCCTGTCCTACAAACTGTGCGGTATCCGGGATATCCAGTTCAAGGGTGATGCCCGCCTGTGCCAGGTTTGCCTGCATGACTACATAAACCGGCTCGATGTCAGACAGACCAAGTGCTCTGATGGTAAGGCCATCGCCGTATCCTGCTTCCTCAAGAAGTGCCTTGGCGCCTTCAATGTCAACAGCTCTCTCTTCCGTGGTATAAACTTCGTTGTAGTTCGGGTTGCCTTCTACGAAATATCCAAGTGCCGGAGCAGTGAGTCCTGCGGAACCGACTGCATTGATCGCATCGTAATCCAGAGCTTTGTCGATTGCTTCACGGACCTTCTGGTCAGCGGTAGCGCCTGCATTCTCACCCATGTTGAACCACAGATGGTTGACCTGGTCAAAGGTGTAGTTCACGACCTTGACTGCCTCGTTCGCCTGGAAGGTAGAAGCCTGAGCGGTCGGGATCGCATATGCAACATCTGCGTCGCCGGACTGAACTGCCATGATGCGGGCTGCCGGATCAGAGGTGAATGTAAACACGATCTGCTTGTAGTATCCTGCGTAATCCTGGTTCCAGTACTCTTCGTTACGCTCGATGACAACACTCTGTCCGTTGGTCCAGGACACGAACTTGTAGGGGCCGGAGCCAACTGCCGGGTTCTTGCCGACTTCTTCGAAGCCGCCTGCTGCATTGACTTCATCTTCGGACACGATACCATAGTTGGTCCAGGTCAGCATACGGATGATATCCGGTGCATTGGATGTGAACTCGATCGTTACGGTATGCTCGTCATCAGCTACCGGATCTGCACATTCTGTGAAGATTGAGCCAGTCTCATTGGTCGCGTTCTGATCTCTCCACATTTTTACGGAGAAGACAACATCGTCTGCTACAAACGGGGTTCCGTCAGACATGGTGACATCATCGCGAAGAGTGAACTTGCAGTGCGTGTCATCAACCCATTCCCACTCAGTTGCCAGCTGCGGCTCGATCTCACCTGTAAGTGAGTTGTAGGCTACAAGATTGTCAGTCAGAGCTGAGAAGATCATCATGGATTCATTCTCGGTGTTGCCGGTTGCAGTGCCGACAAGGGTGGACGGTTCTGAACCAAATCCGATCGTCAGCGTCTCATCTGTCTTGGCAGTGTTCGCCGGATCGCAGTTAGCTCCGGACAGACCGCCTGCTTCTTCTGCAAAAGCAGTTGCTGCCATGGTAAGTGTCATGGCGGATACCAGTACAAGACTGAGCACCTTCTTCATATTCATAGTATATCCTCCTGAAAGTGTGGTGTGTTTTACAGGATACCTCCTGCTTCATCGTAACTAAAGGATAGCACAGTGATTTTTAGGGCCACTTCTCGATATTTCACCCATTTGAGGTTGGATATTGACAGAAAAACATCTCTTATACATGGTATATGAAAAAAAGAATAGAATTATTCATGTCCTTTTTTAACCAGAAACCTGCCGCATCACGGAACTGCATGTTCCCGTAATGCGGCAGGGGTATGAATGCTGATATAGTTAATTACAGATTTACTCTCAATTATGTCCGCTGCAGAACATTGCTATGGGTTTCTCGATCAGCATGGCGCCGACCGTTCCCACAACATAAAGTTTAGGATAGGTGGACCACCAGGCAGGGATCAGATTCGGTCCGACGCCCACGTGGATCAGCGCCATTCCCATACTGACGATGGTGACAAAGATCAGATTGACTACGATGTTGCGCAGCAGCAGATCCAGGAAGGTTCCTTCCTTCGCGCCGCATACGCCCCTTGAAAACTTCATGCTGATCGGTCCCACGGGTATAATGATCGCTGCTATGGTATTGATGGTAAATGCGCAGCAGCATCCGGTGACCCATCCGGCCAGAGTGTCTCCTCCGGCAAAGATTGTCGCCGCCGTGTTTATGATCAGTGCCATACAGGTATTGGTGATAATGTTCCATTTAAAGAACCAGTCATTATTCAAATTCATCTGTTCTGTCCCTTACTCGAAGTCAAATCCGTCCCAGACCAGTTTGCCCGTGTATTCCTTCAATTCTTCCTCACCATTCAGAACACGGATTGCGCCGGCCGCCATTGCCTCCATCTCGAATTCTCCCGGATATGCATAGACCGGTGCGATATAGCTGCAGGCATCTGTGATCTGCGCGACAAGATCCTTATTGTGGACCATTCCGCCGCCAAGGAGGATTCCATCGACCTTGCCCTTCAGAACAGCAGACATAGCGCCGATACCCTTCTCGATCTGGTAGATCATGGTATTCCAGAGCATTTCCGCGTACTTGTCTCCCTTTGCCGCCCTGTCTGTGAGCTCGATGGCATCAGAGATTCCCAGATGATTGACGAAGCCGCCTTTTCTGGAGAGCAGTTCCTTCATATCTTTCGGTCCGAGATTGTTCTTCATCATATAGGAAAGAACATTTGCCACAGAGATGTCGCCGCAGCGCGTAGGAGCCATGGGGCCCTCTCCTCCGACGATATCATAGCCGTCGACCATGCGGCCGAGTTTGTGTGCGGAGATGGAGATGCCTCCGCCGATATGGCAGACTACAAGATTGCTGTCCTCATATTTCTTATGCAGGACGTTTTTGCAATGGCGGATCGCTGTCTCCTTCAGATTCAGCGCATGCAGATGGATCATCCTGTGTACGCCTTTGATGCCGGTCAGTCTCGCCAGATCCTGCATCTCATCCGTATCGGGCGGGTTGACGACCATTGCCTTTGCGCCATATTCTTTTGCGAACTGGTCTGCAAGCTGCGGTCCCAACGTTGCCGGATGGATGATACCGTTCGCGCAGGTCCTTGCATGCTCAAGGACGAGATCCGTAATGCCGTAGGTGCCGCCCTCCATGGCAAGGAGTCCACCGCCGCGTCCTACAAACACATCCACACCTTCCAGCGTGAAGCCTGCTTCTTTCAGGATGTCCAGGATCATCTGCTTACGATAGGGAAGCTGCTTGGACAGGTTGTCGTATTTTTCCAGTTCCTTCGCGTCATGGGAAACATTCTTGGAGAAGAGGCATTTCTCTCCCTCAAACAGGCCGATCTTGGTTGAAGTAGAACCCGGGTTGATTGCAAATACTCTATATTCGCTCATATTCTTCCTCTCTGATTAAAAGCAGCCCCCGCGCAGACATGCGGTATGTCTGCACAGAGGGCTGAACGTTCTGCTGCTATTACAGTTCTTCTTCCACTGCGTCCACAAGATCACCAAGGGTCTCGCAGGCAGACGCAACCTGAAGTTCGACCATTGCATCGGTCTCTTCCTCGATGGCTGCGGTCAGACCTACCATCTTGACGGATGCTCCGCCGAGTTCTTCCTTGATGTTGGTTGCCATGGAGAGTTCAGACTCATCCTTGCCATAGATTGTTGCCACTGCCTTGATGACGATTGCTTCCAGTTCTTTTCTGTCCATGATTATCTCCTTTTTGAAATGTATAGTTCAGGTTTCATTTCCATTACCCTGCAGCAATGGAAATGCCCCGACTGACTGAAATAAAAGCTATTGCAGATATAGGATACCGGCCTTAAGATCAGTCGCACTGTCCTTCGTCCAGATCAAAGACTACTGTCTTGTATCCGTCTCTCTGATAGATTGCTGCTGTAACATTGATCGGAAGTTTGTCGATCAGAGTTCTTCTCTTCTTCTTGTTAATGCCTCTGACCACGCCGTTGAACTGGGATCCCTCCTCCAGATGGATCTCGCCGTAGGCAAACGGTTTCAGCGGTGCGTATTCCGGCTTTGATGAGAGCTGCGCAGGAAGGACGATGGAATGCATCGTTGCCTTTCCGGAGATCTCTGCCCATTCCAGATTGGTGCTTCCGCAGGTATTGCAGGCAAGGCGGGGCGGGAACTCCATGGCTCCGCAGTCTTTGCATTTCTTTCCTGTGATCTTGCCCTTCTCCAGGTTTTCATAGAATGTTCTTGTAACTGCTTCCAGTTTCACTGCCATAATTCTGTTCCCCCTCTCAATCTTCCTTGGTGCGGATAATGTAGGTGCAGATATTCTGTGCACCACCGTAGCCACGAAGCATAGCTGTCTTCGGAAGTTTCTTCACCTGACGCTCACCGCAGTCACCGCGCATCTGATGGACGCATTCATACAGATCTGCCAGTCCGGATGCAGCATGGGCATGTCCGAAAGATGTTCTTCCGCCGTTGGTATTGATCGGCTTGTCTCCGTCATAAGCGGTCCTGCCTTCGCAGATATATTTCCAGCCTTCTCCCTTCGGGAGATATCCGGCGATCTCAGCTGCAATCAGATGAGAGGTGATAATGAAGTCATTTGCATAGAAGATATCGATCTCTTCCGGCTTGACTCCGGTCACATCATAGACCTGCTCAACCGCCTCTTCCGTCGCACGGATCTCAAAATGGGGATTGGATGCTTCATATGCGCCGCATCCTACGCCAAGAACTTCCACAGGTTTGTGCTGCATCTTTCCATGCGTCAGTTCTTCGATCATGTCAGTAGCGCAGACGAGAACAGCTGCAGCACCGTCACACTTGACCTCGATGCCGGACATACGCAGGAAGTCGCCGGTTCTCGGGTTGAACGGACTCTTCATGTACTCAATGGCACTGTTGTATCCATTCTCCTTCGCGATCTCATCATAGGTCTTGCGCTCGATCGCAAGTTCGCACTTGGATGCATTCTTTCTGTTGTTGATGGACATCCAGCAGAGCGTGTCATCCATCTCTTCATCCGTCAGTCCGTTGGTTCTCTTATAATACTCTGCGGCATCATCGTAGATCAGTTCCTGACCGGCCATCATGCTTCTGCAGTAATTGCGGTCATACAGCCACGCTGTAGTCTGGAGGAACTTCTCCATCGGGACTTTCTCTCTCTTATAAGGATGGTTCGGAACCGCATTGCAGTCGCCGAATTCCACGCAGCCCGAGAGCACGCAATTGTATTTGCCGGAAGCGACTGCGTTCACAGCCTGTTCCAGTGCATAATATCCTGTACAGCAGGCCTCGGAATGATGGATAGAAGCCTTTCCCTTCATACCAAACCAGTTTCCGATCTGGATATTCGGGGTCAGATAGTTGGATCCTGCAAGTGGGCTTGCCTGTCCATGGAAATAGAAATCCACGTCT
>CADCII010000034.1 GCA_902801515.1 uncultured Lachnospiraceae bacterium
TATTACGCTCAAAGACGGACAGGCAAGGATAGCGGACGGTAATCTTGCGGGCGCAGTCGCCAATCTGTACGAAGATCTTGTGAATGCCATTCATTTCGGAATCAAAGTGGAAGAGGCGGTTTTGGCAGCGACCCTGAATCCTGCGTGCCAGGTCGGTATGGATGATGAGATCGGAAGCCTGGAGACGGGGAAGAATGCAGACTTTCTTGTCTGTGATGCGGAATGGAATCTGCAGCAGGTTTATATCGGCGGCAGGAGGATCCGGTAATCCGGAAAGAAAGGTCAGGTTATTCATATGGCTCATTATTGCAATCCGTTAAATATCGGGTATAAATACCAGCATATCAGGAAACTCAGGGACGGGGGGCTTGGAGAAAATTGTGTCTGCCGCGAGGCAGCGGATCCGTCCATGATCCTGTTTAAGGGAAGGTATTATATCTTTCCGTCTATGACAGCCGGGTTCCTGAGTTCGGATGATATGGTGAGCTGGGAGTATCATCCGTTTCTGAGTGAGATGCCCATCTGCGACTACGCTCCGGATGTCAGGGAAGTGGGAGAGTATATGTACTTCAGCGCGTCCAGGCGGGATGAGCCCTGTTCATTTTTCCGGACGAAAGACCCGCTGACACAGCCCTTTGAGGAGATACCGGGAACCTTCCCGTTCTGGGATCCGAATCTGTTTCCGGATGATGACGGGAAACTTTATTTCTACTGGGGATGTTCTGACGAAGAGCCTATCTACGGGGCTGAGATGGACCCTGAGACCATGCAGAGGAAGACAGACCCCGTTGTGCTGATCGATTCCCATATGGAACGGATCGGTTATGAGCGCAAGGGGCATGACCATACCCTTCCGGGCCGTCCTTATATCGAAGGCGTGTGGATGACAAAACACGAAGGCAGGTACTATCTTCAGTACGCCATCCCCGGAACAGAGTTTAATATCTACTGCGACGGTGTGTACGTGAGCAACGCGCCTCTGGGACCATTTAAACTTGCCAGGAACAACCCATTTTCATATATGCCCGGAGGTTTTATGCCCGGAGCGGGGCACGGTTCCACTATGCAAGATCTGGAAGGGCGCCTGTGGCATACGGCCAGTATGCGGATCAGCTGCAATCATATGTTTGAACGCCGGATCGGGATCTGGAAGGCCGGCTTTGATCAAGACAAGGACCTGTTCTGCGACCAGCGCTACGGAACATGGCCGGTGAATACAGACACGCCTGCGTATGCTGATCCTGACTGGATGCTGCTGTCCTATGGAAAGAAAGTAACGGCTTCTTCCGGCACAGATCCGACTGCCAGACCTGGTGGAAGGCAGGAAGCGGCAGACCGGGTGAGTGGATCCTGCTGGATCTTGGCAGGGAGTATCTGGTGAATGCGGTTCAGATTAATTATATGGATGACGGGATCGAGGAAGAATTTGTCCCGGGAGAGACTGCATACAGTGTAGCCGGCGATATCAGAGCGATCGACTGCAGACCGAAGAAGACCTGCTGGAAACTTGAAGGTTCACTGGATGGAAATGAGTTCTCCGTGATCGAAGATAAGATGAACGCTGAAACAGATCTTCCGCATGACTGCGTGATCAGGGAGGATGGTATCAGGATCCGTTACCTGAAGCTGACAGTCGGCGAACTGCCTTACAATGAGACGCCGTGCATCTCCGGCCTGCGTGTTTTCGGGAAAGCGGACGGAGAACTTCCCGGTCAGACGAAAGAAGTAGGTGTTCTGCCGGACGGCCCACTGAATATGACGGTATCCTGGAAGGAAGACGATGCGGTAGGACACAATATACTGTGGGGTTATTCACCGGACAAGCTGTATCACAGTTATTTGGTATTTGGAAAGAACTGCCAGAACATCGGAGCCCTGATTGAAGGCGAGCCGGTCTATGTAAGAGTGGATGCTTTCAATGAGTCCGGCATTACAGAGGGAGTAGTGGTTCAGTTAAAAGCAGGGGAGTAATATGAGGATTCTTGAAAAGATAAGTTCATTTTTCGGGAAATACATGGCCATCATCGTGCTTGTTGTGGCAGCTTTTTCACTGTTTCTTCCTGAGAGAGCCATGTGGGTGCAGACCTCCTGGATCAATTATCTGCTGATGGTCGTTATGTTCGGCATGGGATTGACCTTGAAACCGGAAGACTTCAGGCTGGTCTTTACCAGGCCGAAGGATATCATCATCGGCTGCGCAGCCCAGTTTACGATCATGCCGCTTCTTGCATTTGCACTCGGTAAGGTCTTCGGCCTGGAAACAGCCCTGCTGGCGGGTGTTATACTGGTAGGAACCTGCCCGGGCGGAACCTCGAGCAACGTGATCACATACCTGTCCGGAGGGGATGTAGCTCTGTCTGTGGGCATGACCAGTGTGAACACTCTGCTTGCCCCGTTCCTGACTCCGGCTATCACATACCTGCTGCTTCGGACCAATGTCCGGGTGGATGTGGCGAGTATGTTTCTGTCGATCATCAAAGTTGTTATCATTCCGATCCTTCTCGGATTTATCATCAATAAATTCCTGGGGAAGTATACGCGCAGCATAGTGAAGATTCTTCCGATGGTTTCCGTCATCGCGATCTGCCTGATCGTGGATGCTGTCGTATCGCATAATGCGGAAAAGATCCTGACCACGGGAGCGGTCGTATTTGCGGTCGTCATCCTGCATAATCTTCTCGGATATGCCTGCGGCTTCGGTCTTGGCAGGCTGCTGAAAATGGATACTCCGAAGACGAAGGCCCTGTCTGTCGAGATCGGAATGCAGAACTCAGGACTTGCAACTTCACTGGCGGGAACTGCATTTCCGGACCTGGCCATGGCCACCGTTCCCGGAGCGATCTTCTCCGTCTGGCACAATATCTCAGGAGCTATACTGGCTAATATCTTTAACAGAATGGAAAAACACTGACCCGGAAATGAACGGAAGTACAAGGAGGTTGATATGGATATTACGATTCGCAATGAAGAGCTCACAGTGAAAATCGCAGCGAAGGGTGCGGAACTTCAGTCGATCCGGTCGAAAGACGGGACAGAGTATCTGTGGCAGGGAGATCCGGCATACTGGACCAGCCATGCACCGAACATATTCCCATATGTCGCCAGGCTGACGGAGGGAAAATACTGGCTGAACGGCAGGACCTATGGATTCGGCAATCACGGTCTTGTCCGGTACGAAGAGCTGACCGTCGAAGAACAGTCGGATACGCGTGTCGTGCTGCGGCTGGATTCAAGTGAAGGAACGAAAGAGAAATATCCTTTCGATTTCACCTACCGGATGATCTATTCCCTGAATAACAATGTTCTTGAGATGGAGACGATTGTTGAGAACCGCGGGAATGAGAGGATGTACTTTGCTGTCGGCGGGCATCCCGGATTCAACGTACCGATGACCCCGGACACTTCATTTGAGGATTACAGGATCGAGTTTTCGCAGGATGCGCATCCGTACCGCATCATCCTTGCGGACAGCGGCGCAGTGACGCCGGGGCAGGAGAGGTATGAACTCAAAGACCGTGCGATCCCCTTAAAGCATGAACTCTTTGACCATGACGCAATCGTACTGGTTAATGCCTCCAGGGAAGCTGCGATCTGCTCGGATAAGACGGACCGGCGGGTGACGGTATCTTATCCGGATTTCCGCTACGTGGGATTCTGGCATAAGCCGTGCACAGACGCGCCTTATGTCTGCATTGAACCATGGACGTCACTTCCTTCCAGAGAAGGCATCGTGGAGGATCTGGCACTGCAGGGTGACCTGATCGCACTTGATGGCGGAAAGGAATGGAGAACCTCCTGGTCGATCCGGATCGATTAAGACAGCGGAGTGGACGTTTGCAGGACGAACTGAGAGAGGATGGTTATGAATTATAAGAGAAAGGCGGCGCTGTGCGCATGCTCTGATTTCCTCGACCCGGGAAGGACGGCTGATATCGAAAGACTGCGGCTGATCCTTGAGGCAGAAGGTGTTCATGTCGAGATGAGCCCGCTTCTGTACGGATCCGGCGGGCATGATATGGGGCAGAAGAAGGCAAATAAAGTAAATGCTTATTTCTGCGATCCTGAGATGGACTATATCTTTGATGTCTCAGGAGGCGATCTTGCCAACACTGTCCTTGGGTATCTTGACTATGAAGCGGTCAGGGCTTCACGGGCACTGTTTTTCGGATACAGTGACCTGACGACGGTCTTGAATGCAGTCATCAGTAAGACAGGCAGAGAGACAGTGAACTGGCAGGTGAGGAATCTTCTCTATGACCATGCCCAGGAGCAGCTGGATTTCTTCCGCGAGTTTATCTTGAAAGACAGACTGGGATCATATCTTCCCAAGGTGAGATTCGTCCGGGGAGAAAAGATGGCCGGCAGGATCCTGGGCGGCAATACAAGATGCTTCCTCAAACTGGCCGGGACGCCGTACTGGCCTGATCTTTCAGGAGCCGTGCTCCTGCTGGAATCCTACGGCGGGGGACCGAACCAGATGGCAACGGCGCTGCAGCAGTACAGCCAGATGGGCGTTTTTGACCAGGTGGATGGCGTTCTGCTCGGGACTTTCACGCAGATGGAAGATGAGAAACTGAAGCCTTCGATCGAAGAACTGATCCTGGAGATCGTCCCTGACGAAGTACCCGTTGCAAAGACAGTACAGGTCGGACACAGGACAGACGCAAGGGCAGTCATGCTCGGCAGATATTATGAATTAAGCAGCACCTGAGACAGGAACAATAGTGATTGAGAAATGAATAAGAATCTTGCGGCGGAAGCATCCCTGAAATATATAACCGGGCTTATCCTGTTTGCCCTTCTGACATTTATCCCCGCGGGGACACTGCATTATCCGCAGGGCTGGCTTCTTATGGCGATCTTATTTATCCCGATGCTGGGTATAGGCATCTTTCTTCTGATCAGGAATCCTCAGCTGCTTCGCAAACGTCTCAACGACAAAGAGACTCAGAGTGAACAGAAGAAGGTCGTGCTGCTGAGCATGGTGATGTTCCTTGCGGTTTTTATCCTGGCAGGGCTCAATGTAAGATTTGGCTGGTATATCCTGCCCATGTGGGTCTCATGGATCGCAGCGGTCATTTTCCTGGCTGCCTACCTGATGTATGCGGAGGTGGTTCGGGAAAATGAATATCTCTCTCGTGTGGTCGAGGTGCAGGAGCACCAGAAAGTGATCGACACCGGACTGTACGGGATCGTGAGACATCCCATGTATGCGTCTACAGTCATACTGTTTC
This sequence comes from uncultured Lachnospiraceae bacterium, assembly GCA_902801515.1. Classification (GTDB taxonomy): domain Bacteria; phylum Bacillota; class Clostridia; order Lachnospirales; family Lachnospiraceae; genus Porcincola. The sequence continues at coordinate 5,235 of CADCII010000034.1, forward strand.
TGATGATGCCGCTGGTGCTCGGAAGTATCGCTTCTTTCATTGCGGCTCTGATGTATCTGCCGATCATTAACAGACGGATATGCAATGAGGAAGAGGTCCTGGAACAGGGGCTGGAAGGCTATTCGGAGTATAAGAAGAAGGTAAGGTATAAAGTGATCCCATATATCTGGTGATCCGGAGGAGTAGGCATGAAACTGGAAGATGCGAGCCTGAAAACACTGTACCTGATGCAGATTCTGCTGGAGCGGACAGACGAAGATCATCCGCTCAATGCAGCGGATCTTATGCGAATCCTGGACCGGGAATACAACATCACAATCAACAGGAGCACTGTCTATACGGAGATACGCAAGCTGACAGATGCGGATCTGGATATCGTACAGAAGGAAGGAAAGACGAGGGGCTATTACATCGGATCGAGGCAATTTGAACTTGCGGAGCTCAAACTGCTGGTGGATGCGGTCCAGTCGTCAAAGTTCATCACGGAGAAGAAGTCGGCGGAACTGATCCGGAAGCTGGAATCTCTGTGCAGCAGTCATGAGGCAAAACAGCTGAGCAGCCAGGTGACGATCTATAACCGTTCCAAGACTCCAAATGAGACGATCTACTACAATGTGGATATGATCCACAGTGCCATATTCCAGAGCCTGCAGATCACATATCAGTACGTAGACTGGACAATGCAGAAGAAGACGCAGCTCCGCCATGACGGGGCTTTCTATGTGGTCAGCCCTCTGAACCTGATCTGGGATGACGAGAATTACTATCTGATCGGATATGACGAACATGCCTGCGGGGTACGGCATTACCGTGTCGACAAGATGCGGAATATGAGCATAACACAGAAGGCGCGAAGTGTTGACGCCCTGGCTCAGAGGATTGATACCGCGGCGTTTTCCAAGAAGACCTTCGGCATGTACAGTGGGGTGGACGCCAAAGTACAGCTTCGCGGCGACAGACAGCTGGCGGGCGTGATACTGGACCGTTTCGGAACCGATATCTGGATGCGGCCGCTGGATGAAGATCATTTTTCCGCACAGGTGACAGTGACGGTCAGTCCGCAGTTCTTCGGATGGGTGACGGCCATCGGAAAAGGACTGGAGATCGTCGGCCCTGAAGAGATCAGAGAGCAGTACCGGCAGTATATGGAGGAGATCCTGGAGGGATATTCCAAGGCGCCGGAAGATGATCAGGAGATTGACTGACTTGTTTACACAAAAACCTGCGCATGGTATATTTTACTCAGAAACAAAATGACAGAAACAGCTCATTTTCATGGAACCCGGGAAGGGCCAGATGACATGAGTATCAGGAAGAACAGGGGGGCAGATATGGATAAAATTGTGATTACAATAGCCCGTTATTACGGAAGCGGCGGAAAGACGATCGGTGAGATGCTCGGAGAAGAGCTGGGGATCCCATTTTACAACAGGGAGATCCTCCGCATGGCTTCCGATGATTCCGGCATCAGTGAAGCCCTGTTTGCTCAGGCGGATGAGAAGCTGAAGAAAACGACGCTGTTCAGGGTCGCTCACAAAGCTTATGACGGGACAGTCATACCACCGGAAAGCAAGGACTTCCTTTCGAACCAGAACCTGTTCAATTACCAGGCGAAGGTCATCCGGGCGCTCGCAGATGAGCATTCCTGCATCATCATCGGGAGGTGCGGGGACTATGTGCTGAGCGGACGCGATAATCTGATCCGGGTCTTTATCTATGCAGATCCTGATTACTGTCTGGAGCAGGCGAAGAAGAGGGGCGCGTTCGGCGGAAAGACGACGATGAAATACATCGAGGAGACCAATAAATACCGCGCTGACTACTATAAGTATTATACCGGGCATGACTGGAATGACTGCCGTTATTATGACCTGTGCCTGAACAGTGGGGCGATCGGGTTCGAAGGCTGCGTGAAAGCGATCAAGGAATATATCAAGATCCGTTTCCCGGAGTATAAGAACGATGCGCTCTGATCTTCACAGGGCAGGGGAATATTCTTCCCTGACGGAGGCAATCTGCGATCTGTACGGTCCTGAGAGAACGGTCAGGGACAGAAGACCGGTATCCGGCGGGGACATCAACGATGCGTACACTCTGATGCTGGATGACGGCAGTGTGCTGTTCATGAAGTCGAATACGGCATCCGCAATTGATATGTTCAGGGCGGAAGCCGCCGGACTGGCAGCCATCAGGGCAACCGGAACCATCCGAACGCCCGGGGTGCTGGCGGCAGGAGAGGATGGCAGCCGGTCTTTCCTTCTTATGGAGTATCTCCAGGGCGGCAGAAGGATCAGGGATTACTGGGAGACCTTCGCGGATGAGCTCGCCATGATGCACAAGGCTGAGACAGATCCTGAGATTGGGTATGGCTTTGCGCGGGACAACTACATCGGCTCCGGGAAGCAGATCAATACCCCCCGCAGTTCATGGGTCGCATTCTTTCGTGACTGCAGGCTGACGCCGCAGTTTCGGCGGGCGGAGAGATATTTTGATCCGGGAGACAGGAAGAAGATCAGTTCTCTTCTGGATAACCTGGACCGTTATCTGCCAGAGCCGGCAAAACCGTCGCTTCTTCACGGAGATCTGTGGGGCGGCAACTATATGACCGGCGATGACGGGAAGGCATGGCTGATCGATCCGGCAGTCTACTACGGACATTCGGAAGCAGACCTTGCGATGACACAGCTGTTCGGCGGGTTTGCATATGAGTTTTATGAGGAGTACAGGGATGTGGGAGGTCTTGACAGCGGATACTCTGACCGCAGGGATCTCTACAATCTGTATCACCTGGTCAATCACCTGAACCTCTTCGGGGGCGGGTATCTGTCATCGGTAAGAAGCATCCTGCGCAGATATGCATAAAAAAACATCCAGGCCGGATGTTTTTTTACAAAGTGTTCTGGTCTAAGTGAATCATAGAAATGAGCGGAAGAATCCCGCTTCGTCGTCGTTGCATTTCTGACCGGCCGGATTCTGGATCGTTACATGGAAATCATGATATTCCGGGCTCTGAGGTGTTCCGTAAACCTTGAAGGTACAGGGGACGCCCAGAGCTTTTAGTTTTCGTTCCATCTCAGGCGCGGCTTCCATGAGGTAATCACCGTGTGCGGTCATCAGGAAGACAGGCGGCCATGCGGAAGTCATGTAATCATATACCGAGACAAGGCGCTGATCTTCTTTCGAAGAAGCGTCAGGAAGAAGATCTTCCATGAACTCGGCAATCATGCGGACGTCATCGCCAAGAAGCGCTCTTTCTTCCGGGTTCTTTTTTATCAATTCATCGATTCCCCGGGCGGGAGCATATATCCCACAGTTCAGAGCGACGGCGTTTGGAACGAATCCTTCCGGCGCCCTGAAGCTGAAATGAGCCGCATACTCCGGACTGGTGCACAGGTTTGTGAACAGTCCCGCCAGGTGTGCCCCGGCAGAATCGCCTCCGAGAAAGACGTGCTCCGTATCGAGACCGTACTTTTGTTTATTTTCGAACATCCACCTGATCGCCAGACAGGTATCTTCAAGGGAGGCAGGGAATTTGTATTCGGGAGCCAGACGGTAGGTATAGTTGATCACCGTGAATCCGCGCTCTGCCATGGTCAGCCCGTAGTATTGATAGCGCTCTTTGTCGCCGTACACCCATCCGCCGCCGTGAACAAGCACAAAAACTGGAAGACTGCCCTGTGCGTCTTTCGGACGGTATACGTCAAGTACATTCATCGGGTCAGGCCCGTAGCTGATATCGTCATAACGGATTACCGCATCCGGTGTGGTGAGGCCGGCGTCACGAAGGTCATCCGACTCTGTCCATTCTTTCCTCACTCTGCTGCTTGAATATGACATCGCTGTTTCTCCTTGCCTGCGTGTGACATGCTTCCCGCTTCACATTTGTATGAGGCATGCCTTTTTATCTGTGCGGAATATGGCTGCTTATAATTACGTGCAGCGCCATACGGTATAGACTCCGGATCAGCCCAGGATGGACAGTACCTTCTCATACATTGCTTTAGCGAGGGAGGCATGGCTCTCAGGACTCAGGTGCAGGCCGTCGGCCGTTCCCGGTTTGGCGAACGGCGCAGCGTCCATGAAGTGGCAGCCTGTTTCATCAGCAATCTTTTTGAAGGCTTTGGGGAAACCAAGACTTTTTTCATGAGCCTGCTGTCCGAACATGTAGTCAAGGGTTTCATTCGGATCGATTGAAGGCGGCGAAACCAGGAGGACCTGCGGATTCTGTCTGCCGGGTCCGAAAGGAGAGGTCTGTGCGATCTGCACCAGTCTTCCGGCTGCGTCCGCGATATTCTGAGCGGTCATGCTGAAGTATGTCTTCGTGTCATTTGTCCCAAGCATGATTATGATAAGGTCGAAGGGAGACTGGGACTCCATGCACGGCCACAGGTAGGTAAGGCCGGCGAGGCGGTTTTCGACCGGGTCGTCCCAGACGGTAGTTCTCCCGTTATGTCCTTCTTCAATCACCGTGTAGCCATCGCCCAGAAGCTTCTGAAGGATCCCGGTCCAGCGGGTGTCTTCATCGTAGCGTTCTTTGTTTTCTCCATTGTATCCCCAGGTGTTGGAATCGCCGAAGCAGAGAATTCTTTTCTTCATAGCTGCATACTCCTTTTCAGAAATAGATGGAAGAGCCGGATCATATCTGCATATGATCAGTGTCCTGCAGACAGTATATCAGACAAACAATGACAGTCCAATCATCCGGGTTGGAGATTCCTGCACAGATGTGATAATATTCATGTGTTATTCATTTTCAAAGAAGTTTTTCGGGTATTCTGTCAGGATACCTGCGCAGCAGGCTTGTGAGGAGAGAGATATGGCAATTGATAAAGTGAGGGAGTTTTTTGCGGGAACAGAACTGGAAGGAAAAATTATGGAAGCGGATGAGTCGAGCGCCACAGTGGAACTGGCGGCACATGCGTTCCATACAGAGCCTGACAGGATCGCAAAGTCCCTTTCATTTCTGCAGGACGAGACGCCGGTCCTGGTGATCGCGTCCGGACTGTCCAGGGTGGATAACAGAAAATATAAGGACCAGTTTAAGATGAAAGCGAAGATGATCCCGTTCGAAGAAGTTGAAGGGTATATCGGACATGCGCCGGGCGGCGTCTGCCCGTTCGCGGTCAATGAAGGAGTTAAGGTATATCTTGACGTTTCACTGAAGAAATATGAGACAGTGTTTCCTGCCGCGGGCAGCAGCAACAGTGCGATTGAGATGACGATTCCTCAGATGGAGAAATATACGGGAAGCCTGGGTTGGATCGATGTTTGCAAATGAGTGGTTCTGACAATGCACATGCATCTACAGAATCTGTTGACCGGCTGTTGATGCGGACTTATATTGGATTCAGAGCAGGAACAGTGCTCAGCAGGGATACAACACTACAGTATGAGGAGAAAATGCGATGAATGAAGTAATGCAGGCGATTTTATCAAGAAGAAGTATCCGTCAGTTTACAGATCAGGAAGTTCCGAAGGACGTCCTCCAGGACCTGGCACAAGCAGCGCTTCATGCTCCCAGTGGAATGGGAAAGAAGACCTGGAAGTTTACAGTCGTGTCCAACAGAGAGAAGATCCGCGAACTTGCCAAGGTAATGGGCGAAGTTCTCGGAAGACAAGGATATAACATGTATGACCCGACCGCACTGATCATTCCTTCGAACCTGAAGGAAAGTCCATTTGGGAAAGAGGATAACGCGTGCGCACTGGAAAACATCTTCCTCGCGGCTTATTCCTATGGCGTAGGTTCTGTCTGGATTAATCAGATGCGCGATATCTGCGACGATCCCGCGATCCGTCCGCTCCTGACACAGATGGGAATCCCGGAAGACCATGTGGTGTACGGAATGGCAGCACTCGGCTATCCGGCAAACCCCGGAAACGGATACAAAGAAGGCGGCGAAGTAGTCTTTGTTGAATAAGAGCAGAGACAGAATGAGCAATGTGAACAAGTGCCTGACACTCGTATAAGAACGAGTGTCAGGCACTTGTTCAACATGCACTTGCTTTTTCGGTTTGTGTTGTGGGTGGATATAGGCTGTGCCGTGCGTATATACACATTGTAAACAACAGGTAATTCGTTTAGAATGACATTGACATTCAAGTAAAGACAAAAGAAAGGAATGAAATAAGGTTATGAAGAAAAGTATTATGGCATTGTTGCTTGCTGGTTCTGTGGCAGTAAGCCTGACAGTACCGGCTGTGGTTTATGCTGATGAGGCGCAGGAGACTGAAACGGAGGCCGGAGCTTTTGCTATGGCTGTCTCTTCCGTCAGTATTGAGAACGGAGTCATGACGATCTATGTCGAATCTGAGGAGAAGGATCCGGACTGGTGGTGGGGGTTTTCGCGTGAGGATGCGGAGGATTCCTGCATAGAGGTGATCACTGACAGCACGGATGAAGGATATGCCTATGTCGGAAGCTTCAAGGCTCTTGACGGCTGTGTGGATGCAGTGGGGACGATCCGTCTGATCCATACGGACGGTTTCCTCACAGACCAGTATATGGATTTTGAGGTCAAGGTCGAAGACGGGCAGATCACTGAGAATGTAGGCGGATCCCATACGATGCCGACTTTTGCCAAAGATCTGGCTGCGTTTCTGGAAGGTACCTGGGTCGAGAAGACGGAAGGCCGCACCATGCTCGATATTTCTCTGGGAGAAGATAACGGACTGGATATGGTGATGTCTGACGGCAGCGGGAGAGACGGAAAGACTTCCTTCTATACCATGACTGCCCGCTTTGACGCAGTGAAAGACGCGCTTGTCTATAATAACGGCACGGAGCATGAAGCTGCCATCACGGACGGGTCCGGGGATGAGACGGAAGCGGATGCAGAGCAGGGTACCGGCGCAGGTATGTTCGAGCTTGTGCCTGATGAAGAGGGAACCGGAATCGGCGAGCTTCACTGGACCAACAGTGAGGGCGGCGTAGCCGTATTTGTCCCGGCAGAGCAGTAAGCCCGGACAGGATTGGATTAAAAATGAACAGCATATGATGCTTCAGGGCGCTGTCTGTTTTCAGGCGGCGCCTTATCTTTTTATCTTATCTTTTTTATTTTTAACAACCGCTGAAGCTGTGGAAGACCTCTTCTCTCATGCAGGTATGAAAAACATATTGCCTCTGAAATAAATATCAATTAAAATGTATAAATAACAAAAGTTGTTTTGTGGAGGAGGTTTTTATGTCCAACAACAGATCTGACAATAACAATGCGTCAGGACGGAAGAGGATGATCCTTGTCAGCGCGGCGGCTTTGTGTATTATCGCTGTCTTCCTGATTCTGACGATCCGAGCCAGGAGTCTTCCTGCGTCCGATGTACCCGCGGCTTACGGAACGGCGCTGTCCCTGCTTCCGCCGGTCATCGCGATCGCGTTGGCGCTGATAACGAAAGAGGTGTACAGTTCCCTGTTCGTGGGAATCACGGTCGGGGCGATGCTCTATGCAGGCGGTAATGCCGAGACGGCACTGAATACGCTTCTTTATCATGAAAGTGCGGGACTGGTCGTGAACCTCACAGACATCTCTCACGCCAGCATCCTTGTCTTTGTCACACTGCTGGGAACGATGGTGGTTCTGGTGAACCGGTCCGGAGGCGCTCAGGCTTTCGGAAGATGGGCGTCCGTCCATATTAAGAACCGTGTCGGTGCTGAACTGGTGACAGTGCTGCTAGGCCTTCTTATCTTTGTGGATGACGGATTTAACTGCATGACAGTCGGTTCTGTCATGCGCCCCCTTACGGACCAGCATAAGGTCTCCCGTGCGAAACTGGCGTACCTGATCGATTCGACCGCAGCCCCGATCTGTATCATAGCGCCGATCTCATGCTGGGCGGCGGCAGTCAGCTACGCGGTTCCGGAAGAATATAACATCAACGGGTTCAGCATGTTCCTGCGTACGATCCCGTATAATCTCTATGCTCTGGGAACGATCGTGATGCTGTTTGCGCTGGTTCTTCTGCGGGTTGACTTTGGTCCCATGAAGAAGCATGAGGAAAATGCGCTGAAGGGAGATCTTTTTACTTCCGGCGGAAGTCAGTTTGAAGAGGATACTGTTCATTCCAGCGGAAAGGGACGTCTCTCAGACCTGGTGATCCCTGTAGTATCCCTGATTATTCTGTGCATCGTCGGGATCGCGTATACCGGCGGCGCGTTCTCCGGAGCAGGTCTTATAGATTCGTTCGCAAATGCGGATTCTGCCAGAGGTCTGGTCATGGGCAGCCTGCTCGCCCTGCTTCTGACACTGTGGCTGTACATGAGCCGTTCGGTCATGACCCTGAAAGACTTTATGGAAGCCTTCGCGGCAGGCTTCAGGAGCATGTGCGCACCCATGATCATTCTGATCCTGTCCTGGAACCTGTCCGGCATCACCGGACTTCTGGGAGCACCGGAATTCATTCACGGAATCGTGGAAGCTTCCGCGGGATCCGTCCAGATGCTTGTTCCGGCACTGGTCTTCATAGTGTCGGTCTTCCTGGCATTTTCAACCGGAACCAGCTGGGGGACATTTTCCATTCTGATTCCCATCGTATGTGCCATATATCCGGCTGACTCAGAGATGCTGGTGATCTCTATCTCCGCATGCCTGGCAGGCGCTGTCTGCGGAGATCACTGTTCACCCATATCCGATACAACGATCATGTCTTCAGCCGGCGCCCACTGCGACCATATCAATCATGTCAACACGCAGCTGCCCTATGCGCTGACAGTTGCCGCAGTCTGCGGCGTTGGCTACCTGCTGGCAGGCATTATCGGATTCCAGACTCAGAGCATTGCTGCTCTGGCATCAACGCCGCTAACACTGATCGTCATTGTAGCTGTTGTACTGTTTGTCAGACGAACGCAGATGAGTAAAGCCTGAGAACAGGCAGCAATGCAGGGGAAATGCCATGTATCATTACAGAAAACTGGACAACGCGGATATTCATTTTATAAATGAACTGCAGAGGCTGAGGGGATATGAGCTGATCAGTGAAGACAGTCTCCCGGAAGAATGGGTGGGATACGGCGCCTTTACGCAGCAGGAGGAGATAGTGGGAATCTGCTTCCTGTTCCTGTACCGCCGCCTTCCGCACAGTGACTATCCCACAGGGATAATCGCGGAACTTGGCGCATGTTACACCGTTCCGGAGTACCGCAGACAGGGCATCATGTCAGAACTGATCGGTACCTGCCTGAAGAATGTCCCGCAGGACTGTCCGCAGGTAGGCGCGATCGTTGCGGATGCGTCGAACCAGGTTATCCGCATCCTGATAAATAAATACGGATTTGAGGATGCGGTGGAAGGTGAGAGGAGGCTCTGGAAACAGCCCTGACAACTATAGGAGATATGACATGGAACGCAAAGAGAAGAATCAGACATCGAAAAATGAAGGCACAGTCCGCGCGGCAGTATGCCCCTGTGCTGAATCCTGTCCCATAGGGGAGGCAGTCCGGATGGTCGGCGGGCGGTGGAAAATGAGGATCCTGTGCGCTCTGACAGTGGACGGGACACTGCGCTATAACGACATAAAGAAAAAGATCACAGGGATCACTCCGGCAGTGCTGTCGTCCTCAATGAAAGAACTGGAGCGGGACGGACTTGTCAGGCGTGTTCAGTACGAAGAGATCCCGCCGCGAGTGGAATATACCATCACTGAGCATGGCATGGATCTCTGGCCGATCATACACAATCTTGCCCACTGGGCAGGGAATGAAAAGACGGAGGAAGAGAGGGCGTAATGCCGTTAAAAAAATCTGTGGCACCCTATTGACAGAACGAAACTAAAGTGATATCAATATGATATCACTTTTAATTATCCATGTTCGTTTTCTCAAAAGGAGGGGTAGTCATGGAAGAGAAGATCTTATCAACAAGGAAAAATGGTATGGCAGTTCTGCTTGGCTGCATCTTTGCGGAGCTGCTGGCTGTACTCGTTTTATTGTATTCGATCGGCAGCGGCATGATCATATTGACCATCGTGGCTTTTATCGTTATATGTGTCGCATGGATACCGCTTGTGGGGCTGAGGGTCCTCAAGCCGGAAGAAGCGCTGGTGATAACCCTGTTCGGCAACTACAGAGGAACACTGAAGGGACCCGGATTCTACGCGGTCAACCCGTTCTCTGTCAGCGTGAATCCTGCCAAGAAGACGAAACTTGGTCAGAGCGGCGATGTAGATGCGGGAGCGAAAACCGGTTCGCTTGCAAGCCTGATCCAGAAGTCACAGACAGAAGCTACACTGACAAGCAACGTGATTTCGCTGAAGATCATGACCCTTAACAACAGCCGCCAGAAAGTCAATGATGTGCTGGGCAATCCTGTAGAGATCGGCGTCGCGGTCATGTGGCGCGTGGTCGATACGGCAAAAGCAGTTTTCACTGTCGACAATTACAAAGAGTATCTCTCGCTTCAGTGCGATACGGCAGTCCGCAATATAGTAAAGATCTATCCTTACGATATGGCGCCGAATGTCGATACGACCGGCGACGGAGTTGCTGATGACGGATCACTCCGCGGCTCTACGGATGTTGTCGCGAACCGTATCCGTGAAGAGATACAGAACAAAGTTACTGTGGCGGGACTCGAGATCCTTGATGCGAGGATCACGTATCTGGCATACGCGCCGGAGATCGCAGCGGTCATGCTCCAGAGGCAGCAGGCATCCGCGATCATTGACGCGAGGAAGATGATCGTAGACGGCGCAGTCGGCATGGTGCAGATGGCTCTCGATAAGCTCAGCAATGAGGAGATCGTGGAACTGGATGACGAGCGCAAGGCAGCTATGGTTTCCAACCTGCTTGTTGTCCTGTGCGGAAACCATGACGCGCAGCCTGTTGTCAATTCCGGCTCTCTGTATTAAGACGGTCCGGTGAGATGATGCAATCAGTCGCGGCTGAATTGAACGGATAGGTGGTGGGCTATGGCTGCTAAGAAACAGGTTCCACTCCGGCTCAGCGAAAAACTGTATGATGCACTGGCCGCATGGGCGGAAGATGACTTCCGCTCAGTGAACGGCCAGATCGAGTACCTTCTGACGGAATGCGTCCGTCAGAGAAAAAAGAATGGGAAATATGTGTCAGAGCATCTGGATGAACCACCTGAGCTGGACATATCCTGAAGAATATGTATTTCAAAAAACTGCGGACGGCGATGACCGGCCGCAGTTTTTTTGTTATCACAGGTGCGCTCAGTGCAAGGCCGGCGCAGGATCATTTATAGGAAATAGTAATAAATAGCGCAGTTCTCTTTATAAAACAAATTGGAACAAGTTGATTAAACAAAGTAGAATAGTCTGATAGGAGGAAAAAAGATGGATACGGAGAAGATAGTATTCTGCAAAGGAGGAGGCTGCACCGCAAAACTTGGCGCGCAGGCGCTGAATCGGGTGCTGTCGATGCTTCCGAAAGGGGAGAAGGACCCGGATCTTCTGATCGGGTTTTCCAGCAAGGATGACGCTGCAGTCTACCGGCTCACAGATGATATCGCTTATGTCCAGACCCTGGATTTCTTTCCGCCGATGGTCAAAGATCCGTACATATTCGGACAGATCGCGGCGGCAAATGCGCTGAGTGATATCTACGCCATGGGCGGTACGGTAAAGACTGCGCTGAACATAGTCTGTTTTCCGGAGAAATGGGATCTCAATATTCTTGGAGAGATCCTGCGGGGCGGAGCAGAAAAAGTAGCGGAAGCCGGGGCAAGCCTTGCCGGCGGACATTCCATTGCGGATTTTGATGTCAAATACGGGCTGTCTGTCACCGGCGTCGTACATCCGGACCATATCTGGGCCAATAATACCGGGCAGCCGGGAGACGTACTGATCCTGACAAAAGCACTTGGAGTGGGGATCATCTGCACGGCTGACCGGGTAGACCAGGCTCCTGAAGGCTCGCTGGAAGCGGCGGTCCGATCCATGACCACACTGAACAGATACGCAGCTGAATGCTGCGCCCATTATGATATCCATGCATGCACGGATGTGACGGGATTCAGTTTTCTCGGCCATCTTCATGAGATGATGGACGGAAGACTATCCTGCCGGATCGATGCGGACAGCATTCCGGTCCTGCCGGGGGCGGCAGAATGCGCGGATGAATTCCTTCTGACAGCGGCTGCGCAGCGCAACCGCAATCATGTCGGACCGTTCGTGCGGTTTGAGAATATACCATTCTCGATGGAGGAGATCCTCTTTGATCCGCAGACATCCGGTGGACTTCTGGTCGCGCTGGAGAAGGCACAGGCACCTTTGCTGCTGGAAGAACTGCGCAGGGAAGGGCTTCCTGCACAGATTGTCGGAGAGATAGGAGAAAAGGCTGATACGGAGATCACGGTATACACATTTTTATAGAAACGGGGGAATAGAAAAATGAAAAAAACTGTTAATGCTCTTGGCGATGCGTGTCCGATCCCGGTGGTTAAGACTAAGAACGCGATCAAAGAACTTGAGGGGCCGGGAAGTGTAGAGACGCTGGTTGACAACGAGATCGCTGTACAGAACCTGACCAAGATGGCGAATCAGAAGGGATATGCCGTCCGTTCTGAAAAGATTGCTGACGATCAGTTCAAAGTCACTATGGAGATCGGTGAAACTGCGGGCGGTCAGGCTGAGGATATCCCGGAGGAGTGCCTGGTTGCCCCCACGACACGGAAGAAAAACATTGTAGTGGCGGTTACGGCACCGACGATGGGAACCGGTAATGACGAACTTGGCGCTGTTCTGATAAAGGGATTCCTGTTTGCACTTACGCAGCAGGATGTTCTTCCGACGACTATCCTTTTCTACAACGGAGGCGCGACCATCACAACAGAGGGCTCCGCATCCATTGAGGACCTGAAGAGTCTGGAAGCTCTCGGAGTGGAGATCCTGACCTGCGGTACATGCCTGAATTACTACAAACTCTCGGACAAGCTTCAGGTAGGCGGGGTCACAAACATGTATGAGATCGCCGAGAGACTTACCAAGGCAGATCTTGTGATCCGTCCGTAACCTGGTTGACAGGGAGAACGAAAATGCGGCAGAGCAGAGACTTTCTGGTAATCACATTTTCAGAGACCTCTGACGCGATGGCAGCTGAGAAACTGTTTCAGGAGCGTCAGATCCCCGGAAGGATCATACCCATCCCCAGACAGCTGAGCGCCGGATGCGGACTGTCCTGGAGAACAGAACCCGAAGAGCGGGAGTCTGCCGGAAAAGAGCTGGATGCGGCAGGAATCAGGTGGCATGAAATGGAATTGGTGAAGCTATGGGTATAGAGTACTTTGTCGGGATCGATATCGGATCGACCTGCGCCAAGACAGTTGTCATGGATAAAGAAGGACAGATCCTTCACCGCCTTCTCCGTCCGACCGGCTGGAGCAGTGTGGAGACGGCAGCGTCCATACAGACTGAACTGGAAACACTTGGAGTTGAAGCAGACAGAAGCACAGTTGTGTCCACAGGCTATGGAAGGGCTGCGGTCGGGTTTGCGGCAAAAAATATCACCGAGATCACCTGCCACGCGAAGGGCGCGTGCCATATTCACGGGACCGATGACCTTACCGTGATCGATATAGGCGGCCAGGATACGAAACTGATCGCGGTCGAGCATGGACAGGTTACGGATTTTGTGATGAATGACAAGTGTTCGGCCGGTACAGGGAGATTCCTGGAAGTCATGGCGAATACTCTGTCCGTCACTCCGGAAGAGCTGAGCAATATGGCCCGCAGCGGAGGCGGCGTTTCCATCAGTTCCATGTGTACTGTATTCGCGGAATCAGAAGTGACCGGACTGATCGGAAAGGGCGAGCAGCGCGAGAACATAGCGTTTGCCGTCATCGATTCCATCGTAAAGAAAGTCGCCTCCCAGGCGGGGCGGCTGAAAATGGACCAGAAGGTCTGTCTGACAGGCGGACTGTGCGGGTTTGATTACCTGAGAGAACGTCTGAGCAGTGTGCTCCACTGTGAAGTCTGCGCTGATCCTGACGGCAGATACGCAGGTGCAGCAGGTGCCGCGCTTAGCGCAAGGGATTCATATCTGAAGACACTTGGTAAGTAAGACAGGGACAGGCAGGACAGAACGACAGCCGGAGTATTCCGGAAGAGGAAGAAATAAATGATCTACCTTGATAATGCCGCGACAACACTGAGAAAACCTCAGACAGTGATCGACGCAGTTGTGACAGCGATGAATTCCATGGGAAATGCGTCGCGCGGAGCTCATGACGAAGCCCTGCAGGCTTCCAGGACGATCTACGATACACGCTGCTCTCTGGCAAAACTGTTTGGATGCAGCAGGCCTGACCATGTTGTGTTCACCTGCAATTCCACAGAGGCTCTGAATATAGCGATCCAGGGAGCGATACACCCGGGATCCCATGTGGTCACAACTGACCTGGAACACAATTCTGTTCTCAGGCCGCTGTACAGACTGCAGGAAGAGCAGGGAGTCCGGCTGGACTTTGTACCGGCTGACCGCAGGGGACAGATCGATTACAGAGATTTTGAACGCATGCTCAGACCTGATACCGGCGCCATTGTATGTACCCATGTCTCCAACCTTACCGGTGAGATCGTTGACGTTGGCTGTATCGGGAGGATGGCCCGGGAGAAGGGCATCCTGTTTATCGTGGATGCATCCCAGAGCGCAGGGAGCATTCCCATCGATATGGAGAAAATGGGAATCGATATCCTCTGCTTCACAGGTCATAAAGGCCTGATGGGACCGCAGGGGACCGGCGGCATGTGTATCAGGGAAGGCGTAGAGATAAGGCCTTTGAAGGAAGGCGGATCCGGAGTGCAGTCCTACCGGCACCGTCAGCCTGAGGAGTACCCCACCCGTCTTGAAGCAGGGACACTGAATGCTCATGGAATAGCAGGGCTCGGCGCGGCAGTGGACTACATCCTTGAGACCGGTGCAGATAAGATCGGAGAAAAAGAGAGATCGCTTGCCAGACATTTCTATGAAGGAGTGGCAGGCATAGACGGAGTGACCGTGTACGGAGACTTTACGACAGAATACCGCGGGCCGGTGGTGGCACTGAACATCCGCGATTATGACTCCAGTGAAGTGTCCGACGCACTGAGTCAGGATTATGGGATCGCGACAAGGCCCGGGGCACACTGCGCTCCGAGAATGCACGAAGCGCTGGGAACGACAGACCAGGGTGCAGTGCGGTTCAGTTTCTCCTGGTTCAATACCATGGAGGAAGTTGATACAGCGGTAAGAGCAGTCAGAGAACTGGCTGAATAAAATATATCTTATAAACAGGAAGGAGACTGGTATGGCTGATTACAGAAAGATGTGGGAAGATCTCGGGATGGACATGGAGAATCATGACAATCTGTGTCAGGTACTCCCGACAGCTGTGGGAGATGTATTCCTGTCACAGGAGAACCGTCCTGAAGCGATGGATTTCTGGGATCTTGTGATCTCTGAGGTGCATGGTATCCGCCCCGCAGAACTGATTGAGGCGCAGAAAGAGGGAAGAAAGGTCTTCGGAACCTTCTGCGTATATGTCCCGGATGAGGTTGTGATCGCTGCGAACGGTATTGTGACCGGCCTGTGCGGCGGTTCGCAGTTCTGGGTACCGGACGGAGAGAAAGTGCTCCCGAAGAGTACATGTCCGCTCGTCAAGGCATCTGTCGGCGCAAGGCTTGGACGTACATGTCCTTTCTTTCGGATCGCAGATATGTATGTTGGAGAGACTACCTGTGACGGCAAGAAGAAGGCATATGAGATCCTCGGAGAAGATGTGCCTATGTACATCATGGACGTGCCGCAGATGAAGCGTGAGAAAGATATCCTGAAATGGAAGGATGAGATCGCCGAATTCGCGAAGAAGGTAGAAGAGTTTACCGGAGTTACGATCACTGCGGAGAACCTGGCGAAATCGATCCATATCATCAATGAGAAGCGCAAGGCCCTGGCAAGAGTCTATAACTGCCGCAAGTCAAAATGCCTTCCGATCTCCGGACGCGACGCTCTGCTGATGACCCAGATCTCCTTCTTTGACGATCCGGAGCGCTGCGCCCAGATGTGTAACCGCCTTGCGGATGAACTGGAAGAGCGTATTAAGAACGGCGTAAGCGTAGTCAGTGCAGACACGAAGAGGATCCTGGTAACGGGAACTCCGCTGGCTGTTCCGAACTGGAAGCTCCACAACATTATCGAGACCAGCGGCGGCGCTGTCGTCTGCGAAGAAATGTGCACCGGCACCCGTTACTTCGAGAACCTGGTCGATGAGACAAAGACCACGCTGGATGAGCAGTTCATGGCACTGTCTGAGCGCTATATGAAGACCAACTGCGCATGCTTCACCCCGAACACGGGCAGGATCGACGATATCCTGCGTCTTGCGAAGGAATACCAGGTTGATGGCGTCATCGACTGCAGCCTGAAGTTCTGCTGCCTGTATGACACAGAAAAATATGCTGTATCAAGAGCGCTTAAGGATGCAGGCATCCCGGTGCTGAGCCTTGAGACTGACTATGAGGATGCTGACGCAGGACAGCTTCGCACCAGGATCGGAGCGTTTATCGAGATGCTTTCCTGAATTCATAGAAAATGAAACTTCGATATTATATTTTATTTGCGAATTATGAGCAGGGACTGGCACTCAGGGATCTTCTGCTGAAGGATAATATCCCTAACCGGATCGCGCCTGCGCCGCGGGCGATCCAGGGGGATCTGTCCTGCGGGATGAGTCTCCTGATCGAGCCGGAATATATCGACCAGGCGCGGAGCTGTATAGAAGCTCACCAGGCACCCTATCACCGGATCGCATCCCTGGAGGGACAGATCCAGTCGCACAGAGACCGTTATTGCTGACAGCAGTCCGGATTCTTTATAATATTTCCTTGACGGACATTGCAGGATGTGTTATGTTACTTTAAACCGTTGAAGAAGAAATAGTAAGTTTACCTCTGTTCTTTCAGGGAGCCGCAGAGAGTGTGACTGCGGCAGAACATGTATTCCGAATGGGCTTCTGAGGGCAATCCGAACTGACACAAGTCAGTAGGTGCGACGGAGAGGGATCTTCGTTAACAATATCCTGCATATTGTAAGTATGCACTGAGAGGGCGCGACATGCGTCAAGTTGGGTGGCACCGCAGGAGAATGTTCCCCTGTCCCTACGAAAAACCGTAGATGGACAGGGTTTTTTTATGTCCTGTCCTGCCCCGAAAGGAGAAAGAATATGAGTAAAGCAGTAAACGCCCCTTATAAGATCTATCTGGAAGAAAAGGAGATCCCGAAGACCTGGTACAACATGCGTGCGGACATGAAGATCAAACCCGCGCCGATGCGCCATCCGGGTACACTGCAGCCTATGACGGTGGAAGATCTTGAACCGGTCTTCTGCAGAGAACTCTGTGAGCAGGAACTTAACGAGACTGACCGTGAGATCGAGATCCCGAAGGAGATCTACGATTTCTATAAAATGTACCGTCCGTCGCCGCTGGTCCATGCGACCTTCCTTGAGAAGGCTCTGGATACTCCGGCTCATATCTATTATAAGTTTGAGGGAAATAACACATCCGGCAGCCACAAGCTCAACTCCGCGATCGCGCAGGCTTACTACGCAAAGAAGCAGGGACTGAAGGGCGTTACGACCGAGACCGGTGCCGGACAGTGGGGAACGGCTCTGTCCATGGCGTGTGCATTTTTCGGCCTGGACTGCAAAGTCTACATGGTCAAGGTCTCCTACGAACAGAAGCCTTTCCGCCGCGAAGTCATGCGGACGTACGGAGCAGACGTCACCCCGTCCCCGTCCATGCTGACTGAGATCGGCAAGAAGATCCTGGCGGAGCACCCCGGGACGACCGGCTCCCTGGGCTGTGCGATCTCCGAAGCAGTTGAGGTTGCGACAAAGTCAGAAGGCTACCGCTATGTGCTTGGAAGTGTTCTGAACCAGGTGCTGCTGCACCAGAGCATCATCGGACTTGAGACCAAAGCGGCATGTGACAAATACGGGATCAAGCCGGATATGATCATCGGATGTGCCGGAGGCGGATCCAATCTTGGCGGACTGATCGCTCCGTTCATGGGTGAGAAGCTTCGCGGCGAGGCGGATTACGATATCGTTGCGGTCGAACCGGCATCCTGCCCGAGCTTCACACGCGGACGCTTTGTCTATGATTTCTGTGATACCGGCATGGTCACTCCGATCGCGAAGATGTATACGCTCGGCCACGACTTCATCCCGTCTGCAAACCACGCAGGAGGCCTCAGATTCCACGGCATGAGCCCGACGCTGTCCCAGCTCTATGCGGACGGATATATGAGAGCAGTCGCCGTTGAGCAGACCTCCGTATTCGAGGCAGCGGAAACATTTGCCCGCACAGAGGGAATCCTGCCGGCACCGGAGTCCAGCCACGCGATCCGCGCGGCGATCGACGAGGCGCTCAAGTGCAAGGAAACAGGAGAAGAGAAGACCATCATCTTCGGCCTCACAGGAACCGGTTATTTTGATCTGGTCGCATATGAGAAGTTTAATGAAGGCTCCATGAGCGATTATATTCCGACGGATGCTGATCTGGAGAAGGGGTTTGCCTCCATTCCGAATTTCGGCCTGTAAGAAGGAAGGGCAGAGATGACCTGGCGGTTCCGGGAGGAACCTGCGGGAACGGAATCATTTTCTGATAGATAAACAGTAGAACAATATAATATTCAGGGTATATGTAACTGCAGCAGTGCCGTTACATATACCTTTTTTATTTCATAGAGAATTTCTGCATATCCGCAGTTTATATTATGAAGGATTGTGCATTCATATAAATTTCGTTCACATTTAAAACACAGAAATATGTAAATTACGTCACAGATTGCTCCTAAAGTATCTCCTGAAGAAATAAGAACGGCCATACAGCCGGGGAAGAAAAGGAGAAGTACATCATGGAAAAGGGAACAAAGATTCTGGCGCAGAAGAGAGTCCGGGCAGCGTTCGGACTGCTGGCAGCGGGTGTCC
>CADCII010000035.1 GCA_902801515.1 uncultured Lachnospiraceae bacterium
GTCTTCCTATAAAGACCGCATATCCTGGTTTGAATATCAGGCTGACCTGACGCAGGATGAGAAAGCATTCTCATCCTATATACACTCTCTCATTTCCGGTATGTGAGCGGTCCTCCTGAACCGTATCTCACCATGACGCAAGGAATGCTTCTTTCAGTTTACGGTTCATGCTCCTGACCCTCTCGGCACTGACTTTCAAAAGTTTCCTGTCGTAGGTCAGAAGCCCGTTGAGTTCATCTTCTATATCACTGACCTGAGTGTATACCGAAGCGCTCAGGCCTTTTAAAATGTTGGGGATCAGCTCCTTATCCCACAGTGAGGCAAGCCCGTCCGCCAGAGCATCCGGCGAAGCGTATTTTCTGATCCCGTATATCCGGTCAGTGAAACTGTGCTCCTGGACCCTGTGGAAGCAGGCGCCGAATTCTGTCAGGGCAACAACTCTGTGACGAAGAGGCTTCACCTTCAGTTTCTTCCAGTAGTTGTGGATGCTGTAGATATCACCACCGCCCTGGTCGAACCACCCGCTTGCCTGGTCGATCATACGGGTCGGATCCAGTCTGCGCAGGACCTTCACCGCCCTGTGCGCGTCAAACTGTCCCCAGCCTTCATTGAACGGAACCCACGCCGTTATGCACGGATGATTGTACAGATGGCGTACCATCTCCTTCAGTTCCCTGTAATATTCATTTCTCCCCTCAGCCTCCTGCCTTGCAAGAAGTCTGTAATTCCTGTCTTTTACGATCCTGCCTGTCCGCATCAGGACAAACGGGATCTTATTGACAAACCAGAGATGATAGGGCGATCCGCCGGATACCATGTCCTGCCATACCAGCATCCCCAGCCGGTCGCAGTGGTAATACCAGCGGTCAGGTTCGATCTTGATATGTTTGCGGAGCATATTGAACCCCAGGTCCTTCATCGTGCGGATATCATACTGCAGAGCCTCATCGGAGGGTGCAGTGTACAGCCCGTCTGAGTAGTATCCCTGGTCAAGCACTCCGTTATGATAATATGGCCTGCCGTTGAGCCAGAAACGGAGGATCCCTTTCCTGTCCTTTCTGATCTGGATCCTGCGCATCCCAAAATATGAAGTGACCCGGTCTTCCCCCATCGACAATTCCAGATCATAGAGATTCGGCTCCTCCGGAGTCCACCACTCAAATCCCTCAAGAGAAACACAGCATGTCACGCCTGTTTTAAAGACTGCTTCCCGAACCACTTTTCCGTGAAATGAGATCACTGCACGCACTTTCTTTGAAGAAGGAGCACTGCCTGCGGAAGCAGTACTGTCATTTATCAGCACTTTGATCTTTATCGCTGAGCCATCACAGTCCGGGACCAGTTTAACTGCCTTGATATACACGTCCGGAACATGTTCCATCCATACAGTCTGCCAGATCCCGCTCTGAGCGGTATACCACATACCACCCCGTTTCAGCGACTGCTTGCCCCTCGCATGGTAGGATGTATCAGACAGGTCCTTTACACAGACACGGAGTGTATTCTCCCCTTCTGCGAGAAGATCCGTAATATCAATGGAAAAAGGCAGATATCCTCCTGTATGCCCGCCCGCTTTCCTGTCATTTACATAAACCGCGCAGATCTGGTCCACTGCCCCGAAATGAAGCAGCCATCTTCCTCTCTTCAGCTCTCCTTCAGGTATTGTGATGTCCCTACGGTAATGAAGATACTCATCCGGCTTCAGCTGCCTGTCAACACCGGACAGTAAAGCTTCCGGAGAGAACGGGACCAGGATCCTGCCGTCCCAGGTATCAGGAGTTTCTGGATCTACGGAAAAAGCATAGTCCCAGTATCCGTTCAGGTTCATCCAGTCCCTGCGGGCCATCTGCGGACGGGGATACTCTTCCAGTACATGTTCCGGGTCCAGTTGTTCACCCCATATAGTCTTCAACGGTTTTGACATTTCTCTGTCTCCTGCTCTGTTACAAATCCGATCTTGTTCTTATTTTATCATGATCCTATATATCATATACGTACAAGGAACACTATGCTCACTGACAGTAGAGCCAACCTCAACAACCTCAAGTCCTGCTTCCTGCAGATGTGCAAGGTACTCTCTCTCAGTTTAAGTCCGCCCGGATCAACGCCAAATGTCATCTTCATGATTTATCCCTCCTTAATACTGGGTCATAACTTCTGGCATGAACAATCATCAAACAATCACTTATTGATGTTTAATAATATATCTCTTATCGAACAATGCATATTTATTATTAATAATTATTTATATAAGTTAGATATGCCAGTATTCTAATCTGAAATTAATCATAGTTGCGGGATTTTTGCCCAAAAAAGGAAAAAGAACCGGCAACTGCGCTCATGCCACAGCTGCCGTATTTAAAGCAATTAAAAATCGATCATGCAATTATCACTTCAACATTGTTCTTATCCAGACTCTGAAGCAGTACTTTTGACTCGATCGGTTTATTTGTAATGATCGTATCGATCTGATCAAATGTGGCAAAGACCCTGACCGCATCCTTGCCAAACTTCTGATCGGTTGCCAACAGGATCACCTTGTCAGCAGCATTGACAAACGCACGCTTCACATCCTCCTGGAAAGTGCTGACACATGTAAGACCGCTTGTCTCTCTGATGCCAGTCGTGGAAATGAATACTTTCACAGCATGCATCTTCCGAATTGACTCGATCGCATCTGTACCGACAAGGGCGTTCTCTCTGACCCTGAGGAAACCGCCTGTCACGTAGGTCTGAATATGTTCGATAGAATTGAACAGGGCTGCTACCGGAATCGAATTCGTGATCACTGTAAGGTTATTCACACTGGTCAGCTGATATGCAAGCGCCAGCGTGCTGAACCCGGAATCCAGCATGATCGTATCGCCATCTTCTACCAGCTTCGCGGCAGCCTTCGCAATCTCAAGCATCTCCGGGGAAAACTCAATGGACTGAACCATCTCCGGCTGAACATATTTTACAAAACCATGCTTTCTTAAAATATAACCATTCTGCTCCAAAAAAGTCAGGTCCCTGCGGACCGTAGCAGCAGAACCATCCACCCGATCAATCAGATCACTTACTCTGATCGACTCCTCTTCCATAACGATCTCAACTATCTGCTTTCTGCGTTCATCATTTCTCATAGAATGGCTCCTCAGCAATCTTGTTAAATGATAACTACAACAGTTACATTGATACAATAATAATATATTTTATTGCAATATGCTCATTTCTGCAAGAATTTATTACTGTGTTTAATCATCTATTGTTCTTAATAATATTTGTATATGCATATACTTACATTGCTTTCTGCATTTTTATCGCTTTATCAGCATTTACGCTATGATAATTTTCTCTTTTTTAATCAGTTTCATAATTTAAACTCAGGTACATTTGATCTCAAATGATTTGCAATGTTCAATTACCATAGAGCAGAATATGATGCCTACAGGTGTAAATCCCGGTAAATCCAGAGTGAAAATACCCACAAAAAAACTGCACACCTCAATGGCATGCAGTTTTTACTGTTTTGTTATCTGATCATTTCCCCGCACACAGCCATGTGCAGCAGATTAAATCACTCTGCGTCGACAGTCTCAGCTGCTTCTGCTTCCACTGCCTCAACCGCTTCCGGAGCTGCAGCTTCTTCAACAGGCTCTGCTTCCTCTGCAGCATCGCCCTCGACCTGCATCATATCGCCGATCGTAGCCATGTCATCGTACTTCGGAGCAGCGCTCTCAAGTGCCTTCATGCTCAGAGAGATCTTATGATCCTGGCCGTTGAAATCAACAACCTTCGCCTCGATCTCCTGTCCAACCTTAAGGACATCTGACGGCTTGTCAACATGGTCATGAGAGATCTGAGAAACATGCAGCAGAGCGTCAACGCCCGGCTCCAGTTCGACGAACGCGCCAAAGTCAGTCATACGAGCTACACGGCCTGTAACAACCGAGCCTGCCGCATACTTGTCGCCTGCGTTCAGCCACGGATTCTGTCCCGGGAACTTCATGGAGAGTGCAATCTTCTCACCGTTGATGTTCTTGATGAGAACAGTGACGTCCTCGCCAACCTTAAAGACCTTCTTCGGATTCTCAACGTGACCCCAGCTCATCTCAGAGATGTGAAGCAGTCCGTCAGCTCCGCCCAGATCGATGAATGCGCCGAAATCGGTGACATTCTTAACAGTACCGGTAACGGTATCGCCGACATGGATGCGCTCGAACAGTTCTTTCTGGAGCTCTTTCTTGCGCTCTACAAGCAGCTGCTTGCGATCGCCGATGATGCGGCGTCTGCGCGGATTGAACTCAGTAACTACGAACTCGATCTCCTGTCCGTTGTACTTCTCAAGATTCTTCTCATAGGTATCGGAAACCAGAGAAGCCGGGATGAATACACGTGCGCCGTCAACGACAACGCTCAGTCCGCCGGACAGTACCTGTACGACCGGTGCGATAAGGACTTCGTGATTATTGAAAGCTTCCTCAAGTCTCTTGTTGCCCTTCTCAGCTGCCAGTCTCTTATAGGTAAGAAGTGTCTGGCCTTCGCCGTCATTGACCTTCATGACCTTGGCTTCCATGGTATCGCCAACGCTTACGACCTCAGTCAGGTCAATGCTGGAATCATTGGAGTACTCACTCTTGGTAATGATTCCGTCTGACTTACTGTGGATGTTAAGGATGATCTGATCCGGCTTGACGTCGATTACTTCGCCCTCAACAACCTCACCAGTGTGGATAGTCTTAAAAGTTTCGTTCAGCATCTGTTCAAAATTGTCTTCCGACATAGTTTTGAAACCTCCTCAATTAAAATATTTGGGGTGGAAGCCCCTGCTGAGATACCTACGATGCCCCTGAATGGCACCAGACGGAGATTCAAATCATCGAAAGTCTGAACAAAAAAGGTGTTGCTGCACTCTTTCCTGCAAATCTCATATAACTTCTGCGTATTTGAACTGTGTTTACCGCCGATCACGATCATCGCATCCGCTAGATTCGCGATCGATCTGGCCTCTGTCTGCCTTTCTTCCGTTGCATTGCATATAGTATTCAATACAGCAGTTTCATGATAACTCAATCCCCTGATAATTTCAACAAATTTGTGAAATTTCTTGAGATTGAAAGTGGTCTGACTCACAATACAAAGATTTCTGTCTGTTTTCGGTTTATACGTGCGGGCTTCGTCTTCTGTTTCAACAACAGTCACTTCTCCCGTGCACCATCCCCGGATCCCTTCCACCTCAGGATGAACGGCAGATCCTGTGATTACGATCTCATATCCTTCATTGCCCTTCTGCTCCACGATCCTGTGTATCTTCTTGACAAACGGACAGGTAGCATCCACTACATGCAGATTCTTCTGTTCCAGAAGCTCATAGATATCCCTGGACACTCCATGGGACCGGATGATGACGGTCCCCTCTTCCAGGCTCTCCAGCTCCTGTCTGGTTTCGATGACCCGGACGCCCTTTTCTTCAAGGTCTTTAACCACGATCTCATTGTGAATGATCGGACCGTAGGTGAATATCGGCCCGCTGCCGCTTTCGATCTGCTCATAGACCGTATCCAGAGCTCTCTGTACTCCAAAGCAGAACCCCGCGCTCTTTGCAGTGTAGACAGCTGCGGACTTATCCGGCGTAAGCCACAGGTCACCCTTCATGACCGTACCTTTTTCAGAACAGCTGTCAATCAGCTGTCTGATCTTCTCATCTGCCATCACATTCTTTCCTTCGCAAGGCAGGTGATCTCTGCCGCCACTTCATCCAGTGTCATGTCAGAAGAATCCAGGTAGACCGCATCCTCCGCCTGCCTGAGCGGCGCTGTCTCCCTGTGTATATCTCGATAGTCACGGTCTGCGATATCCCTCTGAATATCTTCAATGCTGCATTCTTCGCCCTTCTGGATCAGTTCCTGGTATCTGCGCCTCGCACGTTCCTCAACACTTGCCGTCAGATAGATCTTCAGTTCTGCGTCCGGAAGGATATTTGTCCCGATATCACGTCCGTCCATGACCACATCCTGTGATGCAGCCATATCCCTCTGCAGGTTCAGCAGTTTCTCCCGCACCGCCGGTATCGCTGCTACGACTGACGCCTTCTCAGATACCTCCGGAGTGCGGATCCGGTCGGAAACATCCTCCCCGTTAAGGTACATACGCTGAACGCCTTCTTCATACTTCAGTTCGATCCGGATCCTGTCCAGAGCAGCCTTCAGGGCTTCTTCCTCATCGACACGAACCTGATTCTCCAGCATGTACAGACCGATCGTGCGGTACATGGCTCCTGTATCAACATAGACAAAGCGCAGGCTCTCCGCAGCCTTCTTAGCCGCAGAACTCTTTCCTGCACCCGCCGGTCCGTCAATCGCGATAGCAAAACTCATACTGTCCCTCCTGATCATTTCTTTTATTAATTCAATGCTGAATTACGGCTTCCATAGTTTTTTATAACCGCAATCCATTCCCTCACCCTATACCGCAGCTGCAGCGGCTGCGGCTTCTCCTGCAGCATGTCCCGTGGACCATGCGATCTGCAGGTTGAATCCGCCTGTATATCCATCCACATCCAGCACCTCTCCGGCAAAGTAAAGCCCGCTTACCAGTTTTGAGGCCATTGTGGACGGATCGATCTCTTTTACAGCGACCCCGCCCCTCGTTATGACCGCTTCGTTGAACCCCCGAAGGGATGTGAGCGTCAGGGCAAAATGTTTGGTCGAGTGTACCAGTGCCTGCCTCTGCTGAGACAGCAGACACGACATTTCGCACTGCTTTATTTGAATTCTCTCCGAATTCCCTGAGTATCCTCGCGTTCAGTTTATCCTCTTCCAGCGCCGGTTTGAGATCGATCTCGGCGTTCAGTTCTCCCTTCCGGATCTGGTCCTGGATATCCGCGCTGGCACTGAGGACCAGCGGTCCGGTAATCCCGAAATGAGTGAACATCATCTCACCGAATCCTGAATACAGTTTCTTCTTTCCGCTGCGGATCGTCAGCGTTACATTCTTCAGCGACAGGCCCTGCATAAGAAGGATATCCGGCTCCTTCGTATTCATGGGAACCAGCGAAGGGGTGCGAGCTGTTACCTTGTGTCCGGCTTCTTCTGCGAACCGGAAGCCGTCTCCCGTCGACCCTGTCGCCGGATAGGACAGTCCTCCGGTCGCGACTATGACACACGAAGCATCAATCTTCGTTCCGTCTGACAGAACCACGCCGGTCACGCGGCGGATACTGTTTACAGGAGTACTCAGAATCAGTTTCTTTACTTCAGCATGCAGACGCACCTGTACGCCGAGTCTTCTCATCTCTGACTCAAGTCCCCTAGTGATATCAGACGCATGGTCGCTCATCGGAAATGCGCGGTTACCCCGCTCCACCTTCGTCCGCACGCCCCTCTCCTCGAACCAGTTCCTGACGGCTTCTGCGTCAAACCCCCTGACTGATGAGTATAAGAACCGGGGATTGCGTGGGATATTGGAGAAAAAATCGTCTGTATCACAGCAGTTGGTAAAGTTGCAGCGGCCTTTTCCGGTGATATAGATCTTTTTGCCGAGCTTCTCATTTTTCTCAAGAAGCACGACTTCCGCACCCTGCTGTGCTGCGGCGCAGGCTGCCATCATTCCTGAAGCACCTCCGCCGATTATAACGATCCTGTTCATTTTTCAGCGCCTTCCCCGCCGTTTCCGCCTTGCTTTGTGTCAGTACTGACCCACTGCGCGTCCACGACCTCGTCCAGTTGTTTGTCCTGCTTCTGTTTGATCTTTTTCAGTTCTTCCTTCACGGCAGCCTCTCCGGCCCTGCGCGTCTTCCGGTCACCTGTCTGGGTGCTCTCCAGAAGTTCGTCTATGGACTTCCACTCAGAGGAGGATGAATCTTCCTCAAGGTCTCCTCCTCCGTCGTCCAGTTCAAACCAGAACTCAACGCCTTCGTCAACATTCCTTACGCCGTAATCCTGATGGAAGGATTCCATGATGGCTTTTACGATTGACAGCCCGACTCCGCTTCCTCCATACTCACGGGTGCGCGCCTTGTCAACCTTGAAGAACTTATCCCAGACCTGGTCCAGATCCTCCTCAGGGATATGGCTTCCGGTATTGTATACCGAAGTGCGAATCTTCCCGCTCTCCTCGTTCCTGCTGACACGGACTATGATCTTTCTGTCACTCTCAGTATCACTCTCATTGTCATTTACATGATTTATGGCATTGCTCAGATAATTGGTGAGTACTTCTTCTACCTTGAACTCATCACCCCACGCCTGGATCGACTTCGGGCCATCATAGACAAGAGATGCTCCCTTCTGGTCGGCGAGTATTCTGGTGGACGTTACCTTGCCCTCGATCAGTTCACCCAGATCAAAGCGGACCATCTCCACTGTGTCCGCACCGAATTCAAGCTGGTTAAGGGTAAGGAGTTTCCCTACAAGCGTATTCATTTTCTCTGCTTCATCAACAATCACTTCCAGATAATAATCCCGGGATTCCGGATCGTCTGCCACGCAGTCCTGCAGTCCTTCCGCATACCCCTGGATCAGGGCAAGCGGCGTCTTTAATTCATGCGAGACATTGGACAGGAACTCCCGTCTCATGTCATCGATCCTGGTCTTCTCATCCAGATTCCTCTGAAGTTCATTGTTCGCCGTCTTCAGTTCAGAGATCGTTGTCTCAAGCGTCTCGCTCATCCTGTTGAAATGATCGCCAAGCTGGCCGATCTCATCAAGGCCTCCGCCGGTATACTTGGCGTCAAAGTCAAGGTCTGCCATCCGCTCGGACAGAACCGTCAGTTCGCGGATCGGACGGGTAATCCTCTTTGAGAGCCACATGATCATGATGATCCCTACCAGGATCGCTGTTGTGATCGTATACAGAATGAACTCATTGGAGATCTTCGCGCTGGTCATGATACTTTCCATCGGGATCCGCATCATGAAATAATAACCGCTCTGCGGCAGCGTTCCCCACATCTCCAGATATTCGGAGTGGAACTTCTCGTCGGTCTTGCGCTGGAAGGTGTAGTTGTCGGTACTGTCGAGAATCTGGACGTCTCCGTCATCGATGTGGAAATTGTAGGCGTACAGACGCGCCGCCATAACCTCCTCATCCCGGTTTTCATACTCAAACACCGTGGCAAAAGTCAGGTCGAGCACGACAAGTGATATATTGCCGGAACGTTCAAGTGCTGTGAATTCATTTTCAAAATAAGTGCCATCCACACTTCCGTCTTCCGCTATATGTCTGTCAACCTCTTTATATGCCGAAGTCAGGGTATGACGAAGACGCAGTTCATAGAACCGCGCCATGTAAGCATTATTTACAAGAAGCATCGCAGCCATCACGAAGACCAGCAGTCCGATAAACAGGATGCAGAGCTGGCCGGCGATCGATCTGGTCTTGCCGGACTTATTCATAGTATGTTACCGCCGTCTGTTACTGTTCTTCCTCAGTGGTGTCGAACTTGTAGCCCATTCCCCAGATCGTCTTGATATAACTGCCCCGGTCTCCCATCTTGGCCCTGAGTTTCTTAACATGCGTATCGATCGTGCGGGCATCGCCGAAATAATCATAATTCCATACGCTGTTCAGGATCTTTTCCCTGGAGAGTGCGATTCCCTGATTCTCCACAAAATACGTAAGAAGTTCGAACTCTTTAAATGAGAGTTCCACCAGTTTGCCGTCGATCCTTACCTGATGGGCAGCCTTATCGATCTCAACAGCTCCGGCCCTGATCACGTCATCACCGCCTACGGCTCCGGTCCTTCTCAGGATCGCTTCCACTCTTGCGACCAGGATCTTCGGACTGAAAGGTTTGGAGATGTAATCGTCCACTCCAAGGTCAAAACCGAGCTGCTCATCTCTCTCGTCAGACTTCGCAGTCAGCATGATGATCGGCACCTTTGATTCCTTGCGGATCTCGCGGCACACTTCCCATCCGTCCAGCTTAGGCATCATGACATCCAGAATTACCAGATCGATATCGTTCGTCGAAAAGAAGATATCGATTGCTTCCGCTCCGTCACCTGCCTCCAGGACTTCATAGCCTTTACGTACCAGGAAATCCCGTACCAGTTTACGCATCCTTGCTTCATCATCAACTACAAGTATTTTCAATGTATCCATATTTTAACCTCTGATTAAATTAGTGTATTTAAGTAGTATCTTACCACAGTCTGCACAAATTGCGTGAAGGAAGTGTGAATCCCTGAAGGATTAAGAAAATGTTAATCCCTGCAGAAAAAGACCGCGGTCCGGGGCGTAGATGCCGCCATCCGGATCGCGGTCTGGATCTTTTCAGCTGACTGCCTTACAGTTTCTATTCAGTCTCCAGTTCGGTTGTCTTGCCGGTATCTGCTTTACTTTCCGCAGGAGCTTTCTGGGAAGGATTGGGTTTATCCTTTGCTCCGGCGCCTGCAAGCGGCTTCTCAGTTGCTGTGGAGGAGGCTGCCGGTTTCGTTTCCGGTTCCACTTTCTTTGTCGGCTCGGTCTTCTCTGGTTCCACTTTTTTATCCGGCTCAACCTTTTCCGTTTCGGTCTTTTTTGCAGGATCTGTTTCCTGCGGCAGATCCGTATCTTCTTTATCCTCTTTTGACACTTTTCCTGTATCTGACGTATCTGCAGAAGCGTCTGAGGTCATACTTTCAGTCTCTTTTTCCACCACAGTGTCAGACTGCTGTCCGTCCTCTTCACCAGAGGTGGTTTCGGAACTTTCTTCCGTATCTGACTCATCGTCCGAAGAAGCATCCAGTATCTCATCGTTATCCGACCCTCCGATAATGACTGGATCATCCACCTGGTCAATTTCCTGTTTCTCCAGCACTACCGTGATATATTCCTGATGAGGTATCTCCGTATCACTCAGAAGCTTGCATGTTATCACAGTCTTGAGACCTGTCTTTTCCGGCTGGTTGATCCTGACCCAGATATTCGCAGTTCCGTCCAGTCCATAATCCGACAAATCAACGATGGCTACAAATCTGTTATATTCACCATCTTCCACCCTTTGGAGCGAACACGAAAAGTCCGGGAACAATCTGTATAGAGTGATCACGGTCTCTCCGTCAGAAGTCGGACTCACTTCACATTCAGGAGTCAATGTCAAAACGATCTTCTGAATCACAAGGCTGTCATTTTTCCAGGATATATCATAATTATCGGCATTTCCCGGACTGAAGCTGATCGTCGGCACTAATGTATACTCTCCCGGATCTTTATACCCGGCAAGTTCCAGTATAAGCCGATCCGGGCAATCTTCACCACAGGGGCAGAACACATATCTTCCGACTCCTTCTTCGACAGTATAGGATTCCCGGGGAATCGTACCGTATCCGTCTGTTCCGGTTACCTCGTTCTGATTCCCGTGCCATTTTCCATTGGCATAAGCATATCCTTCGCTCGCAAGATCAAATTCAATTGCCAGAGGGATAATCTCCAGGGTATTGTCTTTGTAGCTGAATTCATAGTTTGATTCTTTTCCACTTTTAAATAATATTTCAGGAGTGACAGTATACGTTCCAACATCCTTATAACCGGTAAGAGTCATCTCCACCTGTCCGCCGCCGATGAGGTTAAAGGTGGTTATCACTGCAACAGCACGCTCTTCATCATCCAGTACAGTATCTCCTCCATCTCCTTCGATCTCAACCTCTTCATCTGACCGTGTCGGATAGATTCCGGACATTGCTTCCGGTATGATTGAATATCCCTGATATTCTATCCCCTCTGGCGGGCAATAGATCGTAAACTCTACGGGCAGTGGATTGACCGTCAAAGTCCCCTCTTTCTTCGTGACATTCGTAAACTTATCAGTCACATCTTTTCCGTCCGCGTCATAGATCGTGTAGGAAGAGATCGTATTTGTGCTGCTGCCGGCGTCTGTCTGGCTTCCGGACGCGGACGCCTTGACTGTAAACCCGTCAGGCAGGCCTTTCGCCTTCACTCCGGAATCCGTAAGGGCAGTCCCGTCGTAGTACTTTTCAGCGGAATCCGATGTCAGGGTCACCTCGTCGTCGTAGGTCTTCTCTTTCTGTTTTGCAGTCACCTTCAGCGTTCCGAGGTTCTCTGTAATACTGTAATTACTGCTCTTTGCTGTCCCCCAGCTGATGCTGTATGTGTTGGCAGATGTTCCCTCTTCTGTCCTGGAACCTGTAGCCGTCACTGTCGCGGTCTCACCGTTAACCAGACCTGTCAGGCTCGCCTCACTGTCTGTCAGTGCCTCACCGTCAAATTCCTTCTCAGCAGAGCCTGTCATGACAGTAAGCGGCGCTGCCGTGACCGTCAGCGTTCCAAGTTCCTCCTCCACGATATAATTGTTCGGGTTGGCATTGCCCCAGACGATCTCATATGTGTTCGGG
Organism: uncultured Lachnospiraceae bacterium; assembly: GCA_902801515.1. Taxonomy (GTDB): domain Bacteria; phylum Bacillota; class Clostridia; order Lachnospirales; family Lachnospiraceae; genus Porcincola. The sequence goes on from CADCII010000035.1 coordinate 12,318, forward strand.
CTCTGGCCGACTTCCGTCTGGCTTCCGGTCGCTGTGAGCTTTATGGATGGATCGATCCGCACAGGGGTGTAATGTGCTTCTTCATTACCCAGTGCGCGGCCGTTGTAGTTCGTGATCGTGGTATCGATATGAATCTTTACATTGGTAGAGTCCTGCATCAGGCGGTCTGTCGCGCTCTCATTGATCGTAAGGTCGCTCTGCTCTGTCTTCGGACTGTTGTCTTCCTGCAGTTCATCTATACGCTTTACTATGCTCTCCTCATCCCAGCCGGTATCCTTGCAGGCCTGCACACGCAGGTCCGGGTTATCCGCGTACAGACGCAGCAGTTCCTCCGGGATCTCTTCTTCCGTCATATCCTCGATCCTGAATTCGATACTCTGCTTCCCGTCTTCATCATTCAGATATACCGTCAGTTTCTTACCTGCAGGCAGTTCGATCTCGCGCACTTCTTCGGTCAGCGGGTTCGTCCCGTGGACCCAGGTTGTCCCGCAGACACCGTACAGAATCTCCGTACCCGCAGATGCTGTCTGTACATAGGCTGTATCTCTCCAGAGAGGTTCGCCCGGATCATATCCGGGTACGGTCCGAAGCTGTGTTTCCGGATCCGTAAGAGGAGTGCCGTCATATACTTTCGTCGCGCCTGCTGTCCAGATGGTAAGCGGCGCCGGGTCCACTCTCAGTTTTCCGTCTACCGTCTCGATCTTTTTGAAGTGTGACGTTACATCTTCATTATGACTGTTGTAGATCTTGTAACTGCTGACAGGATTATTGGCCGTTCCTGCGTCAGTCTGGCTTCCGCCCGCCGCTGCACTGATTGAGAAATCTGTCGGCAGTCCGTACACCAGGACATCCGACCTTCGTGTGAGCGGGGCTCCGTCGTACAGCTTGCTGGCACTCTGCGCAACCAGGGTTACCGGCTGATCCCAGGTCCAGTCACCGTCAGCCGAGAACACGTCATCCGTCCGTTCCAGGACATCGCTCGCGTTTATTACTCTCTCCTGTATGGCAGTATCACTATTGATCTGAGCTTCCACAAAAGCTGAGATGTCAGCCGCCGTCATATTGGTTATTTCCGGGACACTATCCGCGCGGCCGTTCAAATCAGAATCGACCAGGACCAGTTTCTGACCGGCTGGGACATCTGTCTGCTGAGAACCACCGTTCCCATCCGTATATGAGACTTGTGCGACTCCCTCCAGTATCCCGATCGTCGATATCCGGCCCAGTTCGGAATCCGGGGCCTGCACATCGGTCGCATATACGATCGTCCCACGGATCCCTACTGCCATCGTTGACGTCTGAATATCAAGCGATTCATTTTCATCCAGTTTCTCTTTGACATCAAGGAACAGGGTTCCTTCCGTCAGAGTCAGGCCAAGTTTCCTGCCCTCCTGCTCAAACTCGACACGGCTCTCCTCATCCATGGACAGGATCTTACTGTCATCCAGGCTTACGGATGCAGTACTTTCGGCGGCCGTGACAAGTGCCTGCCCGCTGTCAAATCGCATGTTCTCCATCAGGAAACCGGCACTGCCATCCTCATTTTCAACAGTAACATCACCCTCATAATGGACCAGCCGTATGGTGGATGCAGAATCACTCTCCACGTTTTCTGCTAAAACTGTTCCACCGGCAAAAATCGTAAAGGCTAACGTGATAATAATAAAAATACTGCAATAAGATCGTCTAATAATCATATTCGCCTCTTTAATCAATATATTAAACAGCATTCAAAGAATGCGTTACTGCTTCTGAATTAATAGTATCATGCGTTGCGGAGAAATGAAATAGCCTGGTGTTTATTCATATTCCGTTTTAAAACAGAACACCGTATCTGAAAAAGAGTTCAGATACGGTGTGCATAGTGGAGTAGACGAGAGTCGAACTCGTGTCCGAAAGCCGGTCCACCGTCCTTCTACTATCATAGTCTATTCTTTAAGATTCCCCCGTCAGCCCGGGAACAGACACCCTGACTGCTTCGGTAGCTTCATGATACGCCCGCGCGCTCAAAGCTTTGCGCGTGTCGTTTCCTGCATGATCGATGCCCGGGTCTCAGCGTGCAGGTGCACCGAGTCGGACAGCCGAGCCTATTTAGGCTGCAGCGAGCTGATAATTATTGTCAGCGTTTATATTTAGGTTGGGAGTTAACGCATCACCCTGCGGATAGCTTCTCCGGATTCACAGCCCCCGTCGAAACCTTTACTACCCCATATTCAGTTATATTAAGTATACTCGGACATATGTCCGGCAGTCAACCTGTTCGCCTACCTGTTATATTCTTTAAACGCCCTCTCCATATCCCGTCTGGCGTCTTTTTTGGCAATATCCGCTCTCTTGTCATAGAGTTTCTTGCCCTTTGCGATACCGATCTCGCACTTTGCCAGGCTTCCTTTAAAATAAACCTGAAGCGGAACAATCGTATATCCCTGCTGCGTGATCGCGCCAAGGAGTTTGCCGATCTCTCTCTTGTGAAGCAGCAGCTTCTTTGGCCGGAGAGGATCCTTGTTGAAGATATTCCCCTTCTCATAAGGACTGACATGCATGCCGTAGATGATCGCTTCTCCGTGGTTGATCTGGATGTACGACTCCTTGATGGAACATTTGCCCATCCGAAGCGACTTCACTTCCGTACCCGCAAGCGCGATACCTGCTTCAAACTTCTCCTCGATAAAGTAATCATGGTATGCTTTTTTATTATTCGCGATCAGTTTTACCGGCGGTTTTTTTGTATCATTTCCCATAGTTTTTCTGCGAAGCAGACATCCCTGTATTCATACAGGGATGTCTGATAAAACATCATATTTTATTCTCAGATCCGTCATCAGTGTATCACAGCGCCATGATGATTACAACCGATACTCTACTCTATACAGCCGGTCCTCAGGATCAGAAGCCTTCATTGCCGAAGATGTCAGAGTCGCCGAATATCTCATCAAAGGGATCGTGTCCGAAGACATCTTCCGGATCCTGCTGCTCTTCATCACTGTCTTTCTCATCCGGCACAGACGGTTCCTGCGTCTGGTTCTTCACATCTTCCGAACCCTCTTCCAGTGTAATCTCGACCTTCTGTTCCTCATAGCCCCCGCCTGAGCCTCTCATGATCTTCACTTCAACAGTCTCGCCCGGAGCATAATAGTTGATCTGGCGAAGGAGTGCCTCCTGGGAATCAATGGTGATACCGTCAAAACCGACGATGATATCGCCCTGCTGAAGTCCTGCTTTTTCACCTGCGGAGTCTTTTGCTACTTCATATACATAAGCGCCTTCCGGAATCCCGTAATACTCACTTGCCTCGGCAGAGACGCCTACAACTGTAACACCCATGTAACCATGATTTTCAACAACGTCTCTGGTTTCACGGTTGATCAGTTCCTGGAGAACCGGAATTGCTGTGCTGATCGGGATTGCATAGCCCATATTGTCGCCGCTCAGATATCCCGCATTAAAGATACCGATCACTTCGCCATTGGCATTCACAACAGCTCCGCCGCTCTGTCCCTGGTTGGCGGCACCGTCTGTCTGGAATTCTGTGAATGTAGAACCGTCTTCTACCATAATCTCTACATTCAGTGCACTGATGATTCCTGATGTTACAGAGATTCCTTCTCCAAGAGAATTACCGATTGTGATGGCTGTCTGTCCGACTTTCAGCTTGTCAGAGCTGCCAAGCACTGCGATCTTCAGCTGGCTCAGAACCTCCTCGTTGATATCATCCAGGTCAACAGCGATAACTGCAAGGTCTGTCTTGCTGTCGGTACCCTTGACCTTGGCGGGAGCAATTGCGTCATCCGGATCCTCAGTGTCTATAGAAAATGCGACCGTCACTTCTGTAGAAGACTCCACAACATGATTGTTGGTCGCGATCAGAAGTTCATCATCATCCTGCGCGATGATAAATCCGCTCGCCGCGCCTTCCATTTCAACTGCCTGAGATTCTCCGAAGAAGGTCTCAACTTCCTGAACACTCTTCTCGGTAACCGTTACGATCGAAGGCATAACCGCTTCGACAACTCCGGATACATCAATGGCTGTGATCACTGCGTCAGATGCATTGGTCGTCTCCAGCTGAGCATATTCCTTCTTCTTCTCAGTCTCCGGCGCCTCTGTCTCCAAAACAGCATCTGCTTCCGTCTCTGTGAGGGCAAGACTTGTCTCCTTGTCATCCGCCAGCACCGCCGGAGCTGCCTGTCCGATTACGAGCGCTCCCACAAGTACTGCACCTGTAATCCCTGCTGCTATCCTGTTTCTGTTCTTCATCTCGAAAACCCCTTTCTAAAGCAATACGACTGTGTTTTATTGCCTCTCATCAATTCGTTAGTCACAGAATAAAGCCGGATTGTGTCGTAACTGTGAAATCAATTCTCATAATTTGTGAACAGTTTTTCATTTTGAAGTAGTTTCAGCCCTCAGGATAAATCTCATACTTAAGCTCTGATGAGAATATGCCATCCAGTCCGCGTGTGACAGTTATCTTTCCATCCTCCTCAACAAGGATCACGTCAAATGAATCACTGTGCGTTTCCCAGTATTCCAGAGCCTTCTCTTTCCCCATCACAAAAAGCGAGGTTGAAAGTGCGTCAGCAAGACAGCCGTCTCTGCTCACGATCGTTACACTGATAAGACCGCTGTCTGCAGGCATGCCCGTACCGGGATCAAGAATGTGGTGATAGGTGATTCCGTCTTTTTCAAAATATCTTTCATATCCCCCGGATGTGATCACTGCCAGGTCAGAAGCCTGGACGATACCGGTCAGTTCTGATCCTAAAAGAGCAGGAACTGAAGGATCCGGATTCCGTATCCCCACTCTCCATGCCGAGCCGTCTGCCTTGGTGCGGTACGTTTCGACATTTCCTCCAAGAGAGACAATTCCGCCGTCGACTCCGTATTCTTCAAATATCTCCATGGCCCTGTCAGAAGTGTACCCCTTGGCAATTCCGCCCAGATCGATCTGCACATTCTCAGGAAGTGAGCAGGCGCCGTCCATATCCATGTCAAGCGCCGATACATCCACATACCGCAACAGTTCACTCCGTCTCTTGTCAGACGGAACCTTATAGTCGCCAGTTGTAAATCCCCACTCCTGCATCAGGGGAAAGATCGTGATATCAAAAGCTCCTTCTGTATCAGTCCCGATCTGAATGGCTCTTTCAAGAATACTGCGGGTATCCTCACTCAGTTCAACACTCTCATGCCTGTTCAGCCGGGCAACTTCACTGTCTTCATTTCCGACACTCCACAGGTCATCCAGCCTGCGGATCTCCTCCAGCGATGCATCCACAGCTTCCCGTGCTGCTTCGCCGGACGCCGATATCGACATATAGGTGTCCATCGCGAATATCTCTTCCGATACGGTCGGAAGATCCTTCGCCAGGATTACATGAGCGCCGGGCAGAAACTGCGCGGACAGAAGACATGCAGACATCATGCCTGCCACCAGAGCCTTCAGCGCAGTGCGCCGCAATCTATACTGATATGGAAAATGAACTGTGCCTGCCATAGATGCTCCTTTTATCTTCCAAAGCTGTCAGGAAGTCTTCTTACGATCTGCGCGCTGATCAGACCGATCACCGCTCCGGCGGCAATGCCGCTGATCCAGAGTACCGGCAGATACCATGTCACATAGCCGCTCCCAAGAACCAGTATGGCGACTATGATCTGGCCGACATTGTGAAAGACTCCGCCGGTGATGCTGACGGTGACCATATGAAATCTGCCGGACCGCTTCAGCACAAGCATGACCAAAAAACTCAGCATCCCGCCCGCCAGGCTGTATACGACAGAAAACATGTTGCCGAACGTCAGTCCTGCAAGCAGGATCCTCACTATATTGATCAGGAGCGCGTCCGGAGCACTCAGCCTGTACAGCGCGATCAATACTACAAGATTCGTCAGTCCCAGCTTCATGCCCGGAACCGCGAAAAATACCGGTATGCGGGATTCCACCCAGGACAGGACCAGGGCCAGGGCGATCAGCAGTCCTCTGAGAGCGATGCGGGAAGACAGCCCGGTATCCTTATCATGAGATGCGGACGGACGGGCATCCTTATCCTGATATGACATCATAAGGCACTTCCTCCATCGCTCCCGTAATCTCGACAACTACTTCATTGGGAAGGCAGATGATACTCTCTCCCTGTCTGCTCACTTTACCCTGATGCACGCAGAGAAGATCAGGGCAGCTTGCCTCTGTTACTGAGGCTTTTCCATCCTGTATCTGAAGAAGATTGGTTCCTCCATCCCTGCCATGTATCTCCACAGTCTGATCCATCGTCAGGTCATAGGATCCATATTCCTCTCCGCTTACACGAACCACTGCCCTCGCGCCTTCGGCGCGGTTGAATCTGAAGAAGACAAATAACATTGCTCCGACTGCAAACAGCGCAGCCAGCAGCATGATATCTCTTTTCCCCATCGCGTTCCTCATTTTACGATATGCTCTTTCCACTCAATCATCAGTACTTTACACGATGAACCCCGGACGTCCGGTGCCCTGCCTGGGGCAGCACACCATTCGTTCAGGGTTCCTGTACTTATCATTATGATGTTTTCATTTCATGGGGATGTGCTCATTTATTTCCTTACGATCAGGCTCTTGCCCGTCATCTCTTTGGGCTGTTCCATGCCCATCATCTCGATCAGGGTCGGGATGATGTCACACAGAGCTCCGCCTTCACGGAGAGTGAAGGAAGGATCTGCATTGACAAGAATGAACGGAACCGGATTCGTAGTGTGAGCAGTCCAGGGCTCGCCGGTCTCATAGTCGACCAGCTGCTCTGCGTTGCCGTGATCTGCAGTGATGAACATCTGTCCGTCAACCTCAAGGAGAGCGTCAACTACTCTTCCGACGCAGTTGTCTACTGCTTCGATCGCCTTGATGGCTGCTTCTTCCACTCCGGTATGTCCGACCATGTCGGGATTTGCGAAGTTGGTGATGATAACGTCATACTTGCCTGACTTGATCGCCTCTACGAAACGGTCGCAGACTTCAGGCGCACTCATCTCAGGCTGAAGGTCGTAGGTGGCAACCTTCGGGCTCTTGACAAGGATGCGGTCCTCGCCCGGATTCGGCTCTTCAACGCCGCCATTGAAAAAGAAGGTGACATGCGCATACTTCTCTGTCTCGGCAATACGTGCCTGAGTCATGTTGTGCTGCGCGAGGAATTCGCCGAATGTCTCTGTGATCTCAACCTTCGGGAATGCGATCTCCTTGTTCGGGATCGTTACGTCATAATCGGTGAAGCATGCATAGAAGACTTTCTTTCTCGGTCCTCTGTCAAACTTATCAAAATCATCGATGCAGAAGCAGCGGGTGATCTCTCTTGCACGGTCCGGACGGAAGTTAAAGAAGATGATAGAATCACCGTCCTGAATGGTGGTGACAGGCTTGCCGTCTTCCATGACAACAGCCGGAACCACGAACTCATCCGTTACGCCCTGCTCGTAGGAATCCTTGATTGCCTGTACGCCGGAGGTCGCCGGAACGCCTTCGCCGAGGGTGAGCGCTCTGTATGCTTTCTCCACACGCTCCCAGCGGTTGTCACGGTCCATAGCGTAATATCTTCCGGAGATCACGCCAAACTTGCCTACGCCGATCTCATCCATCTTGTCCTGCAGCTGCTGCGCGAAATCAGCGCCGCTCTCGGGCGGAGTGTCGCGGCCGTCAAGGAAAGCATGTACAAAGACCTTGTCCAGTCCGTGTCTCTTTGCCATCTCAAGCAGAGCGTACACATGGGTATTGTGGCTGTGAACACCGCCGTCGGACAGCAGGCCGTACATATGCAGCTGGCTGTTGTTCTTCTTAACGTTTTCCATAGCCTTCACAAGGACTTCATTTTCAAAGAAATCTCCGTCCTGGATCGACTTGGTGATACGGGTCAGATCCTGATAAACGATGCGGCCTGCGCCCATGTTAAGATGTCCGACCTCGGAGTTGCCCATCTGTCCGTCCGGAAGACCGACATACAGTCCGCTGGCCTGTCCCTGCACGAACGGGTACTCTTTCATAAGACGGTCCATGACCGGCGTGGAAGCCTGTGCCACTGCATTGTGGTCCTTCCTCGGATTCAGTCCGTAGCCGTCGAGGATCATTAAAACGGTAGGTCTTTTAGTCATGTCTGTTCCCCTTCCATAAAATAAACAATAGACTCTGTGTATCTGTTAATACTGACAGTTTCCGCTGATCCGCTCAGTACACACGGATCATTGTCGCCACTTTCTTCACCACACTGCTGGAGTTCAGGATCAGCAGCGCGTCTCTGATATGTCTCTCTTTGACCTCGCTGGTAATGACAACCAGTTCCGCGTTCGAACCGATCTTGTCTCTCTGGATCACCTGCTTGATCGAAACGGAATTATTGCCGAAGATACTTGCGATCGTCGCAAGCACGCCGGGTTTGTCCTCTACCTCCAGGCGGAGGAAATAACTGGACCGGATATTGTCCATGCTCTTGATCGGAATCTTCCGGTACACATTATCCCTGGTCGATCCCTGCGAATCATATACGGTGTGGCGCGCCACTGAAAAGACGTCTCCCATGACCGCACTGGCTGTCGGCATCTCGCCGGCACCTCGTCCGTAGAACATGACATCCTCTACAGCGTCCCCATGCACATAGACCGCATTGTAAGATCCGCTCACTGTTGCAAGAGGATGATCTTCCGGGATCAGCATCGGATGCACCCTTGCTTCGATGCCTCCCCTTGTGTTTCTGGCAAGCGCGATCAGTTTAATCACCCAGCCGAGTGCCTTGGCATAGCCGATATCCTTGGCAGTGATCTTCGTGATTCCTTCCGTATAGACATCCTTGAAACTGACTCTTGAGTGGAAGGCAATCGTTGCCATGATCGCTATCTTACGTCCTGCGTCATATCCTTCCACATCAGCAGTCGGATCCGCCTCCGCATATCCAAGCTCTGTCGCTTCCTGCAGCGCTTCCTTATAATCCATACCCTCGTCTGTCATCTTGGAAAGGATATAGTTGGTAGTGCCGTTCACGATGCCCATAACCTGGCTGATCTCATTTGCAGACAGACTGTTTTTGAGAGGGCTGATGATCGGGATGCCGCCCGCAACAGATGCCTCAAACCGAAGCTCAACCTGGTTCTCTTCTGCGATAGCCAGCAGTTCTCCGCCGTGTTCCGCAATCAGGTCCTTATTCGCTGTGACTACGCTTTTTCCGGCCATCAGAGCTTCACTGATATACGTATTGGCCGGTTCTATACCGCCCATCACTTCGATCACAATCCTGATCCTCGGGTCATCCAGAATATCCTGGAATGAACTGGTCAGAATGGATGGATCATCCACTTCGCTTTCGTGCTTTTTCGGATTCCGGACCAGGATCTTTCCGATTCGCAGAACCGTATTCAGTTTCTGCCGCATCTCCGGTTCCTGGGTCTTCATCACTTTGTAGACGCCGGTCCCGACTGTTCCCAGCCCCAGAAGCGCTACATACATCTCTTCGATTGCCATATGTATCCTCATTTCATGCTCTTTGGCATATATTCAATGTTTAGCCGCAAATCATTATATACTGATTGAATCACAAAAAGCAATGGAGAGGGCATATGTTATTACTGCACAATATTCCTCATCCACACATTTTTTCTTACAAGAACATATCCTATCACACACTTGATCAGATCCATGGCGTGCACTGCCGCGAAGATCGTGATTACACTCAGATTCGTATACCGGCTGAGTATAAATGCCGTCGGCACGCTGACCACGCACATGAAGAAGCTGTCAAAGAAGAATGTAATGATCGTCTTACCGCCTGACCTGAGTGTGAAATAAGTCGTATGCAGAAAAGCGTCTTTTGGCGTGGCGATTGCCTGTACGATCAGAAACATGGTCGCCAGATGCTTCGCCGCATCGTTGGTGTTGTAGATCTGCGGAAACAGCGGCGCGGTGATGATCAGAAAGACCATGATTGCAGCTCCTATGAGCACCGACGTGGATATGATCCATGTATCCGTCCGCTTTGCCTCCTTCATCTTCCCTGCCCCAAGCAGCTGGCCGATAATGATCGCCACAGCGTCTCCCATGGCAATGAATGCTATGTTGAATACATTGTTGATGGTATTGGCAATGTTCTGCCCTGCGACCGCATTCAGTCCGCGCAGTGAGTATGCCTGGTTCTGCATAAAGATGCCAAGCGACCAGAGAGTCTCATTTACCAGAAGCGGAGCACCTGTAATGAAAAACTTCTTAACGGATGCTGCCGGAACCTTCAGTGTCTTATAGATGCCCTCTATGTATGTATGGGTGCTGCTGTGCCTGTGAAGCCAGATCACGATGATGGCACATTCCACCACTCTGGAGATGTCCGTGGCAATTGCAGCGCCGTAGACTCCCATCTTCGGAAATCCAAACTTTCCGTAGATCAGCAGGTAATTGAATACCAGGTTGACCAGTACAGCTGTCATCCCCGCTTTCATCGGAACCAGTGTCTCGCCGCACTCTCTCAGCGTGCTTGCATACACGATACCCACGAACAGGAACGGCATTCCCAGGAATATGGTATGCATATATCCCATACCGTATCTGAGAGTGGCTGCCAGGTCTCCCCCGCCTTCACTCTCATTCAGAAACAGACTGATCAGATCTTTTCCAAAAAAGAACATGATCGCGACCGCAGCTGCCGTGATGATCGCTCCCAGCCACAGTTTGTACCGGAAGGTATTGCGGATTCCATTGTCATCTTTGTATCCGAAATACTGCGCAGTAAAGATGCCTGCGCCGCTCAGCCCCCCGAACAGGCACAGGAAATAAATGAACATGATCTGGTTGACAATGGCTACACCGGACATCTGTTCCGTGCCCACGCGCCCGATCATGATGTTGTCCAGAAGGCTCACGAAGTTGGTGATCCCGTTCTGGATCATAATCGGAAGGACCAGCATTATCAGAGTCCTGTAAAAGGCTCTGTCACCTATATATTTGTTATATCTTTTCTCTTTAACCGTTTCCATTTCCTTATGATATTCTCCCTCTCAGGATCACTGCGTGATCCCTTCCTGAAGTCAGTTCCTGGTCAGATTCTTCACCCATTTATACTTCCTGAAGCGGTGCATGACCCACGGAATCTTGCCGACCTCGTCCAGGCAGGTACATGAATAAACCGCAAGGGGCGGCCAGTGAAATAAAAACGCCCCCAGAAGAGCCAGCGGGATCGCGATCCCCCACATGCTTACTGCCAGGCTGTACATGTCAAACAGCGTATCTCCTCCGCCGTCAATAACCCCGTTGATCGTAATAGTATTGACGCATCTTCCGATCATATAAACAGCCATGATGACCATCATGCCTGTAAGATAACTGTGTGCTTCATCTGTCAGAATCACCATCTGCACGATGAGCGGGGTAAGCGCGAGGACCAGCGCAGTTGACCCAAAGCCGATCACCCAGGATATGTTCTTCAGTTTAATGCCGTATATTTTACCCTTTTCCAGATTTCCTGCGCCAAGTTCATTTCCGACCATGATCCCGGCAGCACTGGCTATACCGTTGCAGGCGCAGCAGACAAGGTCACGAACTACTGCCGATACTGAATTGGCAGCCGCTGCGTCCGCGCCTAGATGCCCCATGATGGCTGTATAGGATGTAAAGCCGACGCCCCACAGAAGAGAGCCTCCAAGAAGCGGAAGGCATTGTCTCGCAAAATCCTTTGTCAGCTGGACGTCCCATCGCAGCATACGCCGCCAGGCAGGACGTACATAGCGCTCCTTCGAAGAAATGATCAGACACAGTGCAAGTTCGATGCCCCTTGCCAGCGAGGTCGCAAGCGCCGCGCCTCTGGACTGCATGGCAGGTGCGCCGAGATATCCGAATATAAACACTGCATTCAGTATGATATTGGAGACCACTGCCGCTGAGCTGATCCAGGCGCTCGGCATTACATGATCCGTGACTTTCATCACCGTCAGATAACACTGGGAGATCCCGCTCAGAATGTAGGACCATCCGGCAATCCGAAGATAGGAACTGCCGATCCTGATCAATTCCGGATCATGTGTGAAGATGCTCATCAGAAGATCCGGGGCAAGTTCACAGGCTGCACAGAACAGCACAGACAACACCAGGCTGAATCGCAGCATTAGATTGAACAGCTCCTGTATGGCTCTCCTATCGCCTTTTCCGTAATACTGAGCTCCAAGTATTGATCCTGCGCCGACAATGGCCGCAATGAACATAATCAGGACAAACTGTATCTGCGTCGCCAGAGAAACAGCCGTCATCTCATTCTGGGCAACTCTCCCGAGCATGAGGGCATCCCCTGCTGCTACCGAAGCCAGCATGAGGCTCTGGAACACGATAGGTGCTGCCAGTACATAGAGTCTGTAATAGAATGTTTTCCAATTGACGGCTTCTGTATCTTTTCTGCTCATAACACCTTCTATACCTGCATGATCAATTAAAACCACACGCTTCTCCTGCGAAGTGCGCTATCCGTCTAATATATCGTCAGCCCAGTGTATTTGCAACCGAAATCTTGTCAAAAACAGGCGAAAAATAAGCGCATCTGCGGCTGTCTGAATCAGCCTGCAGATACGCTCTTATTCATGTCTTTGCCCTGCGGATTCCTGGGCCGTTATCATGGAACGTCAGAAGCGGGATCATTCCCTGACCCGATGCTTCAAATGCAATATCACTCCGCTCCCTTGAGTGTACCGACCATATCCAGTTTCCGGATTCTGCCTGAAAAGAGGAAACTGACCAGTACAGACAGCATCAGTACACAAGCCGCACCCAGAAGGTAGTCGGACGGTTTCAGGACAGCGAGCATATCGAAATTCTCTCCGTTGCTGTTCATCATTGCTTCCAGAAGAGGCGTTGCCAGAGGTGCCCCGATAATAATACCTATAATGGACAGCCACAGGTTCTGAATTGTCAGAAGTGAACGAATCTTACTGTCCGACAGGCCAAGTACCCTGAGGGTAGCCAGTTCCCGGATCCTTTCATGGAAGGACAGAGATCCTGAATTGTACAGTACTGCAACGATAAGGATCACAGCGAATATCACCATAACCACGATCAAGACCCATATGATCGACATGGTCTCCTCGAATGCTTCTCTCAATTCTTCTACGCGGTATACTGCTGTTATTCCGTCCGCCTCATCTCCTGTCAGGGTTTTGTCCGTGCACAGCAGAGTCGGTGCATAGTCACATCCTTCCGCTTCGAAATCCGAACGCAGCATCGTGATTCCTGATACGACAGGAGTGCGGTTAATGGCTCCGATCTTTGACGAATGCCAGTCATTGCGCTCATAGATATGCCACCAGATCGTATCTCCGACAGAAAGTCCCATCTTCTTCGCAAGACGCCTTGTCACTGCAACAGTCCCTTCCGGAAGCGGGATTACATTGGAAGAGGGATCTGTAATATTGTAAAGACCGGTCCCTTCAATGACAGTCATGACCTGTGTGGATTTCTCTGCGTTTACTGCATGTTCGCGGGCAGCAACTTCGATTCCGGTCTGCATGACAAGTTCCCCGTCTGTATCCATTCTCAGCCGGTCAGCACTTTCAACACTCATATCCGCTTCCAGCATCGCTTCATACCGGAAGTTCTGAATCCGTTCAAAATACCACTCATACATGTCGTCCATCATCCCCAGTGCACCGATAGTACCCGTGAGCAGGAACATTCCTGTCATTGTCCCGAGTACACACATGACAGCTCTGAGTTTATATCTGGAGATGTCCCTTAGATTATAGCGGGAGCGGAACCCCAGTTTATTCCAGAAAGGAAGCTTCTCAAACAGGATATGCTGTCCCTGCTTGGGCGGAGCCGGCCGGAGAGCCTCAGATGGCGCAACTCTCAGAAGTTTCCGGCAGCTGAACCACGCTGACAGTACACAGACTCCGATGATGACCAGCGGTATCGCCAGGAATGTCCAGTCAGCGCCTGCCTTCCACCCCGGAACTGTATAGTATGTACTGAACAGACTGACAATCCAGTTACCCACCCAGAAATAGCCAAGCAACAGTCCTGCGATACTTCCTGCGCAGGAAGTAACCAGGCTGTAGCTCAGGTAATGCCGGGTAATCTTCCCCCTGTCCATTCCGATGGCATTGAGTGTACCGATCTGGGTGCGCTGCTGCTCCACCATACGGCTTGTTCCCGTCATGATGATCAGAACAGCAATTGCAAGGAACACTGCCATGAACACGTAGGAGAATCCTTCATGCTGTGCAAGTTCTGCGGTAAGACGCTCTATTCCGTCGATGGAATGTTCGTCGATCATAACCGCATAGTTTTCATCGAGAGTTTTCGCAATCTCCGTCTCCTTCTCCAAGATGGGAGTGCCTTCCTGCGCACGCAGGATCAGCTGTGTATAAGGCAGCATATCAAACAGATGCTTCTCATCTACGGTCTTTGCAAATGTAAGCAGTATGGAATCAGAGGCAGTTCCCATAGACAAAGCTGCCTTTACGATCATTCCCTCCGGCGTTTCCAGCAGATCCTCATAGTCGTCCAGATGTTTTTCGATTGTCCCGGCGCTGATCTTACCGGTTTCGATCAAATGGATCATGAAATCCCGTACCGGAAAACCTTCGTAATCCATGTAGACATAGCCGATATTTTTATAGTTTGTGTCCACATCTGTTGATGCGCACATGTATTCATATTCCGGGGATACGACGATTCCCTTGACCTGTTTCGTGACCGGTATCCCGTCATAGGAGACAGTGAAATCATCCCCCACATGGATGTCCCAGGCATTGGCAAATGTCCTGCACAGCCAGAATCCGTCAGGGTCGGTCGGGTCAAAGTCCTCTCCTTCCTCCGTTACCGGCTTGTTGACCAAATTCTCCGTCTCAAGATACAGATCTATCTCTGCGTCGTCCTGATCCGGCGCACTTCCCGTTACAGATGTGCGGAGCTGTGCATTCTCCACATATGGCAAGGCCCTCACCGCCTCCAGGTTCTCCTGTGTGAAACCTTCCCCGTACAGCCATGCAGAGGCCAGATTCGACTCTGTGTGAAATGAATCTCGCGCGATTCTGCCTCCAATCGGGTCAGCCGCAAATCCGGCATAGACCATGACTGCAAGCAGGACCAGTATAAACAGGGAAAAATACTGCCCGAAATTCTTCAGCAGTTCCCTTCTCATTTTTCTTCTCAGCATCCCAGGTTCCCTCTTATGATCCGGTTTTCTTCACCGTGTTGTCCGTTCTTTATGCTGTGTTCTTCTCTGCTTTACCGGAACGCAATTATGTTTACCATGCAATCTCCGACACGGGGATCTGATTTTCGTTGATCCTGATCTCCCGGATCTTTCCGTTGCGCATACGGATCACTTTATCCGCGCAGCGCGCGATATCCGCATTATGTGTTACGATGATCACCGTGCTCCTGTGCTCGTGACATATATCCGACAGAAGCTGGAGAACCAGCAGCCCTGTCTCAGAATCCAGCGCTCCTGTCGGCTCATCGCCGAGCAATATCGGCGGATTCTTGGCCAGTGCTCTCGCGATGGATATCCTCTGCTGCTCTCCGCCGGAGAGTTGTGACGGGAATTTATTGCGGTACTCATACAGTCCCACCTTCCTGAGCATCTCCTCCGGATCCAGAGCGCCTGGGATAATGTCTTTCGTCAGCGCGACATTTTCATAAGCCGTCAGTGTAGGGAGAAGATTGTAGAACTGAAATATAAATCCGATGGTATCCGCCCTGTACTTTGACAGTTCCTTGTCCGTCATGGCAGATACTTCCCTGCCGTTCACAACAATCTTTCCTTCTGTCGGACGGTCCATTCCTCCCAGCATATTCAGGACGGTTGACTTACCGGCTCCGGACTGTCCCAGGATCACAACAAACTCACCCCGGTCTATGGAGAAGCTGACATGATCTGCAGCTGTCTGTTTTCCTTCTCCCTGCCCGTATACCTTGACTACATTATCAAATCTGACTATTTCATTTTCATTCATAGCAAATCCTCTTTTAAACTGGTTTCTGTCCACTGTTTCTTGTGTCCGAACGCCATAATAATTATTGCAGTGTTAGTATTCGCTAACTATAATACGCTAACGCTTACCGAAAATCAACAGTCAACTTAATCGTTTTCTTATCAGGGTACAAAAATACCCGGCACAATATAAAAGTACCAGGTACACAGAATCAGCCGGCAGTTAAACTGCCGGCTGCATATACTATTCAGTATGAAGATAATACGTGTCAGACCATGGACAAACCCGGTCAGACGATCGCGAAGAACTTGATAATGAAGAGAATGGAGATAACGTAGGTCAGGATCGAAACTTCCTTCGCTCTTCCCTGCATCACGCGGATTGCAGTGTAGGAGATCATGCCAAGACCGATACCGTGTCCAATGGATCCGGATATCGGCATACTGATCAACATCAGTGCGACCGGAACCATCTGAGAGACGTCATTCCAGTCAATCTTCTGAAGACCTGCAAGCATCAGCACACCAACATAGATCAGAGCGGCTGAAGTTGCGGGGGCCGGGATCAGTGCTGCAAACGGAGCGATGAACATGCATCCCAGGAACAGCAGGCCTGCCGTCAGTGCTGCCAGACCGGTTCTTCCGCCTGCTTCCACACCGGATGCAGATTCTACAAATGTAGTGACTGTAGAGGTACCTGTCAGGGAGCCTGCGATAGTGCCGACTGCGTCAGAGAGAAGTGCTTCCTTCATCTTCGGCATGTTGCCGTTTTCATCAACCATTCCCGCGCGGCTGGCGGTACCGACCAGAGTTCCGATGGTGTCGAACATATCGATCATGCAGAACGTGATGATCAGGGTGATTGCTGTAAATGTTCCGACCGCAAAGAAATCATGGAAGTCAAACCTGAACAGTGTCAGTTCCATCATGTCCTTTACAGGCGGGACAAACGACGCGGTCTTCAGAGCTTCAAAAGGATTCACCTTGAGGAAGATCGCCTCTCCGGCCCAATAGATGATGGAAGAACAGATCATCCCGGCAAGGACCGCTGCCTTGACCCCCTTATGGCGGACAGCACCATGACCGTATAGCCGGATCCCATGGAATCTCTTGCGACTGCCGGAGTCAGGGCTCCGAAGAAGTCTCTCATCGCATAGAACGGGCCGCCTGTATCAGAATAGATGCCGGCATTGGAGCCAAGTCCGATATTGAGGAGCATCAGTCCGATCGCGGGTGAGATGCCCAGGCGGATGCCAAGCGGAATCGCGTGAACGATCTTCTCGCGGATGTTAAGGATCGAGAGGATCAGGAATACGATACCTTCGATGAAGATGATGCACAGCGCAGCTCTGAATGACACCAGATAGGTAGTACCGGTGATCGCTGCGATATTACCGACAACAACCGCAAAGAAACTGTTCAGTCCCATTCCGGGCGCCATGACAAACGGCTTGTTCGCCAGGAACGCCATAGTAAAGGTACCGACCGCCGAAGCGATACAGGTCGCCATGAATACTGCATTCCAAAGTTCCTGCCCCTCTGCACCGAAGTTTGTCAGCAGGTTCGGATTCAGGGCAATGATATAAGCCATCGTCATGAATGTTGTCAGACCGGCAAGGATCTCCGTTCTGACGGTCGTATGGTTTTCATCAAGGTGAAATAACCCATTCATAAAAAAATCCCTCCCATAATATGAAATACCGTCAAAAAACTATCTCCGGAATCCCGGACTTCTTTAGACAAGTATAACACAAAACAGGAGAGAAAACTTACTTTTTGTTTGCATTTTAAACAAATATTTTGTCCAGAATGTTACATACAGCCCTTACCTCTTGTCTTTGTCTATAAACTCCAGTGCGATGACAGATAAAAGCGCCATCAGAAGGGTCATCAGTCCAAGCGCGGTCCAGCACTTAGCAACATTTTCAATGGTCCTGTCATAGTCATGATTCTGACCGGCGGCTTTGCTCTTCTCGTCCACCAGGCCTTTTGCCTTGTTCTCACCGATGATATCGATCACATCACTGACTTTGAACTTGACAGGCAAGATGACACCTGAATACTGTTTATATTCCGAAGATGACGTGAACAGCTCCATGGCTTCCTTCACTGTCATCCCATTATCCAGTTTTTTACTCCGCAGTTCTTCAAGAGAAGCATTCTTGTTGGTCTTAAGGATCTCCATCATCTGGTCAAGAGTAACCTTCGCATCCACTTCGGAATTCTTCATTTTATTCAATGTCTCCCAGGCACTCTGCATAGGAAGATCATTATATCCTGACTGGGCAGCAATACTCTGCAGTCCGTAATGGGAGATCGTCAGATTCGTAAGAGGTTCGATGCTTCTGGGCAGAGAGAATATGCCTCCCGAGAATACCAGCTGGAAGATCAGGATGAAAGGCATAACAGTCATGGCTGCTGTGGTAGAGCGAACAATACTGGAAATAAACAGGGACGTCATATCCGAAGCGTAAGCAACAAGGAACAATGTGATTGCGAGATCCAGAAGATAGTACTTTGTGATAAGGCCGTCTGTCGGAAACGGTATCTCGACCAGTGTGCAGACATAGATCGTGATGACGGACTGCAGGGCACACAGGACTGCCTGGAAGATCATGTGCGCCAGCACGTAGGCGGAAATATGCAGCCCAGAGCGGTGTTCCCGCTTTATAATGCTGCGCTCCCGGCAGATCACCTGGATCGAATTAAAGAATCCGTTCCATAACGCCACACAGCTCAGCGCAAGAGAACCGGTCAGGGTTCTCTCCATCGAATGGAACATCCCTGCGCGCACCACAAGCGAAGCCATACCTGCGACGATCGCAGCCATAGGCAGCACTTTCCAGTCATTCTGGTAGAAGAATATCCGGACGATCTTCCCCAGATAGATCAGGACCTGAAAACTCCGTCCATGATGGTGCATCTTTATCTGTTTTTTTACCGCTGTCTCACCCATTCCAAACCTCCGACTCTGTTCAGACACTCACTGCCTGCTCAAATCTCTTGATATACTCGTCTGCTTTGCCTTCGCCGCCCTCTTCCTGACGGTTGACACTCATGACGATCTGTTCCATACGATCCTTGCCGAAGAATTCCTTTGCTTCATCAATGCTGCCATAGAAAGCAAGACGGCCGGTGCGGTTTGTGTCTTTCGCAAGTACGATCACGTCATCAAACAGATCGATAACACGATCCGGCGTATGGGTTATGACGATAACGATCTTCCCCTGGTCAGCAATCTCTCTGAGCTGCTCCATCAATTCACGTGCCATGACACCGTCAAGACCAGAATCCGGTTCATCCAGTATGAACAAGGCTGGATTCGAGATGAATTCCATAGCAATCGACAGACGCTTCCTCTGTCCTCCGGAAAGCTTGTCCACAAGGCTCTTCTGGATTGGGAGAAGCCCAAAGATCTTCATGACATCATTTACTCTCTCCCTGCGCTCTCCTGAATCAAAATCCACCGGCAGACGAAGCGCAGCCGCGTCTGTCAAAGTCCGAAGCACCGTATCATTCCCACGCATAAGATCCTGCTGGGGAACAAATCCGACTTCATATTTCATCTTTTTATATTCTTTGTATACATTACTTCCGTTGAGCACGATCTCTGCATTGGCTTTCTCGTAGCCGATAACAGCATTGAGAAATGTAGTCTTGCCTGCTCCGGAACCGCCAAGAAGAAGGACCATCCTTCCCGGCTTGATATACATATGAATATCCCTGAGCAGGTAAGTCTTTGCAAAAAGATTCCTGATCGACCGCTCATTTATATTGATAGTGAGGCCATTGTCAAGCGCCCTCGCATGAGCACCGCTGAAATAATTGGCTTCATTATCCCTGAAATCCTGCAGATTCCACTGAGGCTGGTATTTTTTATTCCAACCATATACAAGGTTAATGATAAAAGAGAGCGACAGGGCAGGGAAAATGATCCAGCGTTTCCGCCGGTCAAAGACTTCAATCAATCCCCAGTAAATCTTGAGAATACTAATGTAGTAGCCCAGATTGATTGAAACAGCGATTATGCTGACCACGATCTCTGCATTGGAATCATCAGTCAGCATCGACGTCGCGATAGTAGCAACGCACGTCAAAATACCCAGGAAATAAATCCTTCTCCCCTCCGGTTCTCTGCCGGCACATTCAGACAAAGCATATCCCCTGTAAAAAGGGATAAGCGCTTTCCAAGGCTGCTGTCCACACTTTTGGAAAACTCCCCACATTCCTATTATATTAAGAACTGAAGCTGCTGTTCCCATGATAGTGGAGCTGTTAAACAAGATTAAAATAATAATCTGAAATACTTTCATAGCCGGTCCCCCAACTGACTACCATAATATCCCTGCATAAGTTATGTCACTATTTGCCTAATATTATATTATCAAACGATAACGTATAATTAGTTTCGCAAATTCATAAAAACATAGACATGGTCTATCACCACTCGGTAAAATTTAAGTTACCACACAAAAACAAACCGAGGAG
>CADCII010000036.1 GCA_902801515.1 uncultured Lachnospiraceae bacterium
GAGAAGGTCGCTCAGAAGGAGAAACGGCTCCGTGCGGGAAAAGGATCCGTGATCATGGGTCTGTTCCCCCACCTTGAGAGTGAGATGTACAGAGATCTGGCGCAAGAGATCAGATTGAGTGTGGCTGAAAAAGGATATTCCTTCTATATCGCGATCACGGACAATGATATCCGCAGAGAGCAGGAATTAATCGAGGGCGTGCTGACGGATAAGCGCGTTGCCGGCTTGATGATGGTACCTGTCACGGATAAGGCGGATGATTATAAGAGGCTCATCCATTCGTCTCTTCCGACGGTATGTCTGGAATGTGAGATCCGCGGCGGTGACTTTGATGCGGCTTTGTTTGAGGACCGTGCGTCCATGCGAAGCGGCACTTTGTACCTGATTGAGAGTGGACATACGAATCTGATGTATATCCGGGAGCTTGCATATGGAAGTTCCCGTGAGGAGAAGACTGCCGGGTTCATGGAAGCGCTTCAGCAAAAAGGGCTGGGCGACGCATCTTCAACAAGTACCGATCTCCTGGAGATCGATCTAACGAAGGATGAGACCTGGTGTGTTACGCAGATCCAGAGGGCAATCAGGAGAAGATTCCCGACTGCAGTGATTGCCAGCGGGAACCGGATTACCAGATATGTGCTGAAGGCAATCCGGAATGCAGGCATCCGATCCCCGGAAGATCTCTCCATTATTGGATTTGGTGACAGCATGTGGACCGACATGATGGAGCCGCCGCTGACAACATTCCAGCGCAATTCCGGTGACCTAGCCCGGGCTGCCGTAGAGATGCTCATGGAGCAGATTGAACGCGGGAAATCCGGAGGAGAGCGTAGATATGTCCCTGTATCTTTGACGAAGCGCAAGTCGGTAAAGATGTTGGAGAACGGGCCTTTTGGGGAGAAAGCAGTATCGGTCGATCAGATCAGCCTGAGCGAAGAGGAGCGGCAGAAGATCCGGAATGGGAAATATCGTGCTGCGATCGTGTTCCACTATACCGGGACCGCATGGGCTGAACTGCACGAGAGAGGGATCAGGGATGCGCTGGAACAGTACAATATTGATATCATATCCGTAACGGACGCGCATTTTGACCCAAAACTTCAGAACATGCAGCTTCAGAGTATTCTTCTTCAGAATCCGGATGGAGTGATTGCAGTGCCGGCGGATGACAGGGAGACTTCGGAAGCATACCTGAAGCTTTCGGAACATTCGAAACTTGTATTTCTGGGAAGCATTCCGGAGAATATCGGTCAGAATAATTATGTTTCCTATGTTTCCGTCAATGAATGGGAGAATGGAACGAATGCCGCCCGGTTGATCGGTGAATACTACCGGGAAGAAAAACAGGTCAATATCGGCATGCTGATTCACGGGGCAGTATTCTACGGAACTCGCGCCAGAGATCAGGCGGCAGAGAATACGCTCCGGGAAGAATACCCGAACATTAATATCGTGACGATTCGGAATTTCTCCAGGATTGAGAATACGGAACGGGTAGCCCGGGATATGCTGACACTGCATCCCGAGATCACTGCGCTCTATGTCAGCTGGGATCAACCCGCGCTGCGGGCAGTCAAGGTTCTGAAGGAGATCCACAGACAAGATATCGCGATATTCACGACGGACCTTGATGTCCAGATTGCAAAGCTGATGAAGGAAGGGATCGTCCGGGGAATGACCACCCAGCGTCCCTATGAGCAGGGTCGTGCCGCCGGACTGGTGCTGGCAAAATCCCTGGTATCGGATAAGCTGCCGAAATATGTGGGCGTTCAGCCATATGTCCTCGTTCCGGAAGAGCTCCCGAGAGCATGGAAAGAGATATTCCATGCGGCAATACCCGAAGAATTGAAGTAAATTTACGTAAATATCAAGAAAAGGCGATGGTTTTGTAAAAAGCCATCGCCTTTTCTTGTCAAAAACGATGAAAATCCCACCCGAAAAAGGTTTGATATTGACCCTGTCGGCGCAATATGCTACGTTTTGGGTGCAGGGAAACACAAAACCGAAGAAGAAAAACAAAAATTTACGTAAATATTATAAGAGCTTCGGTTGTTTCACATTCCATCATTTTTAACCAAGGAGGTTACATATGAAGAAACTTTTTGCAATCGGACTTGCTGTCGCTGCGTCTCTTGTGATCACCGCTACC
Organism: uncultured Lachnospiraceae bacterium; assembly: GCA_902801515.1. Classification (GTDB taxonomy): domain Bacteria; phylum Bacillota; class Clostridia; order Lachnospirales; family Lachnospiraceae; genus Porcincola. The sequence continues at coordinate 2,150 of CADCII010000036.1, forward strand.
GCTTCCGCAGAGGAGAAGAGATCTTTCGCATTTTGCACAAACACACTGAATAACACCTTCCAGAGTTCCATCGATTCCAAGTACGCGGAGCTGTGCGAAGAGGCAGGATATTCCTATACCTCTCTTGATCCGGATTACGATCTGAACAAGCAGCTGGGTCAGCTCTCTGATGTTGCTAACGGCGGATACGATGCGGTTTTCATCATCCCGGTCGACTCTTCGGGAATCACCGCAGGCCTTGCTGAGATCCAGGAAGCCGGAATCCCGATCTTCAATGTAGATACTGCAGTCATTGAGGAGGACATCGAAACATTCGTGACGCAGTTCGTCGGAACCAATGCTTTTATGGCAGGACAGCTTGTCGGTGAGCAGATGGTGAAGGATTATCCGGACGGCGGTGACATCGCGATCCTGGACTTCCCGTCCAATGAGAGCTGTGTTGATCGTGTCAACGGATTCCTCGAGGGTCTTGGAGACAGCGCGGATAAATTCAACATCGTAGCGCAGCAGGATGGTGCAGCTGCTCTGGATGCTTCCCTTCCGCTTGCTGAGGATATCATCACTGCGAACGAAAATCTGATCGCGTTCTTCTGCATCAACGATCCGTCTGCGCAGGGTGCAGCGGCAGCAGTCAAGGCAGCGAACAAGACCGGCGAGATTGGCGTGTACAGCATCGATGCTTCTCCGTCCGGAAAGCAGGCTCTTCTTGACGGCGAGTTCTCCGCAGTCGCGGCTCAGGTTCCGCTGCAGATCGCAGAGTACAGCTTTGAGCAGGCAGTTAAGTATCTTGACGGTGAGACCGATCTCGGTGATAAGAAGGTTTATCTTGACTCACATCTTGTCAGCGTAGAAGAAGCAGAGAAGACGATCGATAACTGGCAGTAATAAGTAATAAATAAATACTGCGTCACCGGTCAGCTGTTAAGGGAGTGCGGTGGATTCTGTCCACCGCATTTTTATAGAAAGGTATGAAGATGGGACAGACTGTTCTGGAAATGAAGGGAATCAAGAAGAGCTTCTCGGGAGTATATGCGCTCAGCGGAATAGATTTTTCCCTTGAGCAGGGAGAAGTCCATGCGCTCCTTGGAGAGAATGGAGCTGGTAAGTCTACCCTGATCAAGGTGCTTGGCGGTATATATCAGCCGGACGAGGGCTCTATCTTTATACGGGGTAAGGAGGTCCGGATCCGCAATGTACCGGAGGCGCGGGCGAACGGGATCGGGATCATACATCAGGAGATTGTACTGGTACCTTATCTGACAGTTGCGCAGAATCTGTTTCTCGGTCGGGAGATCGCGGGACCTATGAAGACAGTCGACATGGGTAAAACGATAGACCGTGCGCAGGAAATGATCGCAGCGCTGGGGGTTGATATACGGGCAGATGAATATGTTGAAAACCTTACGATTGCACAGCAGCAGATGGTTGAGATCGTAAAGGCGGTTTCATTTAACGGTGACATCATTGTGATGGACGAGCCAACATCCTCGCTTTCCAATGAGGAAGTCGAGCAGCTGTTTGAGATCATCCACAGGTTGAAGGAACAGAATGTAAGCATCATCTATATCTCCCACAGAATGGAGGAACTCTTCCGGATCTCTGACAGAGTGACGGTTATTCGGGACGGTGCTTATGTAGGTACCCGGAAAACCTCCGAGACGAATCCGGCCGAACTGGTTGCAATGATGGTTGGCCGTGATCTGAGTAATTTCTATGCGAGGGATTATAACGACCTGGAGAACGCTCCGGTGGCGCTGGAAGTCGACAATCTGGGGAGCAGCCTGTTCCATGACGTCAGCTTTAAGGTCAGAAAGGGTGAGATCCTCGGGTTCGCCGGACTTGTAGGGGCCGGGCGGAGCGAGATTATGGAGAGCGTGTTCGGCGCGCGTCCCTATACGGATGGGAAAGTAATCTACCAGGGCAGGGAAGTCCATTTTAAAGAACCTATGGAAGCCATCCGATCCGGGATCGCCATGGTTCCGGAGGACAGAAAGAAGCAGGGACTGGTTCTTGGGAACAGTGTCAGTTTCAACCTGACGCTTGCATCTTTGCATTTCTGCATGAACGGTATTGCTGTCAGCGAGAGTAAACGTGCACAGATCATCGATCATTATATGGACAGCCTGAAGATCAAGGCAGCTTCCGTGGATATGGAAGTGGCAGGTCTTTCAGGTGGAAATCAGCAGAAGGTCCTTCTGGGAAGATGGCTGGCAACAAAGCCTGAGGTTCTGATCCTGGATGAACCTACCAGAGGTGTGGATGTCAACGCGAAGTATGAGATCTACCTGACGATCAATGAACTGGCAAAGCAGGGAATAGCCATTATCATGGTATCCAGCGAACTGCCGGAGATTATCAATATGTGTGACAATGTCTGTGTTGTCCGTGGAGGAAAACTGGTCGCAACGCTCGGCAAAGACGGGCTGACCCAGGAAGAGATAATGAAATATGCAGCAGGAGGAGTAGAGTAACATGAATCAGAACAAGAACAGAACAACCAATCCTATCGTCGGAATCGTAAAGAATAACGTAGGTATCCTGAGCGTTCTGGTACTGCTGTGTGTGATCGTATCCATCGCCACCAGTAAGTTCCTTAAGCCCAACAACCTGATTTCGGTGCTTCGTCAGATATCGATCAATGCCTACATTGCGCTGGGCATGACCCTGATCATCATTCTGGGACATATCGATCTTTCGGTTGGCGCTATCGTTGCCATGAGCGGAACTCTGACAGTGGGTTTCATTGTTACACAGGGGCTTCCGATTCCGGTTGCGATCCTGCTCGGCATTCTTCTTGGAATGGCAGCGGGACTGATCAGCGGGATGATCGTGACGTATTTCCGTGTGCCGGCATTCATCATCACCATGGCGATGATGAATGTATGTAGTGGTGTGGCATACGTCTACTCAGGCGGACAGGCGACCAGAATCAATAATGATTTCTTCTCAGCAATCGGTACCGGATATCTATTCAATACGATTCCGCTTCCCGTCGTTTATATGATCATCCTGATCATAGTGATCAGTTTCCTGCTGGGCAAGACCAAATTCGGAACATATATCTATGCAATTGGAGGTAACCGTGAAGCTGCCAGATTGTCCGGTGTTCCGATCAAGAAGGTTGAGATTGCCGTATTCACGATCTCCGGTGTTCTCTCAGCATTCGCCGGACTGGTCCTGTGCTCACGTATGTATTCCGGTCAGCCTTCTGTCGGAAACGGTTACGAACTTGATGCGATCGCAGCATGCGTCCTGGGCGGAACTTCTATGTCGGGCGGCAAGGGAAGAATCAGCGGAACAATATTCGGTGCCATGGTGATCGGTATCATCTCCAACGGATTGAACCTGATCGGCGTCAGTTCCTATTGGCAGCTTATAGTAAAGGGTCTGATCATAGCCTGTGCAGTTCTTCTTGATTCGCAGAAGGGGAAAATCTCCCTGTTTAAAAAGAAAGCCTGAACTTTGAATAAGAGGAGAGAAGAAAATGGATATATTTCGTAAAATCTCATGGGCAGACTCAACCGGAGATGCCATTCCGTTCTATCATAATGGGAAATATCATATTTTCTCACTGACTTCACCCCCCGGAACGACCGTGTATCCGGCCAGGTTAAGAACAACCTGGGAGCATAGTGTCTCTGACGACCTGGTTCACTGGGAAGAATTGCCGACTGTGCTGCGCCCGGGAGAAGGAGATGAGCCGGACGCGTCAGGAGTCTGGACAGGCTCCGTAATTTACGGAGAAGGAAAATATCACGCATTTTATACAGGCTACTGCCTGACCGCTGAATACCAGCAGACCATCTGCCATGCGACCAGCGAAGACGGCATCACCTGGGTCAAAGACGCCGGCAATCCAGTGATCACGCCGAAGATCGAACTCTATGAGAAACTGGACTGGAGAGATCCGTATGTATTCTACAATGAGGATGACGGATGCTACTGGATCCTGATCTCCGCCAGAAGACTGGACATGCCTGTGACAAGACGTGGCTGCATCGTCCTCTACAGATCAAATGATCTGGAGAATTGGGAATACTATGGTCCGATCTATTCACCCGGACACACCAACTGTCCCGAATGTAGCGAGATGTATAAGATCGGGGATACCTGGTATCTTTCTTATTCGACGTTTTCAGAGTTTGTCAACACAATTTACCGCACAGCGAAGTCTCCGTTCGGTCCCTGGAGAAAACCAAGAAAAGACGGGATTGGAGGACGGCGTTTCTATGCAGCAAAATCCATGCAGGACGATGCAGGCCGCAGGTTTTATTTCGCATGGGCCCATGACAGGGCTGAGAACAGCGACCGTGGAGAGTGGTATTGGGGAGGGCGGTTCTGCATTCCGCACGAAGTTGTGCAGGATGAGAACGGTGAACTCGACGTCAAAGTCCCGGAAGAGTATGTAAAAGAATTCTCCGAGAATGTATCCTGGGATTATCTGCCGATCATGGGCAACGCTGTTCGTTACGGCGATCGCTGTATCCTTCTGGATAGTGTGTCGACCTGCACTTACGGATTCCTGGAACAGAGCGAGGAGAAGTTCCTCTTCAGTTGTACGATCTCGCCGCGTGAGAGTTATGATCACTTCGGCATCCTGCTGAAGTCTGACCGTGAGGCAAGCGGATGCCTTCAGCTTGACTTCGATGTGGCAATGCAGCGTGTGTCGCTGCTGAACCTCCCGATGGACACGGATCCCTTCTGGAGACAATCCTGTCAGGCGGTACCGCCCGCAACCGATCCGGGGCCTGATGGCATCCGTGTATGCGAGAAGACATTTGACTTCTGGGACGGCTGCGATATCGACGTGAAGGTCTTTGTTGACCACGATATGATAGAAGTCTTCGTGGCAGAGCAGATCGCATTTACCTACAGGATCTTTGAGAAGCCAGTATATGAGGTGGGATTGCTTGCGCAGGATTCGAAGGTAGAATTCAGTAACATCAGGATTACAAAGTAAGGGCAGGAGAACGGGAGAGAATACTCCGGAAACTTTAAAGTGTAGACAGAATCCAGGGCATATGCTCTGGATTTTGTTTTATTGTGTTTTACGGCTATGTGCAGGGTGTCCCGGTTGTTGAAGATGAATATAATTTCCGATTTGGTTAGTCAAGAAGCTTAGATCAGCTTCATCAGCATAACTTTCTGTGTTTCCATCATGGAGCGCATCTGGTATTTCAGGAGGTATACGACACTGTTGTATTCCATATAGTATTCTTTGATGTAATCCAGGATGGGAATGATGTATTCTTCCGTTTTCAGGATATACCTTCGGACATGCAGAATGAAGTACATGATACATGGATATGTATTATAATGCAGAAAAGGGGTAGTGTCAGAAGGAGCATGATAATGGATGCAGTTATTATGATTGACATGCAGAATGGTTTCCTGAATCCAGAATCATCATTATGTGTTCGGGGGGCGATGGAAACCGTTCCGGTTTGCGCAGATATCCTTGATGCTGCCAGAGCCTCGGGCAGGATGGTTGTCATCGTCAATCGCCAGTACCGGGAGGACGGGAGTGATGTCGAGAAAGCAAGGAAGGCTGTATGGGAGCAGGGAGAGCGTCCACTGACGAAGGGGAGTACCGGCCCGATCTCTGAAGAGAATCCACTTCCTCTTCGGCCTGCAGAATCTGATTATGTCGTCATTAAACAGCGATTCTCTGCTTTTTTCCAGACGGAACTTGACCTTCTTCTTCGACGGAAAGGGATCCGAAGAATATATCTGATGGGAACCACAACCCCTAACTGTATCCGGACCACCTGCTATGATGGCGTATCCCTGGACTATGATGTGTCGATCATCGAAGATGCATGCTCTTCGAATACCATGCAGATCCAGCAGGCGAACATGGATGACATGGCAAGAGCAGGGGCAGAGATTGTGAATTCCAGGCAGGTAATAGAGCGCTGGATTCATTGACAGAAGAATGATGTTCAGGCTTATATAGATAACGCGATGGCGGAGATATATTGACAAGAGAGGAATCAGTACATGAAGATCTCGATAGCAACCTGGGCGTTTCTGTACGGACAATATGCAGATGCCCCGTGGTCTTTGGACAGGATACTTGGCTGGACAGCAGATGCCGGCTTTGACGGCACTGAATTCTGCGGTTTTCACCTGCCTTCACCGGAGGATGAATACGATACGCCTCAAAGATGTCGTGAACTGGTCCGGCAGGTTAAGCAGAAGGGTCTTGAGATTGCGTGCTATGCTGCCTGGTGCAGGGCAGTGCCACCTTCTACCAGCTCGTATGACGAATACATGGCCAGGTTCGAAAAAGCCCTGCGTTTCTGTGTAAACTGCGGCATTCCTGTCATGAGACTGGACAGCGGGAGTGACATAGAGGAATTGACGCGGGAGGAGTATAAGATTCGATTTGACCGTTTGATAAGGCACTGGCGCTCTGCCGCGCGCCTTGCGGCATCCGCAGGTGTTGACCTTGTATTCGAGTCAGAACCGCCCATGTGGATTAATAAACCCAGTGAAGTGCTGGCTGTGGCAGAAGCTGTGAATGAGAAGAATTTCAAACTTCTGTTTGATGCGTCCCATGCATATCTGTCCAGTGTTAAAGGGGCAAGGCAGATCGGGGAGAAAGAGATCCTTCCGGGTGGTGTGATCGAATACATCCATAAGATGGGGAATCATATCGGTTACGTGCACATGGTCGATACGGATGGAGAATTGTCCCGGGAAGACAGTGCACATACCAGTACGCACCTGCCGCTTGGAGAAGGCATCCTTGATCTTGATGCGATTATCGATGCACTCTGGTCTTATGCCGGGAATCTTCCTTACTGGAGCCTTGATTTCTATGCCTGCCGGGATGCAGAACATACAGGGATAGAATCTTTAAGGATTCTGCGCAATAAGGTGCAGAAGAGGGCTCAGCAGTAATTTGATTATCGGGAAAGCGGATCATGCCCGTGAGCAATTGTGTGCAAGTCAGAGAATAAAAAAGGGAAGGTATATATCCCATGATAGATTTACAGGTAATTGAGCAGGAGAGCCGCCTTGCAGTGATGGAGATCTGCGAGGCATCACGCATAAAAAAGAGCGAGATATTTGTGGTCGGTTGCTCTTCCAGCGAAGTGCTGGGAGATCGGATCGGTACGGCCACGAACGTGGATGTGGCAGAAGCAATCTATAACGGCATAGCCTCTGTTCTGGCAGAGAGAGGCGTTTATCTGGCCGGACAGTGCTGCGAACACCTGAACCGGGCGCTTGTGATCGAGGAAGAAGTGCTTGAAAGATACGGATTTGAACAGGTCAATGCGATCCCACAGCCAAACCATGCAGGAGGAGCATTTGCAACAGTCTGTTATCAAAGAATGGAAAAGCCGGTGCTCACGGAAAGTATCCGCATGCAGGCAGCGGCAGGGATTGATATAGGCGGTACGATGATCGGAATGCATATCCATCCGACAGTAGTGCCTCTCAGGATATCTCTCAGGAAGATCGGAGAAGCGGCTATCATCTGTGCGAGAAGAAGGCCCAGATATATTGGCGGTTCCAGAGCTGTATATGATGAGAAGTTGATGTAATCTGATATTTCAGAAAGTATACGGATTATTTAAATACGGAGGAATATATGAAAACATTGGTTGCATTTTTCAGCGCGGAAGCCGGACGCACAAAAAGAGTTGGAGAGGAACTGGCAAAAAAGCTCGAAGCAGATATATTTGAGATCGTTCCGGAAAAGCCATATACAAAAGCTGATCTCAGTTACATGAATCCGCTTGCACGGTGCAATCGGGAGAAATTCGGGAAGAAGGATGTTCCGGTATCCGGCAGGGTAGAGAATTTCTCTGATTATGATACGGTATATATAGGATTCCCAATCTGGTATGGTGCTGCTCCGAATGTGGTGAACACTTTCTGCAGTGCTTATGACTGGACTGGTAAAAAGGTTCATGTTTTTGCTACGTCCGGTGGTTCAGGGATCGGGAAAACTGCTGAAAAACTGGCTCCGTATATAAAGGGTGTGGAATCTGTAGATGCGAAACTTGTCCATAATGCAGAAGAACTGTGATTAATAATCCTGGTTCTGGTATTGAAAACCATGCAGTAATGAAACTGCAGAAGGAGGATGTATGCCATTCATTAATTCAAAAGTAAATGTCAAGACGACCGCCGAACAGCAGAGAGAACTGAAAGAGCGCCTGGGAAAGGCAATTGCAACGATCCCGGGCAAAAGCGAATCCTGGCTCATGGTGAATCTCGAAGATGAGAGAAAGATGTATTTCCGCGGTGATGACAGTGAACCGATCGCGTTTATCTGTGTCAATATCTACGGAAGTGCCGATGAGGAAGCATTTGAGAGAATGACAGAGGAGCTGACACAGATCTACGGTGAGGTGCTGGGAGTGAAGCCAGACCATATGTACATTAAATATGCTGCCTCAATGGACTGGGGATGGAATGGGAGCAATTTCTGACAGAGTCCTGGAGGAATTAATCTCTGTGAACGAGATATATCATCGTGTCATCACCCAGTGGTATGATCCGTCAATGATTGAATTCAGGGGAATATATAAAAAAGACATATGAAAAAGACAACTCTTTTTAAAATGATCCCATTCATCGTGTTGCTGTGTTTTCTTCCCGGCACATCCTGCAGTGCGTCACAAAAAGCGACCAGCTTCACGCGGATCTCCATGGAAGAAGCAAAAAGCATGATGGAGCTGGATGACGGGCATGTGATCGTGGATGTCCGTACTGCAGAGGAATATACCTCCGGGCATATTCCCGGTGCCATCTGTATCCCGAACGAAACGATATACAAGGACAGACCATCGGCTCTTCCCGACCTGGACCAGGTCATCCTTGTCTACTGCAGGAGCGGGAATCGTTCCAAACGCTCTGCTCGAATGCTGTATGAGATGGGATACACGAATGTATATGAATTCGGCGGGATCATTGACTGGGATGGAGAGATTGAAACGGGCAGGACACTGTCGACTTTTTCAGTGTATCGATACGGCGAGATCCGTTACGATTCCTATAGCATCTTCCTGGACGAAGACAGTTATCATATTTCAGTAAATGACGAAGAACCCCAGTCTATGGATGAAGAAACCGTTCAGATGCTCATGGAAGTGATCGAAGCATACAATGTTTCTTCATGGGATGGGTTCGATGAGACAAATGAAAACGTCCTGGATGGGGAAGGGTTCTCGCTTGAAATCGGATTTACAGATGGCACCAGTGTAAAAGCGCTGGGGGATAACGCTTTCCCGGATCAATATGCCGATGCCATGGGAGAGATGTGGGATATCCTGTCGCATATAACAGAGGAATAACACGATTCATAGATGGAGCTGCCGCAATAGAAGTTGCGGCAGCTTTTTTAGATCAGCTTCATCAGCATAACTTTCTGTGTTTCCATCATGGAACGCATCTGGTATTTCAGGAGGTATACGGCACTGTTGTATTCCATATAGTGTTCTTTGATGTAATCCAGGATAGGAATGATGTATTCTTCCGTTTCCAGGATATACCGTCTCATTTTCTCCGGAGAGAAGCACAGTGCCATGTCTGAGATATTGTTACAGCGGTCTATGCATTTGACAATCATAGCCGTCTTGTTTGTACGGATTTTCCTGTAATATTCTTCAAGTGCCTTCTCCTTCCCCAGTTCAGAAAAGCGCTTTTCATCTTTTGTCAGCAGAGCGACCGCGGTCCTGACTTCTTCAGAGAACGGAAGATCTTCGGGGAGAATTCCGCAGTCTTCGCAGACATCATGAAGGAGTATGACGGTGAGCACGGTATCATCCCGGATACCAAGTGCATGTGCCTGACAGGCCATCAGAAGCGGATGGATGATATAGGGGACTCTGACTGAGGAGCCTCTTACCGGATATCGGGTCTGCCCGAAGTGAGCATCTCTCATATAGGGAAGTGCTTTGAATACCTGTTTCAGTCCTTCTGCCTGGGCGAATGTTCTCATCTTTGAGTACATGTTTTTTTCAGAGAAAACTCTGTCGCTCAATTCCCAGAACTGTCCATCCTCAACTGTTTCATCAAGAAGATCGTCCGTGGTGATTCCGAGGATCCTTGCAAGATGCAGAAGCTTATCTGAATCAGGTTGTGTTTTGTTGTTTTCCCACTGGCTCACTGCCTGGACAGTAACATGGAGTTCGTCAGCCAGCTGCTGCTGCGTCATATGCTGTGCGGTTCTTCCGGCCCGGATCTTATCGCCATTGATCATACTCATCCCTCCTCATCCAGTCAGTAAATATGCCGTCTGTGGTTGCTCCCTGTACCAGTATTATACAGACAGGAGACCCGAGATACTATCGAGAATCCCTGAAGTGATGGTTAAGCCGCACTTTACTCCCGGAACGTATATGAATGGACTCTAGTTATCTTCCTTCTTGCTGAATCTTAGGTCTGTTCCGAGGATCAGGTTGATCATCCATACCGTAGCCAGAAGCGTCAGAATCGGAATGATGCATGTTGTCACCAGCATGATCACAAAAGCGTTCATATATTGCTCTGCGGTTAACGCCGACAGAATGATCAGAAAGTCTTTCCCGATGGATGCAATCTGGTTCGCATTCGGAGTTGCCGTATCATCGGGAATCATGGAGATCAGAAATGCAGTCACGTTAGCCCCGCCGATCAGAGCTTTCGCGTTATCTCGTTTTTCTTCCAGATATGCGATTCTGTCTGCATGGAACTTCGACGAGGAAGCCACAGTTCTCCCGAATATGATAGAAACCGCAATAAATATAGCCAGTATTAATATTATTGCAGCTTTACGTGCGGTTTTTTTCCTGCTCGAAAATGATCTTGATCTTTCATTTGTCCCATGCCTGAAAACAAGTCCTTCCTCTGTAAATTTATAGTGGTAAGTGTAACGCAGCAGTTCCTTAATCTCAATAATAATTATCTGCGCAGGTATAATAAAATGAGTATAATTTATATATCCAATTCCATTTTCCAGAAAGGAGAAGAACTATGCTGCATGAGATAAGTTTCAAGTCTTTCAATGAACGTGATGAGGTTCAGGGATGGGTGTACGTTCCGGCTTGTGAACCGAAAGGGATCATCCAGCTGATTCATGGCTTCGGTGAACATTCCAGACGGTACTTCCATATGATCGTCGCATTCATGGATGCAGGATTCATAGTAGCGGCAGATGATCATGTAGGCCATGGAAAAACTGCAGTTGCCAATGATACGTGGGGAGACTGGGGCGATAAAGGTGCTCACACGATGATGGAAGATGAGCACATCCTGACAGGGATTGTGAAGGAGATGTATCCCAATCTTCCGTATTTCCTTTTCGGACACAGCATGGGTTCCTTCATTGCAAGGGATTATATCGCGAAATATGGGGATGAACTGAAAGGCGTAACAATATGCGGAACCTGCGGAGCACTGCCTTCCCTTCAGGATGCTATGGCCGCAGTGAGAGAAGCCGTAGATGCCGGCAAGGGTGATGAATCCGATCCGACGTTCACAGGTATGCTGTTTGGTTTCATGTTCTCACGTATCGAAGAACCGGTGAAACTTGGCAATGAGTGGATCTGTCACAGCCCTTGGGTGCAGAATGATCATGCAGCGGATCCGTTTGATGCATTTACAAAACCGACCAACAACCGTTCCATGCTCTACTTCTGTGAGATGATGGATTGCATCCAGGGGACAGAGTGGGCTTCCAAAGTCCCGGTGGAACTGCCGATCTATAACATCGGCGGTGATCTTGATCCGGTTGGCAACTGGGGTGAAGGCGTATACCAGACGACGAACTGGCTTGCAGGCACGGGTCATAAGGTGACGACCAAACTCTATTCCGGATACCGTCATGAGATTCATAATTATGATGAGATCAAGGGAGAAGTGGAAGCCGGGATTATAGATTTCTTCAAGAGTTGCTTGTAAGTTGCTGTGGCTATTCCTACATACTATGACTCATTGATACAGGAGAAGGCATGTAATGGATCCATATGCAGAACTGGGGATCAGCCCTGATGCATCTTCAGATGAGATAAAGAGTGCTTACCGCAGGCTTGCAAAGCAGTACCATCCTGACTCTAATCCGGAGAACAATGATTATGCTGAGAAGATGAACCGGATCAATGAGGCATACTCGATGATCCGGGAAGGGAGATATGATCTTGATCCTGGAGAGGAGTGGTACAGAGAGCAGTACAAAGAGGCAAGCCGGAGAGATAGTATTCTCTATCATCCGCTGTTCAGGAGAGTGGTCCTGATCGGTATTGCTGTCAGTATGTTTGTTGTTGGTATTGCAGCTGCCTTCTTCTCTGCACTTCGTGTGTGATGTCATTTTTCTCCCTCAGTCATATGACTGAGGGCATTTTGTATCCTTAGAATCTGTAGTAGAATAAAAAAGATGACAGGTTATGCAGAGTAGAATGCAGAGGCAGAGATATTTGATGAACAGCAGGAAGTCAGGTAATCATCTGAAACATACAAGCAAGTTCATTTCATTAATCCTCAGGCACAACCCCGGGGCAGCAGGCATAAGCCTGGATGAACATGGCTGGGCGAACGTGCAGGAACTCATCGACGGAATTAACAGGTCAGATGGTCATATCCTGGATATGGAGATGCTGGAAGAGATCGTCCGGACAGATGAGAAACAGCGGTATTCATTCAACGAAGACCACACACTGATACGAGCCAATCAGGGACATTCTGTACCGGTTGATGTGGACCTGGAGGAGAAGATACCGCCGGATATTCTGTGGCACGGGACAGGGGAGAAATATGTCTCCTCTATTGACCGGCAGGGATTGATACCGAAGAGCCGCCTGTATGTGCACCTGTCTTTGGATATGGAAACTGCCAGGAAGGTGGGCTGCCGTCATGGAAGGCCGGTCATATACCAGGTGGACTGCAGGCGCATGGTTCAGGACGGTTATTCATTTTTCCTGTCAGCCAATAAGGTATGGCTGACAAAAGAGGTTCCGGTACAGTACCTGAGCAAAGCCGGACAGGAATGACGGAAACGATTCAACATAAAACATATACGGAGGAATGAGAACATGCTGGAAATCGGAACAAAAGCTCCGGACTTTACACTGCCGGATCAGAACGGAGAGATGAGAAGTCTGTCGGACTATAAGGGACAGAAAGTAATCCTTTATTTTTATCCGAAGGATATGACAGCAGGCTGTACTAAACAGGCCTGCGCCTTCGGCGAACTGTATCCGCAGTTTAGGGAAAAGGGTGCGGTCGTTCTTGGCGTGAGCAAGGACAGCGTAGCTTCGCACAAGAAGTTCGAGGAAAAATACGGTCTGCCGTTTACACTGCTTTCCGACACAGAAAAAGAAGTGATCCAGGCGTATGATGTCTGGAAAGAGAAGAAGAACTATGGCAAGGTTTCCATGGGGGTTGTACGGACGACATACCTGATCGATGAGGACGGAATCATCGTGAAGGCATTCGATAAGGTGAAGGCTGCTGACAATCCGGCGCAGATGCTGGGAGAACTGTCGTGAGAATGATCATATCTCCTGCGAAGCAGATGCGGGTGGATACGGATACTTTTGCCTGTACAGAGCTGCCGGCTTTCATGGAGAAAACAGAAGTCCTGAAAGACTGGATCAGAGCATTGACATATGAGCAGCAGAAAGCCCTCTGGGCCTGCAATGACAAGATCGCTCAGCAGAACGCCGGACGATTTGCACATATGGATCTGCGAAGCAGTCTGACGCCGGCACTCCTGGCCTATGATGGCATCCAGTACACATATATGGCTCCGGCAGTCTTTGAGGACGGCCAGTTTGACTATGTGCAGGAACACCTGCGTATTCTGTCCGGGTTTTATGGAGTTGTGAAGCCGATGGATGGCGTGGTTCCGTACCGTCTTGAGATGCAGGCGAAAGCAGCCGTTGCCGGACATAAAAACCTGTATGATTTTTGGGGCGATGATCTGTACCGGGCAGTGATGGATGACAGCCATGTACTGATCAATCTGGCGTCAAAGGAATACTCCAGATGCATCGAGAAATACCTGCAGCCGCAGGACCGGTACATCACCTGTGTTTTCGGTGAGCCGGAACGAGGCAGGATCGTTCAAAAGGGTGTTTATGCCAAGATGGCCAGAGGAGAGATGGTGCGTTTCATGGCCGGTATCCACGCAGATGAACCGGAACAGATACAGGCATTCAACTGGAGCGGATATCATTTTGACAAAGAGCGCTCTTCGGATACGGAATATGTATTCATCCGGACTGAGATCCCGGGGAAGGGAAGATGATGACCAGGCAGAAGTATGCCATCCGATATGAGAACACAGTTTCTGGCAGATTCGTCCGCAGGATCAACCGCTTTATCGCTGAGGTGCTGATTGACGGAGATGCAGAGCAGGTGCATGTGAAGAACACCGGCCGCCTGCAGGAACTGCTGGTGCCTGATGCCAGGGTCACACTTCAGAAGATATCTGATCCGAGTAGAAAGACGGCATATGACCTGATCTCGGTATATAAGCCTGAGCTGAAGTGGGTGAACATCGACAGCCTTGCCCCCAATGCACTCATGAAGCAGTATCTTATGAACCAGAATTATGATCTGGTAAAACCGGAGTACACTTACGGTGATTCCCGTTTTGATTTTTATATGGAGCGGGGGGAGGATAAATATCTCACGGAAGTAAAAGGATGTACACTGGCCGCAGATCCGGAGCGGGGAATCGGACTGTTCCCGGATGCACCGACAAAGCGCGGTGTGAAACATCTGGAGGAGCTGGCGGAAGCAGCAGGGAAGGGTTATTTCTGTGAGATTGCCTTTATCATCCAGATGAACGGAATCCATATGGTGTTCCCGAACGATGATACGCAGCCGGAGTTTGGGGCGGCACTGATCCGTGCAGCAAAAGCTGGCGTACAGATTATCTGTTACAGCTGCCATGTAGAAGCCGACAGCATACGGATCACAGGATCAGTCAGCGATACCGGCAGGTATATAGGCCGGTAAAACGATGATGCTCAAGTACAAAGGAGTGGAGTTACTATGTACAGGATACCTGATGAAAAGAAGATCCGGGTTATCGTAGATATAGAAGCTAAATCACGGGAATTAAACGGATTACTTTGGGGGACTTATGGTTGGTAAATATAAAGTTATCACCCTCTGCGGAAGTACACGTTTCAAAGATGAATTCATGGAGGTTCAGAAACGCCTGACTCTGGAGGACAATATCGTGATCAGTGTTGGTCTCTTCGGCCATTCCGGTGATAATGAAGTCTGGGAGAATATGGACGAAGGTACAATGACAAAGACAAAAGAGATGCTGGATGACATGCATAGTGCGCCCAGCCAAGGGTGCAGAGTTTAACGGGTGGAAATCCCGTCCGGGAAAGATGAAAGCCACATCACCGGTAGCGAGTCTTGGGTGGATGGCCAGCAATGGCATCTACTAAGCGTAGACAGCAAGGCAGTAGGGCAAGATTATATGTAGCTCCGTAATGTCGAGGGTTTGAGAGGGTGACACGGTTGTGCACGTGGAAGCCAGTAAGTTGGACGTTCGTTAAAGGCGAGAATTTCCACCTCTCACGGGGTTTTCAGATCGGTCATGCTGTACAATGGCTCTGCGTCAACTGGGGAGAGCCGGTTTTCTCCGCTATTCTGTGCGGAATGGTGGTATACAAAGCGTTCGCATAAAAGCGATGTAAATGGAAGATCGGCAGTCGGATGGCCGAATTGTACGTCATGCATTTGACGGAAGTCGAGAAAAGCCTGCTCCTCGCAGGCTTGCCATGCGAAGTAATATCAAAAGGGAAACATAGGCTAAACACAGGGTTAGAATAACTATGGCAACAAAACTGGCGAGAATATCTGAGTTATCAGCTAAGAACCCGGATATGTGTTTCACATCGGTAGGACACCTTATCAATAAAGATTTGTTGGCGTCCTGCTATCAGGCGTTGGATAAGGACAAAGCCGTAGGAATCGATGGCGTCACCAAAGAGGAATACGGTCTCGAACTGGACAAGAATCTGAACGATCTTGTTGACAGGCTCAAAAGAAAAGCGTACAAACCCAAACCGGCAAGAAGAGTGGAGATTCCAAAGGACAATGGTAAAACCAGACCCCTGAGTATCTACTGCTTCGAAGACAAGCTTGTGCAGGAAGCCTTGAGAAGGATTCTGGAGGCGGTATTCGAACCCCAGTTCTATGATGATATGATGGGCTTCAGGCCACGCCGCAGCTGCCATATGGCGCTGAGGAAGCTTAATGATATGCTGGAAAAGGAAAAGACGAACTGGGTGCTGGATGCGGATATCAAAGGATTCTTTGACAACCTTGACCACGAGTGGATCATGAAGTTTATAGAGTCGAAGATCAAAGACCCGAATATCTCAAGACTGGTACGGCGGATGCTCAAAGCCGGCATAATGAAGGATTTTCATTATGAAGTATCAGAAACGGGATCAGGGCAAGGCTCTGTCTGTTCACCTGTAATTGCTAACATATATATGCATTATGTGTTGGTATGGTGGTTCGAAGAGAGAGTCAAGCCTTACATGCGGGGATACTGCGGGCTGGTAGTCTACGCCGATGATTTTGTGGCGTGCTTCCAGTACAAGGATGATGCAGAACGCTTCTATGAACGCCTCCGGAAGAGAATGGGACACTTTGGGCTGGAAATGGAGGAAAGCAAGACAAGGCTGCTTGAGTTCGGACGTTTTGCGGCCGAGAACCGCAAAAAGCGCGGACTTGGTAAGCCGGATACTTTCACATTCCTTGGTTTCACGCACTACTGTTCCCTGAGCAAGAACAGGAAGTTCAGAGTGAAGAGGAAAACCAGTAGGAAGAAGTTTTCGAAGAAGTGCAGGGAAATGAATGTACTGATTCGGGACATGCGTCAGGAGAAGGTTGATGTAGTAATACACAAACTGAACCAGATACTTGTTGGTTATTACCATTACTACGGCATCACTGACAACGGGGTTAGTATTACAAGGTTCTTCTTTCGGGTGAACCGTATCCTTTTCTACTGGCTAAACAGGCGCAGTCAGAAACGGAGCTATACGTGGGAGCAGTATAAGTCGCTGTTAAAAGACCTGCCGCTTGCACGCCCCAAGATTTATGTCAGTATTTATGCCTGATAACCTACGATGTATTAGCTTCGCAAAGAGCCGGATGCGGGAAAACTGCATGTCCGGATCTGTGAGGGGCCACCCTCGCAAGGGGATGGTCTACTCGACAACGGAAGATCGACATGGCGGATGAGATCTTCGTTATCAATGTCGGAGGATATATCGGTTCCAGCACAAGATCCGAGATAGAATATGCGCAGGCGACCGGAAAACCGATTCGATATCTGGAAGCAATTTCGTAGTGCGCTGACGGGACAATGGAGAGGAGGATGGTCATGAAACAGGGCAATACTGTTATCCGGACAATTCAGGGCGATATCACAAAGGCTGACTTTGTGGATGCGATTGTGAATGCAGCGAATAATTCGCTTCTTGGAGGCGGTGGCGTGGATGGTGCCATCCACCGGGCGGCAGGAAGAGAACTGCTGGCTGAATGCCGGACACTGCATGGTTGTGAAACCGGAAAGGCGAAGATCACAGGAGCATATAATCTGCCATGCAAGTATGTGATCCACACTGTCGGACCAATATGGCGCGGCGGCGGTTATCATGAAGCAGAACTGCTTGCCAACTGCTACAGGAATTCACTGCAGCTGGCTGTGGAGCGCGGCATTCGGAGAATTGCTTTTCCGTCTATCTCGACAGGCGTCTATTCCTATCCTGTGAACAAAGCTGCAGGTATTGCTGTTCATGCAGCAAGTGAATTCATCAGTGCTAATCCGGATTCCGTTGATGAAGTTGTATGGGTTTTATTTGATGCTGGGACAAAGTCTGTTTATGACAGAGTCTTGGCAGAACTTGCGGAAGATTTTTCGCATGTCTGAAGTATGAGATGATTCAATAGTCTGCTGAAAGGAATCATGATGATCGATATACTGAAAAACAGATTCAATGAAAACAGGATGAGGCACCCTCGCCTGGAATGGGAATATGTTGAGGCCAGGTTATCCGAAAACATAGAGGTGCTTGATATTCTCAAACAGATGGAGGAAAGCGGGGGAGAGCCGGATACCATAGGGATCGATGAAACAAGCGGCAAGCTCATTTTCTGCGATTGTTCTGCTGAGACCCCTGCCGGCCGCAGGAGTCTTTGCTATGATGATGAGGCTTTGAGAAAACGCAAGAAGGGTCTTCCAGCTGGAAGTGCCATGCAGCAGGCTCAGGAGATGGGTGTTTCTTTATTGACGGAAGATCTTTATCGAAGACTGCAGGAATCTGGTTCATATGATTTGAAGACTTCAAGCTGGATCGCGACTCCGGATGAGATCCGCAGTAAAGGTGGTGCTCTGTTCTGTGAGCGCCGCTATGGAACTGTGTTTGTTTTTCACAATGGTGCGGAGTCCTACTATTCCGTGCGTGGATGGAGAGGATACATAACTATATAACTACTCAAAGATCTGTAAGAGACAACGAAAGGAAGGTACACAATGAGAAAAAATCTTGGCAGTCAGCCGGCGGTATTTCCTATGCCGGTACTTATGGTAGCTTCATATGATGAGAATGGAACTGTCCAGGTGATGAATGCAGCCTGGGGGATGATCTGTGATATGGATAAGATAGCGCTTTTTATCGACGAAGATCATGCGACGACCAGGGCGATCCGGCAAACGGGAGCATTTACTGTCAGTGTTGCGGATAAGGATCATATGGATGTGGCGGATTATTACGGCATTGCTACAGGTAACAAGATGCCGGACAAGTTCGAGAGATCCGGGTATCATGCTGAGAAGAGCACGTATGTCAACGCGCCTGTAATTACGGAATTCCCTGTAACACTGGAATGTGAACTTGCAGAGATTACCCAGACAGAAAACCTTCACGCTGTGGTCGGAAGGATTGTTAACGTCAGCGCTGATGAGAAAGTGCTTTCTGAGAATGGAAAGATTGATCCAATGAAGTTGAACGCACTGATCTTCGACCAGTTCCAGAATGGTTATTATGTTGCCACACAGAAGGTCGGAAAAGCGTGGAATGCCGGCGCCGGACTGATGAAGCAGCAATGATGATTGAGTGGGATGGAAACAATGGATGAAGTTTTATTCGCAAAAGCAGTCCAGTATATCTCCGAACTGTTTCAGAAGAACTCCGGCGGACATGATGCTGCCCATTCCCTCCGTGTGTACCGAACGCCATGATGATTGCTGATAAGGAAAGTGCATGCGACAGGGAGATTGCGGCACTGGCCGCCCTTCTTCATGATGCGGATGACCACAAACTTTTCTCCACGATCAACAACGCGAACGCAAGAGCATTCCTGGAAGAGAATAAGGTTTCGGCGGAGATGACAGACAGAATCTGTGAGGTCATCAACTCTGTGTCTTTCAGCCAGAACAAAGACCGCCGGCCGGAAACCATCGAAGCAAAAGTGGTCCAGGATGCGGACAGGCTGGATGCCATCGGGGCGATCGGTATAGCCAGGACGTTTGCCTACGGTGGTGAACACGGCCGTCCACTGGAAGATTCAGTGCAGCATTTTCATGACAAGCTGCTGCTGTTAAAGAAACTGATGAATACAGAAACCGGGAAGAAACTGGCAGAGAAGAGGCATGCTTTTCTGGAAGAGTTTCTGAAAGAACTCAGAGAAGAAACCGAGTAAAATAAACATTGAGACGAAAGGGTGCAGAAACGGATGAGAAAGATTCTGATCGTAATAGACATGCAGAATGATTTCATTGATGCAGCGCTTGGCACGAAAGAAGCCGTCTCCATCGTGGAGGCAGTAAAGGAAAAGATCCGGTCATTTCCTGCAGAAGATGTGATTGCTACCATGGATACCCATGATGAAGGCTATATGCAGACTCAGGAAGGGAAGAATCTTCCTGTCATGCACTGTATCAAAGGGACGGATGGCTGGAAGAT
>CADCII010000037.1 GCA_902801515.1 uncultured Lachnospiraceae bacterium
GGCTCTCCTTCTGTCATTTTTGCCTTATGACAGTATAACGAGCAGTCCAGAGACAGGCAAGCAGAGCTAAAACATGTCAATTAAAGAGGTCATCAACATGACTGGTACATTTAATTCATTGCAGTATTCTCTAATCTTATTTGATATCGCATATATATCTTCTCTCTCATTTGAATTTACCTGTGAAGAGCCATCACCACGAGATACAAAAGTGTTTTCCACATCAAATGATATTTTTCCAGTGCCTACCCATTCAATGTTTCTATACATCCTTTTATAATTATCAAGCATAGAATCATTTTCAGCTGCCAAGGCATCACTAATACCATTTTCCACAATTGGTAACATAGGTTGTGATTGATCCATGCCACAGGCACTACAATGGTATATCTTCTTCGTCTTTCCATTTATACCCGCTACAGCTCCTACGTTTCCAAACATTGCAACTCCGGCGAGCCCCTTTTTGAAACTGTATCCCTCATTCTTTTCAATAAAAGCAATATTAGCACTTCCACAATACATACATCTCATAGCAGAACCCCTCTATATATCGGCATTAACGAAAATACTTTATGCCTCAATTATTTCTATCCGAAATACTATTCTATCGTATGCTTAGAATTCTATAACGTTTTATGATTGGTCTTCAATCTGATTAATAAAATCGTCAATATCCGTTACTATTTGCTCAGATCGTTCACAGACCTCACAAATCGCTCTATGCATAAGACTATGAGTAATCTTATTTCGAAGCCATCGATAAGAGCTCTCACCTTTCTTATCACTTTCGCCAAAAATTCTTGTGATGAGCTTATTATCTTTAAAATATATACCATCTTCTCCGAAAGCTTTTAGGATATCATCGCGATTTAAACTGATATCTTCCGGTTTACGCCCGTCCTCTTTATAATACTCTTCCAAGTGCGGTCTTGTGTAAACTTCACACTCGGAAAACTTTTGTAAAAATATATTCAGCTTCACACGATGATCTTCTGAATCAAGATAGCGCTTTGCTTTTTCAATAATTGTTTTTGGACTTTGGCGCGGCATTTTTACCTCCAGAGTGATAATAAAGTAATAATCCTTATTGACATCAGCTATTCCTTAGGGTTGTGCAAAAGACATTTGGGTCATAGACATCAACCCGTGTGTTCGTAAGTAAATTATTAAACCGGAGAGAAACCCAGTATTTTTTTACCGTCCATTTCTCTTCTTATTCTCCCATCTGCAACTAAATCATACACATAAGTTGAAACCTCAGAAATGGACAATCTTCGAGCATTTACACCAGAAAGACGCTGTATCTCACCTACTGACATTCTCCGTCTGCCATTTTTCTTCATCTCATCAATGATCAGGTTTAAAATAACTTCTCTGTCCTGATCCTCAGCAGCCCACTCTTCAAATATTTGTGAGGCTCTTTCAGATAAATACTTATGAGATTTCAATTCTGTTTCTTTCTCCTGTAACGATGAAATCTTCTCAGATAATGATTTTACTTGTTCTTCATAGTCTTTCTTTAAGGTAGAAACCTTATCATCTATACTCTTAATCAGTTTTGCTTTCTGGTCTTGCTGTTCTCTTTCAGCTTTTTTCAAAGCCGCCTCTGCCTCTGCTATTGCAGTATCTATTTCCTTCTTTTCCTTCTTCTTAAAAAAACCAAGTGTACTATACCTATTTCGCAGGTCCCTTATTCTGTCATTTATTTCTGTTATCTCCGTCTCTGCAGGTACGTGTGCTTCAATTCTATCCCTATTTATACTCGCCAAAGCCCCCTTATGTTCCATTTCTAAGCTATCAAGAGCCTTTTTCTCTTTGTCTAATTGTTCATGTAATATCCTAAGTTCTTTACGAACACTTGCCTGTTCAGCTAAGCGCAAAATCGATTCTTTATCCGCCTCTTCCTCTTCTTTCTCTATTGAATCGAAGTTATTAAAGAGCTTTATCTTTTTTACGACAGCTTCCGCAACTGGTTCTGAACTTATAATTGTTCCGTCTTCTTGAACCCCAAGAATTAGCTCATTTTTAGAGACGCGATACATAGGATTGAGACCCATAATAGAAACAACATTTTTCCAGTCACAGATCATATCTTTTATTTCATCTCTAATGGAAAATACAACTACAGTTCCTTCAGCCTTTAAACCAATAGTAGAAAACGGATTAACTATCAATTCAACAATATTACTCCAATTGTTTACTTCCGCCCTCTCTATTTGTGTAGAATACGCTCTACCTTCAGATGTGATTGCAGAGACGCACCATGCTCCGGCATAAATCTTAACAACATTTGACCAGTTTTTAACTTCATATGACTTTGCTCTTCCACACGCGCTTACAGTGCCGTCCTCATGAAGCGCGATTAGATTCAAATAACCACACGCTTCAAAGTCGATAATATTGGACCAGTTATCAACTTCAGTCATTTCGAATCCTTTTTCTCGAATTCCATTTATAGCCATAGTTCCATCTTTGCGCAATACATAACAGTAGCCGTCACAAAGCTGGATCTTTTTTACGTTATCCCATCCATCAACATTGCACTGGCCTCTATTATTTAACCCCGTAGCAACCAGTACTCCGTCCTTCCTCAGTCCAACAAAGCTTCCATCATTCTGGTAAATAGAAACTATTTCTTCCCATCTTTCAATAGTTCGTTGATAGTTTTCCCATTCAGGATTCTCTTCTTTCCAGGATTTTGAAAACCAGATTCTCACTGTATTATCCTTCATCAAGAATACAATATAGTCTCCCGATATTATGAATTCCCTTACATCCTGCCCGTTCTCAATAATGAATTTATTACGATCCCGTCTCTCTCTACTACCTCTTCTATAATCTTCTAACAACGAATCATCATAATGAACTGTGCCAGAAGTATCTAAATAGTAAAATACGTCACTGGCATCTTTAGTTATTCTTTTATCAAAGGCGGATGCTTTCTGTATTAATTCTGGTATTCTTTGTTGTGCAGAATCCTCTTTCTTTTTCTGTTGTTGTTTCTCTGCTTCTGCAAGGCGCTGCATCTCTTCATAGTTCCGGACAATAACATAAACATCTTCGGCTACTTCTTTAATTTTTCCTTTACTCTTTAGGTCTGAAATAGCTGCAAGAACTTTAGCTCTTCCAAGCTCATCATATTTGGCACAGAGATCCTCTTTTTCAACGGGAGCGTTCATTTCATTAATATATTCCCGTATCATATTTGAAAGTGCAGAAATACTTATTTCTTTTTTGATGGCTCTCTTATTATCTGAATCATCAACTATCCTGTTCTCTTCTATTACTTTTTTTGTCGGAGTTGTTATTTCCATTTGAGAAAAAACAGGCATAGTATCTTCCCACTCAATGCCCGGATACTGTGCCTTATATTCCTTCAAAGAGCGAACGTCATTCTTCTGAATCGCTTCGTTAATAAATCTCTCTATTACATCAGGCATGACCGTGATTTCATCCTGCCCACATTCATTACAATGATACGCCTGTGATGTCTTTCCATTGATTCCTGCAACAGCTCCAACTGAGCCTAATACTGCTGTTCCTATGATTCCCTTTGTAAAGCTGTAGCCCTCATTGTATTTTACTAACGATACTTTTCTACTTCCGCACTTGATACATCTCATTTCCTGCTTCTCCTCCAGATCAACCAACCAGAACCTTCATAATAGAGTTCCCCGAGGCAGAGCCTTTGTCGCAAAACCCGAATGACTCATCATTTTGTGGTCGGGATATTAGGTCCTACTCTCTTCGTTCTTTCAATAGCTAGATCGCCATATATGACCGGGTAAGGACCTGAAAGTGAGTCTATTACTCTTGTTTACACAGATTATCAAGCTTTTATCATCTTGTGTCAATCTGGCAGACCATATATGCTTACACAAACTAAATTATACCATCTGTTTAACAGATGTATTTTTAGATCATAGACCCTGCATAATAACTTTCTTTTTCCTTCTGAAAACATACCAGCATATACTGCTCATAATCCATAAAACCATACCGGCATAAATCATATTGATCGGACAGATTTCCTGAAGGCTATTACCAAATATCGCCATTATTGTCGTGATCCCTTCCAGAGTCAGGATGATTGGCCAGACTATTGCCAATGTGAGATTGTTCTTTATTGTTCTGATCAGAGAAAGCAATATGCGTAAAAACGCCAGGATACATATACTCATAATTACGATCACAATGGTCCAAAAGGCGATATCCTTCAGGATTTGAACCGGGATCCGTGAACTTATCCCTGCGACTGTTTTGACTAGGTCAAGAAGTCCCGCACCGCTGATTACAACAATATTACCTACCTGCCTCACTGCGTCCTTCAGGGCCATCCTGTAAGTCTCCGACATGTAACCCAGTAGTATTGTTACTGTCAATGAATACAGACTTGCAGAAGCTCCCCATTTTATCAGGCTCTTCTTCGCAGCCTTCCATTTTTCCTCGGCATCTGCCAGGGCCCTTTGGTTTCTGTGGTAGTATTCGTTCCGTATGGCCGTCTCCCTTGTATCTACTTCCTTCCGGATCAGGCGTTCCCTGTCCCGGATCAACTGATTTGCTATCTCCTCTTTCCTCTTTACTGCTGCCTTCTCTGCCTCAACTTCCTGGCGCTTCTTCTGCATCAGCCAGTCCTTTCTCTGAATCCTGGCTTCACAGGCTTCTTCCATGCGGGCGGCTTCTTTCTTGCTCTTCTCTTTCTCGCTCTGCAGCCTCGCGTTCTCTTCTTTCAGCCTCTCGTTGTCTTTCAAGGTCAAGTCGGCTTCGCTGAGCTTCACGATCTGATCGCTTTGCTCTTGCAGCTTCTTCTGTGCCTGTTGCAGCGCTGATTGCAGCTTCGATCTCTCGGATGAGCTCATCTGTTCCTGATCCTGCAGCTGCTTGTCCTTTTCTTTCACCTCCCTGGTCAGATCGTCTTTCTCCTTCAGGAGGCTGTCGATCTGATCCTGCATCTCCTCCAACTGTGCCAGCAGCTCGTCTTCGTTCCATAAGTTTTCTGATCCTTTCATCACGATTCTCCTTCCTTTCCTTTATCCGTTCTGCAAGCTGTTCCAGCGCTCGATCTGCTCTGTCAATCGCCGGTTTTCGCTGTTCAATTTCCCGTTCAATGCCTGCGTTTCTTTCAGACTCTTCGTTTTCTGCAGCAGTTCCTTTTTGCACTCTTCCATTTCCCTGTCCATTCTCTTGTTTCTTCTCTGAAGCTCTTCGTTTTCGTCCTGAAGCTTTTCCATCAGTACGATCATCTCTTCCTGTTTTTGCAACAGCCCCAGAAGTTCCTGTAAGTTCTGTAAATCGCTCATACAGTTCCCTCGCTTTCTCCTTGATCATGCCTGTGATATCCGCAGCCAGTTTCCGGATCTGTTCACGAATGGAATTCCGTTCCCGGACTTCCCTGTTTGCCTGACATCGCTCAGATGATCTGCCGTCTTTCTCCATGTTCCTGGCTGTGATGCCTTCATGGATCGTCGTCTCTCTGTCCACTCCCTGCCGCGCATAAGAGCGATGATCGATCTGCTTCTCCTGATCCAGATATTTGTTACAATGTTTTGCCCAGGATGCTCTCCACCGTTCCGCATTCTCCCTGTCGTTCCAGTCGTTTGCCGGAATGTTGATCTTCTCCCAGAGGTATTCCGTTCCTTTCCCTTTCCGGATCCGAGTTTTCTGTATTCCGTTTTCATCAAGAACGGGAATCCGATACTGTGAAGTTTTCTCCCGGTCTTTTGGGTCATATGACGGCAGTTTTGGATCATATACCGCCTTCCCGTTTTCATCCCTGGCGTTGGCAAAAACTGATTTTGTTTTCTGCTGCCAGTGTTCCTGTTCATCGAAACCACGCACAGTCAGCATGATATGGGCATGCGGATTGCCGTCTCCTTTGTCATGAAGAGCCCAATCGGCAATCATTCCTTTCGATACAAAGTTCTCCTGTATATAGTCCCGGGCACATTCGATCTGCTGGTTTCTGTCCATCTCAGCCGGGAATGCTACTTCGACCTCCCTGGCCAACTGCGCGTCGGAACGTGTTTCTGTTTTCTGTACTTCGTTCCACAGTGTCTGCCGGTCCTGATACTTCGCTGGTGCATGTTCCGGAAGCAGGATCTCGCTCATGACAACACCGCTCTTTGCGGTGAAGTCATGAACGATTCCGGTTTCGTCATTCAGCAGCTTCTCTCCGGAGCGGTATGCGGCTGATGCCACTGCAGACCGTCCGGAGGCGCGGCTGATGATCTTTATGGAGCAATGATAAATTGACATTTTGCGTCACTCCCTCTCAAGATTACCCTAAGCAAAAAGGCATGCCGTCCGCACAGGACTGCTCTCCGCACAGGAGCGCTGTCTGCGTAAGACTGCCCTCTGCATAGGAGTGCTGTCCGCACAGGACCAGTTCCAAAGGCAGAGCCTTTGCTTTGCGCCATCCGGTGCAAAGGGGATGTCCTCGACAGCCCGGCCTCGCAGAGCGCGCTTATGAATGTGGGCTCCGCCCACATATAAGTGCGCCCTTACGAGGTAAGGGACCTGACAAAACAATCCTCCTTCTTTCTTCAGTCCCGTTTCGGCAAGGTGTCCTCTGCCATCGCTTTAGAAAAATAATGTCCTCTGGTTTCCTGACTCTCCAAAAACCATCTAAGCTTCGGAAGGTCGTGTTCTTCAATCGCCCTGCCAAGAACCTTTTCCACTTCTGCACCGATCATAATCAGTCTTCTTGTTCTTGCTTTCCGGTTTTCTGCTGCTTCCCTTTTCTGCAGCTGTCTTTTCAGTGCATTCATCTGTTCCTGCTTCTTTTCGATCTCCGCGATCCGTTCGCTCGTTGTTTTCCTTGAAGCCATACCTCAAATCTCCTTTCTCTTCCGCTGTCAGGCATCTCTCATTCATGCTGTTTCCTGAATCAGAGGCTGCCTGGTTGCCTTCAGAAAAAGACTGTGATACATTTAAGTTGCGTGTAAGTGTATCAGAAGTCTTTTTCTGAACACTGGGGCAGTCCTTGTGGCTGTCCCTTTTTCATTTTTCTGAATTGGTCAGTTCGGCTTTGCTGCGAAGGTTTTTTCCATCATTGGCCTGCAGAAACTTGTCCAGCGTATCCGCTCTGATCAGAATCTTTCTTCCGATTCGAAGAACCGGTATTCTGCGATTGCGGATCAACTCCCTGAGCGTATTCCTGCCGATCCCCGTATAAGCCGCAGCTTCTTCAACCGACATGGTGATCTTATCCCGCATCTAGCTTCGCCTCCTTTCCGTTGCATATCGCAACTCTGAGATTATTATAAACCCAGCCTGGCTATTGTCAAGCGTTACGCCATATTAAAGAATTCTTAACAGTTGCATCTTGCAACCCTCTGTTTTATATGATATGCTCTGTGTAAAAGGGAGGATCTGAATATGTTCGATTCAAAGTTGAGAAAGCAGATCGGTGCCAGAGCGAAGCAGAGACGGTTGGAATTGAATCTGTCGATGCAGTATGTTGCAGACCAGCTTGGCGTAAATAAGTCCACGGTGCAGCGCTATGAGAGCGGAGCCATCGACAACACGAAGAAAATGGTTCTGGAAGGGCTGTCACGGGTACTGGATGTTACTCCGGAATGGCTGACCGGGGAAACGGACATACTCGATCCTGAAGTCACGGATTCGCTCGAGCTGAAGATCAGAGACAGCTACCGCCGTATCCTGGGTTTGTTTCCTCTTAAATTGAATGAGCAGGATTCTGATTTCGCAAAATCACTTCTGCTCTTTCTTCTGGAGTCTTACGAGGAATTCATTCCATCTTTTGAATCTGCAGGCGAAAAGTATTCTGATCCCAGGAATTACAGTCAGTTCGCAGATATGCTTGGGATGTCTTCCGATGCGGAATTTCGTCAGATGATGTTCCTGCGGGAGATCATGCACACCGTGAACAATCTGAAGGAAGCAAGCGACATCCTGCAGACTTATCCGGCAGACTCTCAGGTAGCTCAGACCCGTCTGAATCGACTTATTAAGCTCCTCCCGGCAGAAAATCACAGTTAAAAGGAGCCTGATACACTTACACGCAAACAAGGTATTGGACTCCGAAGGTATCCCGGAAGGAGGTCCAATGAAAAGTAAAGAAACATCCTTGAGGAGGTGAGACGAAAAGAGAGACAGAAGCCATGCTGAGGCAGGCTCTGGAGGATTACAATCTTGACGGGCGGATCATTGAACCCGGCAATATCACCGTCAGTGAGTTGGGTGATCTCTGGTTCGCCGATGAAGTTGAGCACAGTGCTCTGACAACTGCAGGGAGAAACGATTATCGTAATGTCCTTCGTCAGATCAAAGATCATCCGTTGGGAGATACAAAGCTTCGCAACGTTACCTGTGAGCAGCTTCAGGCATATGTGGATGAGAAATACTTCGGTGAGTTTGATGAAAACGGCAAGCAGTTGAAACATGCATACTCAGAAAGTCATATGCGTAAGCAGTTTCACGTACTGGAGCATATGTTCAAGTATGCGGTATATCCGAAGAGGATCATGCGGGAGAATATCATGCAGTATATCAAGCGGCGGAAAAAGCCGAAAGCTGTGTCCCTGTTTGATGATGTGGATGTTCGTGTACAGACGATCACTCAGAAAGAGTATGAGCAGATAACAGACATGCTGGCGCATCATGAATCTGATTCCTATCTTCTGCTTCCAGTACAGATTGCCTATCATACCGGTATGCGGGCCGGTGAGGTATGCGGACTTACCTGGCAAGACATAGACCTGAACAACCTGTGCCTGACGGTCCGGCGGTCTATGTACTATGACGTCGAAACCCGGTGCTGGGAATTGAAAGTCCCCAAAAGCAACAAACCCAGGGTGATCGACTTCGGAGAAAGCCTTTCCGGTATTCTGCGTGCGGCACGTAAGGCACAGCTGGAAGACGCGCTCAGGAACGGTCCTTTTTATCAGAAGCACTATTTCCAGGTACGGGAGATCAACGGCCGTCAGCATTACCAGATCTTCACAGATCCAGGAGACGGCGTCCCGGAGAATATAAGCCGCAGTACAAAGGGGAAGTTCCTGGGACAGCATGATCCGGAGCTGGAACTCAATTCGGTACAGTTTGTCTGCTGCAAGCCTCTGGGAGAACTGCTTACCACGCAGACGCTCAAATGGTGCAACAAACTGGTACAGAAGGAACTGCCAGATATAAAGCACTTCCACTTCCATGCGCTGCGCCATACCTATGCATCCACGCTGGTAACAAACGGCGCAAACTTTAAGGATGTACAGGAGCTGATGGGTCATTCGGATATCCGGATCACGCTGAACACCTATTCACATGTGACTCAGCACTCCAGAAAGAAGGCTGTTGCCATATTTGAAAGCGCTTTGGCAAGATAACTAATTATTATCGCACATACACGGAGAGCGTCTGCAATGATAATTCTGCCCCACAAGTTGTGGGGCAAATTGTGGGGCAGAACTGTTTTTGCGAATTCTTGCGGGACAAAAAAGAAGCACCAACCCCGCGCCGTTGACGCAAGACCAGTACTCCCTCCGTGCACCTCCAGGGGCTCGAACCCTGGACACCCTGATTAAGAGTCAGGTGCTCTTCCAACTGAGCTAGAGGTGCATGTCCATATTCAGTTTATATCCTGTTTTTGAGGACGTTGATTATTATAGGTCATGATAATGGAAAATGCAACCCCCTTTTTTAGTTCTGAGAACTTTCAATGCCGGATCACAGACTTCTCCAGCCTGTAATTCGTTCTCCGGCATAAAATTGTCTGACATTATAGCAAATTGATTGAACCAGATATTCATTTTTGTCCCGAACACCTGATCTCGCATGGCATTTCTCACAAAAACGAGTTTCGTAAGGCCTTGGAGCCTTCCTCGGGGCAGCAATTGTGTCCGCTTTATCCACTGAAGTTTTCCACATCTGCTCTTTCCGCATCTTAGCGAAAAGATGACTTATACACGGATTTATCCACATTATCCACCAAAATAACCCAAAAACAGGTGTGATTTCACCCTGGTCAGAGAAGGAACAACTGTTTTGTTCATTTTGTAAAAAGTTCGAAAGAATGCAGAATTCATGGATTTGTTATTGACTTTTTTGTTTTTGAACAACGGTGGCTGTTGTCTGACAATTTTATTTTAGCCATGTGCACCTCGCGACTTCGTCGCTCGGTCGCGGCTGTCGCCGCATCCAGAAAAGAAAAAGCCGATGCTCCTACAGGCTAGACTAGCCTGTATCGCGCCGCTGCGCTCTTTTCTGCACATGGCTTGTAGCTTACGCGCACTTAACGGGAGCGGATCCGGAGATCCGCTCCCATAGGATTTTACTTATTAAGTTGTTACCAGTGCTCTGGTTTTACCAGCAGCGTACCGCGCATACCGGAGTTCTGTAGTTATAGGCACTGATCTTGATGCCGGTTTCCGGACTGCTGGCATGTACTACCTGGCCGCCGCCAATGTAGAGTGTTACATGTCCAATTCCGCCGCCGTTGTCGTAGAACAGCAGGTCGCCGGGCTGCAGGTCGCTCAGGGATACTGATCTTCCGCATCCGCTCTGTGCTGCCGCATTGTGCGGAAGGCCGATTCCGAAGTTTGCGAAGACTGCCATGGTGAATCCGGAGCAGTCAGCGCCGCCTGTCAGGCTGGCACCACCGTATACGTACGGGTTGCCGACAAACTGTGTCGCATAAGCTGCGATCTGAGCACCGATACTGTTTCCGCTGGAAGCGGTCGGTGTAGTTTCTTCTTCCTCATCGTCTGCAGCGTCAACGTACAGATCACCGTCTTCGCCGTCATCTTCACCGTCTTCGAGATCTTCCTCGTCGGTGTACTCTTCATCGTCAGCTGCTTCGACATATTCATCGTCGTCGGATCCGTCATCATCAGATGCGTCAACATATTCATCATCGTCAGATGCGTCAACGTACTCTTCGTCATCGTCAGTTGCACTCTCGGTGGTGTCAGTAGTCGGTGCAGGCTGCGGTGTCTTTCCGTTGCAGGCTGCAATGTATGCATTGTAAGCGTCAACCGCTGCCTGAGCTTTTGCTGCTGCGTCTGCTTCATCAACCGGATGCATAGCTGCTTCCTGTGCTGCCAGATATGCCTGGTACAGAGCCAGTACTTCCGGAGACATGGATGCCACCAGAGCTGCTTCTGCCTCAGCCTGTGCCTGTGCTGCTGCTGCCGCTGCGGCCTGTGCCTCAGCTTCCTGCTGCGCCACAGCTGCAAGATATTCAGCCTCTTCTCTCTCAGACTGTTCCTGAACGGTCTCACCTGTCGGATATACAGTCTCTGTGCTTACATAATCAGCGGATACATATCCGTATACGCCATTCTCTGTAACAACCTTGACCCAGTTGCCAAGATCCTCAACTACCTCGAGGTCTGAAGTCGGGCCGACCATATCTACGACTTCTGCATCTTCGCTGGCGTCTGCTCTGACATTCAGAGATTCAGCGCCAACCTGTGCATAAGTGTAAGCTGTGGTCTGTGCAACAGCTGCTGCCTCGTCGCCGGTTGCGATCAGATAGCCTGCAACATAACCTTCTACATTGCCGGAACGGATCTTATACCAGCCGTCTGCATCAACTTCTTCGATGTATACCGCATCGTTATTGCGAAGGGTTCCGACAACATCTGCTTCCGCATAGCCTGCAGCGCGAACGTTGATGTAATCATCTGCTTTCGCAAAACCGGTAGTATCGACCATGCTTCTGTCGACCGGGGCTTCCGTAACAGCTTCTGTCTCAGCCTTTTTAGCTTCGGTTTCTTTCTGCTCAGTCTCAGCCTTCTTTGCTTCGGTCTCTTTCGGCTCAGTTTCAGCCTTCTTGACCTCAGTCTCTTTCGGCTCGGTTTCAGCTTTCTTTGCCTCTGTTTCCTTCGGCTGTGCTTCTTCTTTCTTTTCAGTTTCTGCCTTAGTATCTTCTTTCTTTACTTCTGCGCCAAATCCTGCCAGAGTCATCTCTGTTGCGGCATACGCCGTACTAAGTGATCCAAGTGTCAGGCTAGCTGCAAGTGCTGCAGCTGCGCATACTGCTAATCTCTTCTTCATTATCAAGTACCTCCGAATTGCTCCCGTTTGTTGCTAAATTGTTTTTAAATGTTACATAATTATTACAATTCAACTGAGGTCATGATAACAAAAAGAAACATTTATGTCAACACTTTATTTAAAATATGTAAAAATCAAAGGATTCCCGCAATAATTCCCCTATTTAACAGCTTATTTCTCAATAATATTAAGGAGAGTTTTTAACAAATTGTTACATGATGTAGTGATCAGGAGTCTGGAGTACTATATATGCTGTCCTGCCGGCGATTCACTTCCAAATTATGTAATTAAAAATAAAGAAGGAGCAGCTGTCACGCCACTCCTTCTACTCTCAGAGCCATTATATAATTATATTTTCGGCTGTTTTATGTCTCCGTTTGGCATGGCTCGTAGCTTAGCCAAAGTATCTCTCCAGCAGGCCCTTGAATGCCTTGCCGTGTCTTGCCTCGTCTCTTGCCATCTCATGGACGGTGTCATGGATTGCATCCAGGTTGAGGGCTTTCGCTCTCTTGGCCAGGTCGGTCTTGCCTGCGGTCGCGCCGTTCTCGGCCTCGACTCTCATCTGCAGGTTCTTCTTGGTGCTGTCGGTCACGACTTCGCCAAGGAGTTCTGCAAACTTAGCTGCATGCTCAGCTTCTTCATAAGCTGCCTTCTCCCAGTACAGGCCGATCTCCGGATATCCCTCGCGGAATGCGACTCTTGCCATTGCCAGATACATGCCGACCTCGGAGCACTCACCTGTGAAGTTTGCTCTCAGATCTTCTTTAATATCATCCGGGACATCAGACGCAACGCCGACTACGTGCTCTGCTGCCCATGTCATCTCATCTTCCTGTTTTGTGAACTTGGAAGCGGGTGCCTTACATACGGGACATGCTTCAGGCGGAGTATCTCCCTCATGAACATAACCGCATACATTACATACCCATTTTGCCATAATAGTGTTTCTCCTTTTCTTTTGAAAATGTGGGCCTGTCTCTCCAGACCCTATTGGGTTAACAATCTCTGTACAGACCAATTCTAGCAAAACTATCCTGTTAAAACAAGTTATATACCATACTTATCAAAGTCTTTCTCATAAGGATCCGTACATAAGCCTTTTTCGGTGATCATACCGGTAATCAGGCTGTGGTCCGTAACGTCGAACGCAGGGTTGAATACATCGATTCCCTGCGGAGCCATCCGCTCTTTGTACCACATCTGCGTCACTTCATCCGGATCTCTCATTTCAATCGGAATCTGTTCTCCGGTGGGCGTAGCCCTGTCTATGGTGGAACTTGGCGCGCACACATAGAAGGGAATCCCGTAATGCTTTGCAAGGATCGCTACTCCGCTGGTTCCGATCTTGTTCGCGGCGTCTCCGTTGGCAGCTACTCTGTCGCAGCCTACGAAGATGATGTCGATCTTGCCGGACTTCATAAGAAGTGAAGCCATATTGTCACACTGGACCGTGGTCGTAATGCCGGCTGAATTCAGTTCAAAAGAGGTAAGGCGGGCTCCCTGCAGCAGAGGCCTGGTCTCGTCACAGTACACGTGCATATCCGTCCCTGCCCAGCCATGCTCCAGAGCAATATACATCGGAGCGGTCGCGGTTCCGTACTTGGCTGTCGCGAGTGTCCCGGCGTTGCAGTGGGTCATGATCCCGACCGGCCTGCCCTCTTTCTTCAGGTTCTTCAGAAGGCCGAATCCGATCTCACCGATATTGCGGCTGATCTGTACATCCTCTGCCTGAATTGCGTCCGCTTCCTTATATAGAAGCTCCCGGATCTCATCCAGGCTCTTCCCTTCCTGTCCGGCTCTCTTCGCGCATTCATCCATGCGGTTCAGCGCCCAGAACAGATTGACGGCTGTAGGTCTGGAAGATGCCAGGTATTCCTTCAGGGAAATGAACTCTCTGTAGAATGTCTCAAAGTCCTGTGCCTCGATGCGTGAGGAGAGTACTGCCATACCATAGGCTGCGCTCACGCCGATTGCGGGGGCTCCTCTGACTCTGAGTTTCTTGATTGCTTCCCAGATTTCTTCCTTTGTCTCCAGATTGATCCTCCGGATCGTTCCCGGAAGAAGGGTCTGGTCGATGATATCCAGCGCTCTTCTGTCCGGCGTAAGTCTTACGGTCAAAACCTGGTCAAAAAACTGCTCCACATTCATTTCCCGGTCATCCTTTCCGTCTCTGTGTCCGTTCATTCTGTCAGCTATTCTGTGTCCGTTCGCTCTGACAGCTCTGCTGTTCCTGTCTGTTGTACTAATTCTTCTTTCTGCGCCCGTGTAAGACGTTTTATGGCATATTCGCGGCTTCGCGCCTGTGACGCAGTCTCATATTCTTCCGAATAGATCAGACGCACCGGCAGCCGGGATCTTGTGTACTTTGCTCCCTGTCCGCTGTTGTGCGTCTCTATCCTGTGCTCCAGGTCATTTGTCCAGCCGGTATACCATGACCCGTCTGAGCATTCCAGTATATATACGTAATTTCCCATTACTGCTGCGGCTCTCGCATCATCGATGCAAACTTCGTATATTCGGCCAGCCATGCAAGCTCAACATTGCCGATCGGGCCGTTTCTCTGTTTCCTGATCAGCACCTCTGCAATGCCGCGCTTCTCGGACTCCGGATTGTAGTAATCGTCCCTGTACAGGAACATGACTACGTCTGCATCCTGCTCGATGGCACCTGACTCACGCAGGTCACTGAGGACCGGTCTGTGATCCGGTCTCTGCTCCACTGCTCTGGAGAGCTGGCTGAGCGCTACGACCGGCACCTCCATCTCTCTTGCGATCGCTTTCAGGGATCTTGAGATCTCTGAGATCTCCTGCTGCCGGGATTCTGAACTTCTGCCTCCCCCGGCGGTCATCAGCTGCAGGTAGTCGATCATGATGCAGTCAAGGCCGTATTCCAGTTTCATTCTTCTGCATTTGCTGCGCAGTTCTGCGATTGAGATACCCGGAGTATCATCGATCATCAGATTCGACTTGCCGATCACATCCGCACTGTGGACCAGTCTGTCCCACTCGGAATCTTTCAGGCGGCCTGTGCGGAGCTTGCCTGCATCCACATTGGCTTCCTGGGCAAACAGACGGTTGATCAGCTGATCCTTGGACATCTCGAGCGAGAAGATCGCGACATGCTTATTTTCATGAAACGCCATATACGCGCTTATGTTCAGGGCAAAGGCAGTCTTTCCCATGGACGGCCTTGCCGCGATGAGAATCAGGTCTGAGGGCTGGAATCCGCTGGTCTTGAAGTCCAGGTCGGCGAATCCGGTTGACAGGCCGGTCACAGTGGAGTTGGAATTGCTGGCCAGAGATATCCTGTCCAGTGCGCTCATGACGATCGTCGAGATCGGCGTCATCTCCCTGCCCCGGTTTGCAGACAGCAGCTGAAAGGTCTGTTTCTCCAGCGCCGCCCCGACGTCAGCCGCCTTATCCCGGTCAGCGTAGCAGACCGTGGTAAGTTCTTCCATGGCACGGATCATCCGGCGGAGCTGTGCTTTGTCGGCAACAATTTCCGCATAGTGGCGGACGTTGGTGGACAGCGGGACTGCGGCGACCAGTTCTGACAGGGTCGCATTCGACGCCAGATCCTCCGGAGCATCCATTTCCCGCAGGCGCGCCTGCAGGGTCACCGTGTCAATCGCCATTCCTGCTGCGTCCAGATCCAGTATCGCACTGTACAGCAGCTTATATGGTTTGTGATAGAAGTCCTCTGCAGTAAGTATCGAAGAGGCCACCACAATCGCCTCTGAATCGATTATCATCGATCCGACTACGGATTGCTCGGCCTCCAGACTGCAGGGCATCTTTCTGTTTATCGTATTGACATTTTCTTCCATAACGATCAGAGTTTCTCTACCTTGACGGTAAGGGCTGCCTTCACCTGCGGATGGAGCTTCACCGCCACTTCCATAGTACCGATACTTTTGATAGGTGTATCTACAACGATCTTCCTGCGGTCAAGCTCGACTCCGAGCTGCTCCTTTGCTGCGTCCGCGATCTCCTTGCCGGAGATGGATCCGAACAGTCTGTCCCCTTCTCCTGTCTTGGCACGGACGGTTACAGACGACTTCTCCAGGAGTTCCTTAAGTTCTTTCGCCTTCTCCAGGTTCTCCTCAGCCACCTTCTCATCATTGGCCTTGCGGAGTTTCAGATCGTTCATGGTCTTTCCGTTTGCCTCTACCGCCAGCTTCTGGCGGAGCAGCACATTTCTTGCGTAGGAATCGGCAGCTTCAACAAGATCTCCCTTTTTCCCGACTTTCTTAACATCCTGAAGCAATATAACTTTCATTTCTCAACCAGCCTTCCTGTATCAGATCTCTTCTGCCTCTGTCATGGCAATGAGTGTTTCTTTAATCTTTTCAACTGCTTCCTCGCAGGTTATGTCTGTCAGCTGCGCTCCGGCGATGTTCATATGTCCGCCGCCGCCGAGCCGCTCCATGATCAGCTGTACATTGACTTCGTCGATCGCGCGGGCGGAGATGAATACCCTTCCGTCATAATTGGTCACCACAAAGGATGCCTTGACGCCCACGATATTCAGCAGCTCGTTGGCTGCCTGCGCCCCGACCACGTTCGGATTCTGCAGCCCTTCGCTGGGCAGTATGGAGATCGCGTAGCGTTCCATAAAGCTCTCTGCATGGCGGACCGCTTCCGCGCGTGCCTTATAGCTGTCCATATCTTCACGCAGCATCTTCCGGACTCTGACAACGTCTGCTCCGCTCCTGCGAAGATATGCGGCGGCTTCAAAGGTTCTCGCGCCGGTCTTTGCCATGAAATTGTTGGTGTCTATGACAATGCCCGCGTACATACAGTCAGCCTCCAGGTTCCTGAGTTTAACATTTTCCTCAAAGTACTGGAGTACCTCTGCCACCATCTCACTGGCGGAAGAAGCCGACGGCTCTATATAAGACAATGCCGCGTTCTGGATCTGCTCGGTCGTCTGGCGGTGATGATCCAGAACGATGATTGAACGGGTCTTCTCAAGCAGTTCTTCGCATTCCACCCGGTTCTTCCGGGACGTATCGACAACAAAGAGCGCTGTCTTGCTGTCGCACATCTTCAGCGCGTCTTCCGGGGAAATGAATAAGTCTTCACCATATTCGGGATTCTCGCGCAGCAGGTCTGTCCAGCTGCGGATAGAGGCTGCGTCGTCTCCGACTACGATCCATGCAGACTTCCCTATGGTTCTGGCAGCTCTGTAGATACCTATGGCCGCTCCAAGAGAATCCATGTCCGGAAGCTTGTGGCCCATCGCCAGCACGCTTCCTGCGCTTTCCATGATCTCGCGCATTGCCTGCGCCTTGACCCTGGCCTTAACTCTCGTATGCCGCTCTCCGCCTGCGGACTTGCCGCCGAAGAACTGCATGTGGCCGTCACGGTTGACGACTGCCTGGTCGCCGCCGCGGCCGAGCGCCATCTCGATTGCAGAGTGGGCAAGATCATAATTATGGTTATAGTCGTCTCCGCCGGCACCGACACCGACGCTGATCGTCATCTCGATCTCATTTCCGATATGAATAGTCTTGACTTCCTCAAGTACCGAGAAATGATCTTCGATGGACTGTTCCAGGCTCTTCTGGTTCATGACGACCAGATATTTATCCTTCTCCAGCTTCTTACTCAGCGCCCTGTGCGCCTGGCAGTACTTATTGATCTCGCGGTCAACAAGGACATTCATCAGCGAGGAATGGACCTCGTCAACGTCATCCATCGCCTCTTCATAGTTATCAAGATAGAGAAGGGCGACCACGCCTTTCTGTTCCTTGTTCTCTATGCGAAGATCCTGGAGTTCCGTCTCATCGACGAAATAGATCATATAGACAACGCTTCCGCTCTCCGGATCGATAGCCTCGATCAGTTCTGAATCCGCGATCAGGTTGTCCAGCGGGATCCTCTGGATATGCGCCCTCAGCTGCCTGTCTTCGTAGGCAAGGTCGATATTCTTGTCCTCATCCGAGTCCGGAAATACCGCCTTTGACAGGTACGGAAAGATCGTCATGATATTCCTCTGGAACCATGCCGGTCTTCCGGTCATCTCACACATCTTGTCGTTCATCCACAGCACATTGCCGTCTTTGTCGACGATGGCCGCAGCGATCTCCAGCTGTTTGAGCACCTGTGCCTGCACCGTACCATACCGGCTCGCGAATCTTACGATCGCGCGAAGGATACGAGGCCGGTAATAGAACCAGACGAACAGGATGGCAAGGAAATAAAACGCTGTAAATGCCGTCGCTGCCAGCCCTGCCCTGTGATCCAGCAGATACATGCCTGCGGAAAACGGAATCAGAGTAAACGCCAGATACAGGCTCCAGTTCCAGTGCATTTTCAGTTTTCCGCTGTATCTTACTCCGGTTCCCGATTTCATAGGCTCTCCTGCCGTATCAATACTTGAATACCGCTATTCCATAAGGCGG
The DNA here is from genome assembly GCA_902801515.1 of uncultured Lachnospiraceae bacterium. Taxonomy (GTDB): domain Bacteria; phylum Bacillota; class Clostridia; order Lachnospirales; family Lachnospiraceae; genus Porcincola. The sequence goes on from CADCII010000037.1 coordinate 18,422, forward strand.
AAGATCATAAGCAAATGAATACAGTTTGCCGTCGCACTCGCTCTCCACTGCTTCATAGGTCGCAGGATGCTCTGTTCCGTGTCCGCCGAAGCGTTCCTCATCACCGTCAAGAACCAGGCGGTACTTGCATTTCTTCTCGCAGCCGACCCTGTAGTCAGGTCTTGCCATCGGGGTGAAGTTGATGACGAACAGCAGATTGCTCTTCCCGTCACTGCTGTGGCGCAGGAAACTGAAGATGCTCCGGTCTGCGTCATCTGCATTGATCCATTCGAAACCTCCCGGCTCGCAGTCGCTTTCATACATCGCGCTGGTCGTCCTGTACAGTTGGAGCAGCTCTGCCACGAATTCCTGCATCTGTCTGTGCTTCGGCTCATCCAGCAGATACCAGTCGAGCTCGCGGTCCTCGCACCACTCTCTCTCCTGCGCGAATTCCTGTCCCATGAACAGAAGTTTCTTGCCCGGATGGCCGAACATGAAGGTATAGCCGGCCTTCAGATTCGCGAACTTGTCATCATACAGTCCCGGCATCTTGTTGATCATGGAACACTTCAGATGCACAACCTCGTCATGTGACAGAACCAGACAGTACTTCTCGGAGTACGCGTAGGTCATCGCGAATGTCATCTTGTTGTGGTTGAACTTCCTGAAATACGGATCCAGCTTCATATACTCAAGGAAGTCATGCATCCAGCCCATATTCCATTTCATGGAGAAGCCCAGACCGTCATTCTCCGGTGCGTCCGTAACCTGCGGCCATGCCGTGGATTCTTCCGCGATCATCATAACTCCGTGATGCTTTCCTCTGACCACAGAATTCAGATGCTTGAAGAACTCGATCGCCTCCAGGTTCTTATTTCCGCCGTACTTGTTCGGGACCCACTCGCCGTCGCGGCGTCCGTAATCCAGATACAGGATCGATGCGACAGCATCTACACGAAGTCCGTCAACGTGGAACTGCTCGATCCAGAACAGGGCGTTGCCGATCAGGAAATTCTTGACCTCGCTCTTGCTGAAGTCAAATACCTTGGTGCCCCAGTCCGGATGCTCGCCCTTGCGCGAATCTGCATACTCATAGCATGCCGTTCCGTCAAAGTCCGCAAGTCCGTGAGCGTCTTTCGGGAAATGAGCCGGAACCCAGTCCAGGATAACGCCGATGTTATGACGGTGCAGATAATTGACCATATAAGCGAAGTCTTCCGGCGTTCCGTAGCGGCTCGTCGGTGCATAGTAACCGGTCACCTGATAGCCCCAGGATCCGTCGAACGGATGCTCCGCAATGCCCATCAGCTCAATATGCGTATATCCCATTTTCTTCAGATAATCTGTAATGGAATGCGCGAAATAGCGATAATTGTAGAAGCCGTCCTCACGCTCTCCGTGCGGATGGCGCATCCAGCTTCCGATATGGCACTCGTAGATGGAGATCGGGGACTTGTCCTGCACAAAGGATTCCTGCTTCTTCATCCACGCGCTGTCTGTCCACTTGATCGTGGAGATGTCTGCGATCACGGAAGCAGTTCCCGGTCTCTTCTCAGCAGAGTTTGCATAGGGATCTGCCTTATATAACTTTCTTCCGTCCTGTGTATAGATCAGGTACTTGTACATCTGGCCAATCTGGGCTTCCTCAACAAAGCCCTCCCAGATTCCGGACGGATCCAGCCGCTCAAGCGCGATATTGTCCTCATTCCAGCCGTTGAACTCACCGATCAGATGTACAGCTGCCGCATGCGGCGCCCACACTGCAAAATGAATTCCTTTCCTGCCGTCCTTCATGGACGGATGGGCACCGAGTTTCCGGAAGATCTCATAATGAACACCCTGGTCGTACAGATACTGATCAAGGTCATGGATAAACTCATAGCCCTCACCGATCGCCGGCGTATCCGGCGCCTGTGCCTGAACTGCTTTCTCCGGCTCTGCCTTAGAGGACGCAGCCTTCTTCGCTGCCGCCTTCTTAGCAGGAGACTTTTTCACCGCTGCCTTCTTTGTCACAGCCTTCTTGACCGCCTTTTTCACAGCAGTTTTCTTTGCTACAGTCTTCTTCGTCTCATCCGTCTGAACCTTTTTGTCCGTCAGTTTACTCATCACGCCCTCCATGTGTCGCATTAATGTGTATCTGTGTTTATCCAATCCGGTACAGCCCGCTGCCCGCTGCCTCCAGCGTTATGTGCAGCTGCCCGGATTCAGGAAGTATCTTCTCTCCTGTTATCAGATCTGTGATCTCTTCCGCTTCAAACGGAAGCCGGATCCATACATCGGCCGGATTCTCGTCATTATTGACCGCTGTAATGACAGCCGTCTGATCGAGTATCCTTGCGAACGCATACTGCCGGTTCGTCAGAAGCAGTTCCCTGTACCTGCCAAGCCCGATGGCTTCATTTTCCGAGCGGATCCTGCCCAGGGTTTCCAGAAACTCCTCCAGCCCCGGAACGGGCGGGGCGGCAGTGATTTCCTCCAGGCTGACCGCCGGCCTGAGCGATTCATCTCCGTTCCTCTTCTCACCTTCAATTCCCCATTCGGATCCGTAATAGATCGAAGGATCTCCCGGAAGTGTATAGAGAAGTGTGTACAGAGGTTTCAGATGAGTTCTTTCCTTCAGCTGATTCACGACTCTTGACACATCGTGGTTATCTGCAAATGAATACAGCACCCTGCCTCTGTAGATCCCGCCGTTCTCATCAAACTGACGCCGGATCGTATGTGCGATCTCAAAATAATTGTGGTCATTGTGTCCCGACCACAGGCCCTTGTTCAGCTCATAATTCGTGACCGAATGGAGCATCTCCTGATTGGCCCAGCGGGCATAATCCCCGTGGATGACCTCTCCCATCAGCCAGAAATCCTGCTTCTCCCGGGAAGTTACCCACCTCAGTTCCTTCTGGAAATCAAAATCCAGTACATCCGCGCAGTCCAGGCGGATCCCGTCAATATCAAACTCCCTGATCCAGAAACGCACGGTATCAAACAGATAATCCTTTACTTCCCTGTTCCAGAAATTCAGGTTGACCAGATCTGAAGCGCCTCGCCAGCTTTCGTAGGAGAAACCATCATTGTACGCGCTGTTCCAGCCAAAATTGATTCCTTTATACCAGTCTTTGTACCGGGAATTCTCGCGGCTGCGTTTAATATCCTGAAAAGCAAAAAATCCGCGGCCGGTGTGGTTGAACACACCGTCGACCACCACCCGGATACCGGCATCATGACATGCAGCGACAAACTGTTTAAAGTCCTCATTGTCGCCCAGTCTCCGGTCCACCGTCCGGTAATCGGTTGTGTCGTATCCATGTGCCGCCGATTCAAACAGCGGTCCGATGTAGACCGCACCCACTGAAAGGTCTTTCAGATGGGGAATCCAGTCAGTGAGTTCCGGCAGCCGGTGCTTAACCGGTCCGCCCTCATTTACCCGCTCCGCGCCGAGAAGGCCGATCGGGTAGATGTGGTAAAAAATGACATTGTCAAACCATGCTGCCATGCATTATCCTCGGTTTTCTATAAGATCATTTCATTATACCTTTAAACAGCCGTTTAGACAAGATGGATGAGCCTGAACGAGGTGTGTATCCCACCGCGTTAAAGAAAGCAGCCATAAGACAATTGCTCATGACTGCTATCTCTATGTCTATGTGTGCCGTCAGCGTTCCTCTCGGAAGTATGGCAGGCCCAGATGTGCCGGTGGCTGGTTCTCTCTCTTCTTACGCATGCTGATAATGATAAGAACGATGATCGTTACCACGAACGGCGCCATCTTGTAGATCTCTTTGATTGCCATGTTGGTTCCGGTCGGGATGTACAGATACAGGATGTACAGGCCGCCGAACAGAAGCGATGCAAGGATGCTGACATTCGGTCTCCAGATTGTGAAGATAACCAGTGCGATCGCAAGCCATCCTCTGTCGCCGAACGCGTCGTTGGACCAGACGCCGGAAGCGTAGTCCATGACATAATACAGGCCGCCCAGTCCCGCGATCATGGAACCGATAATGGTTGCCCAGTATTTATACCGTCCTACATTGATTCCTGCCGCATCTGCGGTTGCCGGATTCTCGCCGACAGCTCTCAGCTGCAGACCCTGTCTGGTGCGGTTCAGGAAATAAGATGCTGCAAGAGCGATGATGATCGCTACATAGACCAGGAAACCATAATTCAGGATCAGTTTTCCGAACACTCCCATACTCTTTGCGAACGGAAGCTTCGCCGCGTAGAACTTGTGCGTAATCGAAAGTGCGATCGAAGGAACGTCCGATCCGGTCAGTTTGATCAGGGATCCGCCGAAGAAGTTTCCGAAACCGACGCCGAACGTTGTCATGGCAAGACCTGTAACATTCTGGTTTGCCCGGAGTGTTACTGTCAGGAAACAGTACAGCAGTCCCATCAGCGCTGAGCCGATCAGACAGCAGATCAGCGGGATGCCGATCGCCAGGAACGCGTTCGCATTTTCCACGGATCCGACCTTCTGCTCATAGAAGAAAGCGCCGATGACGCCGGAGATCGCTCCGACATACATGATGCCGGGAATTCCGAGGTTCAGGTTGCCGCTCTTCTCTGTAAGTGTCTCACCGGTAGAACCCAGCAGCAGCGGAGTTGCCTGTGCGACTGCACGCGGGATAAAGGATACGATATCAAACATATTATTTCGCCTCCTTCCTAAACACGATCCTGTACTGGATGAAGAACTCGCATCCGATCAGGAAGAAGATGATGATCGAACTGAGGATATCAGAGAAGCTCTGGTTCAGTCCGAACTGAGTCGCGACCTCGCCCGCGCCTTTCTGCAGGAATGCCAGCAGGAAGGAGGTGAAGATCATTCCGACCGGATTGAACTGCGCCATCCATGCAACCATGACAGCAGTGAATCCGCGTCCGCCGGCCAGTGTCGTTGTCATCGTATGGTCCGTGCCCGCGACCATCAGCGCGCCTGCAAGTCCGCAGATCGCTCCGGACAGAAGCATCGTGCGGATGAATACACGCCCGACCTTGATGCCGATGTATCTTGCGGTCCGCTCACTCTCACCGACAACAGCAAGCTCATATCCATGTTTGCTGTAATTCATGTAGATGTACAGAACGACCGTCAGAACAATTGCGACGATAACCGTCAGCAGGTACTTGTACTGCCCGATCTGCGGCAGCCAGCCTGCCATGGTCTTCTGGTTGATGATACCGATCTTACCGGATCCTCTCGGAGACTCCCAGATGATGATGAAATAAGCGACCAGCTGCGTGGCTACGTAATTCATCATCAGAGTAAACAAGGTCTCATTGGTATTCCAGTTGGACTTGAAAAATGCCGGTATTGCTGCCCAGATGGCACCTGCGACAATTGCCGCCCCGATCTCAACGATGATCAGAATCGGAGCCGGAAGTTTGTCTCCGAGCATGATCATGCAGCTCGCGGTGGCCAGGACTCCGATCATAACCTGTCCTTCGCCTCCGATATTCCAGAAACGCATCCGGAACGCCGGGCCCATCGCAAGTGAGATGATCAGGAGGATGGAGATGTTCTGCATCAACACCCAGAATCTTCTCTCTGATCCGAAGCTGCCTTCCCATATGGTCTTGAAGACGCTGATCGGATCATCGCCTGTCAGCAGGAAGGTGACGATCGCGCAGACAATGATCGCCAGAACGATCGACAGCGCCCGGACCGCATACGCCTGCTGTTTGGATATGACGGGGCGTTTTACGATATGGGCAAGAGGCCCTCTCTTTTTTTCATTCATCTGGCCTCACCTCCTCCCAGAGATGTCATCATCAGTCCGACTTCATACTTGTCTGTCTTGCGTCCGTCCACAATGCCGGAAACTTTGCCTCCGCACAGGATCAGGATCCGGTCTGCCAGTTCCAGAAGAACGTCGAGATCCTCGCCGACATAGATGACTGCAACACCCTTTTCCTTCTGCTGGTTCATCAGATCATAGATCGCGTAAGAGGAGTTGATGTCCAGTCCGCGGACAGCGTACGCTGTCAGAAGAACCGAAGGCGCTAAAGCGATCTCACGTCCTACCAGGACCTTCTGTACATTTCCGCCGGACAGACGGCGGACCGGCGTGGCGAGGTTCGGTGTTACGACTTCAAGTTTATTTACTACGTCTGTCGCAACGCCCTTCGGCTTTCCTCTGTCAACAAAAAGTCCTCTGCCCTTTCTGAAAGAGCGGAGCATCATGTTGTCGGTCAGGTCCATGTTTCCGACAAGGCCCATGCCGAGACGGTCCTCAGGGACGAAGGAGAGTGAGACGCCAAGTCTCTGGATATCAAGCGGATCTTTTCCGATCAGGCTGGTCTTCTGGCCGTCCTCTGACAGGTAGAAGATATCTCCGCTCTCAACAGGCTGCAGGCCTGCGATCGCTTCCAGGAGTTCCTTCTGGCCGCTGTTCGAGATACCGGCAATGCCCAGGATCTCACCCGAATTCGCAGTGAATGAAACATTGTCCAGTTTCAGGATTCCCTCTTCACTGCGGACGGTCAGGCCTGAGATCTCCAGCCTCGGCTCCACATTCTTCGGCTCCGGCCGGTCTATGTTTAGCTCGACCGCATGGCCGACCATCATGTCCGTCATCTCCTGAACGCCGGTCTCACTGGTCTTCAGGCTGCCGATAAACTCGCCTGCGCGCAGGATGTCGACACGGTCTGAGATCTCCAGGACCTCGTTCAGTTTATGAGTGATGATGACGACCGCCTTGTTGTCTTTCCTCATATTGCGGAGGACATCGAACAGCTTCTCCGTCTCCTGCGGCGTCAGGACTGCGGTTGGTTCATCAAGGATCAGAATATCCGCCTTCCGGTAAAGCACCTTGACGATCTCGACTGTCTGCTTCTGAGAGACAGTCATATCATAGATCTTCTGGTCCGGGTTCATATCAAATCCGTAGCGGTCGCAGATCTCCTTGACCCGCTTGGAAGCTGCTTTCAGATCATATTTATCTTCCTTCAGTCCGAGAACGATATTCTCGGTAGCTGTCATGACGTCGACCAGTTTGAAATGCTGGTGGATCATACCGATCCCGAGGTCAAGTGCATCCTTCGGCGAACGGATCGACACCTCATTCCCGTCTACCATGATCTGCCCGGAATCAGGAAAATAAATGCCTGAAAGCATATTCATCAGGGTCGTCTTTCCGGAACCGTTCTCTCCCAGCAGGGACAGGATCTCTCCCCTCTGAATATCGATCGAAACGTCGTGATTCGCCACGACCGGTCCGAATGTCTTAGTTATGCCGCGCATACTTACGGCTGGTACTCTGTTATCCAAAATAAGTCCTCCCGACTGGCCTGTAACCAATATGAGGCAGCACAGGAAAGGTATCACTGCACTGCCTCATAACACTCTGAATCAATCACAGAATGCCATATGCTCAGTTATGTGTTCACAGTATGATTCAGATACGGATCAGAATGCGGTATCGAGCAGCGTGATGCCGTCGATCGGGCTTCCGTTTCCGCTCTCATCATAGAACAGGCCGAAGTACGGAGCAGATCTGTACTCGGATTCATGGAAGTATCCGTCAGATACAACTGCGGTATCCGGTGCATAATCCGGATCATCATCAACGTCCGCCATGAACTCTTCTGTCAGCTCTTCGCCGAATACGGTGAATGCAGAAGTGTCATATACATGAAGGGATCCGTCTTCCAGAGCTGCCTTGACAGCCTCAATCTCCTCAGCAGTTCCCTCTGCTGCGACATCCTCGTTCAGCTCGGTGAGCTGTACGGAATCGGTTGCAAGAGTTCCGGTCCAGTCGGTATCGATATCCTCGCCTGCTACTGCGCACTTGATCGCATATTCGAAATACGGTGCCCAGTTGATCTTGGAGGAAATGATGTAGGTGTTCGGAGCTGCATCCTTGGTGGAACCGTTGTAGGAAATATCCGGAACGCCGGCTGCCTCACATGCAGTCGGAGCACCCATGGAGTCAGCATGCTGGGAAATAAGAACACAGCCGTCCTCGATCAGGGTGTTTGCGCCTTCCTTCTCAGCGGTCTCATCATACCAGGATCCGGTGAAGGTAACTTCCATCGTTGCGCTCGGGCACTCATGTCTTGCGCCAAGGAAGAAGGATGTAAATCCGGAGATAACCTCAGCGTATGTGAATGCGCCGACATATCCGATCTTAGCTTCTTCTTCGGTGATATCGCCGTTCGCGATCATCTCGTTCAGCTTCATGCCTGCAGCAACACCTGCAAGGAAACGGCCTTCATAGATGGAAGCGAATGCGTTCTGGTAGTTGTCAAGTCCCTGTGTATGCGCCTTGGTACCGGTCGCATGGCAGAACTGAACTTCCGGAACTTCCTGTGCTGCCTGGATCATATAGTCCTCATGGCCAAAGCTGTCCGCAAAGACAATTCCGCAGCCCTGATCCGCCATATCCATGGCCTCTTCATAGCACTCCTGTCCTTCCGGAACATTGGTCTTCAGAACGATCTGGTCTTCGCTCATTCCGAGATTCGCTGCAGCTTCCTTCGCTGCATTGATAAAGTTGAGATCGTAGGTGGAATTCTCATCATGCAGGAAGATAAAGCCTGCCTTGAAATCCTCCGGGATCACTACGTCACTTTCCGTCTCCGCTGCAAGTGCTGCTCCGGAAAGCGAGAAAGCCATCAGTGCGCTCATTGCCAATGCCACTAACTTCTTCATACGTTTTTACCTCCTTATGAACTACCGCAAAAAAGTAAAAATTGAGCGGATTACAGAAACAGTATATCAATGATAGGAATCAGTGTCAATGATTCCGGGGCTCTGCAGGTCTGTTTTGGTGTGAGTTTTGCCATGAAAAAATGGGTTTGCGGTATCCTGTTTGCAACAAAATACACAAAAATAAGGCAGACCGTCTCCACTCGAAAGCCGAATCTGCCTTATTTCCAGTTATCTGAAAAATATTTTGAATGCCTGAGAGTTTTCTCTCAACTTTCCTTATCTGAAATCCTTTTCCTTCAGGATAACGCGTGATTCTTCCTTATAAACAGTGGGTCTGAAGGACACAACATCCATCTCTACTGGCATTGCGGATCCAAATGAAAGTTAGCGTTGACAATGAACAGACCATACCAGTATTATTTAATTTGTAGATGCAATGTATTATAATATATATATTAATATATTAACTGCTTTTGAGTGAGTCATACAGATAGACAGACAACGGGTGCAGCATGGCAGATAAACAAACGATCATAGACCAATCACTTTCCCGAAGCAAGATTGATTACCGTTTCCGTATTCTCTATGCTGTCGGCATGGTTGCCGTCGTTACGACACACTGTTCCAGCGGAGGCCTCTATCTTCTTCAAGACTGGTTTGACTCATGGTATCTCGGCATCTTCGTCTTTGCTGCGGGCTACTTCTACCGGTTTGAAGAAGAGAGGCATCCTCTGCACTACATCGGCAAGAAGGTAAAGCATCTCCTGATTCCCCTGTATCTGTGGAACTTTGCCTACGCCCTGATTGTGACGATCATGGGAAAACTGGATTTTCCCATGGGTGTTGGCATCACCTGGCGGAAGCTGTTTCTGTTCCCTCTCACAAACGGACATCAGTTCGGCTATAACCTGGCCGCATGGTTTGTCGCTCCTCTCTTTATGGTGGAAGCCGTCATGGCAATCGTACGGTTTGTACTTCCTGCTGCGGCTGAACGGAGATGGGTCGTTGTCAAAGAAACCGTCCTTTTCCTGTTCTTCACCGCCGCAGGAGCGGCAGGCGTAAAGCTGACGCAGTCAGGGCTGAATGAAGGCTGGTTCCTTGTTCTGGACCGCCTTCTGTATTTCCTTCCTTTTTTCCAGGCTGGAGTTCTGTATCGAAGGGTTCTGGAATATCATGACCGTTTGCGTAATACTGAATATTTTATCCTGGTATTCCTGATCGATCTTGTGCTTTGTGTAGCAAACAAGGGACTTCCAACCTATGTTTACTCGTGGTGTACCTTCACCGGGAGTCCCATTATGCCGTTTCTGTCAGGGTTCGTCGGAATCGCCTTCTGGCTGCGGGCCACACGCGTCATGGAACCGGTGATGGGAAAGTCCCGGATCGTAAACCTGATCGCGGGCAGCACCTTCAGCATCATGGAGAATCAGTTCATGGGATTCATGGCGGTTAAGGCACTGTTCTATGCAGCGTACCGCTTCCTGCATATCTTCCCGACCTTTGATACGTATGCCTTCCGCACACAGTACAACTATTTCTTCCTGCCCTACAACGTACAGCAGACAAGGCTCCTGTATGTAATCGCAGGGATCTTCCTTCCTGTTCTGATCTGGCAGCTGCTTCTGAGGGTAAAACGGCTGTTACCGTTTTCTTCCCGATAATAAAAGGGGACATGCATCTTGTGGTGTGATGCACATCCCCGATCAGTATCATTAGTATCATTTCTTGGTCTTGGTCTTCTTCACTTTACTCCAAGCAGAGTACCCAGTGCCGTCATAATACCTGACTCGGACATAATATGTCGTTTTCTTCTTAAGTCCATTTATCTTGGTACTCGTCTTACTCTTTCCAACCAGAGCTGTCTTGACGATTTTCTTGAAGCCACTGTCTGTCGCGCACTGTACCTGAACCTTCTTGATCTTCTTCCAGATCTTCTTTGTCTTCTTGGAAGTATGCTTGAAATGTTTCCACTTGACGGTAATCTTGCCTTTTGCGGGGGTCGGCTTCTGTATGGTCGGCTTCTTGGCGATGGTGATCTTCTCTACGATCTTCAGTCGTGGAATCGATACTCACTTTCAGTTGAAATCAATTCCCCGTCTTTATACCATCCTAAAAAATCAGATCCATCTTCAGGCTCTGCAATTACTTTTATAAATTCGCCTTTTACTACAGTTGCTTCACCAGATACCAATCCATTCCCTTCAGATTTAAGATATACGCTTTTCTGTTCAATCTGATCCTGAGATAATACTTCTGATGGAGTTATTACTTCACCTTCTTCATCGTATAACACTATATTTCTATTCCCGTTTGATGTCATTTCATCAATATGACTTATTAATTCATCATCTTTCAAAATTGGTACCTCATAATAATTTGTCAAAAATGTCACTTCATCGATGTCAGAATTGTATTCCTGCGCAGAGTAGGTGAATGAGCCATCATCTGTTGCAATTAAAAAGACCACGAATGATGAGCTCTATACCTTACTATTTTTCTTTACTGACTGGAAAGTAGGTATGTGAAATAAACACATAGAAAAGAACGCCTTCAGTTCTCACACCAAAAGCGTTCTCTCCATGAATTCTCTATGCCGATTTTGCTGGAAAAGGGATGCAGCTCCCTTCATTTGACCTATCTTATTGCCATAGGTGGGCAGCAGAAGGGGATAGCATAAAGCCAGGGTTGCGTCAAGATTGTTTCGCAAAATCAGTTTTGACCACTCGGTAGCTGGCATTCAGTTGGATTGCAGAGCATTCAGATCCGCATCCATTTCCAGCA
>CADCII010000038.1 GCA_902801515.1 uncultured Lachnospiraceae bacterium
TTCCCGGCCGGCTGTATGGCGGTCTTATTTTTGTACTTCTTAAGCCGTATCAGATATTTCTTTAATTCCCACTTGACTTTTTCTTAGCAGGCTTTCTTAAGTGACTCAGTCTCCCTGCGAGCCACGGAACCTCGCGACAATGTCGCTTCATCTCCCTCGCGGCAATGTCGCAGCTGGCGCATACAGAACCACGACGAAATCACAGATTTCTGTGGTTCTAGTATCGGTCGTGGCTGTCGCCGCATATTTCCGAAAATCCTGCGAGTCTTTTGTGCGCGGGCGCCCAACGACTCTCGCATTTTCGTCAATCCGTGGCTCGTAGCAAACGCAAAAAGTCCCTGGCAGAGAACCGGATTCTCTGCCAGGGACGAATGTTTACACTATCCGCGGTGCCACCCTGCTTCATGACTGGATATATGCAGTCATGCTCTTTGGAGTACTGACATACTCTGTACAACTAACGCGTGCCCTGCGTCGCTGAATACTCGGAAGAACAGTCTGAACTCTTCCTTTGACAGCGCCCTCCGCGGTCCATATTACGTGTACTGTGTTATGTCCGGATCTCAGCATCCCGGGCTCTCTGGAAAAGCATATACACCTTTTTCTCCGCTTCAACGGTTTAAAGCGATATTCAATTCGATTGTCAGCAGTATAACACCTGCTCAAAACAGCGTCAAGTATATTTATTTATTATTATGTATGTATCATTGTAACTTTACACAGCCTGATGGGCAAGAATAGCTCTTTTAATGCCTTCTTGCCCAAGCCCGTCTTGAAATTCAACTCAATTCTGGCTTGGAAGACTGGTTATTCAACTCTGATGCCCAAATCAGAAATCACTTCTTGATCAATTTGAAAGAATTTGGGCAGGAGCGTCATTATCGGCGTCCTTCAACCCAAGCCATCAATATGCTTTGGCTTGGAAGACTTGTTAATCGACTCTCCTGCCCAATATCACTTCATTTTTCTGACTCGATTGAAGTCAGTTTGGACAGAGGTAACTTTTTTAGAGCCCTTCAGCCCAAACTGGATCCGAGACGGCCTCCTATACTGGGCTTGAAGTGCTGAGTTACATCTCTTCTGTCCAAAAGCTCCAAATAAACCCACTCAGCCCTCTGCCTTCTCTTCGGCAGCTTCTTTAACTTCTTCAGCAGCGTCCTTAACATCTTCCACTGCTTCTTTTACTTCCGCCGCTTCTGCCTTCGCCGCTTCCGTCACTTCTTCCGCTTCTGCCTTCACGGTATCCGCGGCATCCTGGCCCTTGTCCACAGCCTTAGAGATATATTCAGCAGCTTTATCCTTCAGTTCGCCTGCCTTAGCCTTGATCTTATCGTCGAGCTCGCTCTTCTCAAGTGCTTCTTTCGCCTTATCCCTCAGCTCACCTGCCTTAGCCTTGATCTTATCGTCAAGTTCACTCTTTTCAAGCGCTTCCTTCGCTTTATCTTTCAGCTCGCCTGCTTTGGCCTTGATCTTATCGTCGAGTTCGCTCTTCTCAAGTGCTTCCTTTGCCTTATCCTTGAGCTCGCCTGCCTTGGCAAGAACCTTATCGTCAATATCGGTCTTATCCAGAACATCACCAACTTTTTCTTTCAGCTCATCAAATAATCCCATAATTCCCCTTTCCGGCCCAAGCAGCCTGTGAACAAATAAGAAAAACTGGTTTGAAACACTATCATCATTATATCACAGTCTTTTATCAGTGAAACTGCTGAAGTTAAATTCCGCCTCAACTCAACCCCGGATATCCCTGCTGCCTCAGTGCCTCAAAGAGCACGATGGAGGCACAGTCGCTGAGATTCATGGAAATCACGCCTTCCTTCATGGGGATGCGCACGCTCGTGTCCGGATACCTGGCCACGATCTCTTCCGGGATCCCGCTGCTCTCCTTCCCGAACATCAGAAAACAGCCGTCCGGATAGGATACGTCACAATAACATCTCTTCCCGTTTGTCTCAACCGGGAAGATCACTGCCCCCGGATTCCGGTCCAGGAAATCCTGAAAGTTTGAATACCGTTCAACCTCCAGCTGTTTCCAGTGGTACATGCCGGCCCGCTTCAGATGGCTGTCGGACAGGCTGAAGGAAATGGGCTCGATGAGGTGCAGTTTTGCCCCCACTGCTACGCAGGTCCTTCCGATATTTCCGGTATTTGCCGGTTTCTCAGGCTCAAACAGCACGATGTTTATCATATTGGCCTCCTCTTCTACAGCCCAGTATAACGCATTCAGGGGACCTTCGCACGATATGCGAAAGCCCCCGCCGTATAATGTTTGATATCGCATCAGCCTGATAAGCTGTGTGCACCCTCAGTCAGTAAACAGTCTGATTATCCGCAATCCCTGGTTGTCAGGCCAGCTGCGCAGGCTTCTCTGCCGCATAGGAATCCCAGCTGTCCGCCGCGGAAGCACCGCTCATATCCGCGCTGTCCGTAAATGTATCAACAGTGATGGTGAACTGGCTCGTTCCTTCAGCATAGACAGTTCCATCCGTACCGACAACGCTGACACTGTTGCCTTCCGCATCTGTGATGGTCCCTGAGCAGGACAGGCTGGTCAGTGTGGAATCCCCGGTAACGATCCATGTGGAGGTCTCATCGATATAGAGGTTGCAGTATCCGCTTCCCTCTCCGCCAGAGTAAATGGTGTCTTCGGTGACAGCTCCGGTCAGTGTGCTGCCCTGCGTCATATAGAATTCCAGAGTCGAGATCTTATCCCAGATCACATCGCCTTCCATCTCCTGTGATATCCCTGTAAATGAACTCTGCGCTCCGTTTGCTCCGCTGTTTCCCCAGCCTCTGCCGTTCGCATTGCCGGTGCAGCGCAGGAAGAAGTCAGAGTTCTCCGCATATGTGATGTCGACATCCTCCAGGATAAATGTGGACTGCGTGTTGGTGATGTAGAACATGCCGCCTGCCTTCGCCGTAAGCGTTCCGCCGATCATCTCGAAGGTTCCGTTTCCATCCTCGGCGTCTCCTGACATGGACTGATACACGATCACATTCCAGAGTACATCATTCTGCTCATTGTCTGCGGGCATGTTTCCGGTCAGGTCACAGTCAAACAGACGGATCGAATTGAGGCCTTCGATACAGGTTGCCTCTGAATTCTCTGCCGTCAGCTCCGCGTCATGGACTGCAATGTCTGCAGTGGAGTAGATCGCAGGGCTGCCGATGCCTGTTGTGGTATACGTTCCGCCGTCTATCACCATGATTCCGCCGCCACGGTCAGAGCGGATCGCCGCGGAAGAGCCTCCCGCAGTATCAACATCCAGGTTCCACGCATAGAGCGTTCCGCCGCCTGCTGCATGGATACCGCCGCTGGTTCCCTGCTGCGTCGTAATTGCGGTATCGGAGATGTACACCGTACCGTCTCCATACGCAAAAGCACCTGCTCCGCCTGCGGAATTGGTATCGATCGTACTGTCAGTTACATACAGTGTTCCGTCAGTTGCCAGCAGAGCGGCTGCATTTCCGTAGAAACTGGAAGTGTTCCCGGAATCTGAGTCTTCACTGGTCCGGTTCACTTCTGCCCCGCTCACACTTGCTGCTGCGTCCTGTCCGCTGACAAGGATCACATTTTCATCGGTTCCTGTGGACTCCAGAGCCCCGGAAAATTCCTGAGAGCCTTCGGTCACTTCATTTACTGCCGTATAAGTTACGCTTTCCTGACCTCCCATTCCGCCGGGGCTGCCCATTTCTCCGGGACCGCCCGGCATCTCACCCGAAGGTGCTTCGCCTGACGGCATCTCGGGAGGCGTTTCCCCTGCACCGGGACCACCCTGTCCATCCGGCGCTCCTGACGGTGCTTCCCCGGATGGCGCTCCTGACGGTTTTTCAGGAGGCGTGCCGCCATCCTGCATCCCGGCAGGAGCTCCCTCAGACTGAGTTGTGGTTGTCTCCTCCGCCATCGCCGGCAGGATCAGGTTCGCTGTGAGTGTCATCGATAATAATGTACAAACAATAAGATTTCTTTTTTTCATTACAGGTTTCCCCCTTTTTTGTATCCTTTATCTTTTATCTTTGTTCTGACAGCAGGATACCGTCCCCTTTTGTGTAAAATGTGTTCCGTGCATTAGTTGAACATTAAATTTTGAAGTCTGGGAAAAACGTTCATGAAAAAGCTCCCGCCCGGCCGGACGAGCCGGCTCTCAGGCGGAAGCTTTTTATTTTCAAACTATGATAACATCAAAGCTGCCGGCGGCAGTTTTCAATTCCACCAGATACCTGTCACTGCACTGCCTTAAGGAAGGCGGCATATGCGTTGCGTGCTTCGTAGAGGTCGGACTTGCTGACCACTTCCAGCGGCGCATGCATGTTCAGGACTGCCACGCCGGCGTCCACTACGTTCATGCCGTACAGGGCGCTGATATAGGCGATGGTTCCGCCTCCGCCCACGTCGACCTTGCCGAGCTCAGCCGTCTGGAATGCCACATCCGCGTCATCCATGACACGGCGCACCCATGCGAAATATTCTGCGTTGGCGTCGTTGCTGCCGGACTTGCCTCTTGCCCCGGTGTACTTGTTGTAGACGATCCCGTGTCCGAAATAAGCTGAGTTGCGTTTCTCATAGGCGGCTGCATAGAGCGGGTCAAATGCCGCGGATACGTCAGAGGACAGCATCCGGGAAGATGCCAGAGTCCTGCGAAGTGCCAGTTCTGAGAACTGTCCGCAGCACTCCAGAAGTTCTGCCACAGTATTTTCAAAGAAACGGCTCTGTGCACCGGTCGCTCCGACCGATCCGATCTCTTCCTTATCTGTCAGCAGGCAGCAGGAAGTGTACTCCGGATTCTCTACGCGCAGGAAAGCATCCAGTGAACTGAAAGCACACACGCGGTCGTCATGCCCGTAAGCGCCGATCATGCTGCGGTCCAGGCCAAGATCTCTTGCCGCACCTGCAGGGACGATCTCAAGTTCTGCGGAGAGGAAGTCATCCTCTTCGATGTCATACTTTTCCTTCAGGATCGCAAGAATCTGCTTTTTGACCGGATCCTTCTTATCTGCGTCCTTCGTCTTCTTGTCAAATACCATCGGCTGGGATCCGATCAGCAGGTCCAGGTTCTCTCCCTCGATCGCCTCTGCGACTTTCTTCGCCATCTGGTCTTTGGACAGGTGGATCAGCAGATCGGTCACGCAGAAGATCGGGTCATCCTTATCTTCGCCGATCTTCACCTCGGCTACAGACCCGTCCTTCTTCGCGATTACGCCGTGGATCGCCAGAGGAGTTGCCGTCCACTGATATTTCTTGACTCCGCCATAGTAATGGGTGTCAAGGAATACCATCTCGGTATCCTCATAGAGCGGAACCTGCTTGATGTCCAGTCTCGGGGAATCAATGTGAGCACCCAGGATCCTGAGACCCTTCTCCAGTTTTTCATTTCCGATGGTAAAGATCGCCATCGTCTTCTTCATCCAGACTGCGTAGACCTTGTCGCCCGCCTTCAGGGTCTCACCGTTCTTCACAACGGTCTCCAGATTGCGGTATCCGGCCTTCTCGATCCGCTTCGTCACCTCAACAACAGCCTCGCGCTCTGTCTTGGCAGCGGTCAGGAACTTTTTGTAGTCCTCTGCAAGCTTATTCAGATCTTTCAGCTGTTTCTTATCATATGTTGTCCATCTGTTGTCTTTGCTCATGTCTGCAAACTCTCCTTTATCGTTAATGGCCGGCTGTACGGGTTCCGAATAAGCCTGCCACTGAGATATATACAACAGAAACATCTTATTTTCAAGGGCAGTGCCTGTTATCCCTTGCAATGGCGCGAAGTTGTGTTAAAATAGCACATGTTTTTACAGATAGGTAATTATGTATAAGTATAAGAAGGAATCAGAATGATCAGAGAAGATATCAGAAATATAGCGATCATTGCACATGTCGACCACGGCAAGACGACACTTGTCGACTGTCTGCTGCGCCAGAGCGGCGTGTTCCGTGAGAACCAGGAGGTTGCGGAACGTGTCATGGACTCCGGCGATATCGAGCGTGAGCGCGGCATCACGATCCTTTCCAAGAATACTGCCGTCTCCTACAACGGCACTAAGATCAATATTGTAGATACTCCCGGCCACGCGGACTTCGGCGGGGAAGTTGAGCGTGTCCTGAAGATGGTCAACGGCGTCATCCTGGTGGTGGACGCATTTGAAGGCCCCATGCCCCAGACCCGTTTTGTCACGCAGAAGGCTCTGGCTCTGGACCTGCCCTTCATCGTCTGTGTAAATAAGATCGACCGTCCCGGTGCGCGTCCGGATGAGGTCGTTGATGAGACGCTGGAGCTGCTGATGGATCTGGATGCTTCCGACGAACAGCTGGACTGCCCGTTTGTATTTGCTTCCGCCAAGGAAGGCTACGCCATTAAGGAGATGGGCGATGAGTCGTCTGACATGTCTCCGCTCTTTGAGACTATCGTGAATTATATCCCGGCACCGGAAGGCGAACCGGAGGGTCCGCTGCAGATGCTGATCTCCACAATCGATTACAATGAATATGTGGGACGCATCGGTATCGGCAAGATCGACCGGGGCACCATCAAGGTGAATCAGGATGCGCTGCTTGTCAATCACCATGACAATTCCAAGAAAGAGAAGGTCCGCATCACCAAGCTGTATGAATTCGACGGCCTGAAGAAGGTGCCGGTCCAGTCCGCATCCATCGGGTCCATCATTGCACTGTCCGGTATCGATGACCTTCATATCGGAGATACGGTCTGCGCAGTAGATGAACCGGATCCGATTCCGTTCCAGAAGATCGAGGAGCCGACGATCTCCATGAACTTCTGTGTCAATGACAGCCCGCTTGCCGGCCAGGAAGGAAAGTATGTCACTTCCCGCCATATCCGCGACAGGCTGTACAGGGAGTTGAACACCGACGTTTCCCTTCGTGTGGAGGATACCGAGGATACGGATACTTTCAAAGTCTCCGGCAGAGGCGAACTGCATCTGTCCGTCCTGATCGAGACCATGCGCCGTGAAGGTTACGAATTCGCTGTTTCCAAAGCAGAGGTCATTTACAAGACCGACGAGCGCGGCAAGAAGCTTGAGCCTATGGAGATTGCCTATGTTGACGTTCCGGATGAATTTTCCGGAACCGTGATCCAGAAGCTGTCCCTGAGAAAGGGCGAGCTGCAGGGTATGGGCAAGACCTCCGACGGCCGCACCAGACTGGAATTCGCGATTCCGTCCAGAGGACTGATCGGTTACAGAAATGATTTCATGACCGATACCAAGGGAACCGGTATCATCAATACGATCTTCGACGGATACGCTCCCTACAGAGGAGACCTGGCATACCGCCAGCAGGGCAGCCTGATCTCATTTGAGACCGGAGTCGCCGTAGCCTACGGTCTGTTCAATGCGCAGGACCGCGGAGCGCTCTTCGTAGAGCCAGGCGATAAGGTCTACTCAGGCATGGTCATCGGCCAGAGCGGCAAGAGCGAAGACATCGAGCTGAATGTCTGCAAGACCAAACACCTGACCAATACCCGGTCCTCCGGCGCAGATGAAGCGCTGAAGCTTGTCCCGGCCAGGAAGCTTTCGCTGGAACAGGCGATCGAATATATCGATAATGATGAGCTTCTGGAGATCACTCCCGAGTCATTTCGGATCCGCAAGAAGATCCTGGATCCGCTGCTGAGAAAGAGATCCCAGTTTGCAAAGAAAGGGTAAGATTTATTTTACATAAAACCTTATCATGACCTTGGGAAGAACGGACTGGTCAGGAATACCTGAGTCCCATCCTGCTCAGAGCGCAGCTGTTCACAGACAGCCTGCGCTTTTTGTGTGTCTTCAAATATCCCGAATACAGAGGGGCCGCTTCCGCTCATCATGGAGACAAGCGCACCGCCGTCCTTCATTGTCTTCTTGAGTTCAGTGATCTTCGGATAGGCTGGCTCTGTCACACTCTCCAGCACATTTCCGCAGCAGGCACACATCCCCTTCAGGTCTCCCCGGCGGATTGCATCTATCTGGGAATCGATATCCGGATGCTTCGTATCATCATTCAGTTCCAGGTGGGTATATACATATTTTGTGGAGACTCTCACATCCGGCTTGGCGACAATGATGCTGCAGTCCGGAATATGCGCAAGCGGAGTAAGGACGTCTCCGATCCCTTCCGCAAGTGCTGTTCCTCTCATAACGCAGTATGGAACATCCGCCCCGATTTTCACCCCGCGAAGCATCAGGTCTTCGCGGCTCAGCCCCAGACCGAACAGAATATTCATTCCGGTCAGGACAGCCGCAGCGTCCGAACTGCCGCCGGCAAGTCCTGCTGCAACCGGGATATGCTTCTGCAGATCTATGAACACCCCATCTTTAATACCGAATTCATCGATCAGCATCTGCGCTGCCTTGCAGGCATGATTGTTGGCATCCGTAGGAAGAAAACCCAGATTAGTCTTCAGTCTGACGCCGCCGGAGCGGGTCACTGACAGCCGGATACGGTCAAAGAGGCGCACTGTCTGCATGACCATGCGAAGGTCATGATATCCGTCCTCCCGCCTTCTCACAACGTCCAGTCCCAGGTTTATCTTTGCCATCGCCTTGAGATTGATCTGTTTCATATGTCCTCCCTTAGAAAGAACGGATGCGGTCGCCGGACTCATCATTTTCCTTAATGATCTTTCTGATCTCGACCTGGTAGGAATACCCCGTATCCACATTGACCGTCACTACGTCTCCCACCTTTTTTCCCATCAGCGCTTTGCCGATCGGAGACTCGATGGAGATCAGGCCGTTCAACATATCGCCTCTCATCGATGTGACGATGCGGAGTGTCTCCTCCTGCTGCATGTCCATGTCATAGATCACAACGGTATTATTCATCCCGACCTCGTCCTCTTTCGACTCGTCAGAGATGATCTCGGCTGTTTTCAGCACCCTCTCAAGATAACGGATACGGCTTTCATTTTCACCGCGGAACTTCTTGGCTGCATAGTACTCGAAGTTCTCGCTCCGGTCCCCCTGCGCGGCAGCCTCGGCAATATCAGCCGCAGCCTTCTTGCGCACGACTACCTTGCGGTGCTCAAGCTCTTCCTCGATTTTTTTCACATCTCCCCTGGTCAGTTTTTGTCTCTGCATAATGTCTTCCCCATATTCTTTAATAATAAAATGCGAAAATCGCACTGGATATTGTACTACAGTTTTTTTATTTTTTCACCCCGGACCGGACGAACCGCTTGACAATCCATCCTCCTGAGGAAATAATGAAAAAACAGCCGCAACTGTGTCGGTGCATAAGCATATGATGCACGCGGAACTATCACCGGAAGGAAATGACTGAATGAGACTTCGCAATATTCCGACTGCCCGGGATGAACTGGCCGCCAGCTCATATGTGATCGGGGAAGAAGACATGGCCGCGCACCGCGGGAAATGGGCGGAAACATTTGAACTGGATCGGGCCCGGGCAGAGACAGCAAACTGCTGCGAAAAACGCCCCCTTCACATCGAGATCGGCATGGGCAAGGGACAGTTCCTCCTGGAGCTTGCAAAACGCAACCCGGACATCAACTACATAGGAATCGAGAACTACTCCTCCGTCCTGGTACATCCTGTCCGCAAGCTGGAGGCAATGGCACAGGCAGGCGAGCCGCTCAGGAATGTCCTTCTGCTTCGTATGAACGCAGAATACCTGACCGACATCTTCGCGCCCGCTGAGGCAGACCGCATCTATCTGAACTTTTCAGATCCGTGGCCCAAAGAACGCCACGCCAAACGCCGGCTGCCCGGCAGAGTCTTCCTGCGCCGGTACGCACAGGTACTCGCCCCCGGCGCGCATGTCGAATTCAAGACCGACAACCGCAGCCTGTTCGACTTCGCCCTGGAAGAAACCCGGGAAGAAGGCTGGATCCTGGACGAATTCACCTACGATCTGCACAGCGACCCGGCCATGAACAAAGACAACATCATGACCGAGTATGAAGCAAAGTTCTCAGCCCAGGGCCATCCGATCTGCAAACTGATTGAACACCCCCAGCCTTGAACAAGTGCCTGTCACTCGTTCATCACTCGTTCAGTCATTCCCGGCGGCCATCGTGGATTCTCCGGCTGGTTTTCGTATATAATTGTGAAGAACAGTGACTACACCTTACAGTTATTGATTCTCCTGCAATGGTGCGGGTTACAAAATATGTTACTGTTGTTTTTCGGACCTGGAGGTATATTATGAAAGATATCGAAAAGATGTTTTCCAACACGGATTTTTCAAAGCACACAGACCTTAAGGAAAGACTTGCAAAGCAGCTGTTTCAACCGGCTTCTTCCGACAAGGTCGTTTCCTTGCCATTTCAGAGTCTTTCCGAGGATGACCTGAATCTTGTCAATGCCGCGCAGGGAATATGGCGCGATGATGAAGACCCGAATCTTCTGAAATGATTCTGACAGGCAGCAGAGTCAAAAAGCCCCCGGCATTCAGTCGGGGGCTTTTGGCGTCACGATAGTCCGCACTGCGGTATTTTGACCGTAACGGATATCACATCATGCATTTATCATGTAAAGCTGGGGATCTCCAGTGAAAGTCCCTTTGACTTTGGTTTTGGCAGCTTCAGGTCCGGCATATACCGCACCATACTTTCTGAAACTGTATAGGGCAGCTGCTCTTCCTTTAATACGTCACAGAACAGATCAAGCGGTTTTCTGTCCTTTGTGAGCAGCTGGAAGGTGACACAGAGCTTGTCCGGAAGCGCATTCACTTCCAGCATCAGATTTCCATCCGTGATGGTATAGGCGGATTTGATATGCTCCGCCATACCGCCCCAGTCTGTCCTTCCCACATAGCTGACCATATAGGTGTCCCGGGCGTCGCTGGTGTAAATGCTGTGTTTCTGGGCATACTTGGTCTTGGACTTAAGATCCGGCTGAGCGTCGATCCCTTTCCTGGCTTCGACAAGCTGTCGGTACCACTCGAAACTGTTCTCCGGCTGCATCTGTGTGATGATCGCGCCTCTTGCGCGCTGGCTTAACCGTTCTATGGATTCCTGCTCCATCTCCCAGTCGTATTTCACATGGATAAATCTTACATAATCCCTGTAGGACTTGCTGCATCCGATATCTTTCCGGTAGTCATCCGCAATTTTTGCCGAGATATGCCAGCCATCTTTCTGCGGGAAATAGCGCGCTGACGTTTTCATCATGATCGCGGCAAGAACGGAATTGGGACTTCCGTCGATCTTCTTTGCATAATCCATGAAAGCCTTGCTGTCAAGCTCAACCTGATAGTAATACACATCGTTTGCAAACGGATTCAGGAAATAAACATAATCATCTACTATCCCGAACAGACTGTCCCCTTCTTCGTAGCGCTTCAGAGGATCATCCGTCGGAAGCTTGTCAACATCAGGATAGGCGTATTCCGCCTCATCGACAACCGATCCGACCTCTTTCAGATCGACAGGCGGCGTCATTGGACCATATTTCTTGGTCAGGTACTGATACAGGGTCGTTTTGATCCAGTACATCGCTCCGTACGCGCCGCACATACAATGCGCCCAGTTGAACCAGATGCTGTTGTCCCGCCAGGTAATGGCAAACAGATGCTCCGCCACCTCTTCGGATCCAAGCACCAGGCGCTCATCTTTCTCCGGCAGGACTTTGATCTGACGATCGTTGGGAAGCAGAACGTAATTCTCTCCCTCATCAAGTCCCACTTTGACAGAATAATACGGGAAACGGGTCATCGCCTCACTGGCCGCCTGCGCCAGAAGCGTTTCATCCACTGCCTCATCCAGTGTTATCTTCATGCGGACGGTAAAAGCATTTTTCTTTCTGTATTCATAAAGCAAATAAACATCCGGATTGGTTGCCATCTTTATCCCCTTTCTCTATATCCGCTCCGCAAAAATGAGAGTCGTTTGCTTATCTGTTGTTTCACGATCTGCGTATCGATCGCAGCGTCATATCCGTGGAATGTTCCTTCGGTTTCATTGATCACTACATCCACTCCCGCCTGTTTCAATTTTCCGGCATATGCCAGTCCTTCGTCATGCAGGCAGTCAAACTCCGCTGTCTCAATATATGTCCCCGGGAGCGCTGACGGAAGATCACACCACATGGGAGACGCCTTGTCTCTCTTTTCACTGTCTTTGCCGCAGTAGTAGTCCCACATGCGCTCATTTGCCCTGGAATCCCAGTTTGGCGTATCCGTATACAGCTTCATGGATTCCGTTTCCATCCTCGCGTCCGTGACCGGATATACGAGCATCTGAAGGCAGGGCATCGGCACATTCTCTTCTTCCCACCGGTTGCAGACCAGTGCCGCAATCGAAGCGCCTGCGCTGTCCCCGGCAATACCGATCCGGGACGGGTCGACGCCAAGTTCCTGAGCATGTTCTGCCACATATCTGTATACGGACATGACATCCTCATAGGCTGCCGGATACTGATACTTCGGCGCAAGACGATAATGCGGGAAAAAGACTTTGCATCCGGCCTTCTTCGCATAGATCATGGCGAGTTTTTTCTGATAGGCTGCTGCCTTATATGCAAATGCACCGCCATGTACGTAGACAAGAGCCGGCAGGTCTGCCTGTTCGCCTGCCATGGAAAAGACCGTCGTCTTTACCTGAAGGTTCTGCGTGCCTTCTATGACAATCTCCTTCTCCTCCATTCCCTCAGGGCCTTTTGTCCGGCCCCACTCGAAATCCTGGTACAGATTACCAACCATGACGATCCCGGAGTTAAACGGAAATGAATTGGCGCTCTTTCTCAATTCCGGATCGATCAGTTCTTTATAGTCCATTTATTATTTTCCCCCTCCCGCAGCTTTAATCAATTTCTTTATCGAATAGATTGCCAGTGCTATGGAAACAGCGAATCCAGCCAGTGCAAACAGGGAGACACCGTCAATCAGCGGCGGCATTGCTGCTGTGTATATCTTGCACGATCCACTGAAGATCACACAGGCAAATATAGCGATCATTACATTTTTGATCACGTCGATCAGAACGTGGAACGGCTCCTCGTATCCTGTCAGTTCAAAGCTGATCTTCAGCCTTCCCTTCACAAGGTTCCGCAGTACATCCGAAGCCAGTCCGGGCAGCTTAACCGTTCGAAGCGTCGTCGCGGCCAGTGCTTCCATCGAAGATGCCAGTTTCTCTTTTATATCAATGCCTTCTTTTGCTCTGGAAAGCAGTTTCTCCTGAAGGAAGTCGAACAGGTCAAGTTCCGGACAGAACTTCTCCAGCACGCCTTCCATGGTGACCAGGCTTCTGATCATCATTGTATATTCCGGAGATACGGCAATATGATGCTCATTCAGAAGATCCGTCAGCTCACCCATCAGTTTGCCCACATCCATATCCTTCAGATTTGATGCTGACATATACTGAGAACTGATGCTCTCCAGGTCCTCCATCAGGCGCGTCTTGTTGAGCTTTCCCTTCACGGTCCCCAATGCGAGGGCTGCGTTGGTCATTGCCTCTACATCTTCCTGCACCAGAGCAAAGATCAGGTTCTGGATGGCACTGATATTTGCCTCAGAGAGCTGTCCCACCATACCGAAATCGATCCAGTACGGCACACCGCCGCTGATCATGATATTTCCCTGATGCGGGTCCCCATGGAAGAACCCGGCGTCGAGTACCTGATGCAGGTAATTGTTCAAAAGCGCTTTTCCGATCTCCAGACGGTCGTATCCGTCTTCTTCCACACGGTCTTTGTGCGATATGGAATAACCGTCCACAAAGGTCATCGTAAGAATGCGCTCCGTGGTAAGCTCGTCAATGATCCGCGGGCAGGAAACCTGAGACTCATCTTCCAGACACAGTTTCCGGAACATTCTGGTATGCTCCGCTTCGACCCTGAAGTCCAGTTCTTCCTCCGTGACCTTCTCCAGTTCACGCAGAATCCCTTTCAGATCAAGAGATTCCGTCTCGTCATCCCCCTCAGCTGTCACATTCACCATTCCGGCAAGTTTGTTCAGGAGGACAAAATCCTCCCGCATCATATCGGCGATCCCCGGGCGCTGCACCTTTGTCACGACCCTGGTTCCGTCAAGGAGAACGCCATAATGCACCTGCCCGATCGATGCAGAGCCGAGCGGCCTATCGCGAAATTCACTGTATATCTCATCAATGCTCTTTCCGGTCTCCTGCTCGATGACCGCCCGCGCGACTTCTGTCTCCAGCGGTTTCACGGTGCTGCGCAGCTTCTCCAGCTCCCTGCAGTAACTCTTCGGAAGCATGTCGGTCCGGCTGGACATGATCTGGCCGATCTTGACATACGTGGGACCGAGATCCTCCAGTGTCGTCCTCAGTTCCTCCGGAGTAAAACCATTTGTATAAAAGTTGTGCTTCGCAAATACACCGAAGATCTCAGCGGAACGTTTTTTATTCTTTTTCGGTTTTTCATTTTTCATGGTTTGTTGATCCGTCATTCTATCTCACTCCCGTTATCATGCCGAAATGGCCAGATCCAGAACAGGCTTATTGCATATACCACCGCAGAGTAGAAAAGTGTTCCGCCGATGACATATAACACTTTGCGGGGGTCGTCTGCCCATGGATTCACAAAAAGGATCGTGCCGAACAGCAGAAGAAGGCAGCTTAAGATCACAAGCACCCACCATCCGCTGCGGCCGGAGCGCCGCGCATACATAAGGGCATGATACAGACCATACCCTCCGAGCAGGATCGGCAGTGTCCCGACCAGCCAGTTCAGAAGCGTCAGAAATAAGCCGTCTGCAGAGAACAGCAGGACGCCGGCCATGCCGGCCAGCAGTCCCACAAACAGTCGGATATAATGGATCAGCGCTTTGTTGCTGCTGATGAACTCCAGTACCTGAAGGATGGAGAGTACAAGGAAAATAAATCCGAGTGCTTTTCCAAGCAGCGGTACATAAGACACCGGAACTACGAACATCATCAGTCCCGCGAACATGAGAAGAACGATCAGCATGACCATTTTTCTTTTGAACTTATCCAAACTGTTGAATAACATTTATTATCCCTTTACCTTTTTGAATTTCTTACCGGTAGAAGCGCCGCCGTCGATCAGAACATCGATTCCGCACAGATAGCCGTTTCTCTCGTCCGCGATCGTGGCGATGGCATATCCCAGTTCCTGAGCCTTGCCCATCCTGCCTGCGCAGGTCTTCTCGATCATCTGTTTCGCGAAATCCGACTGCTCCACTTCCCTGTTGCCCATATCCGTTTCAATCAGGCCCGGGCTTACGGATACCACGCGGATGCCTTTTTTCGCATACTCATGCGCGCACTTCTGAGCGTACCATACGACGAAGTTCTTGCTCATCACATACGCCATCCCGGCTTTGTTATAGTCGTTGCCGGCCATTTTGGCTTCACCTGTCATATGCTTGATAAATGCTTCTTCCTTGTACTCCGCCTCCTCATAGATCTGGTGCTTCACCAGAATGCCGGGTGCTTCATACGCAGAACTGGAAGCGATATCAACGATCACGCCGCCGTCGTTCATGTACTTATAGAATTCCATGTTGACATTCTTCGTTCCCACCGCGTTGACCAGGATGATCTGTTCCGGATCCGCCATTGTGGGGGACAGACCCGCCGCATGGATCACTGTCTTGATGGTGCCAAGGCTTGCAGCCAGGACTGCCACTTCGTGGACATCCTTGCGCTGTGAAACGTCGCAGGCGATCAGATGAACCTGATGTCCCTCCGCCTCCAGAATCTCTTTCGCATGTTCCAGCTTTGAAACCGTTCTGCCGGTCAAAACCAGGATAACCTCTTTATCAATATATCTGGCGGTCTCAAGTCCCATACCGCTTCCGCCGCCGGTGATTACACATACATTCGCCATTTTTGTTCTCCTTCTTTTTCTCTAATTATCTAATCACAATGTTAAATCAGTCAGTAGTATCAGCTTACTCTTCTGTTTTGATGATCCCTTCCGCAAGGAGCCATTCCACCATATCGTGGATCGTTTCCTCATAAGTACGGGTAGAATATCCCAGCTCTTCTTTTGCCTTACTCGAATCAAACTGGTTATTTCTGGCCATGCTGTAGACATTGAAGGATGTCATAAGCGGTTTCTCACCCTTTTTCTTCGCCATCGATTCCATAGCATGTCCCATGATATTCGCCGCAAAGATCGGAAGGAAGAACTTTACTTTCTTGCCGCCGCTCTCTTCTGTAACCATACGGCAGAATTCCTTGAACTCAACCGGCTCGTTCGCGAGAATATAGCATTCACCGCAGCGTCCATTGTCAACAGCAGCGATCATACCCTGTGCCAGGTCTCTGACATCGCAGAGATTGAAGTCGCCGTCTACTCCTGCCGGCAGTTCTCCGTTGATGATACGGATCAGGTTCTGGGTCGGCTCACCGATCGCATAGTCCCCGGGGCCCATAATGCCGCTGGGATGAACGACACAGGCGTTCAGTCCTCTGTGGTGGACAGCATCCAGTACTTCCTGAGTGGCCATCGCCTTACTCTGGGCATAGCAGCCCGGAACCTTCGTCTCATCGAAGAAATCGATCTCTTTAATAGCGGTTCCTTCCGGCTGTTCCGGGATCGCTCCGGTACTGGAGCAGTAGACCAGCTTCTTGATACGCGGCATGGTCAGGCACAGCTCAATGATGTTTTTCGTTCCGCCTACATTCACGTCGATGACTTTCTGGTTAAAGTCAGGGCTTGAAGTGACAATGCTTGCAATATGAAGCACGACCGCCTCTTCGCCTTCCGGGACTTCGAAAAACGGTTTCAGGCTCTCAATACTTGTAAGATCGCCTTCAAAGATCTCCGCCTCTTCCGGCACATATTTCCTTGCCGGATCGTTCGGCAGGATAAATGCCCTCACTTTGCATCCGTTGTCGATCAGCTGACGGCACACGGTTCCGCCGAGAAATCCCGCCGCTCCGGTGACCAGGTAAAGAATATCCTTGTTTACTTCTGTTGACATAGTTTTGTTCCCCTTTCCTGAAACATAATTAAATTTGTAATTTTCTGAATGATAATGTTGTTACCGATAATTGAATTATCAGTTTGTCAAAATAAAAAAACCGTTATTCCGGTTTTTTCATTTCCAGTGCCTTGTGCCAGTCTACAAACAGATGAATGGTCTCAGCGTGCCTCTGCATCTGCTCCCAGGTAAAATCCAGGAAGAACGGCTCATAGTAGAGAGCCCATATTGCATAGGTAAGAACATGCAGTTCCTCCGCGGTAAGTTCTTTCGCTGCCAGTCCGCGCCTGCGTGCCTCCTGATACTGTTTCACATCCAGGGCATTCATTTTCTGTGTCCAGTCCTGACGGAAATTCTCATACCTGGTTCCTGAAGCACAGCGGATCAGAAGCGTGAAGACATCCCTGCGATCATATAAGAAGCGAAGCCATTCCCTGTTTATCTCCGGCGTCAGGGTAAATAAATCATACAGTTCCCTGTCCGTGAGTCCTGTCAGGTCAACTTTCTCCAGCCCGGAAAGATACTCTGTCATCTCATTGACCATATCTGATACTAACGCAGAGAACAGATCTTCTTTTCCGTTAAAGCGCTTATAAAGAGCGCCTGTGGTTACTCCTGCTGCTTTGCAGATGTCTGTAAGAGATGCTTTCTCAAAACCCTTGTTCAGGAACTCCTCTTTCGCTGCTGACAGCAGACGGGGATCTATACTTTTATCCGGTAACGACATGATGCCTCCCCCTTTTGTATTATTATCTAGTTTTCAGTATAATTTTTCTTAGGATAAAATCAACTGCTAACTTACGTTATTTTCCTTCCACGCTGCTCTTTGGCTGACTTCCTCACACATTACAGATATACGCATGTCAAATGAATAATCCACGGAGAAATCCTCAAAAAAATATCCTTCCTCAACATGTGATCATCAGATGCTCGTTTGTCACATCATTATAGACTGTACACTTCCTGTCACTGACATCATATATATGAACGATGTCAGACAGTGCCTGACTCTGTTCAAATTCAGAGAAAATATCCTTTGAAGATTCCAGTTTCTCCGGCGAGAAATGTATAGTCTTTTCATTGTTGAATACAGCAGTATACAGAATCTCCGATTCAACAAGGTCCTGAAAGATATGGCTTCCATATGATAATTCAGGATTGTAGCCTGCCTTAGATTCTTCTATCTCACATATAATCTCATATTCACTGATATCGAAAAATGCTGTGGGAACTCCAAGCTCCGGCGATGTTGTCCCGACCCTGCCCGGTACGATCAGCATCATGTGCTTTCCCATATCACGATAATTCCTGTTGATCTTCCCAATCAGTTTTGCCGCCAGATCCTTTTCTTTATAGGGCATGTTGTAGTATTTAACGGGATCTACATATACTACGATATCAATATCTGCTGCCCTGCACATTCCCATTGATGAGCCTTTCGTCTCAAGCAGGATATTTTCCTCAGGTACATCCGGCGGAATCACGGTTCCGGATTGTCCTTTCTGTACCTGCAGCGGACGACACTGCAAAAGATCTATGGAGTACTCACCACTTTCAGATATGTTTATTGTAAATTCGATATCAACAGGATACTCATATTCTTCCTGAATACAATGGAGCATACGTTTCATCTGTTCCATAAGGGTGCTGTTTGCCGCCAGACCCCTGCAGGAAATGAATCTCACATCACGCCGCCGTCCCATCTCGCGGAGTCTTGATTCCGCATCATAATCATGTTCGAACAGTATCCTGCCGAGATAGTTCGGTATATCTGAGGCTATATCCTCAAGCGACAGCTTCTTAAGAGTCTGGTCAGTCATGTTTATGACCTCGGCCTTGCCCTGTGAGTACTTATGTTTATCGGAAGAAGAAGAATAGGGTGTCTTCTCCGGCATATCCAGGTTGACGATCCTCGGGTATGAGCCTTCGGTACGATCGACTGCAGAAGTCCCCAGCCCCATTACAAGCCGGAGCATTCCCGCCGTCGGATCAGACTCCTTCATTATTCTGTAAGGACTGTATGAATAACCGACCCCCGCCGCGCAAGGCATATAGTTTGATCCATAGTAAGAACCTGAAACGCGCTGGATAAGAAGCGCCATCTGCTCGTCACGCTTATCAAGTCCTCTTCTCTTACGGTAATCAAGAGCGGACAGGCTCATGGAACTTGCATATACGACCTTTATCGCACGCTCAAACTCATCAAGCCTCTCCTCCAGACTGCCCCGGTTTACACAGAACACCGATTCATATTTCCCGGCGAATGCATTTCCGAATCCATCCTCAAGGATAGAACTGGAACGGATGATGTACGGATCCTGTCCATAGTATTCGATGATCCTGACAAACTGGTCACGCATGGCATCGGAAAATGTTCCGCCCATTATCTTATCCGCAAGCTCCTGTGCAAGATCAAAATACCCGTCCTCCGTTCTTTGTTTTATCCGTGTATCCCAGAGGTTGTTATCAACAATATAGGTATAATACAGATCCGAACCGACATAGAAAGAATCATGCGGTTCGAGCACTTCGCTGATATCTGATTCCTTATTTCTGATGATCGCCCGGGCAAGCAGCATTCCGCATGCCTTTCCTCCGATCATGCCTGTTCCAACCATATGGTCTCTTACCGCAAAATAATCCTCCGGTGTAAAATGCTTCTTTACCATCTGGCGCATCTTATCATCTCTAGTCATCATGATATCGCACATCCGGTGACAGTCGCCGGTTATATCCATACCGTTTTCCTTAAGCAGTTTAACCCGGTTAAAATATCTGTCCCATGAATCTGAATACTGCTCTTCAGCTGACCTCTGAGCCTGTCCCAGTGCCTGATAGAATCTGCTCGACTTCACACCATCAAGGATCGGTCTGAACTCCCCTGTTTCAGGGTTATATGTATGAGGCAGGAACATCGTATGTGAATTCCTGTTCCATACCTTCTCCGGGCGGACATATATGTTCCTGTTATCTGAATACACGTCAAAAAACAGCTGGGTGGTATTGAGTATCTTATTTACCGCCTGTACGCTATGCTTTCCCCTTATGATCGGAAAAAATGCGACCGTATCGAGAATGAAGAGGAACGGACAAGTAACACGGAAGAAGTTTCCCATCATGAGGTCTGTAGCCCATGCCGTCTGAAGTTCAGACAGGCAGTCGAAGACATAGAAGGCATCTTTTCCTTCTTCTTCTATTACGTTATGGATATCCACAGTGAAGTTTTCAAATCTGTGTGAAAGCGGAACGGTTACTCGCTTTATCTCAGGACAATCTTCCAAAAGCGGTTCATGACTGGCAAATCTGAAATATATGATGTTACGCTTATCTTCGATCGCCTGTTTAACATAGGGCTCCATAAAAAGTTTAAACTGAGAAAGCTCAGAGACACGCCACACTACGTTATCCCCCAGCCTGATGTTATCAAGTGCTTCATCCATTTCCAGAATACCGCTTTTTACTCTGTCAAATGCCGCCATACAAACAGCCCCCCTAAATGCAAAACGGCGTTCCACCCGATATGGATGAAACGCCCTTGTTTTC
>CADCII010000039.1 GCA_902801515.1 uncultured Lachnospiraceae bacterium
ATGCTGTGAAGATCGCGTAAGCGACCCTCACAGGGACTGGCACGGGAATGTGCCAGCATAGAAACTCCATCCGACGATAGTCGGTTGTGGGTAGTTCATTAATTGACTATACTCATTGAAACAAGTATACTTATAGATGAGTGCTTTTCCGTGATTCGCAGTTTGAACGACCATTCCCTGGGAGCTCTCAGGGAGTTTTTTAATATCGGGACAAGACTGCTGATGACACACTGTGGACAAGGAGGTTGAGTATGAAACAGGCGTTTGACTTTACGGTCGTAGATGAGATCCTGGACCGTCATCCCAGGAATGAATTGTCTACGATCGCGATACTGCAGGACATACAGGAGTATTACCATTACCTGCCCAAGGAGGTCTTTCCATATGTAGCACGGGCTATCGGAGTGGGTGAGGCAAGACTGTACGGGGTGGCTACCTTCTACGAGAACTTCTCTCTGGAACCCAAGGGGAAATACGTCCTCAGATGCTGTGACGGTACCGCATGTCATGTCCGCGGATCGCTCGCAGTACTTGACAAGCTTCGCGAGGAACTGGGACTGGAAGGCGGCAAGAAGACAACGGACGACCTCAACTTCACCGTCGAGACTGTTTCATGCCTGGGCGCCTGCGGACTGGCACCTGCGATGACAGTCAACGGAGTAGTCCATCCGGCGATGACACCGGAGAAGGCATCGGAGCTGATCAAAGAGCTGCGTGCTGAACTGGAGAAGGGAGGAGACGCACAGTGAATAAACTTCATTCTTTGGATGATCTGAGAGCATGTCGTGCGCAGTGCGAGAAAGCGCTGGCTAGAGAGACAAAGAAGATCCTGGTGTGCGGCGGAACCGGCTGTGTGGCCGGCGGCTCCCTGGAGATCTTCGACCGGCTGAAAGAACTGCTGGAAGAGAAGAATATCCCGGTAGAGGTTGAACTGGGACATGACAATATTCATGACGATGTGGTCGGCATGAAGAAGAGCGGATGCCATGGTTTCTGTGAAATGGGTCCGCTGGTGCGTATAGAGCCGCAGGGATGGCTGTATACCAAAGTACAGATCACAGACTGCGAAGAGATCATAGAGAAGACCGTCATCAGCGGCGAGAACATCGAGCGGCTTGCCTACAGGCAGAACGGTGAAGTCTTCCGCAAACAGGAGGAGATCCCCTTCTACAAGAAGCAGACCCGCCTGGTCCTGGAGCACTGCGGACATATCAACGCGACCTCCATCGAAGACTACATTGCGATCGGCGGCTATGCGGCTCTGGAGAAGGCTCTCTTTGAAATGACTCCTCAGGAGATCCTCACTGAAGTCGAAGAATCCAATCTGCGCGGAAGAGGCGGCGGAGGATTCCCGGCAGGCAGGAAATGGGCTTCCTGCGCCCGTCAGAAAGAGACCCCCAGATACATCGTCTGCAACGGTGATGAAGGTGATCCGGGTGCGTTCATGGACCGCTCCATCATGGAGGGCGATCCCCACAGACTGCTGGAAGGCATGATCATAGCAGGCCTTGCCATCGGCTCTTCAGAAGGATACATCTACGTCAGAGCAGAGTATCCGCTGGCAGTCGACCGCCTGAGAATGGCCATCGCCCAGGCAGAGGAAGCAGGAATCCTCGGTGACGATATCCTCGGAACCGGCAAGAGCTTCCACATGCACATCAACCGCGGCGCCGGCGCATTTGTCTGCGGCGAAGGTTCAGCCCTGACAGCCTCCATCGAAGGCAAGAGAGGCATGCCCAGAGTCAAACCGCCCCGTACCGTAGAACACGGACTGTTTGACAAGCCCACGAACCTGAACAACGTTGAGACCTATGCCAACGTTCCGATGATCATCACCAACGGCGCGAAATGGTACCGTTCCATCGGACCGGAGAACAGTCCGGGAACCAAGGCGTTTGCTCTGACCGGAACCATCCAGAACACCGGTCTGATCGAAGTGCCTATGGGAACTACGCTCAGAGAAGTCATCTTTGACATCGGCGGCGGCATGCGCGGCGGCACCAACTTCAAGGCTGTGCAGATCGGCGGACCTTCCGGCGGCTGCCTTACCCAGAAAGAACTGGATATCCCGCTTGACTTCGACTCCCTGAAGAAAGTCGGTGCAATGATCGGATCCGGCGGCCTGGTCGTCATGGACGACAAGACCTGCATGGTCGAGGTCGCACGCTTCTTCATGAACTTCACACAGAATGAATCCTGCGGAAAATGTGTCCCCTGCCGCGAAGGCACCAAGCGCATGCTTGAGATCCTGGAGCGCATCGTCGACGGACGCGGCGAAGATGGAGATATCGAGCTGCTGCTGGAACTGGCAGACACCATCTCCAATACTGCACTGTGCGGACTTGGCAAGACAGCTCCTTCACCGGTAGTGTCCACCATCCAGAACTTCCGCGATGAGTACGAGGCACACATCTATGACAAGAGATGCCCTGCAGGCGCATGTTCGAAACTGAAACGCTTCGTGATCGATCCCGAGCTGTGCAAGGGATGCACGAAATGCGCGAGAAACTGCCCGGTTGGCGCTATTACCGGTACGCCGAGGAACCCGCATGAGATCGATCAGAGTAAATGTATCAAGTGCGGTGCATGTTTGACAAACTGCAAGTTCAATGCAGTGAGAGAGGAGGCGTAAGGATGCAGCTGAAGAATATGATGGAAATAGACGGGATGCCCGTCCTTATCGAAGGAGAGCGGAATCTCCTTGAACTGATCAGCAAAGCCGGCGTTATCCTCCCGGTATTCTGCTATCATTCCGATCTTTCAATATACGGCGCATGCCGTATGTGTATGGTGGAAGATGAGAGAGGACGCCTGATGGCAGCCTGCTCCACCCTTCCCAGAGAAGGGATGAAGATCTTCACCAACACCGGACGTATCCGCCGTTACCGCAAGAACATCCTGGAACTGCTGCTGGCAGATCACTGCAGAGACTGCACGACCTGCGGAAACAGCGGCAAGTGCAAACTTCAGGAACTCGCCGTACAGTTCGGCATCAAGAAGGTCCGTTTCGAGAATACGAGAGGGGAACTTCCCATAGATAAAAGTTCACCCTGCATCATCCGTGATCCGGGCAAATGTATCCTCTGCGGCGACTGCGTACGTGAGTGCAATGAGATCCAGCATGTCGGTGCGATCGACTTTATCCACCGCGGCTCAGAAGCCATGGTCAGCACAGCATTTGACCAGCCCATTGCAGAGTCTCTGTGCGTAGGCTGCGGACAGTGTGCGGCAGCCTGTCCGACCGGCGCCCTGATCGTGCGCGATGATACATCCAAGGTCTGGAAGATGCTGGACGATCCGGAAGTCTTCGTTACCTGTGAAGTCGCCCCGGCAGTCCGTGTCGGCATAGGCCAGGAACTCGGCCTGAACACAGGAGACAATGCCATGAGCCTGATCGTAGCAGCCCTGCACCGCATGGGCTTTGACCAGGTCTATGACACCTCCACAGGCGCTGACCTTACAGTTATTGAAGAGGCAAATGAGTTTGTGGAGAGGATCCAGACCGGCGGGACACTTCCGCTGTTCACATCCTGCTGCCCGGCATGGGTGCAGTTTGTTGAGAAGAAGCATCCCGATCTGCTTCCGCACGTTTCCACCTGCCGCTCACCGATGGGCATGTACGCAGCAACACTGAAGGAGTATTTCAAAGACAAACTTCCGGAAGGAAAGAAACGTCATTATCATGTGGCGCTGATGCCGTGCACGGCGAAGAAGTTCGAGGCAAAGCGGCCGGAATTCCTGACCGAAGACGGGCCTGGTACCGACGATGTCATCACGACGCAGGAAGTCATCCGCATGATCCGCGAGTCCGGTATCGTATTTAACGAACTGGAGCCGGAATCCGTGGATATGCCGTTCGGCACCATGTCCGGAGCGGGCGTAATCTTTGGCGTCACTGGCGGTGTTACCGAGGCAGTGCTCCGTAAGATCGCTTCCGACAATTCAAGAGGAACACTGCAGGCGATCAGCTTCCTCGGAGTCAGAGGACTTAAGGATGTCAAGGAAGCGACGGTCAATTACGGCGGTAATGACTATCATATCGCAGTGGTCAGCGGCCTTGCCAATGCAGATCGGCTGATGGAGCAGATCAAGTCCGGCGAGAAGCATTATGATCTCGTAGAGGTCATGGCCTGCCCGGGCGGCTGTATCAGCGGCGCGGGACAGCCTTACATCTCACACCGTCACAGAGAGAAGAGGGGCGAGGGTCTGTACCGTACGGACCGCATCAGCACCATCAAGCGCTCGCAGGATAATCCGCTTATGGATGAACTCTACGCAACCGTCCTCAAGGGTAAAGAACATGAACTGCTGCATGTCAGCTACATAAAAGAGTAAATATTGAATTGACTGTGTATCACAATATCCGGTCTCTGTCAGGAGACCGGATATTTCTTGCACGGGATAAGCATGTCTGCATAGATAATATGGCACAATACCACGAAGACGCAGCCATGAAGACAGTTTATGAAGAGGATGCCTGAGACTGAAAACAGATAAGCAGCAGAAGAAAGGAAACTGGGAGATGCCGGACAGGAAAGAGATTCGAAAGAGGGCAAGGCTGTCATTTAAGAAACATTACTGGATCTTTGTCGTCGCCTGTCTTCTGGCGGCGATACTGGGTACTGAATATGAGAACACGCTTCAGTCATTCCAGCTTCAGAAGAGAGTGAATGAGGCAAAGGAAGAAACATCTGCACCGGCTCCCGGAGTCAGCAGGATATCCGGAGAGATGTCGGTCTTTAACGATCTGGTAAATGGAGATATTGACAAAGTTCTGGAGTCTCTCAGCCGGAGAATCAGTATGTATCAGGCTGAAGACCGGAGCCTTGGGGACTGGGAACTGGGCCACTCCAGGGGAATCCTGGCTTCTGTGGTCAACTACGTCGCTTCCGGTTCGCTGGTATATAACATATTGACTCTGTTCGATACGATTCTCACGTCAAAGAAACTTTCAGTGATAATCCTGGCTGTCACAGGTTTCCTGCTGATGCTTCTGTTCTGGCTGTTCGTGGGAAATGCATACCGCGTCGGCTACAGCAGAGTGTTCCTGGAGGGACGTCTGTACGAGAAGATTCCGTTTTCCCGGTTCGTATTCCTGTACCGTGTAAGGAAGCATGTCAAGGCTTCATTTGCCATGGCAGTATATACGCTGCTTACCTATGTATGGATGATTACGATCGTGGTGTATCCGGTCAAGAGATACGCCTATCTGCTGGCACCGTATCTGGTTGCCGAGAACCCGGATCTTGGCCCCATGGAAGCCATCCGTCTGTCACAGCGGATGATGAAAGGACATAAATGGGAAGCCTTCCGTCTGGAACTGTCTCTTTTTCCCTGGATGCTCCTGTCCGCAGCTACCGGCGGACTTGTGGGTCTGTTCTTCTCCAACCCCTACAGGGAATCTGTATTTGCAGAGTATTATGCATCCGTCAGGCAGCAGGCACTGGAAGGACATGTGGAAGGCTGCGAGAGGCTGACAGACCGTTATCTCTTCGAACATCCCCGTCAGGCTGAACTTGACGCAGCATATGCTGATGTTAAGCAGAAGTCAGGAGAACTGGCTGAAGCACTTCCTGTCCGCAGAGGTTTCTGGGGATTCATGGAGAAGTATTTCGGAATCGTGCTTTCATACGATGAGGCAGAGAAAGCTTTCAGGAACCGCACGAAAGAGAAGGCAAAGATCGCTGAGTATCTTGGCGCGGCAGAAGGGACGACCTACCCGACAAGACTGTTTCCGATCCCGGAGAAGCGAAGGAGAGAGAAATCGGCTGATGCGGGATATACAAGGCATTATGCGCTGACGTCAGTTATCATCCTGTTTTTCACCGGATGTGTAGTCGGGTGGCTCTGGGAAGTCGGGCTTCATCTGCTTCAGGCAGGTGAATTTGTGAACAGAGGAGTACTGCATGGACCGTGGCTTCCGATCTATGGCGGAGGCGCGACATTAGTCCTGGTAGTTTTATACCGCTTTCGGAAAAATGTCTTTACAGAGTTTATACTGATCGTGGTCCTGTGCGGATGCGTTGAATACTTTACATCCTGGATTCTGGAAGTCCTTCATGACGGGCAGCAGTGGTGGAACTACGACGGGTACTATCTGAACCTGAACGGCCGCATCTGTGCGGAAGGACTGCTGGTATTCGGCATCGCCGGAATGGCATTTATCTATGTACTGGCTCCGGCTATCGACGATCTGCTGGAGAAGATCCGTTCGAAGATCCTCTGGCCTGTGTGTGTGGCTCTCCTGATCGTATTTGCGGCAGATGTGATCTATTCAGGATTTGTTCCGAATACAGGAAAGGGAATCACAGAAGGAAGCACCGGGGAGACCGCTTCAGAAACCGTCGTACAGGAGACGGAAGATGTTCTGTAGACGGCAGCCTGACTTGAATAATGTAAACTACTGTCATACAATAGGAACAGTGTTATTTATACATTCAGACAGAATGACAGATAGGGGTGAGACATAGTATGGAAAGTACTGCTGCGAATTCAAAAAAACCACTTACTCGTTTTGGTGAATTCGAACTGTTGAAGGCAATAGCGATCATCGGGCTTCCGACTGTCCATGTAATGGAAGAGGCCATGGAAGCAGGTATTGCCAGTGAAAGACTTCTGGCTCTTGGCAACGGGATCATCGGCCTGTGCGTTTTCGGTCCGTCGGTCTTTATGATCTGCATGGGCTTTGGAATCGGCGGCGGACGTACTTCGGCTGACAGTATCCGGAGAAACGGCATTCAGTTCCTGCTGATCGGCGCATTGCTTAACATATTCCGGTGGCTGCTTCCGGGAATCCTGCAGGCAGTAACGATCCATACAAGACTGATCGAAGATATTGATTTCTGCCTTCAGTCCGACATCTATTACTTTGTCGGCCTGTTCTTTATCTTCTATTCGTTCCTGAAGGAATGGAAGGTACGGACTTCCGGCCTGCTGCTGATCAGTTTTATTATGCTGTCGTTCAATACGCTCATTACTCCCATAACGCATAAATACGTCACGAACCACATAGTAGCGTCTCTTTTAGGGAATATTGTATATGTAAATGAAACCAGCTGCTTCCCGCTTCTGTCGTGGGCGATCTTCCCCAGTGTAGGCATACTGCTGGGCGAGACTCTGAAGAGTTCCACTGAGGAGCAGAGAGAGAATATCATGCGCCGTATGATGGATTTTTCCGTAGTCCTGGCCATCTCATTTATTGTCTTTTTGTGGGATTATAAGATCGATCTGCTGAAAACCGTTGTTTCACCTGCCAATGACTATATCACGGATCTTCCGAATGTGATCCTGCTGCTGTGTGCAGCAATGTTTCTGATCGCACTGACTTATTATCTGTGCAAACGCATAGGCCATACTAAGTTTATGGAATTCATGCTCAGAATCTCAGCGTTCATTATTCCGTTCTATCTGCTGCAGTGGATCATTATTGCCTGGATCTTCTACCTGACGAACATCTTCGGCGCGCCGGAGGGATCCTTTGGAGTGATACTGTATCTGATCACTGTGATCGCAGTTACGGCAGTCTGCATCTTTGTAGCGACCAGATACGGAATGAAGATTATGAAGGTGCTGCTGAAGTATACGTCGATCAAGAAAAAACGGAAAAAGAAAAAGAAGGCATAAGAGAGGTGGGATATGAAGAATAAGAGATATCCTCTGTATGAGGTTACAAAGGTAAGCAGCGTGTCGGACCTGATAAAGCAGAAGGCAGGGAGTATTCCAGACAGGGTTGCCTTCAAGTACAGAAAAGGCCGTGACAATATTGAGAGCAAGACCTTCGGACAGGTTTATCATGAAGTACAGACAGCTGCCTGCTGGATCGACCAGAATTACGGGCGTGGCAATCATATCGCCATCATCGGAGAGAATTCCTATGAGTGGCTGGTTGCTTTTCTGGGAACTCTCGCGTCAGGCAATGTGGCAGTTCCGATCGATAAGGAACTCCCTGCCGCCGAAGTCGAATGGCTGATCCGCAAAGCTGAAGTGAACGCTGTATTCATTTCCAAAACATACCAGGATCTGGTGGAGAATCTCACAGATCTGAAGGTCATGACGCTGAAGAACCTGCAGGGCATGAAGGGCGAAGACAGTGAGAATTATCTGCTGTATGAGCCGCAGCCTGAAGAACTGGCATGCATCTTCTTTACATCGGGAACATCCGGCAGGAGCAAGGGTGTAATGCTCACGCATGGCAATCTGGCGTCTGAGATCTACGGCCCATGCTGCCTGTTTGATCCGGAGGGAACTTCAATGTGTGCAGTCCTTCCGTTCCATCATGCATTCGGCTTGAACGTAGCGATACTGATGTCATATAATTACGGTGTGACGATCTTCCTCAACAAGAGCCTGAAGAGGGCGAAGGAGGACATCCTCCTGGCGAAACCGCAGGTTCTGATGCTCGTGCCGATGTTTATCGAGGTCTTCTATAAGCAGATCATGGACGGGATCAAAAAGAGCGGGAAGATGGACAAAGTCCGCAAGGGCGTACGTATCAGCAATCTCCTGCTCAAGGTCGGCGTTGACAAGAGGCGCACTTTCTTTAAGGAGATCATCGATAACTTCGGAGGAGAACTGAAGTACATCATCAGCGGCGGCGCCCACCTTGACCCATTTTATGTCAAGGCGTTCAGAGAATGGGGAATTGAGATCCGGAACGGATACGGTACGACTGAGTGCTCTCCCTGTGTAGCGATCAACCGTAACTACTACAACAGAGACGGCAGTGTGGGGCAGGTGATAGAAGGGACTCTGGTCAGGACGACAGAGGACGGAGAGATCCAGTTCAAGGGTTCGGTCGTAATGAAGGGATACTACAATGACCCTGAGGCTACAGCAGAGGTACTGCAGGACGGATGGTATTCGACCGGCGACCTGGGTTATGTGGATAAAGACGGATTCCTGTTCCTGACAGGAAGAAAGAAGAACCTTATCATCCTCAGCAACGGAGAGAATATATCACCGGAAGAACTGGAGAATGACCTCCATCTTGATCCGGCTGTCAATGAAGTCCTCGTCTATGATAAGGACAGCAAGATCATTGCGGAGATCTATCCGGAAGAAGAGTACATGGGCAACGAGGATTATTTCAATAACCTGGTTAATGAGGTAAATAAAGGACGCCCGGCTTATAAGCAGATTGCGAAGGTGGTACTTCGTGATAAAGAGTTTATTAAGAACAGCAGCAAGAAGATCGTGAGATATAAGAACATCCCACAGTAACCGGTAAATGTCAGCAAAAGAAGAGTATAAAAGGAGATAACGAGTATGTTTGACAGAACCATCGCAATTCTTGGAGAGTATGTTGACTGTGATCCCAGCGAGATCACTGCAGAAAGCGCGCTTGTAGACGATCTCGGCCTCAGTTCACTGGAAGTCATCAATATCGTTGCTGACTTCGAGGATGAATTCGATGTAGAAGTTCCGGACCGCGTGATCCCGACGCTTCGCACGGTTGGCGATATCGTCAATTATCTTGAGGAGAACGCTGAGTGATCATTCATGAGAGGATATGATTCAGTGAATCGCAAGGTTAAAACTAAACTGCTGTATTCCTCCTCCGGCATTCTGGCCGGAGGAGTGATTATTTTTGCATTGCTGCAGATTCTGTCACTTGCCGTGACACGGGAACTGATGCTGCCGGGGATGATTCTCAGGATTTACGTGGTGGTATCGGCCGTATTTACTGCCGCCTTGATCGTATGCGGCATCTCTCTGATCCGCCATGAAGGTTTCAGGATCAGAAATCTGGCAGGGATCGGACTGGGACTGTACTGGGTGGCAGGGAACCTGCTGTGCCTGTTTTTGTCAGAGCATATCAATGGAGCAGGAATTATTGGAAGATTCGCGGCACTGTTTGGGTGCTATACAGATCTCTTTCTGTCAGGGATGTTCATGATGGCATTCATAGCAGCAAAACATAAACCGGCATATGACAAAGACTTTGTCATCATTCCGGGGTGTTCCATCAGCAGGCAGGGCGGTCTGCTTCCGCTGTTAAAAGGGCGGACGAACCGGGCAATCCGTTTCGCCTGGGATCAGGAAAGGTCTTCGGGAAAGCAGGCCAGATATGTGCCGACAGGCGGTCAGGGACCTGACGAGATCATGAGTGAAGGTTCCGCAATGGAGTTTTATCTGCTGTCTCATGGGGCTGAGCAGTATGAGGTCTTTCCGGAGAAGCAGTCTGTAAACACCTATGAAAATATGCTCTTCTCGAAGAAGATCATTGATGCCCAGGTACCGGATGCGAAGGTCTGTTTTGTAACGACCAACTTTCACGTCCTCAGAAGCGGAATGCTGGCAAAGAAGGTCGGACTGGACGCAGAAGGACTTGCCAGCACCACTAAATGGTATTTCTGGCCAAACGCTCTTGCAAGGGAGTTCATCGGGATTACATGGATGTACCGGCTCTTACAGCTGGCGGCAGCGGTAATCTGCTTTGCTGCAGCCTGGATCGCATGACACCGGATCAGATAATACCAGTTCAGAAAAAACTGCATAAGACGATAAAAACAGGGGATGTTCGCACGCACATCCCCTGAAACATTATCATCAGAATTTCATTCATTTTTCCCGGAGTATGGAGATCAGCACGCATACTGCCAGCAGATACGGATAGAAGAGATAAGGTATGATCTGCAGGCTGGAGATGCCGCTGAGGCTGGACGCAATCAGCAGCTGGGCACCATAAGGGATGATCCCCTGCATGATGCAGGAGCATGTATCGAGCAAAGAAGCGGTCTTTTTTGGCGCGATATCATAATGTCGGCTGATGTCTTTTGCGATCGGTGCAGCCA
This sequence comes from uncultured Lachnospiraceae bacterium, assembly GCA_902801515.1. Taxonomy (GTDB): domain Bacteria; phylum Bacillota; class Clostridia; order Lachnospirales; family Lachnospiraceae; genus Porcincola. The sequence goes on from CADCII010000039.1 coordinate 10,794, forward strand.
TTACGATAGCCACCGTGTTGTTGGCAGTGGAGATATCCATGAGCATCGTAAGCAGACTGATGCCGAACAGGCCTCCGCGTTTGCTGGAGAAATGGCGCTCGATAAACTGCAGGATCGCCTCAAATCCGCCGTTCTCTTTAATCAGTGAACCGATAGACGCGACCAGGATGGTTACGATCATGGTCTCGAACATGCCTGAAGTTCCGCTGCCCATGGAGGTAAACGCAGAGACGTATGTGAGCATGCCTGTCATGGCGCCGGCAATCACAAACAGGATGATACCGATCCCCAGCACAATGAAAACATTAATGCCAAGGATCGCCAGGACAAGAACAATGAAATACGGAACGGCCTGGAGCAGGTTGTAGGAGTATTCGCCCATTGCAACAGGACTTCCGGACAATGTATAGAACACCAGGATTACTATGGTGGCCAGTGCTGCAGGCAGCGCGATAAAGAAATTGGTCCTGAACTTATCCTTCATAAGGACGCCCTGGGTTTTGGTAGCAGCGATCGTAGTGTCGGAGATAAATGACAGATTGTCGCCGAACATCGCGCCTCCCACAACTGTTCCGACACAGAGCGGAAGAGAGAGGCCGCCGTTCGCGGCAACCTTGGCTGCGATTGGGACAAGGATCGTAATCGTGCCTACACTGGTGCCCATTGCCATGGAGATCAGGCTTGCGATTACGAACAGACCGGGGATCGCGAGATTACCGGGGATGATGCTGAGCAGCAGGTTTGCGGTGCTGGAAGCACCTCCCGCCTGCTGGGCGATTCCGCCGAACGCACCTGCAGCCAGGAAGATAAACAGCATGATCGTTATGTTATCATCTCCGATACCCCTGGCACAGATGTGTATCTTCTGGTCAAAATCAAGCGACCTGTTCTGCATGAAAGCAACGATCAGTGCTATCGAGAAAGCAACCACGACAGACATGATATAGAAGCCCATTTGATTTTCGAGAGGATGCAGGTATTCAAAATAAATACCGGTACCCAGATACAGCACCAAAAACACAACGATCGGCATTAACGCAAGCCCATTTGCTTTTTTTGAAGCAGGTTCTTCATTTCTCATACTATTCTCCATTCCCTGTTTATCACTCCAAATTTGTATTTCGACAGAAGTCGAACATGGATTTTCCGCACTTTGCACATTCACAAACTTGTGTGCAGACCATGTTGCTGGAAATGCAATCAAAAAGACAGCGGGTATTTGCTGCCTGGAACAACATTATAACAAGTTCAGCCGACAGAAGCAAATAGCACACAGCTTAGAAACAAAGCCGGGACAGAATTCGCAGGGGAAGAGTTCTGTGGCGGAGAGGACGGTCTTATGCTACTCTGTCTGTGTAGAGACAGAAGATACCGCCCGAAGGAGGAGACCGTATGACGAGGAATCATTCAGCACTGATACTTGCGCTGGTGATGATGGCTGCCATGCTGGTGTCAGGCGCTGGAACTGTGTATGCTTTCAGCTCTCTGGAGAAGGGGAGCAAGGGAGAGGAAGTAAAAGATATTCAGACCAGGCTTATTGAACTAGGTTATCTGGATGGAGATGCTGACGGATTATTCGGACCTATAACAGAGGCTGCGGTTATAGCTTTTCAGGGAGACAATAACCTTGAACCGACAGGAATCGTCAACGAGGATACATATAATGCGATCATGGAAAATGCCGGGACGGACAGCGGATCTGCTGAAGCGCAAGAGGTGATGTATCCTCGCTCGATGACAGAATGGCTGGATAACAACGGTATTGAAATCTCTCAGGACGTTTCTGACTTACTGAAGAAGAATGATATCTGTATCTACTATGCAGAAAACTATAAGAACTTTCCGGATATTGATCTTCCCATGCCTGAAACCGTTGTCAGCAGTATGCCGGGGTCTGAGGAGGCCTTATATAAAGGAGAAGATGCTTATGCCTATGGTTTCTCTTCACCTGAGGAGTTCCAGGCATATCTGACTGCATATCTGTCAATGCTTTCCGTCGAAGGATATTCATTTACCACAGATAAAGGCAGGACCACATTTGAAGGAGGGCATGAACTTGTCAGCCTGGCTTTCGAAGACGGCAGTGTTCAGTTGATATTTATTAAAGATTGATACCGTAAGTGAGAATACTCAGATCACCGGAGGGCAAAAATGAAAAGAAAGCGAATAACAGCTGTCGTATTATTAGTATTGATTGCCGCAGGTTCATTCATGTCAGTGGAAGCTGCCCCGTTGTATCCGACACCTCTTGCGCAGATTCTGTCCGGCAGCGGGATCAGTCAGGATACCCTGGACCTGCTTACAGAATATGATATCTGTATCTATCAGCCGTCAAATTATAAAAACTTTCCCGATATCAAACTGCCTGTTCCGGAAACAGTGGTGAATCGCTTTCCGGGATCAATCGAAAGATCAACAGACGAGTATGAAGGGTATGTATACTATTTCAGCTCGGAGAGGGAGAGGCTGGCGTATGCATCGGCATACCTGGGAATGATTGAATCAGACGGACACACCGTCACTGGAATCTCCGAATCCGTGAATAAGGTAGATACGTATTATGTAACCCTTGAGGATACTGCAGGATATGCGCTCATTTTCATGAAAGAAGAACCGTCATTGGAAGATTGACCGGAAAATACAATGCAACCAGGCGGCGGAAACAGTACAGTCGTTCATATGCATGTACAGGGAGGTTCTATGAGAATGTCAGTATCGAAAACCCGAGGTATGCTTATCGCGATAATGCTTATTATGGTATTTTCATTAGCCGGGTTTTCTTTCGCAGTGTCTGCAGAGACAGAGACAGAGACAGAGTCAGATTCCGGCCGCACGGAAAAAATACCAGTAAAAGTCCTGATCCTGCCGAAATTCGAAGTAGGCGAGCTGAGCGGTGATTTTTCAGGTGAGGCACAGTTCTATTTCGAACATTATCTGGACGGGGCAGAGGAATACGAGATTCCCTATACATCTGAAGGATGCAGTCTATATATCAAAGACGGGGTCGCAATGTGTCTGATCGGCATGGGGAAGGTAAGAGCTGCACTGAACACGGCAGCTGTTCTTTCAGACAGCAGATTTGATTTTTCTGATGCATATATCCTGTCGACCGGATGCGCCGGCTCAGCGGTTGAAACCAGTGTGATGGGTGACGTGTTTGTCATCACGGCTGCTGTGGATTACGATCTTGGACATCATGCGGACAGCCGGGAGATGGAGGATGACAGCTCTCCGACCTGGTTTCACGATTCCAGTTACGATTCTTCAGCCGTGGTTGAACTGAATCCGCAGCTTATGGACCGGGTTTACTCTCTGGTAGAGGATCTGTCTCTTAAAACAACAGAGCAGACACGCAATTTCATGGCCCACTCATATAAAGGAGCCGAGTGGGCTGTGCGCGATCCGAAAGTACAGCGGGGCACAACGGTTACAGCTGATAATTACTGGAAAGGTCAGTATGGTCACGAGAACGCGAAGCTGATCGTACAGACATATCAGTGTCCGGATCCATATGCGACCACAGAGATGGAAGATGTCGCCGTATGCCAGGCAGTAAAGCACATGGGACTGCTGGACCGCCTGATCATTCTTCGTGACAGTGTGAACATGGATGGCTTTATGTCAGGAGCAACACCGGAAAGCCTGTGGGATCCTGAATATGAGAACATCGGACTGACGGACGAAAACAGTGTAGAAGCGGCGGATATCTTTGAGACGGCGATGGAAAACAATTTTGTTGTGGGAAGTACGATCATCGATGCAATCCTGCAGGGAGATTTCTAAAATACGGTTTTTGAACAAGTGCCTGTCACTCGTTCATGGTTGCTTGTTCATAAGGGGGGAATTGTCTATGCATACGATGAGAAGGATCGTGACTCTGATTCTTGCTGTACTGCTGCTTCCGGTTATGGTTTTTGCGGCGGATGACAGTGTGTTTATCCGCATTGACAGGGATGATCCGGATGCGTGGAAGGAAGAACTGGCGAATGTGCGGTTTCTGGAGGAGGAGGACATGTCCGGAAGCGCGCAGTTTTCTGAAGAACAGTTCTCAGATCTTGCACAGCAGCTCAGGGAGCGGTCTGAGGAGGTCTGGATCGTTGACTGCCGGCTGGAATCCCACGGATTAATCAATGGGATCGCCGTCTCCTGGTGCGGAGAGGATAACGGAGCCAACCTGGGAAAGACTGTGGAAGAAGTGGAGGCTGAGGAAGAAGCGCTTTCCTCTCTTACAGGCACAGCGATTATGGCATATACTTCTGAGGATGACCAGCCAAAGGACAGTCTGGAGATGACTGTGGAGAAATGGGATACGGAACGCTCACTGGTAGAGACTGCCGGCATGAACTATCTGCGTCTGGCATGCCCCGACCACTGCTGGCCACCCAGCGAGGTCATCGATTCATTTATTGCTTTTGCGAAAGACGTAAATGAAGATGCCTGGCTTCATTTCCACTGCCAGGCCGGCTCCGGACGGACCGGAGCCTTTATGACCGTCTATGAGATGATGCAGAAGCCGGATGTTCCTGTGGAAGATATCCTGCAGCATCAGGCTGACACAGGCAGCGGAAACCTGGTAGAGCGCGCTGATCCGGAGAAGAGTCACGCGCAGAAAGAACGCTGCGTCCTGGCCAGAGCTGTATACCAGTACATCCGCGCGAATAAAGATTCTGACTATACAGAGTTATGGACCGACTGGCTTGAAGCACATTCTCGTACGGAAACCATGAAGGCCGGTGATAAACTTGACGGAGAAGGCTTCAGTTCCGATCAGCTCGTCGTCAGCGATTCTCTCGAAGCTGTTTCTGCGGGCCAGGCAACCGTTCTGGTCGGCGAAGATATTTATTTCATTACGGTGCAGTAAGCAGCGTCCGGAGATATCGGAAGGACATGTTATACCGTATCCGCATTTTATGTCCCGGTCAGTACTCACTGACCGGGTGTTTTTTCGTCCGGGAAATTCATGCTGTTTTACGCTGCTTCAGATAATGCTTCCTCAGCTCCGGGCAGTTCAGTTCTCTGAACACCGTCACCATAGATCGTTGCCCAGTCATCTGCCATCGATATGGCAGTCCAACCGTTCTCCTCAACATCTTTACAGTAATCGGCAGCCTTTTCATCATTGCCGTATTCCCGCTCGGTGTCATCACATACTACGAAAAATCCCATACCGGTATGATCCGGATTGCCCTCTGCAAAGTTGAGCATTGAGTAATCGCCGGAACTGTTGCCGAATGCGAGTACCGGCCGTTTTCCTATTTCACGGACAATGGCAGCAGGCTTGCCCGATTTGCCGCATTCCACAGGATCAAGCGGTGCGCCGAGCAGCATGGTTTCATCTTTGCTCATGTTGTATTCGTCTGCGTCTTCATCTCCCTTACCGGAAGCGACATAAGGCACGTCTGTGGCGATAACATGATCAAACGGGAAATCATAACGTTCCACAAGAGCACGTACAACCTCACGCTCACATGCAGAGACCATCCATACATCAAAGTCGTTGGCTCTCAGGAATTCGATCACTTCGAGCATAGGCTTGTAGAAAGACTGTCCGTAAGTCATTCCCTCAAATCCTACAGCATCCACATTGTCAGCGAAATCAACCACATAGGAGCGGAATTCCTCGGGAGTCATACCGGCAAAAGCAGTCGCAACCAGATCGTCTTTAGTGATGCCCTCCGGATGGAATGTCTCTCCCTCAGAATAAGCATGGTCACGTATCTGCTGCATGGCGTCTTTTTCTTCCTCCGTCGCATTAAACGACGGATCATCGAGCACACGGTACATCGTCAGGCAGTAATCGAAATAAACCGGCGCCTTCTCACACAGAATCGTGCCATCCATATCAAAGGTTGCTATACGGTCTGCCGGGTCAAGATAATCAGGGCTGGATTCATCAGTAGAAGCGGACACAAAATCTACAAGTTCGCCAAGAGATGCACTGTCCGGATTCCATGAAGGAAATACTTCAGAGTAATCGATCTCTTCAACAGGGGGTTCTTCAGCAGGCGCTGCGTCCGTTTCCTGATCCGAAGCGCCATTTTTCAGGGCATTGTAGGTTGCCTCACCCACTATGCCAGTAGCGTCCAGCCCATTGTCCTGCTGGAAAGCCAGAACAGCCTTCTCAGTTTTGGGACCGAATTTTCCGTCAGCTACATCTTCCAGATAACCCTGAGAAATGAGCATTTCCTGAACTTCCTTGACATTATCGCCTTTGGCTCCGGTTTTCATTGTCTCCATGGCAAAAATACTTACCGACATGGAGATTACAGTCGTGATACAAACAAGATAAGAAATAGCCTTTTTCATTTGTCCTCCTCCGATTCATCGCTGGAAAATGACTGTTGACTGCGCACATTTCATTTTATAAAAATGAATTTATCCCATTATACCGCTTTTGTCTGAACAACCACAATATAAATAATATGATTGTATCTGAACAGGTTTCAATATGCTATAATGAAAACACGATATACGCTCGTCATTAATAAACACCAGGACGGCAAAACAGAAAACAGGAGGAAACACATGAAAAAAGACATCGGTATCGCCATTGTCGGTCATGGATTTATGGGCCATGAGCACGAAAAAATGCTTCTTGACTTCCCCGGAATCAAACTGATCGGGTTCTCTGACATTGACCCCAAACAGCTCGAGGATGTGACAGAAGGCCTGAAGAGATATGCCAGCAATGAAGAACTTATGGCAGATCCGGAAGTGGATGTCGTGCTGATCGCTGCAAACAACAAGTTCCACAAAGATCTTGTGATCCAGGCAGCCAATGCAAAGAAGGACATCATCTGCGAGAAACCCATCGCCATGAGCCTGGAAGAACTCGATGAGATGGAAGCGGCAGTCAAGGCAAACGGCGTGAAGTTCACGATTCATCATCAGCGCCGTTTCGATCCCGATTTCCGCACTGCGAAGGCTGTCTATGATTCAGGAACTCTGGGCGACATCTACTGTGTCAAGAGTATGCTCTACGGCTTTAACGGAAATATGCATGACTGGCATGTTTTCATCAGTGAAGGCGGCGGAATGCTTTATGACTGGGGTGTGCATCTTCTGGATCAGCTCTGCTGGATGTTCCCCGGAGCAAAGCTCACATCCGTATTTGCTGACATCCGCAATGTCATCAACAAGGAAGTTGACGATTACTTCCAGATCATGATGCGTTTTGATAACGGCGTAACGGCAACACTGGAACTGGGAACTTATTTCCTGACCGATAAGATGCATGACAAATGGTTCGAGCGTCACTGGTTCATCGGCGGCAATCAGGGCAGTGCCTATATCGACGGCTTCGGCCCCGAGGGCAAGATTGTGAGGACCGACGGTCTTCTGAAGAATGTAGGAGGTCAGCGTACTATGACGGCAGCAGGCCCGACCAGATCTTTCGGACCGCCGCCAGAAGGCAAGATCCTTACAGAAGATCTTCCCGAAGTCAACACCAATCACAGGAATTACTTTGAAAACTATGTCAAAGCATGGCACGGTGAAGAGGAATTCCTCGTAAAGATCCCGGAAACTCGTCGTGTACTTCGCCTGATGGATGCTGTCAGAGAGTCCGGAAGGACCGGCAAGTCCATCGACTTCGAATGACAGGCTGCAAGCCAGTTAGACGGTTCATCTGCAGATGACATATTTTCCAGCCCTCTCAGCCAGTTAACTGACTGGGAGGGTTTTTGCTCCCGGTGCTATTTATTCTTGCATAATCACATGTACAGTGGTATTATCACCTTATAGAAACAGAACATCTGTTCGAATTTTGGAGAGGTGATATGAAACAGCTTGTAGATGTGTTGATGGTATATACCAGGAACGGAGCAATGATCCCCAAAGAGATCTATCTGGATGAGGATCACTCCTATGTGATCGACCGGGTGAAGAAGATAGAGAAGACCGGCATATGGTCAAACGGGAGAGAGAGCTTTACCTACATTTGTGATATCCGTGGCAGATCCGCTCATCTATACTATGGTCCGGACAGGTGGTACGTATATCTTCCTGACTAGTTTGTAACCTGAAAAGACTGTCTTTCAAACAGACTTACGGAGCAGAAATCGTATGGAATTAAAGAAGATCGCGCATAAGCTGACAGTCTGCAAAGTGGCAGATATATCAGAGATAGATCTGACATCTGATTTCTATTTTATAGGGAAAACGGACGAAGAACTGTCTCTGGTCTGCAGAACAGAAGACACACCAGGAAACACAACAGAACGTGATGACGGGTGGAGAGGATTCCGTATCCAGGGAGTTTTAGATTTTTCTTTGATCGGAATCCTGTCAAAACTGTCCGGCATCCTTGCAGCGCACAGGATCGGAATCTTTGCCGTATCAACATACAACACAGATTATATTCTTGTAAAAGAAGAGGATTTTGAGCGGGCGTTGGAAGTGCTGGCTTTGGCGGGTTATACGGTATTGTAAAAGATTGTAAAAGGAGCCGGCATCCCGGCTCCTTAGTATGCATGTCCGGTCATCAGAACCGAGAGCCTTACTGCATCATCAGGAACAATTCTATTTCATCGTCATACACGGCACCGCTTTCCGTAAAGCCTTTGCGTTTGTAGAGATTCAGAGCATGAGCATTGTCTTTGTTACAGGTCAGGGCAACCCGGTCTGAGGCACCAAACGGTTTTGTCTCAATATAATCGAGCACGCAGTCCAGCGCAGCACTGCCATAGCCTCGATGCTGATTCGATTCATCGATCATCATATGCCATATATCATATTCGGGAATATCATAATCGTAGATCACCATGACATAGCCAACCATCGCATCTCCTTCATATATTCCGAATGGCTGGCACTGTTCCCTGTAAACATAAGCCTGTGCGAGACTGCGGACCGGATGTGATACAAAACGTTCCTGCTCAGGTGCAAGTTTAAGATTAAATGCGTCAATAAAGTTTTCTTCTGTGATTTTTCTTAGATGAATCATACATTCCTCCATAAATAATTGTTCTGATATAAACTACTGACAGTAGGACGGTCTTGTATGAATATCCATGGAGAACAGAACCTGCTGAAAATAAAAAGGCCATGGCATGAAGCCACGGCTATTGAACACTGTAGTATTCTTACAATTAACTTAAAATAAAAAGGTCGAGGTCTTCAAAAGATATTCAGATATAAATACGATTCTGCTTATTTCCATAATGAAAACCTCCCTTCCATAATTCTGATAATTAATAATGCTAACCTGGATTTTATCTGCTCTACATATTAATGTCAATAATGGTAATTAGCAGCGCTTTTTTATTGTGGCACCGGAAGGAAGAGTATGCTACTTTGTAAAGAGAAACAGCAAGACAAGAAAGAAAGCCTGCTAAGAAAAAGTCAAGTGGTAATTAAAGAAATATCAGATACGGCTTAAGAAGCACAATAATAAGACCGCCATACAGCCGGCCAGGAAAAGAC
>CADCII010000040.1 GCA_902801515.1 uncultured Lachnospiraceae bacterium
TTTATTGACGGCGGCACGAGCTACCAGGGAGCGATCGCCGGATACGCGGACGGAACGGTTTCCGGATGCCGCTATGTGGACTACGGGATCGGCGGCATCGACAATGTCGGTTACACCGGTGTGGCACAGCCCCTGGAGCATGTAGAGAAACAGGCCGGTAATGTCACGGTAACCTTCCTTGTGGACGATGAGGTCTATGACGAGGTCCAGGTACACTTTGGCGGGAATCTGGATAAGCTTCCGGAAGTTCCAAACAGAGGAAATGACTACTGGGTGTGGGATGAATTCGACAAGGATCAGATCCTGCGCTCCCAGACGGTGACCGGTTCTTATCACCGCGCCATCCCCACACTTTCCTCCGGCGGTGATGTTCCGGATTATCTGGTGGAAGGAGTCTTCTATGAAGACCAGGAGCTTACGGTCTCCGAACTTGTTCTGGACGAGAGTCCGGTCTCTACGGAATCTCTGGCCGGCCTGATCGGAGATATCCACGATGATATCCATGGAACCCCTGAGACGGAGATGGAAGACGCTCAGGGCAGTGCCGACGGGACAGGGCCGGAAGGGACCAGACCCTGAAGGTGAACGATTACGACGAAGAGCTCACTGTCCGTGTGAAGGCGGCAAGCGGAGGCAGACTGTTCACTTCGGCAAAAGACGGAGACCTTACGGAGACCGAATACACACAGGATGGAAGCTATATCGTCTTTAAACTGGCGAACGGCGGCTCATTTGCCTATTACGAGTCTATCAGCCAGAATAAAAGTTCGCGGATGAAGCTCGTTGTTATGTGCATCGTTGCGGCTGCCATCCTTCTGGCACTGATCCTTCTGATCCGAAGGATACGGAAGAAGCGGAAGGCAAAAAAGGCAGCCGTAGAAACTGAGAAGTCAGAACAGTCCGGGAAGACTGAGGACAGCGATACGATTTAAGACAGGTGCTGCCGATAGATGGTTAGCCCGAGCATCCAAACAAATCATATGCCCCCATATGTGCGTGTTTCACATATGGGGGCATATTCGTAATCCTTAAGGGGTACTATTTCTTATCCCCGAGGTTAGACACAGTCCGGAGCCGTTCCCTGTCTCCGTACACCCGGTAATGCAGGTACAGCATCATGAGGTATGCGAACAAAGCGAACGCACCAAAGAAGACCGCGTTTGCCGCGATGATCACCTCCCGTACCATAGGCAGATCTCTTCCCTCCAGAAAATACGCGAGACCGTCCGCGACCGCCATTACAACGTTGACAATGATCATGGAAAAATACAGCCTGTCGTCCAGTCTGCCCCTCCAATTCCCTGCACATACGATCTACTCCTTCGCCGTATTCCTTTAGTAGCGTGAAAGAGTGCAGAGGGCTTTCCGGGAAACCGGGAGGCCCTTTTTGTATGGAGGAGTTTATTCGAATTATATAACGATAAAGATATTGCAGAGGGATAATACCGCCATCAAGAATGACAAAAATGAAAGAAATGAAAGAATTTTCGGGCATAGATTGATTTTGATAATACTGTCTCTGGTCTACACGAAATACAGAGAGAAACAGTTTCTGTGCTTCCTCCATCTGGCTGTACATTCCATCATAATTACTACGGCTTCCATGTACACAGGTTATTGCATAATGAGGACCTGTGCCACTGTAGGCGGCGGAAACAATACAGTTCTCATACAGATCGGAGAGACTGTGACTGTCCCTGAAATTGAAGGTTTCATCCCTGAAGAAGAGGGTGAATTTCCCGAAGAGACTGCCTTCTTCATATTCAGGTTTCCCGATATCGATTCTATGATCCCTGAGATACTCTCTCATCATTTTATCATTCATTTTCTCCAGACTCATAATTGCCTCCTGCAATTGAAAAATGAAATGACTTCAAAAAACTTTCATTTTTGTCATTTCTTTCATGCATCCAGGCATAGAAAGCTAATCCGGATGCGGCTGCAGTGCTGATCAGGCACTTTCCTGCAGGAAAGAGTTTCTCGACTCCCTCCTGTGAAGAGGAGAGCGAATATGGTAATCGCCTGTGTGAAAGGAGCAGAGATCACGGTGAGGCGGTGCCTGGACCTCGGATAAGAAACGATAAATACAGATGATAGGAGCAAAAACAATGATGATACAGGTGAATGAAAACATCGATGAATTGAATGCAGCAGTTCACAGCTCCTCAACGCAGATGCAGAATGTGCAGAATTTAGGGCAGACAACTGTCCAGCAGGCAGAGCCTACATATGACGCAACTTTGCTGTCTGTCAGAAATATCCCGGAGACGTTGCTGAACCATATCAGCAACAGGTATGATTTCCAGTACAGCCTCTATGATTATCTGTACCAAAAAGGCAGGCGTGACACAGAGAACGCTACGATTACCGGATATGAGATCGATCCGGACAGGAGAGAGGCGACCATAGACCTGTCCATAAATGACGGAGGCCATGTGACAGGAACCTACCGGATGTCTGATCGCAGTTTTTTATACCGGATGAGCTGAGCAGGGACGGGCAGTAAACTATGAAAACAGAAAAAACTGTGTATCGGCCATCAGGGTGTTATCATGAAAGAGCCGCCTCCGGGCTGACTGGCCACGCTTCTGATATTGGCGAAACTGAGCAGGATGTGGATCCGGACAAAGAGATGTCATACAAGGATTTTTATGCTTTCCGGGGAGATACCGCTTCGCGAAGGCATACTGCATTTGATACGGAAAATGGAAAAAGCGATGGTCGTCCCGTCAGGGGATTATGGACTGTATGTTATCTGTGATGGAAAAACGATGATCGACCTTCTTTCCGTGTTTTCCGAAATGGACTGGACAGCCAGTACGGTGACAGCTGCGGAATTCCTGTGGTTTTTGCAAAACAGGAATCAGAGCAGCAATGTTCAACCTGTTCAACTTTCCGAAAATGAAATGTTGAACAGTGACAACACAGCCATTCTGAAAAGTTGAACGGGTTTGACAACTTAACGTATTTATGCGCTTTTTTCGGGGTCTTAGGGGCCTGCCCCTAACCAAGATGCCGGCGTAATACAAAGGCGTATCTTGCTGTTTTTCTCTGCCTGCAGGAGGAATCCTGTTTAACAAACGGCATTTTTTTGTATCGGCTCCACCTTCATTTCTTCATAATTGGAGAACTTGGACCAGGCGGGCATTATTGGCGAAAAGCTGCAATTCAACAATATCGTATGTCTGCCGCAGAGAAAGAATATCTCTTTTTTCATTTTTTCAGTTTTCAGTCAGGCAGTCGGATAGGTGTAATAATCAGGGTTTTGCAGAAAAGGGATCTGACATGGAATGACATGATTTGACAGCGTTTGGCTATTGTTCTCATAACACTCGCCTGCTAACATATGCTAAGAAACATAGAATAGAGAGAGTTCTTCTTTTCATGGAAGGCTCCCTTTTTTTGTGTACAGACAGTATTACGGCCACAAGCGAAGGACTTCACTATGATAAGAATGACAGAATTCCTGCCGTTCTTATTTTTTTATGCTTTTTGTTTTCTGTATAAGGCTTGTGAAAACTGTCATTTTTATCACATGGAGAAGGCAAGGGGTTTATGAACAAACAATGGATGACGATTTACATGGCAAAAGATCCGGAAGATCTGAAGAGCAGTTCGGATCCTTCGCATTCCGGCTTTTAAACTTTAAGCAGAGCGAGACAGATTGGGATACTGCGTGTGATCAGATCATGCTCAGGCAAATGAAACATAAGTGATTTTATCAGGTACTTCAGAAAGGGGGTGATTGTATGCGGACAGATCATATAGCGGCTTCAGTCCGGATGGCTGATAAGATCCGTCTGTTCAGGGTAATGCTTAACAACCCTGAGTATGGTACAATCACCTCAGACCTCAGCTCCGCGATTTGGAAAATGGAAAAAGAGCTGATTGATTCTATTCACACCAGTGCTGTCACTGCGCCCAGTGATCGGTATCCGTACTGGAGCACTGCCGTCTATGTTAAGGAGGGAAATACAAAGAAGCGGAAGTACATCCGCAGCAAAACGCAGGCCGGACTCTATGAAAAGCTGTATGACCATTACTTCGGCGTGGGAACGCTCGACCAGATCCACGCTTTATGGGCAGATCACCGCAAGAAATATGAGAGCCTTGCCCCGGAAACGATCCACAGGGAGAACCAGCGCTGGAACAAGTATCTTCAGGATACAGGTCTCGGACGGATGCGGATCAATGACATCGACAACTTCATGATTGAAGACCATGTCTACTCTCTGATCAAGGATTACCAGCTGAAAGAGAAGGAGCTCAGAGAGATCCAGTTCCTGCTTCGGAAGACGTTCCGATTTGCCCAAAGGAGCAAGGTGATCACGAAAAATCCAATGGAATATGTCGAGATCAACAAAACCGGCTGCGCGCCGGCCACGCCAAGGCTCAGCAAGACCCGCATCTTCCTGTCTGACGAAGCAGCCAGGATGGATACGGAGATCACACGGGAGCTTCTGGACGTCCCCTGGAATACCACTGCCCTTGCAATCAGGCTTTTGTTCCTGCTGGGGCTCAGGATCGGAGAAGTTGTTGCTCTTCGCCTGTCCGACATCGACTGGGAGGAGGAAACCATCCATATCCAGCGTGAGGAACAAAAAGACGAAAACGGAAAGCCGGCAATTGTCGAACACACCAAGAAGAAAAGCATCTACGGCAACCGGATCCTTCCGCTGGGAAGAGAGGGCACCCGGCTGATCCGGGAGATTCTCAGGATCAACGAAGACAACTCATTCAAGGACGGGGATTACCTCTTCCTGGGCGAAAAGGGGACGCGGATCACCAGCCGGGCTGTCGACAACCGGATCCGGAAGCTCTGTGCCCGCGCCGGGATCGAACCAGCCAAGTCGGCGCATGATATCCGCAGGACGGTTGCCACCAGGCTCTACCGCAGCACCCATGACGTTGAGCTGGTGCGGCAGTTCCTGGGGCACAGCGATGTAAAAACGACCTGGGGATATATCGTGAATGTCGATGCGGAGAAGGAAGACCGCCGGAGGATCGTAGAAGCCCTTCAGGGTGATTCTGGAGGCGCCGGCGCAAACATCGTAGACTTTGCCGCCTACTGTAAGAAAGAAGCCTCCAGAGGGCGTACAGGAGGTAAAAAAGGCGGGTTAGTCAGTGGTTAGTCAATAATCATAATAATGGAAAACTCCGGAAACCTGCCATCTGACAGGCCTCCGGAGCAAAAAGAAAGAGCGCGAGACGGGATTCGAACCCGCGACCTTCGCCTTGGCAAGGCGACATGAGATAATACTATACCCATCCCGGTTTGTCAACTGTTTATTTCCGTTTTTCACAGATCGCATCAGTCTTATATCTTATTAACGGTGATCCGCCTGCATTGCATGAGGTTTCCAACTGTGAGATAATGTAAATGGACAGAAGGCGGCAGGCTTTGATGAACTGTGCCGGACAGATCAGACATTTCAGATGAGTCATTCAGAAGGAGATTGGGTTATGAAATATAAAGAATTCGGAAATACAGGAATGCGTATCTCGCAGATCACGCTCGGAACGTGGGGGATGGGCGACGTATGCTGGGATCACTATGACGAATCGACAAGAGTCGATGCGATTAGAACCGCTGTGGAGAATGGGATCAATCTGATCGACACGGCTCCTGCTTATAATAACGGTGCAGCGGAACGGGTCCTGGGCAGGGCTCTGGCCACGCTGGGCGTGAGGGATGAGATATTTATATCAACCAAGTGCGGGCATTGCTTTGTGGACGGCAAGGTGTACCGCAGGGACGGTTCCAGGGAGAATGTCCGCAGGCAGTGTGAGGAATCTCTGGTAAACCTTCAGACGGACCATATTGATCTGATGCTGATTCACTGGCCTGATCCGAATACTCCTTTTGAAGAGACCATGGATACCCTGAATGAACTGAAGAAGGAGGGGAAGATCCTTCATGTCGGAGTATCGAATTTTTCGATCGAGCAGATCGAAGAGGCAGGGAAGTATGGTTTGATCGAGGCGATACAGCCTCAGTATTCCATGGTGTTTACCCAGCAGGAAGAGCTGATCAGATGGGCGTATTCAAAGGGGATGGCATGCATGACCTATGGATCTCTCGGAGGCGGTATCCTGACCGGCAAGATCAGGCAGGCGAAGGAGTATTGTGAGACGGACAGCAGGAACCGTTTCTATAAGCATTTCCATGAGCCGCTGTTCACCGAGGCGATGAAAGTTGTTAAGGTTATGGATGAGATATCTGCGGAACATAACGGAGTAGCCCTGTCGCAGATCGCATTGAACTGGTCATTCCAGAAAGAGTTTGTATCAACGTGCATCGTCGGCGCGCAGACGAAAGAAAAGGTTCTGGAAAACTGTGCGGCTGCGGACTGGTCGCTGAGTGACGAAGAGCTCGCAAGACTGGATGAGGCTGTAAGAACCTACCATGATCAGGCTGTATGACGAGGTCCCGTATCTCGGAAATGAACACATAGTATTAAGAAAACTGGAGGAGAAAGATGCCGGTGCGCTTCGTGAGCTCACAGACAGCAGCAGAGTTTACCGGTACCTTCCGACCTTTCTGTTTGAAAAACAGTACGAAGATCCTGACGAGGTGATCCGGCTCCTCTACACAGACTGTTTCGACAGGAAGGAATCTCTCATACTTGCGGTATGCAGACGGGATACAGACAGTTTCTGCGGCCTTGCAGAGTTCTATGGATTAAAACAGGATCTTCATAAGACCTGTATCGGTTACCGTCTGGCGGAATCCTGTTGGGGACAGGGAATCGCCACGCAGGCGGTTTCACTGATGGTGGACTATCTGTTTGCGAAGACGGATATTGAGATCATAACCGCAAGTACGATGGTCGAGAATCGCGCGTCTGCCCGGGTACTGGAGAAAAACGGTTTTATACGGACCAGCTGCGCAGTACCGGAAGACTGGGGGTATGCAGAACCGACGCTGGCGGATAAATGGTTCCGGTGACGGTGAAAAAGATAAAATAACAGCGGGAGCACTCTGGCGGGTAATATGATGCCAGGGTGCTCCCGTTTATTTACAGATATACGTTCAAAACTTCGCTGCCCGGATGCGCTGACACTCAATGAAGTCTGGTAGCTAAAGCTGCGTGCATCGGGGAAGGACTATGCCAAGGCTGGACTGATCTGACTGCAGTCTGTCATGAACAGTATCACCAGCTTCCTCCGAATCCAGCCTGCTCAGCCACATTGTAGATGCCGTAGACGGTGAGTGTGGAAGGAAGGTTGTCGTAGGCGTTCATATACATCTTTGCCCAGTTGAGGTACTCTTCGGGAAGTGTGGATGTGGGATGCCCCTGAAGGTACAGGTAAAACTGATCGCCGCCTGCGATTCCGTACGCTTCTGATGCAATATTGTGTACGCCGTTTTCTTCCCAGTCCTGACCGGGTTGATTGTCATAGTTCAGGGATTCCAGGCGCATGGTCCAGGTGTAATCATCTACTTTCTGAAAGTCAGTAAACTTCCCGTTAAAGCTGGCGACATACATAGTTCCTCCGGGGTAGTGCTCGATGTCGGAGCCCATGTCTGAATCATGATAACTGCCCGTAAAGGTTCCGTCATCATGAAGTGTGATACCGGAACCCCATCCGCCGGCTCCGCTTGAGAAATAAAACTCATCGGGGACAGAAGAGAGCAGTGAGGAGGGATCGGAGTGGCTGCCAGCCTGACTGTATCCGTACTGCTCAATGAAAGTTGCCCAGCCCATCTTATTGATCTCGCTCAGGGTATAGAAGGGCAGCATATTACCGTCTGTTTCACTCTTTATTGCCAGATAGGCGTTGTACAGCGCAGTATTACCTGTTCTGGAGAGTTCCGGACCATCGACGCTGTCCTGGGTCGAGACAACCTGCTCCGACGCCAGGACGCCGTTCTCCATGAAATAGTAGTCAGTCCAGTATGAACCGGTATGCGCTCCGGATACAAAAAGTCCCGGAATGGTTTCGCTTTCAATATAATAATACGGATTATAGTTGGCGCCGGGCATGATTCCGGTGTATTTTACTGAGCCGCCGGTATACTGATACAGGTAGTTGACACTGCCTGCGTAAACTCCGTTTCCGTTGAATATGACAAGTTCCGGCGTACCGTCTGTGTTCAGATCGTGGAGTGCAAATGAGATATTGTCATAGGTCGATTCAATCTCATCACCGAATTGCTGGCCTGAGTTAAGGTATTTCTGATTCAGGATGAAACTGCTGTACGCATCCTGCCAGCTGCCGGCAGAAGGCTGTACAGACTGCGGAGTCGTGTTGTCGAACTCTATGATGTAGGCAAGACGGCCGCTGTAGTTTGGGACTACGGATACGATATCATCCGGCACATCATTCCAGACCCAGCGTCCTTCTTTGGAGAAGTAGTAGATGTCCATGAAACATTCTGTGATATCCCCGTCCTGGAAACTGGGTTCACCCTGCATCCATTCGGAATATCCCCAGTAAGAGGGACTGTTCAGCACATCTCCGGAGAGCGCATTGCCACGGTCTGCCCAGTAATAGCTGGCAGAATCAGGATCACGTCTTCCTCCGACCCGGAACATGTAGCCTGAAGCTCCCGAATCATTGATCTGCTGAAGAACCGTCTGATACTCTTCCCGTGTCTCGAAGCGGGCGAGATATCCGCCTGCATTGAGCGCTTCCTGGAACGCCTCCGACCAAGTACAGTCGGAAATGACCAGGCGGTAGGTATGTCCTCCGGATTCCTGTGCAGGAATGCTCTGCAGGCATCCTGCTGCGAGCACGAGTGTCAGGATCCATGCGGTAAGTCTTTTCATCTCTTGGCACCTCCCTTTACCAGCGTAAGTTTTGCATCTATAATCCTGCGGACCGATTCGTTGAGTCTTTCTTCTGTGATCGTTCCGCTGTTTACCGCATCTATGATGCCCTGCAGAGCCTGATGGAAATCCTGCGGCATCAGTACCAGATCAGCGCCGGCGCTGACTGCCATAACAGCAGCTTCATCCGGTGAGTACAGGCTGGTTACGGCGCCCATATTCAGCGCATCCGTAATGATCAGTCCTTCATATCCCATTTTCTTCCTGAGAAGATCCGTGAGGAAAAAGTGGGAGAGTGACGCTGGAATATCAGAGTCAGTTATATTCGAAAATGTAATATGCCCGGCCATGACCAGAGAGACTCCGGCATCGATTCCGGCTATGAACGGGATCAGGTCTTCCGATTCCAGTTCCTCCAGCGTTTTGTCAGAGACGACTGCTGAAGCATGGCTGTCTTCATTTACAGCCCCATGTCCCGGGAAGTGTTTCAGTGTTGCCAGGACTCCCTGGTCCTGTATCCCGCGGGCGCAGGCAGCGGCCATCATACCGGCAAGCAGCGGATCAGCACCAAATGACCTGTCTCCGATCGCTGAGAAGGCCGGATCAGCAACCACGTCCGCTACCGGGGCAAAATCAACATTGATGCCAAGGCCTTTAAGGTAAGAACCAAGCTCAGAACCCACTGACCAGGCACTGTCAGGATTGCCCGTCTGCCCCACAGACCACATATCCGGAATCTCCGGCACACCGGCAATTCGTCCTGATATCCTTCGTACCGCTCCGCCCTCTTCGTCAACGCACAGAAACAGTGGAAGGCCGGTCAGATCGATGCTGAACGACTGTATCGATGCTGTCATACCGGTGAGCTGGCTGGCGGATTCGATGTTCTGCTCCATGTAGATCAGACCGCCCACCGGATACTTTTCCAGAGCCTTTCTGGTCGTCTCACCTGCCTGTGTCACAACGCCCATGCCGGTCAGGGCCTCCGGCGTGATGACAAACATCTGGGCCGCCTTTTCCTCCAGACTCATGTTTTCTAATATCATATCAGCCTGCGCCATAATATCATTTTCCTCTGTAAAAGCTTCTGTCTGCGGGACTTCCCTGGGTTCTTCCGCTATAGTTTGACCGCACACGGCGGACATGAGGAATACTGCCAGCGCACAAAGAGCAGGTATTCTATTATTAATGCGAATATTCATGACAATAATTGGGATAAATGCTGCAGCATATTGATGATGTAAGGTCATTATAGCATTTAATAAAAACGGGAAAACGCAGAATAAGCCAGTGTTTCCTTAAAGTTTCCTTTAGACATGCAGCCGATAGACATGCAGCAGCCACAGACAACGACAGGTATCTATGATAAAATATTAATCTATGAATAAAAATGTATACAGGGGGTAACCGTATGGATATGACAATGCGAAAAGATGTTCCGGAAGAGCTGACATGGGATCTGTCTTTGATCTATGCCTCGGAAGAAGATATGCTCCGTGACGCGGAGCGAATGAAGACGATGGCAAAGACTATTGAGGATTCATATAAAGGGAAACTGGATACTCCTGAGAAGATCAATGCCTGCCTGGATGAGTTCCGGGAACTCTATACGATTATGGAATTGGCCGGGGAATACTGCGAACTGGCAGTGTCGGTGGATTATTATGACACGTACAACCAGGACCGCAATGACCGGATCGACAGGCTGATCACAAATCTTATGAGCCGCCTCAGTTTTATCCGGACGGAGATCTGTGCACAGGATGAGGCTGTACTTGGGAAAGCTCTGGAGATGGCGTCCGCCAATAAGGGATACCTGGCGGATATCATAAGGGAAAAACCGCATCAGCTCTCAGCGGAGACGGAGCGTGTGCTGGCAGCTCTTGACCAGTCGAAAAATGTGCCTTACCAGGTGTATAACATGGCGAAACTTGCGGACATGAAGTTCCCCCCTTTTAAAGTGGGTGACAGAGAGTATCCGCTGGGCTATTCCCTGTTTGAAGATGACTATGAGTACGAGAAAGACACCGATGTGAGAAGAGCCGCGTTCAGTTCATTTTCCTCCAAATTGCGGGATTATGAAAATGTGACAGCCACAGCCTACAATGCCCAGGTGCAGAATGAGAAAGCCGAGGCGTCGGTACGCGGTTTTGAATCAGTGATCGATTATCTGCTCTTCCCGCAGAAGGTGAGCGCGGACATGTATCACCGCCAGATTGATCTGATCATGGAAAAACTGGCGCCCCATATGCGCAGATACGCAAGACTGCTCCAGAAGATCCATCACCTGGATCAAATGACATTTGCGGACCTGAAGATCGCGGTAGACCCGGAGTACGACCCGAAGGTGACCATAGAAGAGTCGAAACAGTATATTGAGAAGGGCCTGTCGATCCTGGGAGAAGACTATGTTGACATGGTGAAAGAAGCATACAGGGACCGCTGGATCGATTTTGCCAGGAACCAGGGTAAATCCACCGGCGGATTCTGTGCGAGCCCCTACGGGAAGAATTCATATATTCTTCTCTCCTGGAATGAGCGCATGGCGGATGTGTTCACCCTTGCCCATGAACTGGGACATGCAGGTCATTTCAAAGCATGCAACAGCGCCCAGTCTGTCTTTGACACGGACGTATCCATCTATTTTGTGGAGGCGCCTTCGACCATGAATGAACTGCTGATGGCACATTACCTGCTGAAGACCAGTGACGACAGAAGGTTCCGTAGGTGGGTCCTGTCCTGCATGATCGGGAACACCTACTATCATAACTTTGTGACTCATTTGCTGGAAGCAGCATACCAGAGAGAGGTCTACCGGATCGTGGATGAGGGAGGCAGCGTAAATGCCCAGACGCTGAACCGGATCATGAAGGAGACTCTGCAGAAGTTCTGGGGAGATGCAGTAGAGATAGACGATGATGCCGCACTGACCTGGATGCGGCAGCCGCACTATTATATGGGACTTTACTCTTATACCTACAGTGCCGGCCTGACTGTGGCAACGCAGGTGTGCAGGCGGATCGAAACAGAAGGGCAGTGCGCTGTGGAAGACTGGAAAAAGGTCCTCAGTGCCGGAAGCACCAAGGACCCTGCTCAACTTGCCGCTCTTGCGGGTATTGATATCACGACTGAGAAACCTCTTCTCGATACGATTGAATATATCGGAGAACTCATCTCAGAGATTGAAGCCTTGACGGACTGAGTTAAAGCCCCCATTCAAGAACGTCGTTGGCGTTCTTGAATGGGGGCTTTCTCCTCAGGATGATCAGAAAGTAGTACGGATGAAGTGGTATGCGTTTTCCGGAAGCCATACGGAGACATACCCCGCATGGACGTGGAACTGTGCGCCGCCGTTTTCATCCAGCGTGATCGGATCGTCGTGGCGGCCAAGCACATCGAAGAACTGCTGGCCGGCAAACTTCGGTCCGATCTGCATATATTTCATCCCTTCCGATCCGCATGTTGCCAGGACTGCCAGTCCTGAATCCTTATGCGCGGTATCGCCGGATCTTGTGAATCCGACGATGCTGCTGTCATCAAAGTAATCTGTCTGTGATCCGTAGGCATAATACCTGCGGATCGCAATCAGTTTCTTCAGATCGAGGATCGGCGATTCGTTGTTATGCTCCAGTCCGTAGTAATCTCCGTAGAACACACAGGGTGTTCCTGTGTCACGCAGCAGGATCAAGGAGTAGGCGATCGGCTTGAACCATTCCGGTATGTAACTCTCAAGTGCCTGTCCGGGCTGTGTATCATGATTGTCGATAAAGGTTACCGCACATTCCGGGCGGGCCTTCACCAGCGTCCCATCGAACATGTTCCTCATATCGTAGGTTCCGTTAGACGTTGCGGCATTGAGGAATGCGAAATGCAGCGGCACGTCGAACAGTGCGATCTGGGTTCCCTTCACATTCTTTCCGGCCGGATGGGCGTCTTCAGCTGACGATCCGACAGAAGCAATCTTCAGGGCTTCTTTGCTGATCTCTGCGTCAGCGGAATAGTCTTTCTCCGGTGTCGCGGCTTCCTGAGACTGCTCATCTTTATGATGTTCATTTTCAGAGGATCCGCTCTGCGTCTGTTCTGCCTGAGCATTGCCTGCAGCAGATTCTGTGTCTGCTTCTTCCTGGTTTGAACTGTCAGAATTCTCCTGGCCGACGCCGTCTTCAGGATCTGCTTTCTTCTCAGGAATCCTGGAAGGCTGGCCGTCCACGACGACACTGATATAATGAAGCAGTTTATCCAGTTCTCCGCTCCAGTACTCACCGACAGCGAAGAAATCCCTGCCGGTCTCCTTACGGATCAGCTTCAGCCATTCACGGTAAGATTCAAAGCTGATGTGTTTTACCGCGTCAAGCCGGAGAGCATCCGGCTGCACAGTCTCAAAGTACCATTTGCCCCAGTCAATGAGGGCCTGGCAGGTGTCCGGGTTGTCAAAGTCAAGATCGACACCCATCAGGTAATCAAAATTGACATTTTCCGAGTCTGTCTCATCATTCCATTTTTTGCCGCGGAACAGATAGACACTCTTGGATCCGGTTGCCTGGTCAAGATCGGTCCCGGAGAAGTTCTCCGCTGTCCAGATCCTGTCAGAATACTTGCCGTTTCTTCCCGGAAATGTAAACTTTGTCCATGCCTCGATCTCGTGAAGGTTTGAGATCTCCTGCTCTCTGTCATAGGAGGCAGTATCGATCGCTTCGACCTTCTCCGTTTCATCCGCCCCCATCATCTGATTGAGGACAGTGTCTGCCATGACTCTGACCCCGGAGTTGTGAAGCGCACGGACTGCCTCAAGATATTCTTCTTTAGTACCGTACTTGGTCCGGATGGATCCTTTCTGATCGAATTCGCCAAGGTCATACAGATCGTAGACATCGTAGCCTACACTCTTGGCTCCGGAAGCACCTTTATAAGCGGGCGGAAGCCACACATCTGTGATTCCGACCTTAGAGAGTTCTTCAGCCTGCGTGGCAACTTTTCTCCACAGAAGACCGTCTGACGGCAGATACCATTCAAAATACTGCATTAATGTCTTGTTATCCATAAATGTCTGTTTCCTCCTTTCGCTTTAATTTAAACTTGTTCATATTGCAGACAACTTGTTCAAGGTATATTGTATCAGCCTTGTCAAGTACCGGGGAAGATGTTATACTTAAGATAGCATATAGTTAAGTAGAAAGAGAGGACCATATATGGCAATCAATCCGATGGCGATGCTTCAGATGAAAGAGAGGCTGAATATATTCCAGAAAGATCATCCGAAAGTATTTCCTTTTTTTAATATGCTCAGAGAACAGGGACTGCAGGAAGGTGCTGTGTATGAACTGAAAGTCACGCTGCCGGATGGCAGTGAGCGGGTTATGAATTTCAGGATGAATGAAAATGATATCGAGACATTTCGTCTTCTTGGCAGTCAGCAGGGTGAATGACCGGGTATGGCCCGGGAACATCATGGAGGCATTATGGAATACACAGAAAAGGCAATGCTGTCCTGGAAACTGATCGGTGACTTTATGACGGATGCCCTTGTGAAAGTGGGGGTTCCCCGTGAGGATGCGATGCTGTGTGCAGATGTTCTCATAGAGAGCGACCTGAGGGGGATCCCCAGCCATGGCTGCAATCGTTTCAAGACCATGTACATCGACCGTATAGAAGACGGGATCCAGAATCCGGTAACGGAGTTTGAAATCCTGAAAGATACGCCGACAACGCTGGTTGCCGACGCTCATAACGGTATGGGTATGGTTGCTTCCCATAAAGCTATGACAGCTATTATCGAGAAAGCAAAAACAGTCGGAATGGGCATGGCCGCTGTACGTAATTCCACACACTATGGTATTGCCGGATATTGGGCGACCATGGCTTCACAGGAAGGGCTTCTGGGTATTACCGGAACGAATGCAAGACCATCCATCGCACCTACTTTCGGAGTTGAGAACATGCTGGGTACCAATCCCCTGACTTTTTCATTTCCGACGGATGAAGAATTTCCTTTTGTACTGGACTGTGCCACTTCGAATACACAAAGGGGACAGATAGAGTTTTATGCCCGTGCAGGCCTGGATACGCCCGAAGGATTAGTGATCGGGAGCGACGGCAGACCGATGACAGACAGTAAATTGATTCTGGAAGAACTGAAGAAGGGCGAAGCTGCGCTCACGCCGCTCGGGGGAACCGGAGCTGCATCTGCGGGCTACAAGGGATACGGATATGCAACGGTAGTGGAGATTCTCTCATCAGCTCTTCAGGCAGGAAGCTTCATGAAAATGCTGACAGGCCGCGATGAGAATGGAAATAAAAGACCGTATCATCTGGGACATTTCTTTATCGTGATCAATCCGGAGTTTTTCATGGGAGAGAAGAGCTTCCGGGAGACTGCAGGAGCGATCCTGAGGAGTCTGCGCAGTTCGAAGAAGGCTCCCGGCGCAGACCGGATCTATACTGCGGGAGAGAAGGAATACCTGTCCCGGAAAGTCAGGGAGACTGCAGGACTTGAAGCCGGACCTGCGCTGCAGAAAGACATGATCGCGATCAGGGACAGTTATCATCTGCCATATAGATTTCCTTTTGAAGATTAAGTTTATCATCTCTGGAACTAATAAGATGAAAATAGATTCTCACAGAAGACCTGCCGGCGGCAGGTCTTTTTGCAGCTCTTTGTCTTGATGATCAATATTTCCCAGTAAGACACAATTTCACATTTTACAGGCCTGAGCGGGGGGCGTAACTGCTTGACGGTCAAAAATCACTGTGATAAATTAATTGCGCCGGTTAGCCATATCTAATATTGGTTAAACGTTTCTCAGAACAGTTTAAGCATGCTTATATTTGTTCTTACTAACTCATAGAAGATAAAGGCATCTGACCGGCAGGACAGAGGAGAAGTTATGAAAAACAGAGGAGTGTTGCAGTGGACAGCGCTTGCGCTGTCAGTCCTTATGGCGGCAGGGGTACAGACGGTGTTCCGTGCATGCGCGCAGAAAGAGGACGGCACCTGGATGCATTGCCATGAAGTGCAGAAATACTTATTTATTATCGGTATTATTCTGGCTCTGCTGTCAGTCCTGGGACTGGCAGTAAAGAAGCGGACAGCAGCGATCCTGCTGGACTTTGCAAGTATTGTGCTTGCGGCTGCCGCTGTCCTTCTCCCGGGAACGGTCATGCAGATGTGCATGATGGACACAATGAGATGCTACACGATGATGCAGCCTTTTGCCCGGGTGACAGGGGGAGTTCTGATCCTGGTGTCAGTGATCGATATCATCAAACTATTCAGAACGGCATAACGATTTTATCAGTACATCTATCGAAAGAAGGCAATGATATGAAAACAGGCAGGATCAGACAGATTTTCTCCATACTGGCAGCGCTGCTGATATTCATGCTTCCGCTGAGTTCACTCAGTGTGCCTGCAGAGGAAACATCCGCCTACCCGGATTCCTGGGAGGCATATATGGAAGAGAACGGAATAGAAGAGTTCACATACAATGCAGTTGTGGACGGAATGTCACTGGTTCTTGATACTGCAGCAAAAACTTACGAGTCCGGCGACGCGGACACAGCACTGAAACAGATCTCAGACGCCAAGACGGTCTACTGGGGCGGCTCGGGATTCAAGGTCGAGATGCAGAAGAAACTGCCGGCGATCCATAAGAGTACCGTGCTGGCTGATTTTAAAGCCTGCACCAAGACAATCAAAGAAGGCGGCTCGGCTGCTGATTTTGTGACAGCGAAAGACGTTCTGGCTGCAGATCTGCGCAACGCAGCAAATAAGCTGGATGGAGTTAAGGTCGACATGGATATTGCCGAAGAGGGCGATACAGCTGCGACCGCTTTGTTCGCAGAGCAGTATTACAAAGACTGGGCGTCTTACAGCGCTGCTGCCGGCAAGGAGAGCGACTGGACCTGGAATGATGTCGCGGACGCAATGGCGGAAGTCTTCCGCGATGCGAAGGCAAAGTTCGCCGAGGGTGACACTGAGACAGCATACAGCCATGTCAATGACGGATATTACGGATATTATGAGACGACCGGTTTCGAGCGCAATACGATGGGGTATATCTCAGGCGCCAGAAAGTCTGAAGTAGAACTCCAGTTCTCGGCGGCAAAGTCTGCTTCAGGGAGCGGTTCGGCTGAGGAGTTCAATGAGGCGGTCGATGTTCTCAGGACGATGATCCGTACAGATGCAAATAAACTGGATGGAGTTGACGAGAACGGCAACTCGACCGGTGGCGGAAGATCCGCCGGGCTGGCTACTTTCATCGCCTGCTTCACCATTCTTCTTCGTGAAGGACTGGAAGCGATTCTGGTCGTCGGCGCTATCATTGCTTATCTCGTAAAGACATCGATGCAGAAGTCCGCAGATGAGAAAAAACGTCTGATCCGCCCTGTTTACGCAGGAGCAATCCTGGGTATCCTACTGAGCTTTGTATCAGCGTGGCTGCTCAATCAGCTGAAGCTTGCCAACAGCGCTTCGCAGGAGGTGATTGAAGGCGTAACCGCACTGATCGCGGTCGCTGTCCTGTTCTATGTCAGCAACTGGATGGTATCCAAGTCTGAGTCAGAAGCCTGGAGCGCATATATCGAGAGCAAGGTTGGCAATGCTGCACAGACCGGAAGCTCATTTGCCCTGGCCTTTACAGCGTTCCTGGCGGTCTACAGAGAAGGCGCGGAAGTCATCCTGTTCTATCAGCCGCTTCTGTCGGGCGGAAACACCAGGATGGTATGGCTTGGTTTTGTAGTTGGCTGTGTGGTTCTGGTATTTGTCTTCCTGGCCATCCGCCTGCTGTCGGTAAAACTGCCGCTGAAACCATTTTTCCTGGCTACCAGTATCCTTATGGCAATCATGTCGATCGCGTTCCTCGGAAGCGGAATCAAGGAGCTGATCGAAGGCGATGTAATCGCGATGCATTCACCGGCATGGGTAGCATGGATACCGTCGAACTCTGTACTTGAACTTCTGGGCATATATCCATGCGTAGAGACAGTCGTTCCGCAGCTGATTCTTCTGGTGATCACAATCTTCACCTTCGTGTACTGGCTGAAGAAGAATAAAAAGCTCAAGGAACAGATGGCGCAGGAACAAGGGGCATGACTGAGCACCGTGGCCGGACATGCCGGCCGCACTTAAACAGTATGATCAGGGGGGAACTCCTTTTCATAATACATAACACTTTTATCTCACAGGAGGAAAGAAACATGAAGAAAAAGATTCTTGCTCTGGCACTTGTAGGTGCGATGGCACTTACTGCTTTCCCGGCAATGGCTGGTGAGGCCGGCTTTGTCGAGAATGAAATCTTCTCTGATGAAGAGCTTGATTTCATCAACCTGTCTGCTGTCTGGTTCCAGGCTGTACCGATGGAGAATGAGACCATGACTTACAGCGCAGAGGATGCTGACATTCATATCGAGGCTGACATCTCCGCACTTGAGAATGACCTTGGATATCCGGTAGGTGAGTGGGTTCCGTATCTGACCGTCGACTATAAGATCGAGGATCAGGATGGAAATGAAGTTGTTGCAGGAACCTTCATGGAGATGGCAGCATCTGACGGTCCGCACTATGGAAACAACATCAAGCTTGATCCGGGTACCTACAACCTGACGATCACCATCCACAGCCCGGGCGAGAACGGATACCTCATCCATTCGGATGCTGAGACCGGCCCCGGCGGATCCCTTAAGGATCATTTCGCAGACGGAACTCTGTCATACACTTTTGAAGGCTGGGAGTTCGCAGGTCTCGAGTAATCTGTCTTAATTGAGACAAATTGATCTGTAGATACAGTAATGCGGCGCGCCGTCAGGCGTGTCGCATTGCGTGCGTGTTTGAAACTGATTGACAATAGCTAGTTGGAGGTTACCATGCTCACGTATCTGATACTTACTACGCGCGCAGTACTGATGGAAGCGGCTGTTCTCGGTGTGATGACTGGCTGGACAAAAATAACGGCCGGCAAGACACACAGGCGCATAGTATGGGCATTCGCAGTGATCGGAGTCCTGTTCTCCATCTTCATTGCGGTAATGAGAAATACGACAAGTATGATCGATACAGCGATCCTGAACGGGTGGATCTACACGATCGGCCTGGCGGCGTTTGTGCTGTTTCTGATCTTCACAATAAAGAAACCATCTGACCATGGCGTCTTCTCTGTGATTCCGTGGGTGCTTCTCGGAGTGATCTGCATAACGGTAATTGCTTATGCAATGCCGGATGTCTGGGCGTATCCCTATCATGTGCTCCAGCAGGAATCCACCATCATCTCTACGGAATTCCTGATGTCCATGATCGGTATGACTGCGGGGCTGATCCTGGCTGTGGTCACATTCCTTGCGTCTGAGCGATGCACAAGACGTCTGAGTTATACACTGGCATCGGTTCTGCTGCGCGCGGAACTGCTGATCAACGCAGCACTGCGTCTGTCAAACCTGTCTTCTGTTTTCTTCCAGAAGAAGATCGTCAAGTCAAATCACACCATGTTTGCGTACACGGTTTTTATGAAGAACCATAAAGACTGGTTCCTGTTCCTGGCCGTTTCGCTGGTCGTGCTTACGGCGGCCGGACTGTGGGCTGCAAGCCTGCGTCAGAAAGAACCTTACCGCAACCCGGCGGAGCATCGCAAGATCCGCGCGAAATGGCGCCGTACCCGCCGCTGGGCGTCTGCGGCAGTCATCTGCTTCATATTTGTGATCCTCAATCTGACTGTGATCGAGAAGGCCAATGCGACCGATGTCACACTGTCCCCTGTTGAAGAAGTATCGTCAATGGATGACGAAAACATATATGTCGGTTTCGACCTGGTGGAGGACGGCCATCTGCACCGTTTCGCATATGAGACAGAGAATGGGGTTCAGATCCGGTTTATCGTCATCAAAAAGCCGAATGGCAATTCCTACGGAATCGGACTGGACGCCTGCGACGTCTGCGGCGAGACCGGCTATTACGAGAAAGACGGACAGGTGGTCTGCAACCTGTGTGATGTTGTCATGAACATCTCAACCATCGGATTCAAGGGCGGCTGCAACCCGATTGTTATTCCGTATGAAGTCAGCAACGGTCAGATCAAAGTCCCGATCGCAGGCCTGCTCGAATACGAAAGGGAGTTCAAATAATGTTTGTACGAATGATAGCCAAGGCCTTTCTAAGGCAGTGGAAGAAAATGCTCATGATCGCATTCACCATCGCGCTTGGCGCATCTCTGGCGACAGCCATGCTCTCAGTCATGATGGATGTCGAAGATAAAATGAACCAGGAACTGAAGGCATATGGAGCAAATATTACAGTGGTTCCCAAGAGCGCTTCCGTCATCAGTGACCTGTACGATGTCGGCGATGAAAATGTTTCCGGCACGTATCTGCAGGAAGATGAACTCGGCAAGATCAAGACGATCTTCTGGGCGTTCAACATTGTAGATTACACACCTTTCATATCAACAGAAGTCACCCTGGACAGCGGGGATGTTGAACAAGTGACAGGCACTTGGTTTAACCACCATATGGATCTGCCTACCGGGGAGACTCTGGATGCGGGAATCGCTTCCCTGCGCAGCTGGTGGACGATTACGGAAGGCGACTGGCTGGATGAGCAGGGGTCCCACAGCGGTGACTATGCGATGGTCGGCACTCTGCTTGCACAGAAAGAGCAGATATCTGTCGGTGATAAGATCCATGTGACCGGAAGCGAAACGGAGAAGGAACTTGAAGTCGTCGGCATCTTTGATGCGGGCGGTGACGAAGATGAACTGATCTACGTCCCGGTAGATACCGCTCAGGAGCTGGGCGGACTGGACGGAAAGATTGACAGTATTGAAGTTTCAGCGCTGACAACTCCTGACAACGAACTGGCCCAGAAGGCGGCGAGAGATCCGAGTTCTCTGTCGGTATCCCAGTATGAGACATGGTACTGCACAGCATATGTAAGTTCGATCTGCTACCAGATCGAAGAGGTGATCACCGATTCTGTCGCTTCTGCAGTCCGACAGGTAGCGGATTCCGAGGGACAGATTCTGAATAAGACAAAACTCCTGATGATCCTGATCACGATTCTGTCGATGATCGGCGCGGCGCTTGGCATCTGCAACCTCGTCACAGCATCCGTCATGGAGAGGTCTCAGGAGATTGGCCTCATGAAGGCGATTGGCGCTCATAATCCTGCGATTACAGGACTTGTTCTGACGGAGGTCATGTGTACGGCAGTCATCGGCGGTGTGGCCGGTTTTTATGCAGGCATTGGGTTCGCCCAGATCATAGGGCATTCCGTA
Organism: uncultured Lachnospiraceae bacterium; assembly: GCA_902801515.1. Taxonomy (GTDB): domain Bacteria; phylum Bacillota; class Clostridia; order Lachnospirales; family Lachnospiraceae; genus Porcincola. Next base: position 21,035 of record CADCII010000040.1, read on the forward strand.
TTTGACGCCTCTATCTCTATCCGCCCGATGGTAGTTCCTGTGGTCGGCGTCCTGGTTGCGCTTGTCACACTGATCGGAAGCATTCCCGCTATCAGGATGCTGCTGAACCTCAGACCGACAGAAGTACTTCACGGAAGATAAAGGAGCGCAGGAATGAAAAAGAGGAAAATGTATATCCGCATGATCACTGCCTCGCTGCTGAGGCGGAGGTCACGCATGATTATTGCATTGCTCGCAATCTCTATAGGAGCAATGATCCTGTCCGGCCTGGTTACGATCTATTATGATGTACCGCGCCAGATGGGCGCACAGTTCAGAAGCTATGGCGCAAACATGATACTGGTATCGGAAGGAGATGCCATCACGCAGCAGCAGGTGGACGAGACCAGGCAGCAGATCCCGGCTGACAAACTGGTCGGCATAGCGGCATACCGGTATCAGACCGTCCGCATCAATGACCGGCCCGTCATGGCGGCTGCGGCCGATATGGAACAGGTGCGGAAAACAAGTCCTTTCTGGCTGGTGGACGGAGAGTGGCCGGCAAATGAAGGGGAGATCATGGTCGGAAAGAACCTGGCCGAGATCTATAATCTGAAAGTCGGCAAGCGGACAACATGCACGTTTGCACCGGAGTCCGAGACAGAAGCTGAAAATGGAGAAACGGAAGAGGTCGTCCCGGATAACTGGATCGATTTCACCGTGACAGGTATCCTGGATACCGGCGGAAAAGAAGAGGATTACGCCTACATGCTCCTCTCTGATATGGAGAAGCTGACCGGGATTCCGACAGAGTATGACGTCTGCGAATTGTCTGTTTCCGGCAGCTCACAGGAACTGTCGGCAATCGCGGACAGGATCGCCGACAATGTGGAAGGAATCCAGGCAAGACTGGTCAAGCGCGTCACGGAATCGGAAGATACAGTCCTGTCCAAGCTGCAGTCACTGGTCCTTCTCGTTACAGTCGTCGTACTGGCACTGACGATGATCTGCGTGGCGACCACCATGACGGCAGTCGTCGCAGAGCGGCGTAAGGAGATTGGCCTTCGCAAGGCGCTTGGCGCTAGCAACGGCAGCATCATCGCCGAGTTTATGGGTGAGGGCGTTGTTCTCGGCGCATTCGGAGGCCTGCTGGGGTCTCTTCTGGGCTTCCTGTTCGCCCAGGCAGTATCCAGAAATGTATTCAACAGTTCGATCACACTGATGCCGTGGCTGGTTCCGGTGACGATCCTTGCATCTGTACTTGTTACCGGTATTGCCTGCCTGATCCCGATCAGGAGCGCAACCCAGGTCGATCCCGCACTTGTGCTGAAAGGAGAATGACAGACATGAGTCTTCTTGAATTGAAAAATGTATCGAAAATATACGGCAGCCTTCACGCGCTGGATCACGTCAGCCTCAAGGTAGAGAAAGGGGAATGGCTGGCGATCATGGGACCGTCCGGATCCGGTAAAAGTACGATGATGAACATCATCGGGGCACTGGACAAGGCAACCGAGGGTGAGATCCTTCTGGACGGAGTAGACATTGCGAAGAAAAATGCAAAAGCTCTCACGGATATCCGCAGAGACAAGATCGGCCTGATCTTCCAGCAGTTCCATCTGGTCAGCTATCTGACTGCTGTGGAGAATGTGATGCTTGCCCAGTATTACCACAGCGTGCCGGATGAGAAAGAGGCACTGGAGGCACTGGACAGAGTCGGACTTGCAGACCGTGCGCATCATTATCCAAGCCAGCTGTCAGGCGGCGAGCAGCAGAGAGTATGTGTCGCCCGCGCTCTGATCAACTATCCGGAGATCATTCTCGCAGATGAACCGACCGGAAACCTGGATGAAGCGAATGAAGAGATCGTCGTGGAACTGTTCCGTAAACTGCACATGGACGGCACTACACTCGTGGTCGTCACCCACAACCCGGAAGTTGCGGAAGTTGCTCAGCGTACCATCGTTCTTCGAAACGGAAGAGTGGACCATGAGACAATCAATGAGAACTTTACCGGCAAAATCAAGCATATAACATTGCAGTAATTGCATGACAGCGAGGTTCAGCCGGTATCCGGAGCACTATAGGGAGACGACTGACCTTCGCAAGGAGCGCGGCGGCGCGACGCGACCACGCATCTATAGGAGCCAAAGCGCCGTCCGAATGCGACGCAGCGAAGCGAAGGTAGGCGACCGTGTGATCAGGATACCGACTGATCTGAGTGTCATGCAAAATAGTATGTGAATGTATGAGGAGTGTGTATCTATGAAGAAGTTTACAGTAATCAGCCTTGCGGTGGTCCTGACGGTCGGAATGCTGTCCGGATGCAGCGGCGGCAAAAAGGTTTCGTACAAGGACGGTACTTATGAGGCGCAGAGTTCTGTCTTTGAGAATGATGACGGAACTGACGACGGCAACGGATACGGCGTTGTCTCACTGACCATAACCGATGGCAAGATCTCCGACTGCTCTTTCCTCACATATGAGAAAGACGGTACCCTGAAGGATGAGGAGTATGGCAAGGAGGATGGCCGCATCGCTAACAAGGATTATTACAATAAAGCGCAGAAGGCTAATGCAGCCTGTGCGGAGTATGCTTCCATGCTTGTGCAGAACGGTCAGCTGGACGGAATTGACTCGATCAGCGGGGCTACCATCAATTACAAGGAATTCAAGGAAGCAGTGGAAGCAGCACTGAAGGAAGCAGAAGAAAAATGAAAGTGATCCGCCATGCAGGTGTGGTGATTGCGGCGCTCCTTCTTTTGGCAGGGGTGCCGGTCTGCCGGACCGGATATTTTCAGAACAGACTCTCCGGAGTGGATGCGGTGTCATCGGCTACGATGATCATCGATCAGCCCTCCGGGGCTTATGTTGTTCTGATTAACCGCGATCGGCATCCGGACGCCGAAAAACTGGCAACCTGGGAGACCTTTTTTTCAGGGGAGGAGATCGGCTTTCTTTTTGAAGATATCTCCTGTACTGTCGCTGATTCGGACGCGGCAGGACTGGAACTTGCAAAAAGTTTTCAGAGCAGACTTCCTGAAAACCAGATGTCGGTCCGGCTGGAGGATATCACACTGATGCTGTCCAAGGCGCAGTATGGCCGCTTTGATGTGATCCTGATGTCCAGAGAGATTTATGAAGCCAGCGGCGCTGCGGATGAGAAAAGGGAAAGTTATGTTGACCTGATCGAGGCGGAGGGATTATGAGAAAAACCAATGCGATCGTGACAGTTCTGATCATGGTATTGTTTCTGATCCATATGATCTGGGGCGGTATGGAACTTGCGGGCATGACCAGGGGCGGAAGTGCTCTGTTCAAAGTTCTGTCCCACACCATGATCCTCCTGATCATGATCCATATCGGAATCGGAATCGTCACGACAGTACAGACGATCAGAACCTGCAGACAGTCTGGCGTTTCCTACTTCAGACAGAACCGCCTGTTCTGGATCCGCAGGATCAGCGGTTTTGCCCTGATGCTCTTCATGATCTGCCATATAGTAATCTTTACAGGTACGCAGGAGAGCGGCACCTACCGTCTGTCTTTGTTTGCAGGCGTGCAGCTGGCGACACAGATCCTCATGGTGGTATGCCTGCTGGTGCATCTTCTGTGCAATATCACACCGCTTCGCATCGCCCTGGGGATTGAGGACCGCCACAGGTTCAGAACAGACGTCCTGCTGGTGCTTGCCATTCTGCTGCTTCTGGCAGGTATTGCATTTGTGGTTTATTACATCCGCTGGAAGGTGATCTGAAAACGGGGGGAGAAGATTGAAACATCTCAGACAGTTTATTTACCGGAATCTGGTTCGAAGACCGGTCCGGAGCATCGCCCTGATCCTTCTGGCAGCAGTTCTCAGTATGTCGATCTGTGCAGGGACCTGTGTGGTACAGTCTCTGGAAAATGGGTTTGCAGCCATGAGAAACAGAATGGGGGCGGATATCATGGTCGTCCCATATGCTGCCTTATCCAGGAAGAACTTTGACAATGAGATCCTGCTGGGGAATACAGGGAACTTCTATATGCCCAAAGAGAATACGGAGAAGATATCCGGCATGGAAGGTGTGCAGAATCTTTCCACCCAGTATTACCTTACAAGTGTTCAGACAGATGTCTGTGATACACCGGTTCACCTGATCGCTTATGACCCGGAGACCGATTTTACGGTTGCTCCGTGGATCCTGCAGACGGACGGGAGCCCCATCGATCCGTACGATGTTGTGATCGGAAGCAGTGTCCGTGCTGAGGTAGGAGATGTACTGACTTTCTTCGGCACGGATGTGACAGTGGCTGCGAAACTGGACCGTTCAGACACGGACTATGACTGTACTGTCTTTGCGGATATGGAAACGATCCTGGCACTGGCGGATGCGTCCGGTGATGAAACACTGCTCTCTTATTCGCAGGCAGATGACGGAGGAATGGTCTCGACAATCCTTGTGGATGTGGCAGACGGATATGATATTGAATCGGTGAAAAATGACATCAACATCCATATAAAAAAGATCCGCGCGCTTCAGACGAAGAATGTGCTTTCGGGAGTTTCATCCGGTATGAGCGGGGTATCCGGGACTGCTAAGATCCTGATGTCGGCAGTCTGGATCATAGCAATGGGAGTCATGGCTGCGGCTTTTATCATGATGACAGGAGAGCGCAAACGGGAATTCGCAGTGCTGAGAGTTCTGGGGGCTTCCAGAAAGAAACTTACTGCAGTCGTACTGGGCGAGGGGGTGACTCTGAGCGGAGTGGGTGCTGCAGGAGGGGCAGCAATAGGCCTGGCTGTGATATTTGTCTGTTCCGGGTGGATGGAGAAACAGCTGAATCTTCCATTTCTTCTTCCCGGAGCAGGTTCTATCGTGCTGGATGTAATACTTGCTTTCTGTGTCTCGACTCTGACAGGAGCTGCTGCAGCTTCTCTTGCAGCGCACAGGATCAGCAGACAGGATACCGGTACGATCATCAGGAGTGAAGAATAATGGAAGTCAGAGGACAGCAGATCCGAAAAGAATATTACCGCTCCGGAACGGGCTCCAACATCTTCACGGCGGTTGAAGAGTGTGACTTTCTCGTTCCGTCCGGGAAACTGACGGTGATCCACGGCAGATCGGGAAGCGGAAAGAGCACCATTCTCAATATGCTCGCAGGAATCCTGAAGCCGACCGGAGGAAGTGTATTCTATGATGACACAGATCTCTACTCGATGAGAGATGAAGAACTGGCCAGGTTCCGCAATCTGCATATCGGGTATGTACCCCAGGGCAGGAGTGCGGTCCCTTCCCTGAACGTTCTGGAAAATGTGGCGCTTCCCTATGCATTATATGAAGAAGACGGAGAAGAAGCCGCTGCAGAGATGATGGAGCGGTTCGGGATTGCAGATCTGAGTGAAGTCATGCCCGACCGGCTCTCAGGAGGTGAACTTCGCAGAATGGCGATCGCCAGAGCACTGGTGAGGCGGCCTGAGGTCATATTTGCAGACGAACCCACCGGAGATCTGGATGATGAAAATACAGTGGCCGTGTTTGGAGCACTGAGAGAACTCGCGGCGGCAGGAGCAGCGGTACTGGTCGTAACGCATGAAGAAGATGCATTTGAATACGCGGACCACATCTATGCCATGAATGCGGGAAAACTGGAGTAAGCCTATGAAACAGCAGATGCCAATAAACATCATAGGGGCAGGACTGGCCGGCCTGTCTGCCGCGAAGACATGCGCAGAAGCGGGCATCCGGGTACGTCTGATCTCATTTCAGCCATCCGAGCGCGCCCAGTCAAACCTTGCGGAGGGCGGCATCAATGCGGCTTTAAATGTGATGGGTGAAGATGACAGCACGGAGAATCATTTCCGGGACACCATGAAAGGCGGCTGTGATCTGGCAGATCCGAACATGGTCAGGAATCTTACACAGGATGCTCCGGATATCGTTATGGAAATGGACAGGCTGGGAGTTCCGTTTCACAGAGAGAACGGACATATGGTCCAGAGAAACTTCGGAGGCCAGAAGAAGAAACGCACGGCATACGCGAAAAGCAGCACCGGGAAAGTCCTGACGACTGCTCTGATCGATGCTGTGAGAAAATATGAGGTGCAGGGACTGGTAGAGCGATATCCGCATCACCGTTTTGAAAAACTCATCCTGAGAAATGAAGCGGCAGCCGGAGTGCTGGTCTGCGACCGCTACAGCGGGAAAGAGACGGTCATGGCCGGCCGTGTCCTGATGGCATGCGGCGGCATGAACGGGTTGTTTGCCGGTGCAACGACAGGGACAACTGCCAATACCGGATCCGCCGCCGGAGTTCTCTTCGAGCAGGGAGTGGAGTTTGCGAACCTGGAGTTCCTGCAGTATCACCCGACCACAGTCTCAATCACCGGCAAGAGGCTGCTCGTCTCAGAGGCAGCCCGCGGGGAAGGCGGAAGACTGTTTTATTATGAAACAGATACGCCCGGACATCCGGAAGATACTGGCGTGAAGCGGTATTTCCTGGAGGAAAAGTACGGTGAGAGAGGCAATCTTATGCCCAGGGATGTCATCTCCAGAGAGATGGCGATGCTGGGCAGGCAGGTGTATCTGGACCTGACGGTCCTCGATGAAAAGACCTGGAAGGTGAAACTGTCTGACCTGCGTGATGAAATCATCCATTATCTTGGGATCGATCCGGCTTGTGAGCCGGTTCCAGTATCGCCCGGAATCCATTATTTCATGGGAGGGATCCTTGTGGATGAGCACCACAGAACGAATATTTCCGGCCTGTGTGCGGCGGGAGAATGTGCCTGCGCATACCATGGTGCCAACCGCCTTGGAGGTAATTCTCTGCTTGGGGCGATCTATGGGGGCAGGCAGGCTGCCCGGACTATGATCAGGGAGATTGCCGAAGACATGTCAGCCGGGGCTGCGTACGAAAATACTCTGTGCGTTGATCCGGAATCATTTCAGGATGGTGCAGCAGATCCTGCAGATACCGCATCCTCATTCAGAACCCTTACCGAAGAAGAAACCCTGATTCAGGAGAAGATGTCACAGATCCTGATGGAAGGGATGATGCCGCTCAGGGACGGGAAGCTGATCACACATGCGCTGACAGAACTTGAGAAACTGAAAGCACGTGCAGGGGAGCATGAAAAACGTACGGATGAACCGGGCGGGTTCTCAGATGAGTGCAGAGCGAAACTGCTGCTGGCTGAGGCGACACTGAGATGCGCACTGGAACGGAGAGAGTCCAGAGGAGCGCACACGCGTCTGGACTTCCCGCAGACGGATGAGAACATGAGGAAAACAACAGTGGTCAGGTATGAGAAGGGAGAGATCCGTATCTCCTTCAGGGAGATTTCCCGGCTGTGATCACAGACAGGATAAAGCGGCAGACATGCCGCCGGGAGCTTATATGAAAAAGATTCTCCATATCCTGCGCCGTGAGAGTGCGCAGGCAAGACCCTACTGGGAGGATTTTTATTTTGAAACGCAGGATGCCGGGGCGACGGTCGCGACAGCCCTGTCTTCCCTGCATGCGGAAAACAGGATATCTCCTGCACAAGGCAGCAGATTCAGACCTGTCATATGGGAACACAGCTGCCTTCAGAAACGATGCGGGGCATGTTCGATGATCATAGACGGTGTCCCTGCACTGGCCTGCGATACAAGGCTGTCACAGCTGAAAGGAGACACGGTCAGGCTCGAGCCGCTCAGGAAATTCCCTGTGGTTGCGGATCTTCTGGTTGACCGTTCCGTCATGATGGAGAATCTGAAGGATCTGTCAGTCTGGCTGGAGGCGGAAGCCGGTGCCGGGTCTGAGGATATGGCATTCGAAGCCTCCCGGTGTCTGCAGTGCGGCCTGTGCCTTGAGATCTGCCCGAACTTCGCGGCGGGAGGCTCATTTTCAGGTATGGCCGCCATGGCGCCTCTGTCACGTCTGATAGCGCGGCTGCCGGAAGAGCAGAGAAAACAGACAGCAAGAAACTATAAAAAAGGTGTATACAGCGGATGCGGCAAGTCTCTTGCCTGCCGCGACGTATGTCCGGCGGAGATAAAGATAGACGAGCTGCTGGTAAAGAGTAATGCGGCTGCCGTCTGGAACCGCTGGAATTCCATAAAATAAAAACAAGGAAAAGGTACTGCCATGCGGATCTTTCGTAAACTTCCCATATTGAATCTGTGCAGACGGCCGGTGCGGTCTGCCATGCTGCTGTGTATAGCAGCGCTGCTGTCATTTACCGTGTTCGGAGGCGCTGTGATGGTATCCGGACTTAGGCGCGGGATGGCTTCGCTGGAGGATCGTCTGGGGGCAGATATTCTGGTTGTCCCGGAAGAGGCAGCCAGGAAGAATGATCTGGAGAGTATCGTGCTTCAGGGCAGCACCGGATATTTTTACATGGATGACAGCAAACTGGATGAGATCGCAGCGGTGGATGGAGTCGGCCAGTCGACGTCACAGATCTTTCTTGCATCACTTGCTGCAAGCTGCTGCTCTGCCAAAGTGCAGCTGATGGGCTTTGATCCTGCGACGGATTTTACCGTTCTTCCCTGGATCCGCAAATCCTATACGGAGGATCTGAAGGAGATGGAGATTGTGGTCGGAAGTGATATTACATCCGACGAAGGCGATACGCTGACATTCTATGACACGGACTGCACAGTGGCGGCGAAACTGACCAGGACCGGCACGAACTATGACCGCTGTGTATTTGCGGGGGCCGATACGATCCGCGTTCTGACAGCCAGTTCGGTGGGGAAAAAACTGAATCAGTTTAAAGAGATCGATCCCAATCATGTTGTTTCATGTGTACTGGTGAATGTGAATGAAGGTGCAGATATTGACCAGGTAGCGTCTGCGATCAATGATTCGGTGGACGGTGTGACCGCGGTCCGTACGACCAGTATGGTCTCCGGCATTGCTGCAAACCTCAGCGGGATTTCTCATCTGGTACGTATCCTGATCGCCGGTGTATTCATACTCGCTTTCATAATTCTGATGATTGCATTCACAATGCTGATCAATGAGCGAAAAAGAGAGTTCGCGATACTGCGGGTATTCGGTGTATCCAGAAGGTCTCTTGCGGGAAGTGTGTGGAGCGAGATCCTTCTGATCTGCTTGACAGGCGCTCTGGCAGGATCGGCTGCAGCGGCGCTGGTCACACTGCCTTTCTCCGGAGCGCTTCGCAGCAGGCTGGATATGCCGATGCTGTCCCCGGGTATCGGAACAATCCTTTTGTATCTGCTGCTTGCGGTTCTGATCTGTGCTGCGGCAGGCACCCTGTCTTCCTTCTGGAATGTCAGCCGGGTGAGCAGGGCAGACATCAGTCTTGCACTGCGGCAGGAGCGATAACAGGTAAGGGATGCAGGAGAACAAGAGATGATACTGACAGCGGATAAGATCAGCAGAAGTTTTTTGAGAGGAAGCAGAGAATTCTGCGCCGTAAAAGAAGCGGATATTACTCTTGAGGGAGGAAAACTGACAGTCCTTCGCGGAAGATCCGGGAGCGGCAAGACCACCCTTCTGAACATTCTGGCAGGCTTGCAGCCGCCATCCTCGGGCAGGGTCCTTGCGGATTACGGTGTACCGAAGCCGGAAAACGCACCGGAACCGGGAACAGGACAAAGAACAGAGTTCGTTACGGATCTGTACAGTATGGATGACCGGACCCTCTCTAGATTCAGAAATGATCATTACGGGATCGTACCGCAGGGGCAGAGTGCGGTTGCTACACTGACGGTCTTTGAGAATATCCTCCTTCCCGGAACAATCTACGGACAGGATAACAGTGTCCGTGAAAGGGCGCATGAACTGATGGAGAGAATGGGGATCACGGATCTGAAAGGTTCATTTCCCAAAGAACTGTCCGGTGGAGAGATGCGCAGAATGGCAATCGCAAGAGCTCTGATACGGGACCCGAAGGTCCTGTTTGCGGATGAGCCGACCAGTGATCTGGATGACGACAACAGAGATACTTTATTCCGGATCCTCAGGCAGATCGCGGATGAAGGAAAAGCTGTTTTTGTAGTGACGCATGAGCGCAGCGCATCAGAATATTCGGATGACATGTACCTCATGGACGCCGGCGTATTGAGAAAAGTTGAACCGGGCCAGGAGCCGGCAAGGGGGCAGTGACAGAAACAAAGTGAGAGGAGCAGATATGGGGAGGAATGGCAGAAGGCAGAATTCCCTGTCATTGTTCATTCTATGCGCAGCGATTCTCTGTGCAGGAGGTGCTTTTTTCCTGCTGCGCACCCTGACAGACACACAGATTCCTTATCTGACAAAAGCCGGGCAGCTGAAAAGGGGCGATGTCGTCACATTCGGAGAATGTGAACAGGACGGGGACAGCAATAACGGTCCGGAGTCCATTCCATGGATCGTGCTCGAAGTACAGGAAGACAAAGCTCTGCTTCTTGCCAGGGACATACTCGGGCCAGTCTCATTTCATGATCAGTATGAGGCAGTAACCTGGGAAGACTGTGCGCTCAGAGAATGGCTGAATGATACATTTTTCAGGGAATCATTTTCTGATAAAGAGAAGAAAATGATTCTTACTTCTTCAAATGAAAATCCGGACAATCCGGGAATGGAATCCCATGGATGCGGCGTGACACAGGATAAAGTCTTTCTTCTGAGGATGGAAGAATACAGCGCTTATATGCGCACAGAGGAAGACCGTTATGTGACCGGCTCTGCAAGCCCCACCAGGTATGCGCTGCTGCACCATCTGGAAACGGATGATGAGACAGGAGAGAACCCGGGCAAAGCCTGCTGGTGGCTTCGGACATCCGGATCCGATCAGTATGCAGCCGCATTTGTCGATAGGGACGGCGGTATTCATGCGGCGGGTGCACAGGTCAGTCATGCCGTTTACTGTGGCCTGAGGCCTGCAGTATGGGTGGAGTATAAGCAGGAACACTGACAGATATTCTGAGTCTGTACAGGCATAAAAGGGAAAGGGTAGGCGAAAGCCTGCCCTTTGTGTTATAGTAGGCAGATACAGACAGACGCCGGTGCGTCTCAGCGTACCTGGCTCACTCGCAGAACAAAGGATGCGAAAATCGTGAGAACAGTTAAAGATTATATCGAAAATATAAATCAACCGGATGACCGTGTACAGGCAGACCGTGCGCAGACCAGGGAGAAACAGATCATCCGTACCAGCATGATCGGCATCGGAGCGAATGCGGCTCTGGCCGGATTCAAGGCAGCGGTTGGAATCATGACTCGCTCCATCGCCATTGTACTGGACGCGGTAAACAACCTGTCAGATGCAGGTTCCTCCCTGATTACGATCATCGGGACGAAACTGGCCGGAAAACAACCTGACAAGAAACATCCCTTCGGCCATGGCAGGGTCGAATACCTGAGTGCACTCCTGATCTCTGTGATCGTGCTGTATGCAGGTATCACATCCCTGATCGAATCGGTCAAGAAGATCATTCATCCATCCAGTCCGGACTATACGACGGTATCACTGATCATCGTCGCTGTGGCTGTACTGGTCAAGATCGTACTCGGAAGGTACGTAAAGGGAGTCGGCGAAAAGGTGAATTCCGACTCACTTGTGAATTCAGGAACTGACGCCATGCTGGATTCAGTGATCTCCGCATCGACACTGGTTGCGGCGATCGTGTATCTGACAGCCGGAGTTTCTCTGGAGGCATGGCTTGGCGCGGCCATATCCATCGTCATCATCAAGTCAGGTGTCGACATGCTGCGTGAGACCATCTCCCAGCTGCTTGGGGAGAGTGTGGACGCAGAGTTTGCCCGGGCGATCAAAAAGACGGTGCTTTCATTTCCTGATGTCAGCGGCGCCTATGATCTGGTATTGAACAACTACGGACCGGATGCCTACAACGGTTCGATCCATATTGAAGTACCGGATACTTATACGGCAAGCGAACTGGACGAGCTGATCCGGTCGATCACGATGAAGGTCTATGAGGAACATCAGGTAATCCTGACGGCAGTCGGCGTCTACTCAGTCAATACCAGAGAGGATGAGGCTGCGCGGATGCGTGACAGGATATATGAAGAAGTCCGTGCACAGAAGTATGTCAACCAGGTACACGGTTTTTATGTGAATGAAGAAAAGAAGACAATCCGTTTCGATGTGGTGGTGAGTTTTGATGCGCCGGACCGCAGGAAAGTCTGGACAGACGTCTGTGAAAAGGTACAGAAGATGTATCCGGATTACACGCTGATGGTGGCGATGGATTCGGATTTCAGCGAAGAATAAAAAATCCGGCGGCCAGTCTCAAGAACTGGCGGGATCGCGGAAAAAGGAGGAGACAGATAATGAATAAACTTGAACGCAAGGCAGCGATGATCGTTGCTGCGGCAACTGCGGGCGTGATCGTGTCCGGAGTCAAACTGATGAAGAAACATACAAAGTATCTGGCTGAGAAAGCAGCCGCCACTTTCGGACCGGATGATGAAAAATGGACAGAGCCGGAAGCACCAGAGACTGTGCCGGAAGAAACTGCAGCTGAAGAAGCAGCAGAAAATTTAACTGTGGATTCTGCAGAAAATGATTGACATGACCGTCTGCAGGTGGTAAAGTATCTGCAGTTTTGAGACAGGAAAGCAGAGTATCCACTCTCACCCAGACGCCGAGCGGATAACCTTGCGGTTAGACGCTTTTCTTTATTTCAAGACAAGCGCAGCGTAACAAAGTGTCGTTCATAGCAGTACGGGAGGATAAAACCATTAGCGATTACATGATTAACGAACAGATCCGCGACAGAGAAGTTCGTTTGGTTGGGGAAGACGGAGAGCAGCTGGGCATTATGTCCGCAGCAGATGCGCTTAAACTTGCTCAGGAGAGAGAACTTGACCTGGTCAAGATCGCTCCGCGTGCAAAGCCGCCGGTGTGCAAGATCATCGATTACGGCAAGTACCGTTACGAACAGGTACGCAAGCAGAAAGAAGCACGCAAGAAACAGAAGATCGTGGAATTAAAGGAGGTTCGCCTCTCCCCGAACATTGATGTGAACGACATGAATACGAAGGTTACTGCCGCCAGGAAGTTCCTTGAAAAAGGAAACAAGGTCAAGGCAACCCTTCGTTTCAGGGGACGTGAGATGGCGCATATGCAGGCGAGCAGGCATATTCTTGAGGAGTTTGCTCAGAAGGTGGAAGATCTTGCTGTTATAGACAAGCCCATCAAGCAGGAAGGAAGAACTCTGACCTGCGTCCTGTCGCCAAAGAAGAACTGACCAAGAAGGAGGATCACAGCAATGCCAAAAATGAAGACTAGCAGAGCAGCAGCCAAGAGATTTTCGAAGACCGGAACAGGCCTGCTTAGAAGGAACAAAGCTTACAAGAGCCACATCCTGACCAAGAAGTCCACAAAGAGGAAGAGGAACCTGCGTAAGTCCACGATTATTGACCCGACGAATGCAGGAAACATGAAGAAGATTCTGCCGTACATCTGATAGGGCAGGAAAGGGATTTCGATCAGAAGACTAGATTGTTCAGGAGGATGAGACAATGGCAAGAATTAAAGGTGGCTTGAACGCCAGGAAAAAGCATAACAGAGTTCTGAAGCTCGCGAAGGGCTACAGAGGAGCAAGAAGCAAACAGTACAGAATCGCCAAGCAGTCCGTCATGCGTGCTCTGACCAGCGCATACGCAGGACGCAAGCAGAGAAAGAGACAGTTCAGACAGCTGTGGATCGCACGTATCAATGCTGCAGCAAGGATCAACGGCATCTCCTACAGCAAGTTCATGTTTGGACTGAAGCAGGCACAGATCGACCTGAACCGCAAGGTTCTGGCTGACATGGCAGTCAACGATCCGAAGGGATTCGCTGATCTGGCTGAGATGGCAAAAGCTAAGCTCGGCTGAAAAAAGATATAGAAGATATCAGGGTTGTCGCATTCGATGATGTGACAACCCTTTTCTCATTATCTCAACTACGGAGAAAGAACCGGGAAATGAAAAAGCTGTCGGATATCTTAAAACAGCAGTATGGAGAGAAAATCTTCAAGATCTGTCTTACTTCCGGATGCACCTGCCCGAACAGGGACGGAAAAATCAGCCTTGGAGGCTGCAGTTTCTGTTCGGAAGGAGGTTCGGGGGAGTTTGCTTCTGCACCCGGAGATATCGATACACAGATTGAAGAGGCAAAAGAACGAATCCGGAATAAGACCTCGGCAAGCCGTTATATCGCGTATTTCCAGTCATTTACAAATACATACGGTGATGTTGAAACTCTTGAAAAACTATATGAAAGGGTGATCCGGAGAAAAGACATCGTGATCCTCTCGATCGGTACCAGGCCAGACTGCCTGGGGGAAGATGTGCTTGAGATGCTGAGGCGTCTGAATGAGATCAAACCGGTCTGGATCGAACTGGGGCTTCAGACAATGCATGATGAGACAGCGCAGAGGGTGAACAGAGGATATCAGCTTGTTGTTTTTGAAGATGCTCTGAACCGGCTGAAAAGCCTGGGGATCCAGGTGATCGTGCATGTGATCTTCGGTCTTCCGGGAGAGACCAGAGAGGATATGCTGCAGACGATCCGTTACCTGGCAGCCCTTTCTCCGGGACCGGACGGAATCAAGCTTCAGATGCTGAATATCCTGAGAGGCACAGAGCTTGGAAGGCAGTATGAGGAGAACCCTTTCCCGCTTCTTTCTCTGGAGGAATATACAGATATAGCTGCTGAAAGTATAAGCATACTTCCGGAGGAGATGGTCATCCACAGGATGACGGGTGACGGTCCCGGGAATATTCTGATCGCGCCGGACTGGGTCAGGAACAAGAAGAAGGTGCTGAATACGATCAGCAGAAAACTGAAGGAAAAGAATGAGGTCTCCTTCACAAATAAATGTTGACATTTTCAGGACGGTTTGGTATCATACAATTCGTTCGCGGAAGTGTCGGAATTGGCAGACGAGCTAGACTAAGGATCTAGTGACTAATGCAGTCGTGTGGGTTCAAGTCCCATCTTCCGCAGCTACTGATACCATCAGATGGTATTTTTTTCTGTCAACCATGCGGGTTTGAGAACCATCGCACTATCCATAAATGTCCATAAAACAACATATGTATTTACCACTGTTTAGCAAGGAATGATGTCAAAAATGATGTCGGATTGATGTCGTTAAAAGTCAGTATTTATAAGGGTTAGAGCAGATTTTGAACAAGTGGCTTTCTGTCACATATTCCACTGATTTTCTAATTATTGCGATTTTTGTCAATTGTCCTGCTTATCATTGGTCGATAATCTTTGCACTGAATGAAGCATAATGAAAACTCCGGAGCCGAAAAAGGCGGTACATCAGTGAAGATGTACCGTCATTAACAAAGAGGAAACACTATGCCTCTGAAACAAATAAAGGTATCAGAAAACCCTGGTTACTTTGTCAGAGCATAATAGGCTATCTAACAAGTCACGGGCTTTCTGGGACCATTTATTTGCCTCGAAGGATTTCCAGCACCTTGATGAGTTTCCTTTTCTCTTCTTCTGACAAGGCAGAGATAGCAGCCTGCAGTTCATGATCCAGGGCAGTAGCCTTGTATTCCGGCATCATTTCTCCAACCAGAGCATCCAGCGTACAACCTGTCAGTTCTGCATAGTACACCAGCAGCCGGAGGGACATTGCAGTGCGCCCATTTTCAACGTTGCTGATGAACCCCGGAGTCACATTCAGTTTTTCAGCCACCTCAGCCTGAGTTAAGCCGTTTGCTATCCTCAATTCCTTAACCTTTTCAGCAAGAAGCATGGCTTCCTGTATCTCTTTTTCATTTCCCTTACTTTTTGGCATGTGTCTACCTCTTCATCTCGAGAATTACTTTTACAATAGATAGTATAATATAAATATCGCTTGAAAGAAATCAACTAATAGAATATAATATATAATAATAGTATACTTCGTTGTGGAGAGGAGATGACATGTATGAAAAAAGCCTTGAAGCTGATTATTGCACTCCCGCTCATTATTATTCTATCTGTGGCACAGGTCCTTCTGACTGTATTCAGCATGCTTGGTTTTGCGTTAACAATAGTCATATCATTTCTCATGTATATAGCATTGGCAATGATCTTGCTTTTTGGGCTGCAGCCGGTCAGCGAGATCGCAGTCATGAGCCTGGTGGCTACAGGGATCCTGATATCGCCTATAGTGATTGTAGGCGGAACTGCCCTTACGGCAGGCCTGAAACAGTTTCTGATCCTGTGGATCGAATAACTGCTGTAAAGCATATAAAGGCAAGGCACCAAAAGACATGAATGTGCTTTACCGGAGAGACCTGGTATATATGCTTATATCAGGAACAGTGCAGGAAACCTACGGCCTGCTTCATTATATGGAGGAGGGAGAAAAGATGGACAAAGCGCTCCTTAGCCTGAATGAGGTTTGTGAGTACACTGGCTGGGGGAAAACAAAGGCCAGGGAAATACTGAAACGAAAAAACAGTAACTTTACGGTCAGACTTGGAAACCGTCTCTATGTGAATAAAAAGCTGTTCGATGATTATCTTGAGAAGTGTGCCAAGTATCATATCCCAATATAATTTTTTATCGTATTGGTCAGGTCGGTATTTGCCGGCCTGATTTTATTTAAGGACGCGTATTGGACTCGTATCGGGTATGCCGCATCATACATTAAGCGACAGGGAACGGACATTCGATTCAGGACAGACAGATATGGGACAGCAAAAGATGTTTACTGATACTATCAGGCAAGTCATCAGGCAGGAGTTTTATTATCAAGGAGGGATAGATATGAAGATATACTTTACTCTCACCGGAACAGATTATTACCATGGGAAGGACTATCTGAAGAACGGGATGAGAATCAAGCTGATCAAGGAGCCGGATAATCCATATGACTCTGAGGCAATCAGGGTAGAAATGGCTCCTCTTTCAAAGATCGGGTATGTCGCAAACAGCACGAAAACTGTGATAGGAGACAGCTGGAGCGCAGGCCGCATGTATGACCATATCGGAAAGAAGGCAGATGCAGTGGTAAAACTGGTAACAGAAAGAGGCGTATTGTGTAAGGTATGCAAAAAATCTTTGCGGTGAACACTGACGGTAGGAGGGATAAGAACATGGAATACCAGAATGTTATGGTCAATGGAAAAACAATTACCATTCCGGAATACTATCAAAAGGTTGATTCTATACCGGAGGATCCTAAAGATTCTATTCCTTTCATGGCACGGACCGGGAATGCAATGTGCTTTGCGCTGATTTTCCCTGTTGATGAATCAAAATCACTCCCACGTACAAAGGAAGCGCTGATTTCGGGAATAAGGCAGTTTCTCGGCGAGAACCAGGGACTGATACAGGTTGAGGCAACTGAGGACTATGTATACAGCATCGTAAAAACCCTGAAAGAGCCGAGCGGTGTTCAATACACTCTGACATTTCAGAGATTTTATCCTGATTTCATTTTAAACATACAGGCTTTTTTCGAGGAAACCGGAACTACAGGAATTCGTGAAAGTGTGGTTTATGAGATCTATCGCAGGCAGAACCCAGTCAGACTCGATGATGATCCCTTTGCAGGCTGGGCAAGAGATCCATATGACGAAATTATCAGGAAAGGCAGCCTGATGAATTTGTCGGAGCAGGAGCAATTTGACGAACAGTTTCCGGAATTCCCATTAAGCATGTGCAGAGAATTCTTAAGGGCGATTATCTGATATGAGAAAAAGGGGAATATTTCCCAGTAATGCCACGAGGTAAACAATATGCGCTCATATATAACAAAATGGCTTCTCATAGCGTCATATGACCACATGCTGATGCTGTAGCGATTTTTCCTCTGATGATTGCTGCAGCGTCAGTAAATACATTATCAGAGGTGGTCATATGAAAAGAGGAAGGGCGTACAGAAGGTATCGCAGGTATCTCGCAATCGTACACAAAAAGGGTGTTTCACGCCGGATCTACGAAATGGACTGGTTCCGGACAGACGGAAAGTACAGCAAGGGACACATCGGCTGTGGCTGCTGGATGTGTAAACCGGGAAAGCGTTTCCACAGACCGTCATGGGAGGATGAGAGAAAGACCGCGGAGTGTATGAGGGATATTTCGGATTACAAAGACGGAAGATTCTGATTGTGCGCGAGAAGAAAAAGAACGGGGCTTTGTGTCTGAAAAAACACAAGGCCCTGTTTCTTAATCACCAGTTTTCAGCATGCACAGAAAATAAATACAGAAAACGGACGGATGAGCACGCGGATGCGTATGCCGCCAGAACAAAGTTTCGGAACAAACATTCGATGCAGAAATGACAGATTTGGGACAGTAAAAGATGTTTACTGATAACATCAAGCAAGTCACTTCACATTATAGGCCGGGATAGGCCGGAAAGGAAGGAAACGGATGGTGAAGAGATCAGTTTTGGCGATTGTTATTTCTGCGTGCATGATGGTTGGTAACAGCGTGTTTGCTGCCGATATAGACAGCATGACACTGGAGGAACTGAAGGCTGCCTACACCGAGTTGGAATCAGAGAAGGTTCAGCTGGAGTCAGAGAACGCTGATCTGAAGGACCAGATCGAACAGCTTAAAACTACGGAAGAAGAAACCGAACCGTCTACGGAGATTGTAGGCACACAGTATACGGACACTGCTACTGTTCAGATCGTACAGAAGGCGCTCAACGATGCTGGTTTCGACTGCGGTACACCGGATGGAAAAGCCGGAGAGAAGACTGCAGCTGCACTTCGGGAGTATCAGAAATCAAAAGGTATCAATGTAAATGGAGTGATCACAGACGAACTGCTTGAAGCCCTCGGCGTAGCAGACCAGGTCAGTGATGCCGCGAAGCAGGAAGCTGCGAAGGCGGAATACAGCTCGGATTATTCCTATACCACACTTGCCCGGGATCCGGAGAGCTATAAGGGGACAAAAGTCCGGTTCCGCGGAAAAGTTCTGCAGGAAGGTGATGTCGGGGATGGAATGAGATATATCCGCTTTGCAGTAGATTCCAACTATGATGCAGTGCTGTTCGTAACATATACTGACGACCAGGTATCGGTCCGCATCCTGGATGACGATATCCTCACGATCTATGGAACTGTTGCAGGAGACTATTCCTATGAAACTGTCATGGGGGCAACTGTAACGCTGCCGTGGGTGCATACCGATATCATTGACACGAGCGAGGTCAGTATGGGATGAATTAGCTCCTGAATAATGAATGTGACATCGGCTTTTTGGATGAGGTTGCCGGGAAGGTGGCCTCATCATATTACCAGTAAAAGGTGCTAGAGAATAAGGGCATCAAGAACTGATAATCAGGTATCAGCACATACAAGGAATGAAACGACAGTATATACAAACAATCAAGGGCATACAAAGAGAACTGCGTTTGATCCGGACGATCATGATATCGAAGCATACTATGACGATAACCGGGATGAGTTTGATGATTACGATGAAGCATATGATGCTTTCCTGGATGATGAAGACGTATGGGATGACTACTAATTCTGCCAGTGATCATGAAGCTGGATCATAGAGATTGCATATTGTTGTGTCGGCTGTTTCAAAACGAATAGATTAAGGTACATTCATCTACAAAACGTACACATGCGATTACGTATCGTACATCGCTATATTGATTCAGGATGTTGCGATTTGGTATCATTTTCTTACAGAGTCGACGCTGTAGAAACTACTGTTCGCTGACATCCGGAGAGGAGATTGAATGCAGATTACCGGGTTGGATCAGACAGACAACCGGATCATAGATTTGCTGAAAGAAAATGCAAGGCTTTCCTATTCTGAGATAGGAAAGGTCGTAGGATTATCCAGGGTTACCGTGAAGCGGCGCATCAAACAGATGGAAAAGTCAGGAATTATACGAGGGTATCATGCCGTTATAGATCCGGAAGCTACTGTAAAGGGAATTCATTTTACACTGGACTTAGATGTTGTGCTTGCTCATTATGAAGAAATCGTAGGGAAGCTTGCAGCAAATCCAATGATCCATCAGATCTATGGAACCTCCGGAAAGAGTCACATTCATGCCATAGGGATCGTCCCGAACAGTGAAACACTGGGGAGTTATGCCAATTATCTGTTCCGCTCCACACGAGGCGTGCGGGAATTGAACTGGCAGATCCTCGTCACTACGTATAAAGATACGGAGAGGGGCGTCGATTATGAAGTACGATATCAGAAACATGAACATCTGGAGGCAGGATCAATCAGCAGCGGACAGGAACAGAAGAGGGAATGAACTTCGCGATATAAAGATTGAAGAATTGAATCTGTCCGTTCGATCTTTCAACAGCCTGAAAAGGGCGGAATGCAACACAGTCGGCGACATTCTGGATGCGATGGACGAAGAAGGAGAAGGTCTTCGAAAGTTCCGTAATCTTGGAGTCCGCAGTGAGAAGGAGATCAAAGAAAAACTGGAAATCCTGCTCAGGCAATATCCTTCCGGAAGTTATCACTCATCTACAGGGAAAGCAGGATCTGGAGCAGTCAGCTCATACAATGATAATATAGCGGAAGGATCCGACCAGAATGTCCATTCTGGCATACGGATCGTTCTTCGCCCTGCAAGGAACCTGTGGTCGAGAGAGATCGGCGAATTCCATCTCTCTAATTATGCAGAAAGCAGGCTCAGAAGCAGCGGCATCAATAGGATCGGCGATCTGTATGCAACCCATCCGAAAAGTGAGCCCGGATGGTACGCCGTCCGGGAGCTGTTTCGGAAGATTGCAGAATATAGCCAGTGAGCAGTGGCATTATTTGTAGGAGAAAATGTGAGGAAGCTGACTAAAGAATAATTATAGCCAGGGTGATTATCGTGGAGAGAACACAAGTGTCAGCAGAATGGGATTGTTTTGCGGTTAGAATCACTATGATGCAAAGGGAAAAAAGACAGAACATTGTGATTGGGGAAGATAGAAACTGGATACCATGTAAACAATAAAAATTAAACGAGTGCGGTCTGCAGATATAAGGTTTGTGCCTTTGCGACCGCACTTTTTCGGATTCTGATGGAGACTATAAAAGCAGCATGTTATAATAGTCGAGTGATGTTTATACGAATCACTTCGGATGATAAAGATATAGAACAAGAAAAGAGAGAACATAAGAATGATTGAGAAGAGACCATATAGTGCCGGTGCTGTAAAGCATTCGTTCTGGTTTATGGAATTCCGCAAGGTTGTGTCTCTCCGGTCTGAGGGAAAAACATGGGAAGAAATAAAGCGGTTGAATGAAGAACAGAATATCTTCGGGGCACCGACAGTTCATCGGGCGACGCAGATTTTTAATACGGTTTCAGCACGAGTAAAGAGTCTGGATGACAGTTTTTATCCGGTCTTTGAGTCGTGTGATCTGGCATCGCAGAAGCTGTTCGCGCTTGTTGCGGCAATGACCTATGATGTGCTTTTTGGCGAGTTTGTATATGAAGTCCTAAGAGAGAAATTGATCATTGGGAGCAATGAGCTGGCTGAGAGTGATATCCGGATCTTCTTTAACAATAAACAGCAACAGGATGACAAGGTTGCTGACTGGACGGATGCGACATTAAAGCGTCTTGGTGCCACCTATAAATCTTTGCTCTATGAAGCCGGCGTAATCAGCAAGGCAAAGAATGTCCGGGAAATATACAAGCCGTTACCTGATCCGGCGATGGAACGCTGGATGAAGGATCAGGGTATGAATTATCAGCTGAAAGCTATTACGGGGGTGAGATGATGGCAGGATTACAGGAACGATTAGATCAGATGGAAGCTGCCATCCATAAACCGTCATTCCGGGAAAGCAGCGGAAGGGCAA
>CADCII010000041.1 GCA_902801515.1 uncultured Lachnospiraceae bacterium
GGTTACTGTTGCATCATCCTCCGTGGTCGACTGCTCGCTTACCAGTTCATAACCCGGCAGCGTGCTGTTCTTCTCGGTTACGATGTACTTGCCTGTCTCGACTTCCGTGAACGTCTTTGTCCAGGTCTTTCCGTCTTCAGATGCTTCGAAACCGTCAGCCTCTCCAAGAGTCAGCTCGGTCGCTTCTTCAACAAGCTGGCCTTCTGCATTCAGGTAGCCGATGGTATTTCCTTCCTCGTCCACCTTCTTCACTTCGATCGTGATCGCTCCGGAAGCGATCTCTTCCTTCGTCACGTCTCCGCCGAAGGTCTTTGTAACTTTCAGATCGCCAACCTTCTTTTCGTTAGTGAATACAATATCTTCCGGCTGCTTGTCTGCTGTTGCTGTTAACGTACCATTCCCATCATCCGTAACTGTTACAGTTACTATGTACGACTTGGAATCATATATAATACCCGTGTCTTCTCCGGGATTCTCTACAATCTTGTAGTAATGTTTTTTCCCTTCTGCTGATGCCTGCGACGCACCATACTCGATCTTGTCGAATGTTACTTTTCCTTCTTCATCGCTCGTCTTAGTGTCAGTATAAACAGACTCACCTTCCTTCGGTGTGATCTCTGTTCCTTTTTCATCGGCCACTTCTGTGAGCGTGAAGCTGAATCCGTCTTTATCACCGTTAAAGGATTTTGTAGCGCCCAGCTGTATCTCTGTCTTCGCATTATACCGATTGAAAACACGACCCAACGTAAATTCTTCACCAACAATATCAATGTCTCTGACAGTATTATCGGTTTTGCCATTGGCCATGTCTTCTGCCGACTGATAGCGGTAATAATTCGATTTAAACGTAATCTTATCTTCTTCTATCTCGGCATGTATTTTTATATTGATCTGCCCATCCCAGTTTGTGATGCCATCCTGAGTCGTACCGGCATTTTTTTCCTTTATTACATAGTAGAAATCACCATTCTCATGTGCTGCTATGGAATCTTCGGTATAATTGATTCCAGTGAAATAGACTGTGGCTGTATTATCGTTCGATACCGTCTCGATCGCAGTCTTCCCCTCAGTGCTGAAGCTGCTGTCAGTTTCATACAGGGAGAACTGGAACGTCTGTCCGTTCAAACCGATTTCTTTTCCAATGGCATCCATTAAACCTTTGTAATTCGTGAAACGCAGGTTTCTGGAAACACCATTCACATTCTGAGGAGTATAATGCCTGTCTCGATACAGAAAATGGAATTCACATCCATCTGTGGTGACAGTGCCTCCGCTGACGATCCAGCCGGCGCTGGTTCCTTTTACTTCTACATCTCCTTTGGGGACTAAAAATACACCCGCGGAAGTATCCATTGTGACTTTTGTTGAATCCGGAATGTTCCAGATGATCTTCTGTGCAATATTTTCGTCAATGCGATCATTAATAGAAGAGTTCTGGCCGCTTGGACTGAACGTAGAGAACCGGTCATCTTTTGTATTTTTGTCTTCACCAGGAAGGGTTACGATCATCTTCGACAATGAGACCGGAGCACTGCCCAGTATATTTACAACAATCACCTGACCCGGATTCTTATGAATATGAAATGATGCCTGCATACCCAATACAGTGCGAATCAGCGAATAGTTCGATCCTTCCGGGACATTCAGATAGATAACCGCATTATCCGGATAGCTCGTTGTATCAACGACCAGCTGATTCTGATCCGTCACCACGTCATTTGTCAGATCGATCGTCGTTGGGTGCGACGCCATTAGGTTGGACTTTGCTGCCGCACCGCTGATCATTGACGTGATATTATTCTTGATGGTATCTCCATCCTCATAGATGAAGTTGACAGTGTTTTTTCCTCCTCCGTCTACCTGGACATGATTATTCACATCCGCTTCATATGCTTTCGGAAGATATACATCATACTGAACAGCTTGTGACTGATACGTATTAGTGCCAAAACGAAGCTTATTCATTGTAACTTCGCCAACCTGATAAGGAACATCCCACGTACCCGCCAGATCAGGTTCGCCATTGATCCCACCTGTATTCTTAAAGGTCTTTACAGCAAAGTTTGTCTGCTGGTGGTTTTTCTGATCATAAGTATCCGCTACTATACCATATTCAACAGCGCGGCCAAGCGCCAGGTTGAAGTTAACCTGGGAATTTGTCTGATCTGTATCGCCAAATTTATCCGGATTACTGGAAATGGAAATAATAGAAAGTCCATCGAGAGAAAATGTTACCCTGTCAAGCCTTTTTGTTGTCTGTTCCATATCAATAGGCTCGACAATAACATCTGATGAATCAATGTGTGATACATCAGATGTGCGGTCAACAGTCTCAAGGAGATTGTCGGCTAATGGAAGGTGGGCCAGTGTAATGTCTTCAGCCTCCTTCATTCCGATTTCCTTTTTGAGCTGTCTGTTCTTAAAAGCAAACTGGATCCTTACAGTTCCGCTCTCAGGCTCGATCTCTACTCTCTCGCCCGGAACCGGATTCCCATCTTCGTCTGCTTTCTGTACCATAAATGAAAGGTCATATAAAAGAGTGTTGTCAGGCCTGAAATCCGTCATTTCAACCGGGCCCGGATATACTCCCAGTGCTTCACTGTTCGCATTGAGAGCCTCAAGGTACGCGTTATATATGGGACCGTTTTTGATCTGGCCGACTTCAAATACTGCATCATCCGGAAGTGCTGCAGGATCCTGAACTGTTGCAGTTACCCTGATTGCATCATCTTCGTAGACGTACTGTCTCTTTGTCTCAGAAGTACTGTAATGAAGCAGGATCTCCGTATCCTTCGTCACACTTTTCTTAGACAGGGAATCCATTCTTTCTCCGTCAACAGTAGCATAGTCATAACCATAATTGATCAGATACAGCCTGTTGGTCCCTTCGACCTGCTGTACCTGTGTCACATCCTCTTCAAGAGGAGACGAACTCAAATCAAGAACATCCTCAAAAGCAGGGGCATCTATCCCGGTATACTTTTCGGAGATCTGTGTGTTCTCTTCACCGGTGACAGCTGTCATGGTAATGTGCCAGCTTTCAGAAACAGATTCCGTTTCCGTCTCTGAAACATCCTCAATCAAGCTCTCAGCTGCCTGCTCGCTTTCAAACTCAGCCTGAATCTGAGTTCCTGCTTCAACTGTTTCCTCAGTTTCAACAATCTGAGCAAGATCTCCTTCAGTGTCCTTCGCTGCGGAAGAATCCTGCGCATTCTGAGCAGTATCCTCCCCTGAAACCGCGGAATCCTCGGCAGCCTTTCTTGCCGCTTCCTCTTCAGCAGCTAACCTGGCTGCTTCTTCCTCCGCAGCTTTCTGCGCAGCTGCAGCTTCCTCGGCAGCTATCCTGGCTGCTTCTTCCTCCGCAGCTTTCTGCGCAGCTGCTTCTTCCTCCGCAGGTATCCTGGCTGCTTCTTCCTCCGCAGCCTTCATTTCCTCTTCTGCAACAACAGCTTCTTCTGAAGCCGCTGCCAGTTCTGTTTCTCCTGCATATACAGATGTCTGACAGGAACCCATCACCATCGAACATGCAAGGAGCATAGCCATAAAGCGTTTCCGGATCTTCTTGGTCATAATACGCCTCCCTAAAGATGAAAATAGTAAGTTAAGTTTAACATATTTGACACAAAATTAACATATTTTTTTATACTTTACCGATGTTTTTTTCAAATTTATATTTGCAATTCTATGATCCGGCTTTTTTTTACACACAGAGACTGTAAAGAACAGCTCTCGCCTGACATAAAAAAACCTGCACCCTTCAGATAATATCCAAAGGATGCAGGGATCTTCTCAGCATCTTCTAAAACACAAAACCGTGTTTATCAGATTCTTTATTTCTGATAATTGACGATGCGGCCGAAATCAGGCTTCAGGGAAGCGCCGCCGATCAGTCCGCCGTCGATATCCGGCTGAGCCAGAAGCTCGTCGCAGTTCTTCGCGTTCATGGATCCGCCGTACTGGATGCGGATGGACTCAGCGGTAGCCTTGTCATAGATCTCGCAGATCGTCTCGCGAATCGCCTTGCAGACTTCCTCAGCCTGCTCGGTGGTAGCGGTCTTGCCGGTTCCGATCGCCCAGATCGGCTCGTAAGCGATGACCATGGAAGCTGCCTGCTCTGCTGTCACGTTCTGGAGATCGGACTTGATCTGCAGACGGATCCAGTCAAGAGTCACACCTGCTTCTCTCTGCTCCAGGCTCTCGCCGCAGCACAGGATCGGGGTCAGGCCGTGCTCGAATGCCTTCAGGACCTTCTTGTTCAGGAACTCGTCGGTCTCCTTGAAGTATTCACGTCTCTCGGAATGGCCGATGATGACATACTTCGCGCCTGCATCAACGATCATAGCCGGAGCGATCTCACCGGTATAAGCACCCTTCTCTTCGATGTACATATTCTCAGCACCGACCTCGACATTGGTGCCCTTGACAGCCTCAACAACCGGTACGATATCGATTGCCGGTACGCAGTATACTACATCAACTTCCGGATTGTTTACCAGATCCTTCAGGGTCTCAACCAGAGCCTTTGCTTCGGTCGGAGTCATGTTCATCTTCCAGTTGCCGGCGATAATCTTTCTTCTTGCCATTTTTGTTCTCCTTACTGTTGTTGTATTCTGGTATATTCTCTTCACCCTTTATTTATCGTTTGCTGCAGCTACACCCGGAAGTTCCTTGCCCTCAAGGAATTCAAGGGAAGCTCCGCCGCCGGTGGAGATGTGAGACATCTTGTCGCCATAACCCAGCTGGTTGACTGCTGCCGCGCTGTCGCCGCCGCCGATGATGGTGGTCGCGTCTGTCTCAGCCAGAGCTGCTGCAACTGCCTTGGTTCCTGCTGCCAGGATCGGATTCTCGAATACACCCATCGGTCCGTTCCAGACTACAGTCTTTGCAGTCTTGACAGCGTCGCTGTACAGAGCGATAGTCTTCGGTCCGATATCCATACCCATCTTGTCAGCCGGGATCTTATCGGAATCAACGATCGTGGTCGCGATCTCAGCATCAATCGGATCCGGGAAGGAATCTGTGCAGACAGTGTCGACCGGAAGCAGAAGCTTCTTGCCGAGGGTTTCTGCCTTTGCGATCATCTCCTTGCAGTAGTCGATCTTGGTGTCATCCAGCAGGGATGTTCCGATCTCATAGCCCTTTGCCTTCAGGAAGGTATAAGCCATGCCACCGCCGATGATCAGTGTGTCGCACTTCTCAAGCAGGTTGGAGATAACATTCAGTTTGTCAGCAACCTTGGCGCCGCCGAGGATCGCTACAAACGGACGGACTGGATTCTCAACCGCATTGCCGAGGAAATCGATCTCTTTCTGCATCAGATAGCCAACTACGCACGGACCATCCAGGAACTGAGTCACGCCGACATTCGAGCAGTGTGCTCTGTGAGCGGTTCCGAATGCATCGTTTACAAATACATCAGCAAGAGACGCAAGTTCTTTGGAGAACTCTTCGCCGTTCTTGGTCTCTTCTTTGCGATAACGTGTATTCTGAAGAAGGATAACATCTCCGTCCTTCATAGCGGCAACTGCTGCCTTGGCATTCTCGCCGACTACACAGTCATCAGCTGCGAACTTGACTTCCTGGCCAAGGAGCTCAGACAGTCTTGCTGCTACCGGAGCAAGAGTCTTGGACGGCTTGTCCTCGTCGGTCTTGACCTTGCCAAGGTGGGAGCAAAGGATAACCTTGCCGCCGTCAGCGATCAGCTTCTTGATCGTCGGAAGAGCTGCAACCAGACGGTTCTCATCAGTGATCTTGCCATCCTTCAGCGGAACGTTGAAGTCACAGCGGCAGAGAACTCTGAGGCCCTTAACGTTGATGTCATCAACCGATTTCTTATTCAGTCCCATGATACATATCCTCCTAGATATAAAATAAAATCATTAATCATTATTAAAGGGATCCGGTCCTTTGCAGACCGGACCCCTCTTGAGTCTTAATAAACCTGATATGATCAGACGTTCATCAGCTTTCCGAAGTGCTTGATGGTACGAACCATCTGGCTGGTGTAGGAATTCTCATTGTCATACCATGAAACAACCTGAACCTCGGTGGTTCCGTTCTCAAGCGGCAGAACCATGGTCTGGGTTGCATCGAACAGAGAACCATAGGTCATTCCTACGATATCGCTGGAAACGATCTCATCGGTGTTGTAACCGAAGGACTCGTTGGAAGCAGCCTTCATAGCGTCGTTGATCTGCTCCTTGGTTACGTTGCCTTCTACAACAGCAGTAAGGATCGTGGTGGAGCCGGTCGGGGTCGGAACACGCTGTGCAGCGCCGATGAGCTTGCCGTTCAGTTCCGGAATAACAAGACCGATTGCCTTTGCAGCGCCAGTGCTGTTCGGAACGATATTGATGGCAGCAGCGCGGGATCTTCTCAGATCGCCCTTTCTCTGCGGTCCATCAAGAGTCATCTGATCGCCGGTGTAAGCGTGGATCGTGCACATAATACCGGACTTGATCGGTGCGCAGTCGTTCAGAGCCTTAGCCATCGGAGCCAGGCAGTTGGTGGTGCAGCTTGCTGCGGAGATGATGTGATCATCAGCGGTAAGCTTGTCGTGGTTTACGTTGTAAACGATGGTCGGAAGGTCATTTCCTGCCGGAGCAGAGATGATGACATATTTTGCGCCAGCATTGATATGAGCCTGCGCTTTAGCTTTGGAGGTGTAGAAACCGGAGCACTCCAGAACTACATCAACACCGATCTCTCCCCACGGAGCATTGTTTGCATCCGGGATCGCATAGATCTTAATCTCTTTGCCATCGACCGTAATGGAATCCTCACCCGCAGTAACAGTATCAGCCTTCGCATATTTGCCCTGGGTGCTGTCATACTTCAGAAGATGAGCAAGCATCTTCGGGGAAGTCAGATCGTTGATCGCAACGATATCGAATCCCTCTGCTCCGAACATCTGACGGAAAGCAAGACGTCCAATACGGCCGAATCCATTGATTGCAACTTTTACTGCCATAACTTCAATTCCTCCTAAGAATAGTTTAATAAAAACAGTGTCTGTCAAGTACTTCTGTAGTTCATATCTTCATATGCATTCACTACGCACTTAACCCGTCTGTTATTCTATCTAATCGTCATGCAAAAATCAAGTACGGCAGACTGCTAAATCTTGTACAAAACACTTATTCTTCTGCTTATTTCTTACGAAACCGTTTTACATACACATATGAGAACGCTACCAGAGTTCTTGACTCACCGCGCATGGGGCGATTACAATCGAAATACGGAGGTTGCCTTATGTCCATTCTGTATGATACCCATATGCACTCTTCCTTCTCGACTGATTCCGATACGCCTGCTCAGACCATGGTCACGCAGGCTCTGGATCTGAATCTGAGGGGTATCTGTTTCACGGATCACATGGATCTCGATTATCCGCCCTTCTATTTTCCTGAAGATCCGTCTGCGTTTGCTGCAGACCCAGATGAGGTATTGCAGGAGATCCGGCGGCTTCGCGAACAGTTTGGGGCATCTGATCCGGAATTTCATATCGGTTTCGGTCTGGAGTTTGGGATGCAGCCGCATCTGTCCGGGCGTTTTTCGGATATTGCCCGGAGTTATCCGCTCGATTTCATTATTACCTCCCAGCATCTGGTTGGAGGTCTTGATCCCTATTATCCGGAAGTATGGGAAGGACATACCTGTGCGGAGCTGATCCGGTCCTACTATGAAGAGATGCTCTCCAATCTGAAGACCATGGACCAGTGGGATACACTTGCCCACCTGGACTATATCATCCGGTATATCCCGGACCGCGGGTCTCTTCTCTTCGACTCATATGAAGCATTCCCGGATCTGATCGATGAGATTCTGCTGTATGTGATCAGCTGCGGCAAATGTCTCGAGGTGAATACCGCCGGTTATAAATACGGCCTGGGGCAGCCTAACCCGGCCCCTTCCATTCTCCGCAGATACTATGAGCTGGGAGGAAGGCGCATCACCATCGGCGCGGACGCCCATGCGCCTGAGCATATCGCGATCGGATTTGATGAAGTCAGGAAGCTTCTGCTGTCTATAGGCTATGAGCGATATACAGTTTTCCGCAGCAGAGTTCCCGAAGAACTTCCGCTGTGATTGATCCAGTAATTGGTCATGAACTCAAAAAGACTGCCGCACGTTATATGCAGCAGTCTTTCTCATATTTGTTTGCTGTTCAGATGTTTCTGTTCTGTCACTGTTCTTCGAGCATGCTCTCATACAGTTTCTCGTACTCGCGTGCGCTGGTGTTCCAGGAGAAGTCTTTCTTCATCGCGCGCTCGACCATCTTATTCCAGTCTCTCTTGTGATTGTAGAACACATCCATCGCATACTTGATCGTATAGAGCATCTCATGCGCATTGTAATTGGCAAATGAGAAGCCTGTACCGGTCGCCTTGTATTCATTGTACGGTTCTACGGTATCCTTCAGTCCGCCAGTCTCCCTGACGATCGGGATCGTTCCATAACGAAGGCTCATAAGCTGAGACAGTCCGCACGGTTCAAACAGAGACGGCATCAGGAATGCATCACATGACGCATAGATCTTATGGCTCATCGCTTCTGAGTAATAGATGTTGGCTGCGACTTTGCCCTGATACTTCCATGCAAAGTGGCGGAACATATTCTCGTAGCGCTCCTCTCCCGTTCCGAGTACTACGAACTGAAGATCCTGCTGGCACATCTCATCCATCATATACGCGATCAGGTCAAATCCCTTCTGGTCGGTAAGGCGGGAAACAATGCCGATCAGGAACTTTCTGTCATCCTGGTCCAGTCCGAGTTCCTTCTGGAGTGCCTTCTTATTCTTCACCTTTTCCTTACGGAATGACTTGATGTCATAGTTTTTCTCCACAAAGGAATCGGTTGCCGGATTATACTCGTCATAATCGATACCATTCACGATACCGGTCAGACAATTGTTTCTGGCTCTCATAAGGCCATCGAGCCGCTCACCGTAGAACGGTGTCTGGATCTCTTCCGCGTACGTCTTTGAAACGGTTGTGATCCGGTCGGCGTATACGATACCGCCCTTCAGATAATTCGCGTCACCGTATGCCTCAAGTTTATCCGGAGCGAAATAAGACTTATCCAGTCCTGTGATATCCTGAATCGTCTTGACATCCCAGACTCCCTGGAACTTCAGGTTGTGGATCGAGATGACCGACCTGATATCTCTGAAGAATTCATTTTCATGGAACTTATCCTTCAGGAATACCGGAACGAGTCCTGTCTGCCAGTCATGGCAGTGGATGATGTCAGGTTTGAACCCGATCACGGGCAGTGCACTGAGGGCCGCCTTGGAGAAGAATGCAAACTTCTCAACATCCTGGTATATATTGCCGTAAGGCTTTGGTCCGGAGAAGTAATACTCATTGTCTATAAAGTAGAACTGTACTCCGTCATACTGCATCTCCAGGATTCCGACATACTGGCTTCTCCAGGAGAGATCCATGTAGAAGTGGGTAAGATAATTCATCTTATCCTTCCACTCCTGCCGCATGCACATATACTTCGGAAGTATGACCCTTACATCATAATTCTCTTTGTCAAAGCACTTGGGCAGCGATCCCACGACATCCGCAAGACCGCCTGTCTTGATAAAAGGAACGCCTTCCGACGCAACAAACAGTATCTTCTTCATATGGAGCAGCCTCCGCCCTGATTATTCTAATGAGTAGGAAGTATATCGGTTATTCATGGCCTTCTTCCAGGCGTAAACTCCCAGGTCAGCCTGTCTGTAAATCCAGGCATAATAGTATCTCTTATCCTGTTTGAAATACAGTTTCGCAATATACTTCGTGAGGTCGGCAGGATTCAGTTTCGCGCCTTTATGTTTAATGTAGATAGCTTTCGTCTTTTTCTTGGGAATAGTTACAGTATTGCCATCCCTCAGTCTGGCCTTCCTGACCCTCTTCTCGGTATCAACATCGAGAATCGAACCATTCTTGGAATAGAATACCATCGGTACCATACTCAGGTTCTTGACCTTGATCTTGATGACCTTCTTCTTGGGATAGTACTTGACCATCCATGCCCTGAAGTTCGGAGAAGTACGGGTGACTTTGACCGTACATGCCAGATCATAAGTTTTATGATTGCTGACAGTCTTAGCCCTGATCACACACTTGCCGTAACCAATCGCCTTGATCCTTCCCTTCTGATTGACCTTGGCAACCTTGGTGTTCGAACTGGACCATTTAACGTCAGATACAGCATTCTCAACCGCGTTGTAAACTTTATTGCCCGCACTGAGTGTATATGACTTGGTGTTCAGTGTCGGCGCCGGAATAAACTTGGTAACTTTAACACGCATCGTGTCAGTGGAACCGTCCTGTCCTGTGACCGTGATTATAACAGGAGGATTGCTGCCGGTGTCACCGTTGATCGCAACGCCCTTGACCGTAATGGAAGGCGGCGTCGTACTGTTGCTGTAGGTAACTGTAGCATATCCGGGCTGCGAACTCTTGACAGACTTGATCTTGATATAATTGGTGCCTCCGTCAGCACGCTTAACATTAACCTTCTCTGTCGTCCCTTTCATTACTTCCAGGGAATCAGGAAGATTGATTCCGCCCGCACCTGCGACTGAGAACCGGAGCTTGAAACTCTGGTTTCCCTTATAGTATACCCCGAAGCTGTATGTTCCCGCGTTCATGACAGCGCCAAGCGTATAATTCAGCTTATTCCTGTCAGCAGTGGGTATACTGAGATATACCTTCTGTCCTGAAGATACATTCTGCAGAACAAACTGCAGTCCATTGTTGATATAAGTGGACTGATTGTTCCCGGTAATATTGATCTGGATCAGCACATTGCTCCTGACCGGCAGCGTAAACTGATTCGACCATCCTCCGCCGTAACTGTTCGGCAGGGTGATCGTCTTGGCAGAGTACAGTCTGTAGTCAGCCAGCGCATGGACAGACATTACCATAATCAGCAGCACGGTCATCAGAAGGATCCGTCTTCCCATCTTTTTCATAATCATACCTTCTTTCCACTCAGAGTCGGTAAAGGACATCTGATCTTTAAAGACATATATCCATTTCAAATATACCGCATCCGCCGGATTATGTCACGAATCTTTTGCCTTGTAAATCCTTTTACTTTTCTTAAGAAACTTCAGAGCCCGAACTGTGGATCCATACTGTCATCTCACCCTGACCGCGGTTATTCCACAGGCAATAGGGAATCGCCCTCAGTTCCTGCTTCCTGGCCTTGACACGGAAAGGCCGGTACAGGGTTTCCTCATCCCAGCCCTCTTCCATGATCCGCAGGCCGGACACGGACAGTGTCAGAGTCCCTCCCAGAAGATCCGGCTCATATACTTCGGCAACAGCAGCATCAGGGTTCAGGCGGAGACTGCTCAGATTCGTTCCGTTATCCGCTTCCTCAAAGCAGTAGACAAGAGGACCTTTCATAAGACATACTCGTCCGCTGTTTGCCCGGATGCGCGGATGCGATACCATGAACCGGGCAGGCATATCCAGTTTCAGGGTGACTGTGTCACCCTTCTGCCATCTGCGCTGTATATAGATCATTCCTTTTTCCCGCACACAGTCTTCCACCCTGCTGCCATTCAGGAAAACATCTGTCTCTTCACTCCATCCCGGATCACGCAGTGCCAGCGTATATGCGCCCTGCGAATCGGTCCTGATATCGACCGTACTATTAAACGGATATCCTGTCTGTACATGAAGCGCGATCTTCCGGTCCTGCAGCGATATCTGCGCATCTCCGCCGACATACATGCCCACATAGAGTGTGTCACCCTTTGTGTAATATATGTACTCACGGATTCCTGCCAGTGTACGGAGCGTATTCTGCGGGCAGCACGCCACCTGATACCATCCCTGTCTCACCGGCCTGACATGACGCTTTGAGGGATTCTTCTCACATGCGTCCGGCCATACTTCCAGCGGATTGACATAGAAATAGCTCTGTCCATCCAGAGAGACAGATCCAAGTACGGTATTGTATATCGCCCGTTCGGCGGTATCCAGATATTTTCCGTCCCCGGTACACTGGAACATCCTTCGTGAAAATAAAGCCAGTGCAACGGACGCGCAGCTTTCAGCGTACACGGTATCATTCGGAAGATCATAATCTCCTGTATAGCGTTCACCGCATTCAGATGAACCGACCCCTCCTGTGATATACATGCGCTTCCCGGTCAGATTCTTCCAGATTGTCTCGCATGCAGCAAAGAGTTCTCTGTCACCTGTTTCCATGTAAACATCTGCCATCCCCGCATACAGGTAGGAAGCACGGACAGCATGCCCTTCTGCCGTTGTCTGCTGCCGCACCGGTGCATGGATCTGCATGTAAGTATGGTCAGCGAATGTGTTCCAGGTCGGAAAGATAGGCGGCCTGTCCCATTCCCGCTCATGCTGTTTCTCAAGAACCTCCGGATCCGTCCCGCGCCTGTCGAGAAAGTGCTGCGCCAGCTTCAGATACTTCTCCTGTCCGGTCTCCCGGTACAGTTTGACAAGGCAGAATTCAATCCCCGGATGTCCCGGCACCAGGTCCCCTGCAGGTCCGTCCTGCATGAAATACTCACAGAGATGATCTGCCAGTTTTATCGCTACATCAAGCAGCTGTCTTTCGCCTGTTGCATGATGCCAGGCGATACCAGCCTCCAGAACATTTCCCATGCAGACCAGTTCATGAGACTCCAGAAGATTACAGAATTCTTTATCGGGAGCCTTCAGCTGGAACCAGGTCAGCAGGTAGCCGTCCTCCTGCTGCGCACGCTCCGCAAGATCTATCGCCCTCTGAGCCCAGGCACGGACGGGTGAATCCGGATGGTCCGCCACATAGTAAGCCGCCGACTCCAGCCATTTGAACAGGCCTTCATCCTGGAAGACCATGCCAATGTGCTCTCCTTCGATCTCTCCCGCTGCGACCCTGAAGTCGTGGATGATCCCGCTCTTCTCATCATTGTTCAGCATGCTCCACTGATAAGGGATCATCCGCTCTCCGGACATTAGGACATAACGGTTGAGGAACGCATCGTCGATGCCTCCTGTCCCCGGCTGCACCGTATGGATATAATCGATCTTTCCCATATTTATGACGCCTCCTCCACGATAACTGTATTTCATCCCAAAAGAAGTCCCAGGTTCCGGATGTTTTTTTATTCCATTTCCTCTATGAACATTCCGGTCAGCCTTGGAACATGGAATCTGCCGGAGAAATAATCACATTTGCAAAGAAATGCATAAAACGCATGTATTCCCTGACCGGATAATGACTCGTAGTTCGCCTGACCTTTCGAAAAGATCACATCTGCTTCATCAAGAGCACGCTTCGCATCGTCCGGAAGCATTTTGTATACAGTACCTGCAACTGCTTCACCATTTGATACAATCTGCGCCACTTTGTCCAGTCCGGTATACTCCGCATCCTCAACAGTTGCGTCATTCAGAACGTCCCCGCCGCGTACAAGTGCCTTGATGGTCAGATGCGGAAATCTGGCTTTCACCTGTTCAAGCATCAGCCTGTCCAGTACAATCTCACCACAGTTGTCACAGATCAGAAGGAACCGTTCTCCCTCGGCACATTCCCGGAGAAATGAATCGTAAGTCTTTTTATCATTGTCACTGAACTCAATATCGTGGAACAGTTCCAGAAACTCCGCCTGATCCACGTGATTCATTGCTCCAAAGTCTATATAATTGCCGATCCTTGCCATGGCAATTGATCTTTCCAGAGGATCCGGAGCATCCTCTGTCTCATTTCGAAGGCTCTCTTCCATACCGAGCAGAAGATCATTGTATTGCTTCTTTATGTCTGTATAGTCCAGGCCTGCGCCGTAGTATTTCTCATGTACCTGTTTGAAAAGGTATACCATGTACGCAGTGGTATCATCCTCACTCCGGTTATCGATCAGTTTCTTAATTTCAGAGAGGTATTCTGCATTATCTGATCTCTCAGCCTGCCTGTCATAGAGGCATTTTGCACAGATTTCCGGAATACGCATAAACTTATTTCTCCTTATCCTGGCAGATGCTGCTTTTTTCCTTAATGATCACTGTAGTGTAATATCCTGACTGATCCGGCATCCCTTCAGTTCCCACAGACACTTTCTCACCCTCCATACCGCAGTTCTCAACTGCATATACTTCATGCGGTGTCCGGGTCAGGTGCTCCTTCAGATCTTTCAGCCTCTTACCGGTCTTCATGTAAACAGTGGTTCCGGGGTATTCATTTTCCAGGTCTTTCTGATGTGCTGCAGGGATGATATGCATCTGCTGTTCCCATTCAACCAGGGGTATGTCCAGCTTTGCTGCCGCAGCACAGAATGACGGTACGCCGCTGATAATCTCTGTATGGTATCCTTCTTCTTCCAGAATTCTCCGGTAATAACTGAAGCTGCTGTAGATCGTCGGATCACCGAGAATGAGAAATGCCACATTCTTCCCCGCTTCAAGATATACTGCAATCCTGCGGGCGGAATCGAGGTGCTCCTTCTCCTGTACCGCCCGGTCATATGTCATGGGAACCGCTATCGAAACAGTTTCTTTCAGTGCGATTTCAGGCACAGCCCTGACCGCTGTACGATATGCCGCACACTTTTCCGGATCATTCCCGGAGCAGGCTATCACATCCGCTTCCTGCAGAATTCTTACCGCCTTCAATGTCATAAGCTCCGGATCTCCAGGGCCTGTCCCCACACCGTATGCACATCCTTTTTCAGCCATGTCTCTCCTGTTTGCGGAATGCTTTTCCTGCATGTTATTCATTCATTATCACCTGCTGCATCTGGTCAGATTATCTCATACCTAATTACCTCCCGCAACAACGCCCTGCTTTGTATTTTTCCCGTATTTGTGAACCAGGTTCCATGGACGCAAAAAACCCTGTACCTTCTGAGTACAGGGTTCTTCATAAAGGCAGGATCATGCCGGCATTCCGTCCGCAGGATCATATACTGTTTCTGTACGAATCGCCTCAGCCAACAACCGTTTTCGCGATCAGATTTGCTCCCAGTTCCGCATCCCAGATATCCGTTCCTTTATTTGCGAACCGGATACACCGCTTGTTTTCGCTCTTCTCTTTCGGGTCACAGATCTTCAGATATACCTGATAGTTTCCGGATGGTACTTCTCCGAATTCCACAAGCGGGATGTCGAACGACAGATCTCTCCACGCGGCGGTGTTGTCGGCACGGCTGTCCATATCCGGTCTCCACGATCTTACATCAATATCAACAGGGGCGGTATAAGCCGTTCCGTCCTCTGCCTTCAGGATTACTGTCACTGCTTTATGGTTCACGATATTTCCGAAACCGACATTCTGGATCTTTCCGCGGAAAGAAAGTGAATCCCCTGCTGTCAGCTGTTCATTTGTATACGCTTCTC
Organism: uncultured Lachnospiraceae bacterium; assembly: GCA_902801515.1. GTDB lineage: Bacteria > Bacillota > Clostridia > Lachnospirales > Lachnospiraceae > Porcincola. The sequence goes on from CADCII010000041.1 coordinate 15,354, forward strand.
TCAGCACCAGCCGGTACCCGAGCCTGTCACGGAAATACTCCGCCCCTGTCTTCTGATCGTATACCGGATCAAAGATCGCCTGTTTTACTGTATAAGGCTCAGCATAGGCGTTGGCCATCTCCTCCGTAACGTTTTCTTCTGTGTAAATGAACTCGCCCCAGCGATCGTGGACCTGGTCTTCATAGTCTGCGTTCAGGTAGACTGTCTGGGCGTAGGATGCCTCCCATGCCACATAAGGATAAGTGTTCCACAGTGTCTCGTCTCCCTGCGCTTCTCCCCCGAACAGGCTGTTCTGCCCACGTATCCAGGTCATCAGTTTTCCGCGGTCGAACTCTTCCTCATCGCCGAGTGTTTCACCCGGCCACCAGATTCCTTCGGAGAGAGATCCCCAGTCATCGGGGAAATCGTCTCCCTCATCCTCTCCGTATGCATAGCTGTCGTCAAAAAATCCGAATCTTGCTTCCGGTGTGCCTTCCTCCGGTGCGGGGATCTGGTCGATCGTCCCGAATGTGTAATCCGTTCCGTAGGTCGCATTGTACCAGGACAGGAACGCTCCTGCATGCACAGTGATGGATCTGGACTGCGGCACCGCTTCCAGCAATGCGTTCAGCAGCCATACATACGCCTCCGGGCTTGTGCCGAACGTGCTGGAGTGCATCTCGCCCCATGGGCCGAAGAAACCTCCGTCCACCCCCATCAGCACGTCCTCATACTCTTCCAGGATCGGCGCGATCTGAGAGATGTGTTCCAGGATCACTTCCTTATCCGGTTCAACATCTGTGATCTTCTGGTCGACATAACCATCGTCGGGGTGCTCTGCGCTCACCCAGCTGAATCCGGGACCGTCATAATTGAACCGGACCATGGTGACGCCTTCTCCCTCTCTCACCTGCTCCAGCTTGTCCCTGATATACGCAAGAGCATCCTCCGTCAGAGGCTGGGAAGTACCATGAGGCCAGTTGGGCAGTTCATTTTCCAGCCAGTAATCCAGATGAGTGTCATAGTCGTACGGAGCCTCATCTCCCTCGCGGGAGCGTATCGACACGTCTTCCGGCGCAAAGTAATCCTCGTCATAGGGGGTACCCCATCCGGTGATGGCATTGTCCGAAAAGTTGCGAAGGTCAAAATATACATGGCTTACCCGCGTAGTCACCTGCGCGCCGCCGACTGTGACCGGCTCCTTCCCGACCTCCATCTGCGTTCCTTCCTCTCCGGTTCCCTCAACAGGCACGACCATGCCGTCATTGGCCCGGTAGAAGCCCCGGTCCGGATTCGGGATATCAACAGGATCCTCACTGTAGTCCAGATCCTGCAGAACCAGTCCCTCAGGTTCCGCACCAGGCACGCATGAAGTAATCGCAAGCGCTGATGCTATCATAAATGCACTCATTTTCGTTATCTTCCTCATGGTTCTCAACCCTTCATTCCTGTCATCGCGATTCCCTTGATGAACTGCTTCTGGAATACGATGAATACGATTGACGCCGGGATCATGATCAGCGCAGAGGCCGCCATGGTCGCCGACAGATCCGTCTGGTGCTGCGATGAGAAAAATGACAGCGCCAGGGGAAGTGTCTGTTTGTTGGTTGACGACAGATACAGCAGCGGATTGAGGTAGTCATTCCAGATCTCAAGGAACGTAAAGATCGCCAGAGATCCGATTGCCGGGCGGATCTGCGGTATCACGATATGGATATAGACCTGAAAATGACCTGCGCCGTCTATCCTCGCACTCTCCAGCAGTTCCCTCGGTATCTCATCACAGTACTGCCTGCACAGATAAACGCCGAACGCGCTGACAACAGCCGGGATAATCAAAGCCAGCAGATTGTCATACAATCCGATCCTGTCGATCAGGATAAACTTTGTGATCATCGTTACCTGGGCCGGTACCATCATCGTAAACAGCAGCATCATGAACAGGAAACGTTTGCCGCGGAATTCAAATCTGGAAAACAGGTAGCCGAGGATCGTGCTCGTAAAGAGGATGATCACTGTATCCGATACCGTTATGATCAGCGAATTGCGCAGCCAGTAAAAGAACGGAGAATCCGTAAGCACCTTGCGGTAGCCGTCGATGGTCGGCTCCTTCGGCAGCAGGTGCGATGCGTCCACCAGAGTCTCTTTTGTGGATTTGAATGAATTGGAGAGCATCCAGACATACGGGGTCACGATGATCAGCGAAACCACGACCATCACAAGAAACAGGATCAGCCTTATCCGGAATCCCTCTCTCTGATAGAATTTTTTCTTTGTATTCACTGTCATATCAATACTCCCAATCTACCCTGTTTATTCTCTGCTGTACTGCGGATACAACCAGGATTACGGCAAACAGCGCCATGGAGATGGCTGCCGCGTAACCCATTTCCTTATTGACAAAAGCCTGCTTGTAGATGTACCCGGTCATGACCAGGCCGGACTGCTGCGGCCCTTCCTTCGGCGCGAAGATCTGGAACTGCGCGAACATCTGGAAATAGGATGTCAGTGTCATCAGAAGGATGAACGTAGTCGTCCTGCCAAGAAGCGGAAGTGTGATCATCCGGAACAGCTGCCATCTTCCGGCGCCGTCCAGTTTTGCCGACTCATACAGATTCCCGGGGATTCCGTCGATCCCGGCGGAGAACAGGATCACGTTGTAGCCTATGTCCGCCCACAGCGTAAAGATGATGACCGAGACCATCAGATAGCGTGCATCCCCTACCCAGGAGACACCCTCCAGTCCGAATGCTCTCAAAAGCGCATTGAACATACCGCCGCGCGGCTCGTACAGAGATCTTAACCAGACAACTGCCGAGGCGACCATCGGCGCGATGCACGGCAGGAACACCATCATTCGAAAGAAGCTCCTCGTGCGGTTCGACTCAAACTGGCTTATGGCAACAGCCATCGCAAGTGCCAGCACGATATTGATCGCGACTGCAGCAAAAGTAAAGACGAGTGTATTGCCCATCGCCTTGAAAAATGACTGGTCATGCAGCAGCCGGACATAATTGTTGATTCCTACAAAAGAGTTCTCGCTGCGGAGAGGATTGTATTCCATAAAGGAAACCAGGCAGGTCCCGATGATCGGGAGCACCAGGAATACAAATACCGCCGCAAAGCACGGAACCAGTACCAACAGCAGAAATCTGCGATTATCCTTCTTCATATAACCACGCTTCCGGTTTCTGTTATTATCGCAGGACCCTGTCTGGTAGAGACAGGGTCCCGTCAGTAATTACACGTTCATTTCAGTAAT
>CADCII010000042.1 GCA_902801515.1 uncultured Lachnospiraceae bacterium
GCCTGTATTTTGAAACCCCGACAAACCAGATCTTCTGTATTATGGAAAACAGAGCTCTTGAACGGTTCGGGGAAAAGGTCGAATATGGGTTCTGGGAGAAGTATGATGAGGAACATACAGTGATAAGGCTTGCGACTGACTGGGGAACAACAGAAGAGGAAATCATCGCATTGATCGGTATTCTATGATGAATGACAACTGAACTATATACCAGAGTATTAGCTGACAGTTAAGGACTTTCCTGCCGGAAGGTCCTTTTTTAGTGAACTGGCAAAAACGGTGTGACATAACTGTGACAATTGCTTTGTTATCTTCATGTCAACAACAAAAAACGAATATTTTTATATGTAAAACTTAATAAATAAAAAAACAACAACAAAAGAAAAGAGGAACATACTATGAAAAAAGCAATGATCAACACAGTACTTGGAGCAATGGCAGGAACAATGGCACTTGGATTATCAGTCACCGCGTTTGCATCTGAAATCACTATCGATGATGCGAAGAATATGGCTCTGGAAGCAGCAGGATGCAAAAAAGAGGATGTCATCTTCAAGCAGGTAAATGAGGATCTGGATGACGGACGCAGGATCTTTGAAGTAGACTTTTTTGTTCCCGGCGAAGTCAAGTTTGAATTCGACCTCGATGCTGAAACCGGAATGATCCTGGATGAGGACCAGGATCTGTGGGAACCGGAAGATGATCTGGAATATGCGCCTCTGATCGCAGATGCTAAAAAGAGCGCAGAGGAAAAGGTTAAGGAAGCGGCAGCTGCCGGTGAGATCACAGATGCGCAGGCTCAGGAGATTGCTTTGAAGGACGCAGGCCTGAAGGCAGATGAGGTTACCGTTACAAAGTGCGTGAAAGAGATGGATGACGGAGTCCTGAAGTTTGACGTTGAGATGCGCACCGCGGACGGAACAGAGTACAGTTTCGATATCCGTGTCAGTGACGGAACGATCATTGACAGAGACATCGACTTTGATTAAATCGAATCAACCCAATAGAAAAATCGATTGAATAATATATATACAGATACAGAGGCGGTCCTTGCGAGGGCCGTCTTTTTTTGCTTATGCACTTGTGATAGTATAGGGACAAATATGGTTCATACCGGATGATCACGAAATGGAGATGAATCTATGGGTTATTATTATTTGGCAGAATCCATACAGCCCTGCAGGGCAGAGGATCTGCGCAGCCTGAAGGGCAGCAAGTATGTTGCGGTCCTGAGTACGTCTGAATGGAAACGTGAACGTGACCGTTTCGATATGGGTATTGAACTGGAGCCGGATACCGCGGACATTCATAACACGAAGGCTGAGGTCAACTATGATTCGCTGACCGGGACTTTCCAGATCCCTGACAGGAGTAATCTCAAGGAGCGGGATTACTGCTTTGCATTTGCGCTGGATGAAAAGGGAATCGTATTTATCGATGACAGCGGAAAGGCAGAGGAGATGATTGACGCTATCCGTCGTACGAAGAGATGGCGGAATCCCAGCCTGGAGAGATTTTTGTATGATTTCCTGGAGCAGATCGTGGATAACGACCTTTCGCTCATGGAACATTATGAGGTGGAACTGAACCGGATCGAGGATACGATCCTGGAAACTCAGGGCCAGGGGGATCTGGTACGGGTAAATGAGATCCGCAGTGATATCCGCGAGCTGCTGATACACTATGAGCAGATCATCGATATGACCCAGGAACTGGAAGAAAATGAGAACGGCTTTTTCAGCGAGGAGAATCTGCGCTATATTCACCTCTTTATGAACCTCATGGCCCGAAGGCATGATTCGGCTGTTTCTCTTCGTGATTATACAATGCAGGTGCGCGATCTCTACAACGTTCAGCTGGAGGTACGCCAGAACAGGATCATGACGCTGCTTACCGTCGTCACAACGATCTTTATGCCGCTGACACTTGTCGCCGGATGGTATGGGATGAACTTCCGCTACATGCCTGAACTGGAATGGCGTCTGGGCTATCCCATTGTGATCATAGTCAGTATTGCCATCGTGGTATTCTGTCTGATTCTCTTCAAGAAGAAAAAATGGCTGTAAAAAACCTCCTCTGTACAGAGGAGGCGGTATAAGGAAGTGTTGTATTTATTTACTTGATCTTCTTGTCATCATGTATGTCGGAATCGTATATGCCAGAGATCCGCCGACAAAGATGAAGATCAGTAATGGTGAACAGGCCGCTTTTGCAAAAGAAATATCATAAACAAAACTTCTTACCAGAGCGACCAGAGGGAAGGCTGTCCAGATCAGAATGAAAAAAAGTGTTGCCGTGAGCAGCGGGCTTGAATTAATCTTTCTCAACATAATTTTTTCTCCTTTTTAAGTCCGCTTTTCGCGGGGGGCTTTCTCTTGATGACTGTATCCTAACAGACAGTTCGTCACACAACAGTCACACGAAAGGATGATAAATGGCATTGCAATGATGTATACGACTTTAGCAAAGCAGGTTGAGGAGCTGATGAAGGAAGAATCCTGGCATATCAGTTTATTTGCCAATGTTTCAGCGCTTCTCTTTGAAACAATGGAGAATATAAACTGGGCGGGATTCTATATTGTGAGAGATGGAAAACTTCTGCTCGGGCCGTTTCAGGGGAAAGTGGCCTGTATTCATATCGCGAAGGGAAAGGGCGTGTGCGGAACCGCCTGGGACGCAGATGAGACGGTCCTGGTTCCGGATGTACACCAGTTCCCGGGCCATATAGCCTGCGACAGTGCTTCCAGATCAGAGATTGTGATCCCTGTCCACAGAGACGGAGAGGTATTCGCGGTTCTCGATATCGACAGCCCGGTTGAAGAACGGTTTAGCGAAAAGGATAAAAAAGGTCTTGAACAGATCGTGAAGTGTATTGAGGCAGGGATGGCATGACAGCGCAAACGCAACCATGACATGACCGGCTGTGAGTGGTATAATAGTCCGCAGGTTTGTTATGGCACATGAACAGTGCCGGATTAAATAAGAACGACTGATGAGTATCTGAAAGGAAATACTATGGGGAAAAACATTATCTTAACCGGAGACCGTCCTACAGGACGCCTGCACCTTGGACATTACGTCGGGTCTTTGAAGAGAAGAGTAGAACTGCAGAATTCAGGAAAGTATGATGAAATCAATATCCTGATCGCAGATGACCAGGCACTGACCGACAATGCAGACAATCCAAGAAAGATCAGGGACAATATTGTGAATGTTGTCCTGGACTATCTGTCAGTCGGAATCGATCCGGCCAAGACTACGATCTGTGTGCAGTCAGCACTTCCGGCTCTGCATGCACTGACTTTCTATTACCTCAATATGGTAACGACAGCGCGTCTGTCCAGGAATCCCACTGTCAAGGCAGAGATCCAGATGCGTGGGTTTGCGGATGAAGGACTGCCGGCAGGCTTCTTCGTCTATCCTGTTTCCCAGGCGGCGGATATCACCGCTTTCGACGCGAATGTGGTTCCGGTCGGAGAAGACCAGCTTCCCATGCTGGAGCAGGCCCGTGAGATCGTAGAGAAGTTCAATAAGATCTATGGTGAGACTCTGGTGCTTCCGAAGGCTATGATCCCTGAAAATGAAACGCAGCGCAGACTTCCCGGCGTAGACGGCAAGGCAAAGATGAGTAAGTCGTTGGGCAACTGCATCTATCTGTCCGACACACCCAAGACGGTCAAGAAACAGGTCAACGGCAAGATGTTTACCGATCCCCAGCACCTGAGGATCGAAGATCCCGGACATCTTGAGGGTAATGTGGTTTTCACATACCTTGACGCTCTGTGCACGGACGATCATTTCGGAAGGTATCTGCCGGATTACAGGAATCTGGATGAAATGAAAGAACATTACTGCAGAGGCGGCCTCGGAGACGGCGTCTGCAAGAAGTTCCTGATCAGCGTACTGGAAGAAGAACTGTCTCCTATCCGTGCCGAGCGCGCGAAGTGGGAAGCAGATATTGATGCTGTATATGACATCATCAAGGAAGGGACTGCCAGGGCGGTCGAAAAGACGAACGCGACTCTTGCCCGTGTCCGCAAAGCAATGAAGATAGATTATTTCGAAGACCGTACCATCGTGAAGGAGTGGAATGATCTTCTGAAACAGGCCAATCAGTAATTATCTGTTCCGGTAAAACTGAAGATTAAAAAAGAGATACAAAAGCGTTCCTGTTAGTGCAGCAGGAACGCTTTTTTCAGGTATTCATTTTCAGATAGTCACATCCGGATAATTACTTCCAGACATCCGTATCGGTAAGTCCGATATTCTGTTCATGGAAGACCGGATCAACCCCTTTTGCCTTCTGGTCTTCATAATCTTTCAGGGCGGCGAAGGCGATCCGTGAGAGCAGTACGATCGCGATGATATTGACCACTGCTTCAAGACCCATGGTGATATCAGCCAGACTCCATGCAACGTCCATGCTGTTCAGGGCTCCGAGCATTACCATGAATGCGGCCGCGATACGGAAGATGGCCAGGAATACTTTATTCTTGCTGATGAAGAGGATGTTCGCCTCTGCATAGAAGTAATTTCCGACGATGGAAGTGAACGCGAACATGCAGACAGCAATGGTTATGACGTGGATCGCCCAGGGCCCGAACTGGTGGGCGACACTCTGCTGAAGGAGCGGGATGCCGTTGAGCGTGCTGTCTGTTTTGTAGACGCCCGTCAGCAGCAGGATGAAAACGGTAGCGGAACAGATCAGAAGAGTATCGATGTATACGGAAATGATCTGTGCCAGGCCCTGTTTCGCAGGGTGGGATACTTCTGCCGAGGCGGAAGCATTTGGCGCAGAGCCCATACCTGCCTCATTGGAGAAGAGTCCGCGTTTGATACCGTAGACCATGCAGGATCCGGTAAAGCCGCCGAAGATTGCCTTGAAGTCGAATGCTGAACGCATCACAGCGGCGAGGACAGCGGGGACTTCAGTAATATTGAGGACTATGATCAGGATTCCCATGATGATATACATGGCGGACATAACCGGGACCAGTACGGAAGAAAGCCATCCGATCTTCTCAGAACCTGCGAAGAACAGGTACAGGGAAGCTATGAGCAGGATGCAGCCGATGACCAGTGGTACCGGGGAACTGTGAAGGTTCGGAACATAGTATTCCATTGTGGAGACGATATTGTAGGCCTGCAGTCCGTTGAAGCCGAAAGCAAAGGTGGCAATCAGCGAGATCGCGAAGATGATGCCCAGCCAGCGGGCGTGAAGTGCGCGCTCGATGTAGTAGGCGGGACCGCCCTTGAAGCTGCCGTCCGCCTCCCGTGTCTTGTAGATCTGGGCAAGGGTGCTCTCCACAAATGCGGAGGCTGCGCCGAGCAGCGCCATCAGCCACATCCAGAAGGCTGCTCCCGGACCTCCGACCACGATGGCAGTCGCGACACCTGCCATATTGCCTGTGCCGACACGGGATGCTGTCGCGATCATCAGAGCCTGGAATGAAGAGATTCCATTATCCGATGATTTCTTTTCAAACATGCATTTGAAACAGTCCTTCAGGAGACGGAGCTGAACGAAATGCGTGCGGACCGTGAAGTAGATCCCCGCTCCGGCAAGCATGTAGATCAGACACCAGGTGTAGAGAATATCGTCGAATTTTGTCAGTATTGAGGCAAAAGACATAACAGACTCCTTCCACTTATGAATCTCCCGTCAGAGGGCCGACTCCGGCCAACGATCAGTATATATTTTATAATAGCATAACGAAGACTGCGCCGCACAGATTCCGATTTTTTTGCTGTTTTCATTTCCACAGATATTTCATAATATCAGGCCAGAAAGCGTGGTATGATAATCGAAAAGCAATGTCATGAATTTATGAATGAGGAAAAACAGCATATGAATACAATGATTTTTTTATTTTCACAGAGTATAAGATGGGTTAGAAGATGGAGCGCAGGCATTCTGGCAGCTGTGCTGCTTTTTTCTGTGACCCTGACTGTACCTGTTCATGCGGAAGATGAGAAGGAATCCTTCTCTGAGGTCGGCATGGACTTTGTGATACCGGAAGAGATCGGTGCCAGCAAGGGTACGGTAGTTCCTTACCAGATCGGAGCGATTGACGAAGATCATCGAACCTATGCAGGGCTGGTACTGTATTTTGCGGCACCGGAAGAGGATGTGATGCGCTGTATGACGGATCCTGAAGCGTCAGAAGAGGAATTGCAGGCGATGTCAGAACTCCGGACTGTTATGAATCTGTTTTTTGCAACGGAGGACAGTCTTGAGGATGCCCTGCCTGAGGTGGAAGTATTCGCGGGCAGCATACAGATGGACCGGGAAACGGTGACAGAACTGGGCACTGCCGGATCATATACATTTTATTCAATATTCAGCGACAGTGAATCATACCTGTCCGGGATAGATCAGGAATATGCCGATGAATTCCAGGTTGTTTGCGAAAAACTGCTGGAAGCCCAGGAGGCAGCTGATTTCTATGAGCCGCAGGATCCGGAAAAAAGAATGGCAGGAAAGAAACTTAACTTTACTACGACCAGCCCTGACGGCACCATATACACCAGCAAGGAGCTGTTTGGGGTAAATGAGATCACCATGGTGAACTGCTGGGGAACCTGGTGCCCGAACTGCGTGAATGAGATGGAGGACCTGGCTAGGATTCATTCCAGCCTTCAGGAGAAGGGATGCGGAGTTCTCGGAATGGAGTGGGAAGCGGAGAATACGGACGATGTTTATGAGCAGGGCCGCAGTATTATGGAGGATGCAGGAGCTGACTATCTGAATGTCCTGATGCCGGATGAGCTGGCAATGCAGATATATGCCTATCCGACAACCTTCTTTGTCGACAGAGAGGGGACTATTCTGTCTGTGCCGATCGTCGGTGCCAATGTAGATCTCTATGAGCCGACGCTTGAGAAACTGCTTGAATCGGTCAGGACAGATGAAAACGGAACGGAGGCCGGCACTTCAGGCACGCAGGATGCCGGTGGAAGCGCTGCTCAGAGCGATGATTCCATGTATCAGGTCCGCGTGACGGATGGAGAAAATCCCGTAGAGGGCGTCATGATCCAGTTCTGCGATGCTTCTACATGCAGCATGGCAGAGACAGACGCAGAAGGATTGGCAAAGTTTGATATGCCGGAAGGTACAGACTATGAGGTGCATGTGCTGGCAGTGCCCGACGGTTATCAGGATGACGAAGAAGTATACCATTTTGAAAGTGGTGCTGCAGAGCTTAAGATTACGCTTCAGAAGAAAGCATAAAAGAAACATAATAGGAAGCATATAGGAAGTCTACAGGGAAGTATAAGGACAGGAAAATGACCGGGAAGCATGTATATCAGATCCTGCTGTCTCTCCTGTGCATCCTGCTGGCAGTGCTGATCTGCAGCGCCGCAGTCGGGATCTACCGGGAAGGCAGCAGGAGAAAAGAGGAGCATCCGCTTGAGACTGTCTTCACGAAGGAGGCAGTGGAGGATGCATCCGCCCATATAGCGCCGCTGCTCATTGTGACTGCGGTCATGGCGGGGGGCGGTATTCTGATTGGAGTAGGGGATGAACGGAAAGTGTATCCCTCAGGAATGAAGCGGAATGTCAGGAAAGACCGGCAGGTATCGCAGACCATTGTGCGGGCAGTTCTGCTGACCGCAGCTGTCGTATGCATCATCGCCGGGATATTCAACGGCGGTATGCAGGACGTCTTTGTGAAAGCTGCCAATATCTGTTCGGAGTGTATAGGGCTTGGATGATACAGCCTCTGTTTCAGGCGGGAGACCAGGTATGAATGATAAGGATAATATGAATACTTCCTCCCGAAGGCAGAGGTTTCGGCCGGGTACCCGGCGTCTTATTCAGCTCTACAGTGCCCTGCTGTACAATGCACATCTTCGCGGGTTCCTGGAAGGGACGATCAGCACATCTGAGACGAAAGCAGTATGTGTGCCGGGGCTCAATTGTTATTCATGTCCTGGCGCTGTCGGCGCATGCCCGCTCGGCTCTCTTCAGAATGCCATGGCATCTTCCGGTCATCGTGCAGGCTGGTATGTTATCGGGATTCTGCTTCTCTATGGTGTGATTCTGGGCAGGACTGTCTGTGGATGGCTCTGTCCTTTTGGACTGATTCAGGAACTGCTTCATAAAATCCCGGTTCCGAAGATTCCCAGATCCCGGATCACCCGCGCTCTCAGCTGGCTGAAATATGCGATCCTTGCGGTTTTTGTCATTGCAGTTCCCCTGTGGTATGGCATCACACATGATATGCCGCTGCCTGCATTCTGCAAATACATCTGTCCCGCAGGCACTTTCGAAGGCGCAATGGGACTTCTCCCGGCAAATCCGTCTTTCTATGGGATGCTGGGTCTTATCTTTACCAGAAAATTTGTGATCATGACCGTGATCGCACTTCTGTGTATCTTCTGCTACCGGTCATTCTGCCGTTTCCTCTGTCCTCTGGGAGCAATCTACGGACTGTTCAACCGGTTTAATGTGATCGGCGTCAGGGTGGATACAGGCTTGTGTAATCACTGCGGGGCCTGCGTGCGCAGCTGTGAGATGGATGTGAGATGTGTGGGAGACCATGAGTGTATCCAGTGCGGAAAGTGCATGGATATCTGCAGGCAGGGGGCAATCTCTATCAAGGCGGGCAGCTTCACGCTGAAAGCTCCCGTCAGAGACTGTGATCGAAACAGTGACTGCAAAGGAACAGGTACGCAGGCAAAGTGGCGGAAGACAAGACGAATCCTCTGGGGCATAGCGCTTGCTGCTCTTGCATTTGCCCTTGTCAGGTTTAATCTGCCGAAACAGAATAATCCTGCAGAGAAGACCTCTGTGGGAACTGTTTTCATACCGGCAACAGAAGATGAAACCACAGAAAATGAATCTGCTGCAGTTCAGGATAACTTCGAGAGTACTGCGTCCGTTGGAAATGAACCGGGGCAGCAGCTTCCGGACTTTACCATCACGTGCTATGACGGGTCGGATTTCCATCTGGCAGACACAAGAGGCAAGGTCACATTCATTAATCTCTGGGCGACATGCTGTGCTCCCTGCGTGAAAGAACTGCCGTATTTCAGTGACCTGTATCAGAAATATGAAGGGGACATCGCTGTGCTGGCGGTTCATTCCTCACTTGTGGCGAAAGATGATCCGGAAGAATTCACAGCGGATAATGGATACGCAATGCCGTTTGCGACGGATACGAAGGAGAACACCGTATTTGAAGCAGTTGGCGGTGGTTCGACCCTGCCCCAGACGATTGTCCTGAATCGAAGGGGCGAGGTCATCTACAATGAAGTGAAGTCTGTAACTCCTGAGATGCTGGAGTCTTTATACCAGGAAGCCTCTCAGTCAGTTACTGCTGCGAAGCAATAGCTTCCCGGAGCTGAAGGATGTTGGCATCCCCTTCAATCTTTGCATCTCCGCTGTTATTGAAGAGCAGAAGCTGGGCATTATAAATACTCAATGAGCCCAGAGCGTCCAGGAATTCCTCTGAAGAATTTGATTCTCCTGCAGCGTCTGCCACATCGGCAGGCGTTTCTTTCATCTGCAATTCACCGTCAGCCAGCTCAAAGCAGATCACAGTGGTTTCTTCTTCAGGAGCGAAGCGATCCCACCAGACGTACTTCATACCATCCTCTTCCGCCAGAGCGATAACTGCAGCCTCCCGGCCGGCGGTTCCGAAATAAAGATCGCATTCTCCCGCGCGCACAGCCTGTCCGTCCTGATATGTATAGAGATAAAGCGTTGGGGGATACCATCCATAAACCGGCATACCATCCCAGCTGTCATCTTCACGCGGACTTGTCCTGAGCAGCAGACACAGTTCAGGCGTTCCGTCAGCATCCCAGTCGCGGATGAAACCACCGTGCAGATATTCTTCCGCTGCATCCTCTGTGGCATCACAGCCAATATGTCCGGACAGTTCATCAATGACGGAAAGATAGGCACTGGCAATCTCCGGAGTCATGCCGGTAAAATCATTTTCAATATGACCGTAATCTGTATTGAGTTCATCCGCTGTATATATTCCGGATGAAGCCAGCAGGGTGCAAGTCATCAGTGCTGAGATAAATAGAGTTGTTTTTTTCATATTCTTAAACCTCCAATCTTCAACAGTATGCCTGCTGTTTCTTAATATTCAACATAGGGTTCTGTGATGAATTCATTATTCTTTATTCAGGTGTGAAATTCCTGTCTGCTGCTGTGCTACAATTTAGATAAATCTGATGTGACCGATACGTCCTTCGTTCCGTCTTATTAGATGACAGGATGATAACAGATCTGATAACAGATTTGCATAATAGTCATTAACGGCAGCAGAGAGGAGATTAATAAAATGAAAAAGAGAATGATGGTTTTGATGAGCCTGGCACTGAGTCTTGCAGGAGCTTCAGCTGTATGGGCAGGAATGTTTGATGATTACACAGACTACCAGAATCCGGACGGGACATATTCTTATTATTTTGACCAGGGGGTTCTGGTCACGATGGATGAGGACTGGTACCAGAGTACATTTGTAAAAACGGATGACCGCGGAGCAACTTTTTTCCAGAAGGCCAGCTATGACGCTTACGCAGAGGAAGGAATGGAGGGCGGCAGGCTTTTCACCATCGGAGCATCCGTAAATACCAGCTTCAAGGAGCTTCCGAGTTTTGAGTATATCGGATTTGATGAAGAAAACGCGATGAATTATTTCGCGGTACTGCCCACAGATTACCAGGCTTATATGGAAGATGAGGATACCCGCGCAGAATATGATGAGTTGTGGGCAGGCGTCAGGGATGTGATCGCAGGAATACAGATCGGATATGGAACATCGGGAACAGATATGCAGGAAACGGAAGCAGATTTTCATCCGGCGATCATCACATCAGGTGACTACAGTTATATGATCAATGATGATAAGACGGCCACCATCTGTGAGTACACAGGAGACGAAGATGTGATCGAGATACCGTCGGAGATTGACGGATACCCGGTTTCAGAGATCGGTTACCAGGCTTTCACATACAAAGAGATGAGCAGCCTTACGATCCCTGACAGTGTTCGCTCCATCGGGCAGCGTGCTTTTGAATACTGCGTCATTTCCGATACGCTTCAGCTTCCTGAGAATATTACGATCGGATGCGATGCATTCAGCTACGCTGAACTTCCTTCTGCTGTCGATATCCCTGCAGGAACTGTGGTTGAAGACTGTGCTTTCAGTTATTGCGACACAATAAAGCAGGTGTTCATCGGATCGGAAGCGGTGATAGGCAGCAGAGCTTTTGATTACTGTGAAAGACTGGGACAGGTTGTCTGCGGACAGGGCAGCAGGCTGAATGAAAGAGCTTTCGAGTATTGTGATGTGCTGGGAGAAGTGGTCCTGTGCGGTGATGTGGAAGCAGACGAAGAATCATTTTCATACTGCGGTGATTTTGAAGTGATCGAGGCAGAAGCAGATGAATATGATACCTGGGCGCAGCCGGCTGAGGATGATGTCAAAACCGGCGGTCTGTCCGGAGGCTGGGAAGTGTCAGAGGACGAATTTCTCACTGTAAAAGCCCGGGTTCTGTTTGAGAAGGCTATGGCTGATTATGACGGCGCGAAATGTGAACCGGTTACCCTCCTTGCAACGCAGGTTGTCGCAGGAACGAACTACTGCTATCTGTGCAGGACAGATGGAGATAGTGAAACTTCTCTTTACCAGCTGGTCTATATCTGGGAGGATCTCAGTGGGAATGCGCAGGTACTGGAAGTGCAGAATATTGAACTCGGACTGAGTGCGGAGTAAGATAGACAGAAAGTAGTTTCTTACTTAGAAGCACAGTCAGGAGAAAGGAACAGACAATGAGTCAGGTTGGTGATAAAAAACCGGTTAAGATATGGGCACACCGGGGCGCGATCGGATACGCCCCGGAGAATACACTGGAAGCATTTGAAGCAGCTGTCCGGCTCGGTGCGGACGGCATAGAACTCGATATTCACGAGTCCAAAGACCAGGAGATCGTGGTCATCCATGATGAGAGGCTGGACAGGACGAGCAGCGGAAAGGGCTGGGTAAAGGACTATACGCTGGAAGAACTCAGACAGTTCGATTATTCACGCGGAACCGAATTTGGCAAAGACAGACAGTACACCATCCCCACGATGCGGGAGGTATTTGAGCTGATAAAGCCGACTGATCTGACGATCAATATTGAGCTGAAGACCAATGTATTCCATTACCGCGGGATCGAGCGCAAGATATTGAAGATGGCGGAAGAATACGGGATGAGCGACAGAGTCTGGTATTCTTCATTTAACCATCTGTCAATAGAGAAGATCCATCTTCTGGATCCGGAAGCAAAAGTCGGATTTTTATACGCGAACGCCTTTACCGGGATGCCTGCTTTTGCAGGAAAACTAGGAATGGATGCACTGCACCCTGCATTTTTCAATCTGTTTTCTCCCCGGTTTATGGATGACTGCCGGGAAAAAGGGATTCTTGTAAATATCTGGACGATCGATTCAGAGGCACAGATGCTTGCGTGTATGGAGGCAGGTGTCCATGCGATCATTACAAACTATCCTGACAAAGCAAAGAAGGTCGCCGGATACTGGACTGACGGCATCCGTGAAGCCATCCCCTTAACCGTCGGGAAACTTCTTGGAAAAGAAGAGCAGACGGAAGATGAGAAGAAACCGCTCTCTGAGATGAATGACCAGATGAGACAGCGCCTCTTTGAATTGTTCCGCAGCAAGTATGAGGTGCAGGAGGCAGAGAATAAAAACGCTGAATCGGATACAGGATACATATTCACCACTTGACAGATTTATTGTGACAGGGTAAGATGTTAGAGAAAACTAACCGCCGTGTGCTGCATGCGGCGGTTAATTAAGAAATACAGGTTAGCATTAACTAACCATTTATCTTGTTACAGAAAGGAGATACCGGATGAGCGTGGTGATTCTTGGCGGAAATGAATGCATGCAGCGGCAGTACTCTGATGTCTGCCGGAAATATGGATGCAAAGCGAAGGTATTCTGCAAACCATGTGCAGATATGAAAGGACGGATCGGGACACCGGATCTTCTGATCGTGTTTACACATACGATATCTCACAAAATGCTGCAGTGTGCCCTGACAGGGGTTTCAGACGGTACAAAGGTTATACGGACCCATACCAGTTCCATGAAGTCCCTGCAGGATATTCTGAAGGAGCATGTTGCCTGACTGCTGCATTCCGGGCAATAAAAGTCACACACTTTTGGATTCCTGAGGTCCGCGGTATTCCAGACACATCATAGTAAGATCATCAAACTGCTCTGCATCGCCGACAAAGGTGTCTACAGCGTTCCGGATACCGCCGAGAATGGCTTCCGGACTTTTATCCCCGCATGTATTCAGCGCTAAGATCATGCGTTCTGTCCCAAACATCTCCCCGTCGGCGGCCGTCGCCTCCGGAACACCGTCCGTATAGACAAAGAGCTTATCCCCGGGTGCTATATGGAGATCATATTCCTTATAGGGGACTCCTTCCATCCCGCCGAGCACAAAGTTATGCTTGTCTTTATACAGTTCAAAGTGGCCATTCTTCCTTCGGATCGCCGGAAACTCATGACCGGCGTTCGCAGCCGTCAGCTTTCCTGTGGAAATCTCCAGAATACCGAGCCAGGCGGTGACGAACATGTCCATCTGGTTGCTGTCACAGAGCGCTTCGTTTGTCCGATACAGAATCTCAGCGGGACTGTGTACCTGTCTTGCGGAGTCTTCAATGATCCTCTTGGAGATCATCATAAACATCGCGCCTGGGATTCCCTTGCCGCTGACATCTGCGATAACCAGACAAAGATGGTCCTCGTCGATGAAGAAAAAGTCATAGAAGTCTCCGCCCACGTCCCTTGCGGGATCCATGGAAGCAAACAAATTCACCTCACTCCGATCCGGATAGGGCGGGAAAATGTGAGGAAGCATGCTTTCCTGAATCTGTCTGGCTGTGCTCAGTTCCCGGACAATCAACTCCTGTTCCCTTTTTTGATTCTCCAGCTCCATCTGTTCCCGTTCCATCTGGCGGATTGTATCCATCTGCTGCCGCAGAGCCTGGCTGGTTTTATTGATTTCCTGCTGCATCCTTTGAAATTCGTTGATGCTGGTGGGCACGAATTCCCTGGTTTCCAGGTCGCCTTGCCCAATGCGTATGATCCCGTCCAGCAGTGATTCAAACTGCGGCATGCGTCTTTTCAGCCATAGGATGTAGAGCGCCATGACAATCAGGAAGATGCCGGAAGCGACAACGGTGACCGTGCGGCGGACATACCGGACTACCTGCTCGTAGCTTTCCATGGAAACCTCGCGAACGACTGTCCAAGCCGGTGAATCCATCGTCATGGAAAACGCGCAGACAGGCTGATTGTTTTCATTTTGGAAGATTGTTCCGCTGTTGCTCTCGCTGATCAGCCGCTCTATGTTCTGACATGCGTCCTGACCCGTATGATAGATTTCCGTCTGATCAGCGGTAAGGAGATGCCATTTACTTTTTCCATCCTGCAGGGCGGCAAATTGATCTTCAAAGATGGACTCATCCATCAGCATCATAGCGTAGCATTCACCATAACTCGTATTGACAGATTTCCAGGCGGCGATCATGACGTTCCGGGGCGTTGTGCTGTTTTCAAAGCCATAGATCGCAGCCCCGGCGAGTGGACCGACCCACACCGTCTGACCAAGAGGTGCGTTCAGAATCTTCGCTTTCATGTCCTCCGGAAATGGATCATCCTCTGGATGATCGAGAAAAAAGTAGCCCTCCGGGAGTACACCGAACAGGCTCCCGTCCTGCCGCATGAACAGCAGGCCGAATATGCCGTCGTGTCTTGCTATTTCCCCCCGAAGAAAATCCCGACAGTCGATTCTGCCATGTACCAGCTCTGCCTTTGAAGCGTACTGCAGCCTCGCGTAGGCAGCGACACGGTCATCCGCCATGATGCGCTGGACTTCGCTGACGGAGGATGAAATGAGGGGGGGAATCGAGTGTGAAACCGTTTCAAAGCCGACTGCGTTCACATCGTTTTCCTGACGAAGAATCATATTAATGTACGCCCGGGAAAACAGCACGGTCAGCAGGATAACCACAAACAAGGTCATGAAGATGACAGGCAGCAGCATACGAACCCGAAGAGACATCAATTTTTGCTTCATGAAACTTAACCCCCGTTCCTGCTTAAGGTCTTCTTTCGTATTGCTCAGGCGTGTAAGGCTCAATCCCGTTCGAAATCTGCGCTTCCCGAACCAAAGGCACGATAACGGCCGCCGCCGCATTCCATTGCTGCCGATATGCTTCGAATACCTCCGGTTCGCCTAACTCGACGAGCTGACGGATGCTTTCATCCCTGATCGCGTTCCACTCCTCATCTGTTTCCGCCAGGACAAGATCCACCCAAACACTGTCCAGAATCGTTTCCGCCCTGGCAAGGATGCGAAGCTGTTCTCGAGTCAGGCTGCTCATGCAGGATGTGATCGCTTCGCCGCAGTCATTTCGGAAGTCCAATCCGCCGGCCTGATAGAAGGCGTCTGTCGGCAGCTCCACCCCGTAGTGCGCACAAATATCCTTTGAAATGTTGTTGGTCATATTTGCCTTCGCGTATTCACGGTTAATGGTGACAAAATCCAGCGGATACCCGTCCGGATGTATCACATTGTTGCGCAGCAGCGGCCATGCGCCTGTCAGATCGCCATAAGTCCCCCATTGGGCATAATAGTTGTCTTCGGAAGCTTTCCCCGCCATGTAATCATCAAACTGTTCCTGACCGTATTCGGTCATTCGGGGAATGCCTTCCTCGTCATAATCCCAGGTCAGTCCCTGCTGGCCCATGGCTGCTTCCCGCAGAAAGTCCGGATCGCACATATAGTTAAACAGTTTCAGCGCTGCTTCCTTATGCTGGCTGTTCTCAGAAATAAACCACATGTAATGTGAGCCGTTGCCAAGCAGCTGATATACGTTAGTGTAAAGATTAGTGGCAGCGGTTGGCACCATACCGTACCCGCACAGGGTATCCGGGTCCGTACTGACCATGGCGTCGTAGAAATCTGTAGATTTATTCTGCAATCCGAGATACTGACCCCGGGCACATTTGGCATCGTACTGCTCATCTGACTGAGTAAGGAAATCCATATCGAAGGAGCCGTCCTCTTTGCCTGCCCGGTAGAGCTTGTTGAACCAGCTCATGCATGACCACCACATGGAATGCTCCGGATCTGCATATCCGTCATACACCTCATTGGTGAAAATATTGTTCTGATACTTATATGCCGCCCAGTAATCGAGGCTAACCTCCGCCCGGAAGGCAGTGCAATAGCCGGCATAATTGTCGGTGCCGAACAGATAGGTGGGATAGCCTTCCTCGGTAAAAGGATGGTTCTCGTGCATCTGCTGCAGCACGCTCAGGTAGTCGTCCTCATTGTTGATCGGTGGATAACCCAGCTCTTTGTAATAATCCCAGCGCACGACATACCCTCGGTTGGCGGGATCATTGCTGTATCCAACGCCGTTGTACCCAATCTTTTGGGGGAAAAAATAAAACCCCTCTTCTTCATCCAGCAGCGCAGTGAACACATCATAGGCCATCCGGGTTTCACCCTTCATAAAATTCGGGACATATTCCTCCATATATGGACCGGCATTGAATGCAACGCCATTATCCAGGATGGTGGCAAGATTGTTGTCGGTAGCGACGATGTCCGGCAGATCGCCACTGGCCAATCCGGCGGCATAAGCTTCAGGTGTCATATAAACAAACTGTATATCCATGCCCAGCTGATCCTCCAGGTACCGCCACAGGCCCACCTGTTCCTCTCCATCTACCCGTGCAGAGGAGCGATCATTCACATCGCCGATCGTCAACACCGGCCGCTCCTCGGCACGGGCGGAACAGTTCGGAAGCAAGCTAAACGTCAGCACCGCAGCAAGTGCGAGCAATAAGATTCTCTTCATTAGAGTCCCCCCTTAATCGTATGAATCAGCGGAATGCATCCATACCCATATTGACGATATGTGATACCGATCTATTTTAATCACAGGAGTACCGTTTTCTTCTGCAATTTTACGTTTCTTTCAATAAATGCGTTCCTCTAAACGTGCCATACTACGTCTATACTACTATCCATTTTATATAATTGCAGAAGCCATTTCCACAAAAAAAAAGCTTTTTTGGCTGGTGGCCCTGCCTCTCAAAGATGGAACTCTTTTTTGTTTATCTTATACAAGATGGAATATCTTGTTCAACGTACAATTACTTTACACTAAGCGATAGCAGGATGCTGATAGAATTACAAGTTACCATATGTTACAATTACAGATAAACAGTTAGTAACCGGAGGCCATTTTATGCGAAAAACCATCAAAATCCTGCTTATCGCGGCGGGACTTTTTATCGCCGCAACACCCGTCATCAGCATCGCGGATGATGAGATCATGGATGAAGAAATTGTCGGGATCGAAGAAGATTCCGATGTTCCCGAAGAAGAATCAGCCCTCGGCCTGTCAGACAAAAACAGTGACGAAATCTATGACGATCTTGACGGTCTGATCGAAGTTATCAGCGAAACCCAGGTCTGTGAAGGACTAACCATGGAAGACATCATCCTGCCATCGCCGCAAATACAGGTTCCGGCTGAGGCACTCTCTCCGATCCTGAACGTCACCACGATCGCCCCTTCTCCCGGGCCTGAATGGGCAGCAGAAAAGTATGCCGAAGAATATGAAAACGCTGAGCTGAAATACTGCTCAGATACTTTATTTTACACCTGCGCCAAGAAGGAAACCGAAAACGGCGGCATCTACTTCCTGACGCATATCGTCATCAAAAACGCCAATCAGATAAACGGATCGGATTCCTATGGAGATTTTGGCGGCGACAGGGAAACGCCGCTGGACGCTGCTAAAAGATGCGGCGCAAAGATCCTGACCAACGGAAGCTACTTTGATTACGGGACAGGACACGCCTGTGGAGGCAGCCTTCTCATCAGAAATAACAAAGTCGTGCACGGAGAATACGCAGACAGCTATGAAATCTGCCTTCGAAAAGACGGCACTCTGTTTTCTCCAAGGTACAATACTGTGGATGCCGTCCTTAAACAGGACGTTGTCTTTTCATGGGGAACCTGCGAAGACCTTTTGATCAAAGACTTTGAGAAATGCACCCTGACCGATTATGACTGGAATGGCAATGCTTACCCAAGATGCGCCATCGGTATGGTGCGTCCTTTGGAGTATTATATCATCACGGCAGGTGAAGCCGGATATCAACACGGCATCACCATCTACGAAGAACAAGAGATCTTTTCAGATCTTGGGTGCGCCTATGCCCGCGGCCTTGACGGCGGTGGAAGCAGCGCACTGGTCATCGACGGCAAATACGTCAATGAAAACGGGGACTGGATAGAAGATGGCAGCCTGATAAGAAGAGCCGTAGCTGATTTTCTGATAATCACCGAATAAATGCGGATAGGATTCTCATCGAGTTTAAGCTTCTTTCTCACTCACCTGTAACAATCTTGCGAATGCTTTCCCAATCGGCGCATCTTTGATAGTTTCCATTCGGAAAAGCACATTCTCTGTTCCATGGTCTGTCAAACACCAGAACCTTAAGT